>NZ_LMTS01000098.1:28793-42205 GCF_001541225.1 Variovorax sp. WDL1 | reverse complement strand
GAAAGTGACTCGGCTGCCGGGACGACGCCCCGGCTCCTGCCTCAAACAAGGCGCACCGTACAAGCAGAGCCCATGGAACCTCCAACCCCCAGGAGGGAAAGAGAGCAATACCTCAGCGCCCCGCCCCACCAGCACTGAACGACCGCCCCTCCACTTGCCCCGCCCGCTCCGACCTCCCGATCAACCAGGCGCACCAGGCCGACACCGCCCCTGCGAACAGCACGTACATGCAGATCTGCCAAGGCTCCCCCCCACCCGACTTCAGCAGCGCCGTCGCGATGATCGGCGTGATCCCGGACGCGAAGATCCCCGAGAACTGGTAGACGAAGGAAATCCCCGTGTACCGCACCTTCGCATCGAAGAGGTCGCAGAAGAGCGCCGCCTCTGGCCCGTACACCGAGGCATAGAGGATGCCGAAGGGCACGATGATCGCGAGCCAGATCAGCAGCACGTTGCCGCCGCTGTGCGTCATCAGCCAGAAGCCGGGGAACGCGGCGATGGCCGTGATCAGCGAGCCCCACATGTAGACCTTGGGCCTGCCCAGCCGGTCGGACATGCGCCCGAAGAAGGGAATGGTGAAGATCATCACCACCGCCGCCGCCATCACGCCCAGCAGCGCCTCGGTGCGGCTGATCTTGAGCGTGCTGGTGAGGTAGTTGATGGAGAACACGCCGAAGATGTTGAAGAACACGCCGTCGATGTAGCGCGCGCCCATGCCCTTGAGCACATTGCCCGGGTAGCGCTTGAGCATGTCGAAGAAGGGAATGCGCAGCTCGGCGTTGCGCGCCTTGACCGCGGCGAACTCCGGCGTCTCCTGGACGTGCAGGCGGATGTACATGCCCACCGCCACCATCACGCCCGAAATCAGGAACGCGATGCGCCAGCCCCAGGCCATGAACTGCTCGTCGGTCAGCAGGAAGGACAGCAGCGCCACCACGCCCGAGGCCAGGCATAGCCCGATGGCCAGGCCGATCTGCGGCAGCGAGGCGTAGAAGCCGCGCTTTTCCTTCGGCGCGTATTCGTAGGCCATCAGCACGGCGCCGCCCCATTCGCCGCCCAGGCCGATGCCCTGCGCCACGCGCAGCAGGAGCAGCAGGATGGGCGCGGCGATGCCGATCTGCGCATAGGTCGGCACCAGCCCGATCAGGAAGGTGGCCACGCCCATGATCATCAGCGTGAGGATCAGCATGCTCTTGCGGCCGATCTTGTCGCCGAAGTGGCCGAAGATCACGCCGCCCAGCGGCCGGGTCACGAAGCCCACGGCGAAGGTGGTGTAGGCCAGCAGCGTCGACACCACCGGGTCGCTGCCCGGGAAGTAGAGCTTGTTGAACACGATGCCGGCGACCACCCCGTAGAGGAAGAAGTCGTACCACTCGATGCTGGCGCCCACCAGCGCCGATGCCACTACGCGTCGAATCGCCTTCTCGTCGGTTGCACTCATGCGTTGTCTCCAGTGAAGTAGGTCGTTGCGAAGGCCCTTTCTGCGAGGGCCGGGAAGGGAACTCAGCGGGCGAGGGCGGTGGCGTCCTCGCGGATCAGGTCGACGGCCTTCTCGGCCATCATCACGGCCGGCGCGTTGGTGTTGCCCGAGACCAGCGTGGGCATGACCGAGCAGTCGACCACGCGCAGGCCGCCCACGCCGTGCACGCGCAGGCGCGCATCGACCACGGCCATCCGGTCGCTGCCCATGCGGCAGGTGCCGCTCGGGTGGAAGATGGTGGCGCCGTTGTTGCGGCAGAACTCGAGCAGGTCGGCGTCGCTCTTGGCGTCGGGCCCCGGCTTGACCTCTCGCCTGACGTAGGGCCGCATCGCCGGCGAGGCAGCGATGGCGCGCGCCGCCTTCACGCCGGCCACCGCGGTCGCGCGGTCCCGCTCGGTGGCGAGGTAGTTGGGCTGCATCTCCGGCGGCTCGGCCGGATCGCGGGAGCGGATGCGGATATGGCCGCGCGACTCCGGCCGCAGCTGGCAGATCGACAGCGTGAAGCCCGACCACGGGTGCACCTTGCCGCCCGCCATGTCGGCCGACAGCGTGGCGACGTGGAACTGGATGTCGGGCGTGTCGGCCACCGGTTGTCCGTTCGCGTCGGTCTGCGCGCGCATGAAGCAGCCGCCCTGGTTGATGCCCACCGCCAGCGGGCCGCTGCGATGCATCAGCCATTCCAGGCCCATCCTGGCCTGGCCGATCCAGGAGTTGAGCTGGTCGTTGGTGGTGATGGGCTTGGTGCACTCGTAGCCGAGGCGGATCTGCAGATGGTCCTGCAGGTTCTCGCCCACGCCCGGCAGCTCGTGCACCAGCGGCACGCCGCGCTGCTCGAGCAGCGCGCGCGGGCCGATGCCCGAGAGCTGCAGCAGCTGCGGGGACTGGATCGCGCCGGCGGACAGCAGCACCTCGGCGCGGCAGCGTGCAGTCTTCGCCGCGCCGCCTTGCGTGTAGCGCACGCCGACCGCGCGGCGGCCCTCGAACACCAGGCCGGTGGCCAGCGCCTCGGTCGCGATGCGCAGGTTGCTGCGGCCCTTCGCCGGACCCAGATAGGCCTTGGCGGTGCTGCAGCGCCAGCCCTGGTGGGTGGTGAGCTGGTAGTAGCCGGCGCCCGCTTGCTCCGCACCATTGAAGTCGCCGGTGCGCTTGACGCTGAGCGGGCCGATCTGCTGCGCGCCTTCGATGAAGGCCTCGATCAGCTCGTGCTTCGCGCCGATGTCCGAGACCTTGAGCGGGCCGTCCGCGCCGTGGAACGCGTCCGCACCGCGCTGGTTGCCTTCGGACTTGATGAAGTAGGGCAGCACGTCGTCATAGCCCCAGCCCGGGTTGCCCAGCGCGGCCCAGTGGTCGTAGTCCTCGCGCTGGCCGCGGATGTAGATCAGGCCGTTGATCGAGCTGGAGCCGCCCAGCGTCTTGCCGCGCGGCCAGTAGATGCGGCGGCCGTTCATGTTCGGGTCCGGGTCGGTCTCGAAGCGCCAGTTGTAGGTAGAGCTCCACATCGTCTTGCCGTAGCCGATGGGCAGGTGGATCCAGAGCGAGTTGTCGGCCGGCCCCGCCTCCAGCAGCAGCACCCGCGTCGCCGGGTCTTCGCTGAGCCGCCCGGCCAGCACGCAGCCGGCCGAGCCGGCGCCCACGACGATGTAATCGAACTCTTCTTCAACAGGCATTCAAGGCTTCCGGCAATGGAACAATCGCTTCGGTTGCCGATCCTAGGCGATGGATTTTCGGAACGCAACGTTCCACTTTAGAGGTTTACCCGTATGACGCGTCCTGCGCGCAGCGCCGCCGCTGCACCTGCTGTTGTCCCGAAGAAGCGCCCCGCGGCGCACGTGTCGGCGCCCGCGCCGCAGGCCGAGGAGCCGGCGACGGGCTCGTCGGCCGAGCGCAGCCTGCGCCTGCTGGCGTTGCTGGCCAACGAAGGTCGCGCGTTGTCGCTGGCCGACCTGGCGGCGCAGCTGTCACTGCCCAAGGGCACGGCGCACCGCATCTGCGCGCAGCTGCTGGCGACCGGCTACCTGGCGCGCGATGTGGACGAGCGCATGTTCAGCGTCGGGCCTGCACTGCGGCAACTGGCCTTCGACACGCTGAACCACGGCGTGGTGCGCGGTCTGCGGCACGAGGTGCTGTCGGAGCTGGTGCGCCAGGTCGGCGAGACCTGCAACTTCACGACGCTGGATGGCGTGCAGGTGCTGTATCTCGACCGTGTCGAGGCGCAATGGCCGCTGCGGCTGACGCTGGACGTGGGCTCGCATGTGCCGCTGCATTGCACGGCGAGCGGCAAGCTGTTCCTCGCGCAGATGGAGAAGAAGGAGCGCGACGCGGTGATCGGGCAGGTCACGCTGGCGCGAATGACGGCCAACACGATCACCGATGCGGAGCAACTGCGCGCCGAGTGCGAGGCGATCGCCAAACGGGGCTACTCGACCGATCGGGAGGAGTTCATCGCCGGCCTGGTGGCGGTGGCGGTGCCGGTGTTCGATGCGGCGGGCAAGCAGCGCGCGGCCATTGCGGTGCACGCGCCGACCGCGCGGATGACGATGGAGGGTGCGATCGAGAGGATCGGGGCGTTGAAGGAGGCAGCGGGGAGGATGGCGGGGCTCCTCTGAGGCATGGTGGGCGAGAGCCTCACAGCCGCTCGCAG
The DNA here is from genome assembly GCF_001541225.1 of Variovorax sp. WDL1. Taxonomy (GTDB): domain Bacteria; phylum Pseudomonadota; class Gammaproteobacteria; order Burkholderiales; family Burkholderiaceae_C; genus Variovorax. Next base: position 38,084 of record NZ_LMTS01000098.1, on the reverse strand, counting down.
AAATCCATCAGGTGGTTGCGAAACCACTGGTGGCTGGCATCGTGCTCGGCCGCCTCGTGCCAGATGAGGTAGACGGGAAAGCTGGGCATGCGCAGCGGCACCGCGTGCGCCTTGAGGCGGAAGTGATCGGCGTACAGATGCGCCATGCGTCGCGGCAGCGTGCAGATCATGTCGGAGGTCTGCACCATCACCGGCATCGATAAAAAGTGCGGGACGGTCACCGCGATCTTGCGTGCGAGGCCGCGCTTAGACAGTGCCAGGTCGATCATGGGCATGGCGTTGGTGCGCGGCGCGAGGACGACGTGGCGCAGTCCGAGGAAGGTCTCCAGGCCGAGCTTCTCGCCGATCTCCGGGTGGTCTCGCCGCGACAGGCTCAGCAGCGTCTCGGTCAGCACGCACTTGTTGCGGTAGGCCGGCTCCTGCGGCACGAAGTAGTCCAGGGCCAGGTCCACGGCGCCGTCGCGCAGCTCGCCCTTGAGCTGCGCGCTCGGCTCGGGGCGGATCCTGATGCGGATGCGCGGCGCCACCTTGGCCAGCCAGTCCACGAAGCGCGGCAGGATGATGGTTTCGCCGTAGTCCTCCACCGCGACCACGAACTCACGGTCCGAGTGCGCGAAGTCGAAGTCGCCGTCCCCGCGCAGGCCGCGCTCCAGTGCGTCCAGCGCCTGGCGGATCGGCTCGGCCAGGGTCTTGGCGCGCGAGGTCGGCACCATGCCCTGGCCGCTGCGCTCGAACAGCGGATCCCCCAGCCGGTCGCGCAGCCGGCCCAGCGCGTTGCTCACGGTCGGCTGCGAAAGGTGCAGCGTGCGCGCGGCCTTGGAGATGCTGCGGTCCTTGTAGACGGCGTCGAAGATCAGCAGGAGGTTGAGGTCCAGCGAGCGAAGGTTCATGGGTCGCGATGGTATTTGGAATTTGAATATTCGCAATTCGGCAATGAAAGTAGCCGAATGACCTGACCGTCTGGACAATGCGCTGCATACCCAAGGAGACAAGCGCATGACAGAGGCCGCAGCCACCGTGCTGATGGACCGCCCGCTCGACGGCGTGGCGCGCCTGAGGCTGAACCGCCCCGAAGCGCGCAACGCGTTGAACCAGGCGCTGCGCCGCGCGCTGGCCGAGGCCTTCACGCAGCTGGAGCAGGACGAGAGCGTGCGCTGCGTCCTGCTGTGCGGCGGCAGCCAGTGCTTCGCCGCCGGCGCGGACATCAAGGAGATCGCCGCGCTCGGCGCCAGCGAGGTCTGGCGCCTGGCGGTGCCGCGCTATTGGAAGCCCGTCGCCGAGTTCTCCAAGCCGCTGGTCGCGGCCGTGGCCGGACCTGCGCTGGGCGGTGGCTGCGAGCTCGCGCTGCATGCCGATGTGATCGTGGCCGCACGCAGCGCCCGATTCGGCCAGCCCGAGGTGACGGTCGGCATCATGCCCGGCGGCGGTGCGACCCAGCGCCTGATGAAGGCGCTCGGCAAGTACCGCGCGATGAAGCTCATGCTCACCGGCGAGGCCGTGGGCGCCGACGAGGCGCTGGCCATGGGCATGGTCAGCGAAGTCGTCGACGACGAGGTGCTCGAAGCGCGTGCGCTCGAGCTCGCCGCACTGATCGCCACGCGACCGCCGATGGCGCTGCGGCTGCTCAAGGAGGTCGCGCTGGCCGGCGAGGATGCGCCGCTCTCGGCCGGGCTGCTGCTGGAGCGCCGCGCCTTCGAACTGCTGTTCGACAGCAGCGACCAGAAGGAAGGCATGCAGGCCTTCTCCGAGCGCCGCGCGCCCCGCTTCGCCGGGCGCTGAGCCGCTCGCCGCCGAATTTCACTGACCTCACTGACCGACAAAGGAAAGACTTCATGGGTGCAGACGTTGCGATCGTCGGCTACGGGCGAACGCCCTACAGCCGGGCCAAGCCGGGCGAGCCGGTGCTTACCGTGGACGAATACATCGCCTGGGCGGCCGACCTCGCGCTGCAGAAGGCCGGCATGTCCAAGAACGACTTCGATGGCCAGGGCCTCGGCGTCTCGCATGCCGAGGTCGCCCACACCGTCAACTGGTCGGCCGCCACGGCCGAGAACCTGGGCATCAGCCCGCAGGTGCTGCTGCGCGGCGACCAGGGCGGTGCATCGGCGGCGTCGCTGCTGATCCGCGCGGCCGCGATGATCCGCGCCGGCATCGTCGACCGGGTGCTGGTGGTCGGCGCCGACACGCCGCTCAACATACCGTCGCTGGCGCCCGGCCTGCCGCTGTCGCCGGAGCGCACGCGCGGCGTCTACTGGGACTTCCAGGGGCCCTTCGGCGTGATGGGGGCGAGCGCGCAGTTCGCGCTGGTGCAGACGCGCTACCAGCACCAGTACGCGCTGAAGGACGAGCAGCTCGGCAAGATCGCGGTGACCAACCGCTTCCACGCATCGCTGCATCCCGGCGCGATCTATCGCCAGCCCTTCACGCTGGACGACTACATGAAGTCGCGCGTGCTGTCCGATCCGATCCGCCTGCTGGACTGCGTGCCCATCGTCAACGGCGGCCTCGCCTACATCGTGACCTCGGCCGAGACCGCCCGCACGCTCACCGACCGGCCGGTCTACCTGCTCGGCGCCGGCGAGGCGAACAACTACTACCACGGCTCGCGCGCGCTGCCGGACATCACGACCACCGGCTATGCGGTGGCCGCGCCGCTCGCCATGCAGCGTGCCGGCGTGCGGCACGAGGACATCGACTTCCTCCAGCCCTACGACGACTACCCCTTCATCGCGATGATGACCATCGAGGACCACGGCTTCTGCCGCAAGGGGGAGGGCGGCCGCTTCGTCGAGGAGCACGACCTGCGCTTCGATGGCGACTTCCCGATGTCCACCGACGGCGGCCAGCTCTCGGGCGGCCAGCCCGGCGGCGCCATCGGCGGGTTCATGCCGCTGGTCGAGGCGGTCACGCAACTGCGCGGCGAGGCCGGCGACCGGCAGGTGCGCGACGCCCGCATCGGCATCGCCTGCGGCTTCGGCGGCATTCCCTACGGCCGCCCCGGCCGCAGCTGCATTTCCCTCATTCTCGGAACGGAGCCCTGAACATGGCCGACCTCTACGCGGACAAGCCGCAGCCCACCATCACCGACCTCACCCGGCCGTTCTGGGCCGGCGCCAAAGAGGGCCGGCTCATGCTGCAGAAGTGCCGGCGCTGCGCGACCTTCAACTTCCATCCCAAGCCGTGGTGCATCGAATGCGGCAGCCGCGAGCTCGACTGGACCGAGGCGCGGCCCTTCGGCACCGTCTACTCGCACACCGTGTCGCGCTCGGTCGCGATGAACTATCCCGGCTGGGAAGCCGAGCTGCCCGTCGTGATGTGCCTGATCGACCTGGACGACGGCGCGCGCATGTACGGCCAGCTCACCGATTGCGCGCCCGGCCAGGTGCGCGTCGGCATGCGCGTCGAGGCGCATTTCCAGGTCATCGGCGAGGAGGCCGGCATCCCGCGCTTCCGGCCTTTGCGCGAAGGCGCCGCTGGCGGGCACTGAACATGGCGCACGACATCCCCGACGCCCAGACCTTGCGCAAGGCGGCCATGCGCGACGTGCCCTTCGACTGGAAGGATGCGCTGCGCTTCGACGACCTGCTGACGCCCGAGGAAATCATGATCCGCGACGCCGCGCGCGACTATGCGCAGGGGCAGCTGATGCCGCGCATCCGCGAGGCGCACCGGCACGAGACCTTCGACATCGGCGTGATGCGCGAGATGGCCGAGCTCGGCTTCCTCGGCGCGACCATCGAGGGCTTCGGCTGCGCCGGCATCAGCTATGTGGGCTACGGGCTGATCGCGCGCGAGTTCGAGCGGGTCGACACCTGCTTCCGTTCTGCGCTCGGCGTGCAGACCACGCTCAGCATGACGCCGATCTACCTGTTCGGCAGCCAGGAGCAGCGCGAGCGCTACCTGCCGGCCATGGCGCGTGCGGACAAGCTGGGCTGCTTCGGCCTCACGGAGCCGGACCACGGCTCCGACCCCGGCAGCATGAACAGCCGTGCGCGCAAGGTCGACGGCGGCTATCTCCTGTCGGGCACCAAGACCTGGATCACGCATGCGCCGATCGCGGACCTGATGGTCGTGTGGGCCAAGGACGACGACGGCCGCGTCGGCGGCTTCATCCTCGAGCGCGGCATGAAGGGCCTCGCCACCAGCAAGATCGAGGGCAAGTTCTCGGTGCGCGCATCGCCCACCGGCCAGATCATGATGGACGAGGTCTTCGTGCCCGAGTCGCAGCGCCTGCCCGGCGCCAGCGGCATCGGCGCCCCCTTCGCCTGCCTCAACAACGCGCGCTTCGGCATCTGCTGGGGCGCGCTGGGCGCGGCCGAGTTCTGCTGGCATGCGGCCCGGCAGTACGCGCTGGACCGCAAGCAGTTCGGCCGGCCGCTGGCGGCCAACCAGCTGGTGCAGAAGAAGCTGGCCGACATGCAGACCGAGATCGTGCTCGGCCTGCACGCCTGCCTGCACCTGAGCCGGCTGCGCGACCAGGGCCGTGCCAGCCCGGAGATGGTGTCGCTGCTCAAGCGCAATTGCGCGGGCAAGGCGCTGGATATCGCGCGCGCGGCGCGCGACGTGCACGGCGGCAACGGCATCTCCGACGAATACCACGTGATCCGCCACGTGCTCAACCTCGAGACCGTCAACACCCTCGAGGGCACGCACGACATCCACGCGCTGGTGCTGGGCCGGGCCCAGACGGGCATTTCCGCCTTTTCCAACTGACGCCAGCCGGCACCCACTGAACACCAACCGACCGATCTTCAGCCATGACCCTTTCGAACCTGGACCGCGCCGAGGTCGTCAAGCGCCTGATCAGCCCGCGATCGATTGCCGTGATCGGCGCCTCGGCGGACTTCGGCAAGATCAACGGCCGCCCGCTCAAGCACCTGCTCGACAAGGGCTATACCGGCCGCATCCTGCCGGTCAACCCCAAGAACCGCGAGATCGCGGGCATGCCCTGTTATCCGGACATCGAGAGCCTGCCCGAGGCGGCAGACCTGGCGATCGTGGCGGTACCGGCCGCCGAGGTGCTCGGCGCCGTCGAGGCGCTGGGGCGGCGGGGCATCCGCGCCGCGGTGATCTTCAGCTCCGGCTTCGGCGAGATGGGCGCCGCGGGCCGCGCGATGGAGGATTCGCTGGCGCAGCGCGCGCGCGAATGCGGCGTGGTGCTGTGCGGGCCCAACTGCCTGGGCTTCATCAACGCCTTCGACAAGGTCTACGCCACCTTCAGCCAGTACGCCGACGGCGAGACCGGCCCGGGGCCGATCGCCTTCGTCACACAGTCGGGCGCCTTCGGCACCGCCATTGCGGCCCTGGTGCGGCAGCGAGGCCTCGGGCTGGGCTACTTCATCAACACGGGCAACGAGGCCGACCTCGGCTTCAGCGAGCTGATGGCGAGCGTCGTCGAGGACCCGCGCATCCGCGTTGCCGCCGGCTACCTCGAGGGCCTGGAGGATGGCGACTCCCTGGTCCGCCTGGCGCAGCGCTGCCATGAGCTGGGCAAGCCGCTGGTGCTCACCAAGGTCGGGAGGATGGCTTCGGGCGCGCGCGCCGCCGCCTCCCACACCGGCGCGCTGGCGGTCGAAGACGCGGTGTTCGACGCGGTGATCCGCCAGTACGGCGTGCTGCGCGCGCGCAACGAGGAGCAGATGCTAGACATGCTCGAAGCGCTGAGCCAGCCGCGCACCGCCGCCGGCAACGGCCTCGGCATCGCCACCCAGTCGGGCGGCGCCGGCGTGATGATGGCGGACCGCGCCGAGGAAATGGGGCTTGCCGTCCCCGAGCTCGCACCGGCCACGCGGTCGCGCCTGGCCGAGGTGATGCCGGCCTTCGGCGCGATGGGCAATCCGGTCGACGTGACCGGCCAGTTCGTGGCGCGGCCCGAGCTGCTGCGTGAATCCGTGGTGGCGCTGATGGACGATCCGGGCGTGCACGTCGGCATCGTGTGGCTGCAGCTGATGACCGCCCACGTCGACGTGCTGGTGCGCATCTTCGGCGAAATCCAGGACCGCACCTCCAAGCCTTTCTTCGTCTGCTGGGTGGCGGCGCCGCAGGAAGCGTTGGAGCGGCTGCGCGCGCTGGGCATCGCGGTCTACACCGCCGGCGAACGCGCGGTGGAGGCGGCCGCTGCGCTGGCGCGCTGGCACGCCTTCCGGCAGCGCGCCGCCGGCCGGCAGGCCCTCCGGCCGGCCGGGATGCCGGCGCTGCCCGCGGAAGTGCGAGACGGCGTGCAGCCGACCGTGCAGGCCACCGAGTGGCTGCGCGCGGCCGGCGTGCCCATGGCCCCGGTGGCCCTGGCGCATGACGAGGACCAGGCCGTCGCGCTGTGGCGCGCCGCGCGCGGCCCCGTGGCGCTGAAGATCGAATCGCCCGACATCACCCACAAGACCGAGGTCGGCGGCGTGCTGCTCAAGCTCGACGACGAGGCGGCCGTGCGCAGGGGCTTCGCCACCTTGATGCAGCGTGCCGCCGCGGCAGAGCCGGCGGCGCGGCTGCACGGCGTAGTGGTCCAGGGCATGGCGCAGGGCCACGTCGAGTTGGTGGTCGGCGTGCAGCGCGATCCCGTGTTCGGCATGGTGGTGATGGTCGGCACCGGCGGCGTGCTGGTGGAAGTGCTCAAGGACGTCGCCTTCCGCCGTGCCCCCTTCGACGAGCCCGAGGCGCTGCAGATGCTGGGCGAACTGCGCATGGGCGCGTTGCTCGATGGCGTGCGCGGCCAGACGGCGGTCGATCGCAACGCCATCGCGCAGATGCTCGCGGGCCTGTCGCGCTGGGCCGCGGCGATGCAGCAGCGGCTGGCCGAGCTCGACCTCAACCCGGTGCTGGTCGGCCCCGACGGGCCGGTGGCCGTGGACTGCGTGATGGTGCTGCGCGAGCAGCGCACGCGCTACGAGGCCGGCGGCTGATCCCGCCACCGGCCGTCATCAGGATTTCCAACGACAAAGGAGACACAGGCATGCGCTTCACTTCACGAATCATCCAGGGCGTCGGCACCGCCACGGCGGCGGCGGCACTGCTGCTCGGGGGCACCCCGGCCCTCGCGCAGGACCCCTATCCGAACCGTCCGATCACCGTCATCGCGCCCTACAGCGCAGGCGGCGATGCCGACCTGGCGGCGCGCAATTTCGCGGCCGCCGCACAGCGCGCGCTGGGGCAGGCCGTGGTGGTCATGAACAAGACCGGCGCCAGCGGCGTGATCGGATCGGCCCAGGTCATCGCGGCGCCGCCCGACGGCTACACCCTGCTCCTGGCGCGCACCGGCTCCCAGGCCATCCTGCCGGCCATCATGCCGTCCACGACCAAGTACAAGTGGGACGACTACACCTTCATCGGCACCCTGGAGCTCAACCCCTACGGCTGCATCGTCAACGCCAAGTCGCCCTACAAGACCTTCGAGGACCTGGTCGGCGCCATGCGCACCAAGGGCAAGAGCATGAACTTCGGCACCGCGGGGGTGCTCACCACCAACGACATGGGGCCGCGGCAGCTGTTCAGGATACTCAAGCTCACCGACCAGACGCCGACCCAGATCCCGTACAAGGGCACCGGCGAGGCCTCGATGTCGCTGGTCGCCGGCCAGACCGAGTTCGCCTGCGGCAGCCTGGGGTCCTTCATCTCGCTGATCAAGAGCGGCGCGCTGAGGGCGCTGATGGTCACCAGCGCGGAGCGCATGGCCTCCATGCCCGAGGTGCCGACCGCGCGCGAGCTGGGCTATGCCGAGATGGAGGGCATCGTGGGCTGGAGCGCGGTCTTCGGCCCGCCGAAGCTGCCGGCCGATGTACGCGACCGGCTGGCGGGCGCGCTCAAGACCATTGCCGCGGACCCGGCCTGGATCGCCGCAACCGAGCAGACCGGCTCGCTTCCCTTCGTGCGCCCGCCGGAGGAGACGCGCGACTTCGTGCGCAAGCAATACCAGCTCTACCGGTCCCTGGGCGAGCAGCTCAACATCATCGACTCGAAGATGTAGGGCAGGCGCCCGGGGCCTGCGCGGAGGCTGGTCGGGAGACCTCGGCGAAGCTGCAGGGGGACGATGCGCGTTCAGGGCACGAACATCGTCCAGGGCGTCTCGCTCTCGCGCAGCGGGCGCCGGGCCGTGATCCCGGACAGGGGCTCGCCGGCTTCGAAGCGGGCGATCATCTCCTCGGGATCGAACACGACCCCCATGAAGTTCTGCGCGTAGGCCCCGCCCGCGAAGAAGGCTTCCAGCTCCTCGGCGCGCTCGAACACGTCGTACTGCAGCTCCAGGCGATGGCCGTCGGGGTCCTTGTAGTAGAGCGAGATCGTAGGGCCATGGTTGATGGTCCAGTAGGGCTGGATGTCGTGCGCCTGCAGCCGCCGGTAGGTCGCCAGCAGATCGCCGAGCGAGGCGTAGGTGAAGGCGATGTGCTCCAGTCCGGTGTGCGCATCGCCCGCATGCCCGAGGCCGGGCCGCGTGATCAGGCCGATGCGGTGATGCTCCTCGTCGTAGGTCAGGAAGCACACCATCTCGTTCTCGAAGGCCGTCCTCGCTTCCAGCACCTTCAGGTACCAGGCGCGCGAGCGTTCGAGCTGCGACACGCGCAGCACCACGTGGGCCAGCTTCACGGGGCGCACGGGCATGGCCCGCGCATCGGGCAGCCGTCTCGGGGCGTTCATGTCTTGTCTCCAGCGGGTTCGTCAACAACGCGGTTCTCGATCGCACCGATCGATTCGATCTCCACGCGCACCACGTCACCGGTGCGCAGGTAGCGCTGCGGCGACATCAGCGCGCCGCTGCCGGCCGGACTGCCGGTGGACAGGACGTCGCCCGGCTCCAGCGTGAAGGCGGTCGTGAGCTCGGCGATCATTTCGCCGATGCGATGGAGCATCTCGCCGGTATTGGCGTCCTGCCGCAGTTCGCCGTTCACCCAGGTGCGCAGGCGCAGCGCATGGGGGTCGGCGATCTCGTCGCGCGTGACCAGCCAGGGGCCGAAAGGGCCGTGGGTGTCGAAGGACTTGCCCAGCGTGTGGGTGGGTGCGCGCAGCTGCCAGTCGCGCACGCTCATGTCGTTGACCACCACGTAGCCGGCGATGACCGCGTCGGCCTCGTCGGCGCGCACATGGCGGCAGCGTTGCCCGATCACCACGCCCAGCTCGCCTTCGTAATCGAACTGATCGGAGATGCGGGGCTTGTGCACCGGGTCGTACGGACCGGCGACGCACGAGACCTGCTTGTTGAACCAGACCTGGCCCGCAGGACGCACGAGTCCGAGCCTGGCTGCTTCCTCGAGGTGCGATGCGTAGTTGCCGCCCAGGCCCAGGAACTTGCGCGGCGCCGGCACG
>NZ_LMTS01000098.1:1446-28753 GCF_001541225.1 Variovorax sp. WDL1 | reverse complement strand
ACCTGCGCCAGCGGCAGCCGCGGGCCATGGCGCGCGGCCTGCCGCACCCAGGCGAGACCTTCGGCGCTGCGCTCCAGCAGTTCGCGCAGGCCCGCCGGCGCGCCAGGCAGGTCCGATACGTCGACGACTTCTTCCCCCTCGACCACGCCGTACTTCGGCGTGCCGTGGTGGCGAAAGGCGGCCAGCTTCATCCTTTGTCTCCATCGAATTCGATGCCTTCGATGATGTGGATGGAACGGTGCGCACACAATCGGGCCGCGAAGAACGCAACGTTCCAGCGGCAGAACGCCGTGCCCGGCGATCATCGCGAGCACAAGGAGACACCGAAGACATGGAAGACCTCAACGACCTGGTGTTCTTCGCCAAGGTGGTCGAGCACCAGGGCTTCTCGGCCGCGAGCCGGCAGCTGGGCGTGCCCAAGTCGCGCCTGAGCCGGCGCATCACGCTGCTGGAGGAGCGCCTGGGCGTGCGGCTGCTGCAGCGCAGCTCGCGCCGGCTGGTGCTCACCTCGGTGGGCGAGCGCTTCTACGAGCGCTGCCAGGCGATCGTGACGCTGGGCGAGTCGGCGCATGAGCTGATCCAGGAGGCGGTGGCGCAGCCGCAGGGCGTGCTGCGCGTGAGCTGCCCTCTCACGCTCGCGCAGTTCTGGCTGACGCCGTTGTTGCCGGCCTTCATGAAGGCGCATCCCCGGGTGCGGCTGCTGCTCACGGTGAGCAACCGCCGCATCGACCCGCTGGAGGAGCCGATGGATGTGGTGCTGCGCGTGCGCCGCCCGCCGTTCGATGATTCGAGCCTGGTGGTGCGTCCGCTCGGCCGCACGCACGACGTGCTGATGGCCAGCCCCGAGCTGCTGCGCGAGCGGGGCATGCCGGTGGACGTGCCTGGCCTCGGGGCATGGCCGACGCTATCGCTTCCTGCCGAGAGCGAGCGCCATGCGTGGCTGCTGCGGCGCGATGCCGAAGCGGCGGAATTCGTGCATGCGCCACGGCTGGTCTGCGGCGACATGTTCGCGCTCAAGCGCGCAGCGCTCGAGGGGTTGGGCGTGGTGCTGCTGCCGGACATCCTGTGCCGCGAGGAGCTGCGCGATGGCCGCCTGGTCCGCGTGCTGCCTGAATGGGGCTGCACCGAGAGCGCGATCCAGGCCGTCTTCCCGTCCCGGCGCGGCATGCTGCCGGCGGTTCGGGCGCTGGTCGACTATCTGGCGGCGCACCCGGCGGGCTGAGCAGAAAGCGCGTCGTCCATGCGCCGCCGCAGGCGCCATGCCGGCTGTGCATGGGCCCGCTCTCGCGGTCTCCCGAGAGAGCGCGTGAGCGGATCGTGCGTCTGCGACTACAGCGGCAACTGTGCGCCGCGGGCCGTTGCATGCGCCTGGGCGCGGACCGTGGCACGGTCGATGCCGCCCATCACCCGCGACACGCCCTGGCCATAGCCTTCGGCGTAGGGGTTGGCGCTGTGTGCAGCGGCGACGGCCTCGCTGCGCACGCTGCCGCGGTCGGTCGATGCGGTCAGGACAGGCGCGACGCGCGACGAGATGCCTTCCGCGTACGGGTTCTCGCTGCGGGCAGCGACAACGGCCTGCGCGCGCACGTCGGCACGGCTGTTGGCCGAGACCGGCGCATGCACGCCGTGGTAGGCCTCGGCCTGCGCGCCGGCAGCGGCGAAGAGCGAGAAAGCGGCTGCGGCAATGATCTTCGAGGTGGTGTTCATGTCAGTTCCTTCAAGTGGCTTGGGTGGATGTCGAATCGGTCGGGGGATCGTCGTTCCCGCCTTTCGAGCGGGTGCCGCTATTGCAGCGCGCGCATGTATCGACGATGTTTCGACCGGCCTGAATTTTTGAACCCCCATGTAATCGCGAAGGCTGCGGACACACTGGAATACATCCGCGCAGGCTTTTTCAATCTGGACGACGAGGCCGTCAGTCTCCTCTCCCGCACGCTGTATATTCGCGCCGCCCCTCACGCCTGGAGGGGAGCCAAGAACAAAAGCAGGCATTCCAGGAGAGCTGTCACACATGAAATCCCAATCGTGGCTCGCGCCGCTGTCGGCGCTGATCGCGCGCGTCCCATCTCTCATCGGCTTGGGCGAAAACCGCAAGTCGTCGTTGGAATTCCCTCGCCCCGCGTCCACGCGCAAAGTCACGCGGGGACCTGTCCCGCGCCGCCGAGCGCCGACGAGGCACGAATCATCTGCGCCGTTCCCGACGCGTCACCTTTGGTGCATCGCCGCGGTGGTCCTCGCCACCTTCGCGTTGACGGGCGCACTCAACGCTGCACCGCCATCCAGCGCAGCCCCACCGGGTACCACGACATCCGCGGGTATTGCGGACAGCCCCAAGGATTTTTTCACGCGACTCTGGAGCCCGGGCGTTGCCGATGCGGAGAAGCTCGGTACCGCCTATATGCACGACGAGCAGGGAAACCTGCTTTCGGAGACCGGCACCGGAGGCGCCAACAGCGCCGGGAGCACCCAGTACATCTATCTGCCAACGGCCAACGGCCCGATGCCTGTTGCAGCGGTGATCGACGGCCAGCTCCATGCGGTGCACAGCGACAACGTCAACACACCCCGGCGACTGACCAACGCCAACGGGCAGGTGGTGTGGCAGTTGGCCTACTCGGCCTTTGGAGACGAGAAGCCGACGCTTGCCAAGTACCGCTTCGCCAACCTGGACATCACGCCGGATCCGGGTACGACAGGTATCTCAGAGATCGTCTTCAACCTGCGAAATCAAGGGCAGTACTTCGATACAGAATCCCGACTTCACTACAACTACTTCCGCAGTTATTGCCCGAGTTGTGGGCGGTATACGCAGGCCGATCCGATTGGCTGGGCTGGTGGCGCGAATCCATTCCTCTACGTGAGTGGCAATCCACTGACGAAGAAGGACCCGTTTGGGCTTGCTGAGTACCTGGGGATTCCAGCTATCGAAGCCCACTTGCGGTGGTTGGCGGAGATTCAAGGAGCGGATTTCGATACCGATCCGTTTGATGCGCCCAACAGAGACATGATTGCACGACTGAAGCGCGGTGAAGAAAGCCGATGGGACATTGCGTTCTACCGGCATGAGATGGCCGAGGCCAGTTTGTGCAACTCTGCTCGTCATCTTCCTTCGAAGGAGGCACTAGCAGTACAGAAGCAAAGCCATACGCGCGTATTGCGCGAGCAACAAAATAGGGAGAAGGATCTTTACCATCCAAACGTGGTGTTTAGGAATCGAGACGTCTTCGGAAACAACTGGTAGATCTACCATGGGATTGACCACGCACATGCTTCTGGAACGTGAAGCTCACGACGATGATGTGGTGAGCTATCTCGTGGTGTCGCTCGACTTCAATCCCAAAGATGAATGGAAGCCAATCGGCAGGCTCACGATCAGAAAGCGAGAAGGCCGCTTCGACTTCGAACCTCTGAACGAATGGGCAGAAGTGGGCATCACCATATCGCAACAAGACAATCGCTCCTTGCGCGAACTTGCGGATGCAAGCGAACCTTGGATAAGGTGGCGATACCGAATCCGTGCCTGGGCCATGCACCTGATCGAGCAGCACCACTTCCCGGAGACCTACCCCAGCTAGGGTGTGCCCTACTCGAAAAGCGGCAGCAGCTTGAGCCGCTGGACCTTGCCCGAAGGCCCGCGCGGCAGTTCCTCGACGAAGCGGTAGTGCCCCGGCGCCTTGTAGCGCCCGAGCGCACCCGCGCAGTACGCGCGCAGCTCCTCCTCGGTGCAGGCGCTGCCCTCGCGCAGGATCACGCAGACGCCGATCTCCTGGCCGTAGTGGCGGTCGGGCACGCCCACCGCAGCCGCGTCGCGCACCGCGGGATGCGCGAGCAGCGCCTCGTCGATCTCGCGCGGCGCGATGTTCTCGCCGCCCTTGATGATCAGCTCCTTGATGCGGCCGGTGACGAAGAAGAAGCCGTCGGCATCGCGGTGCCCGAGGTCGCCGGTGCGCAGCCATCCATCAGGGGTGAAGCTGGCACGCGTGGCCTCGTCGTTCTTGTAGTATCCGACCATCACGTTGGGCCCGCGGATCGCGAGCTCGCCGGTGGTGCCGTCGGGCACTTCGGCGAGCTGCTGATCGATTACCCGCGCCTCGCACCCGGAGGCGCGGCCCACCGAGCCGAGCTTGCGCTTCGCAGGGTCCATGGGGTTGGAGAAGGAGGGCGCCGCGGTCTCGGTCAGGCCCATGGTCTCGACGATGCCGATGCCGAACATCCGCTCGAAGGCGCGGTGGTGCTCGGGCGGCAGCGCGGCCGAGGCCGAGCGGCAGAAGCGGATGCCCGCGGTCTGCGCTGCCGGTGGCTGGGGGCCTTCGAGCAGGTAGGAGATCATGGTCGGCACCACGTTGATCCAGCTGCACCGGGCCTGCGCGACCTGTTCCCAGAAGCGGCCGGCCGAGAACTTCGGCGGCATCGCCAGACTGCCGCCGTGCGCAAGCGGCGCCAGCATGGTCACAGCGAAGGCGTTGATGTGATAGAGCGGCAGCACCGCGAGCACGCGATCGGCCGGGCCCAGCCCATGTTCGACGCTGATGGCTTGCGCATTGGCCGCGAGGTTGCGCTGGCTCAGCATCACGCCCTTGGGCATGCCGGTGGTGCCGGAGGTGTACATCAGCAGGGCGATGTCTTCCGGCGCAGGGGCGGTCTCTTCGCCGATCGCGCCGCTGGCGGGCGCCTCGGCCTCGCCCGGCAGGGCCGCGGCCTCGGGATCGACCACCATCAGCGACACCGGCCGCCCGATGTCCTGCAGCATGGCGCGCACGCGTTCTTCCCACTCGGGCGAGACGCACACCAGGCGGCAGTCGGAATGCGCGAGCACATAGCGCATCTGCTCGGGCTGCGACAGCAGGTTGACGGGGTTCACGCACATGCCGGCATGCATCGCACCCAGCAGCACGCGCAGGGTCTGCAGGCCATTGGGCATGACGAGCGACACGGTGTCGCCCGGCTTGGCGCCATGCTGGCGCAGCACCGCCGCGACGCTGCGGCATCCTTGCGCCAGCTCGGCGTAGTGCAGTGGCGCGCCGCCCTCGGTGGACAACGCGTAGATCGCCTCGGGCCGGCGCGCAGCCTGCTCCTCGATCAGGGCACGAACAGTCGAGGCGTTCACTCGGCACCGTGCCTGGCGAAGAACTCGCCGAAGATCTCCTCCTGGCTCGGCACGCGCTCGGGGATCGGCCGCGACACGCGCGTGATGTTCAGGAAGTGCCGGTAGTTCATGTTGTCGGAGAAGTTGTTCTTGCCCCAGGTGCCGCACCCCATCGACAGCGAGAAGGGCAGCCCGTTGTTGAAGCTGCCGCCGGTGGCAATGCAATGCGCCTGGTCGACGATCACCCGGGACACCTTCAGCGTCAGGCCCAGGCGCATCGCGCGCTCCGGCTCGGCGCTGTGCAGCCCCACCGAATGGCCCGCGCCCTCGTAGGCGTAGATGCGATCGACGATGGCAGCGGCCTCGTCGAAGTCCTTCGCGGCATAGACGGCGAGCACGGGGCTCAGCTTCTCCCCCGAGTACGGATGTTCGTGGCCTACGCCGTCCTCGGGCACCATGAGGATGCGCGGTTGGCGCTCGGCGATCGCGAGCCAGCCGGCGCGGCCCGCGGCGTCCTGCGCTGCCGCGCGCTCGGCGATCTCGCGTGCCGACTTGCCGATGACTGCGGCCGAGAGCTTGCCCTCGGGCCACATCAATGATTGCAGGGTCTTCTTCTGCGCCGCATCGAGCATCACCGCGCCGCGCGCCTCGAGGGCGGCGATCAGGGGCCCACGCACCGCATCGACGACGATCAGGCTGTTCTCGGACGAGCAGCTGGTCGCGTTGTCGAAGGTCTTCGACAGCACGATGCGATCGGCCGCCAGAGCGGTGTCCGCGGTCTCGTCGACGATGCTGGCCACGTTGCCCGCACCCACGCCGAAGGCCGGCGTGCCGCTTGCGTACGCGGCGCGCACGTTGGCCTGCGAGCCGGTGGCCACCACCAGGTCGCACAGGCGCATCAGCTCGCTCGTGGCCTGCTTGGTGACCGGGGAGGGCAGCAGTTGCACCAGGTCGCGCGGCGCACCGATGCGATCGAACTGCGCATGGATGAATTCGATGAGCCGCGCGGCCGTCGACCAGCCCTTGGGGGAGGGCGCGACGATCACTGCGTTGCGCCCCTTGAGCGCGTTGATGATCTTGTTGGCCGGTGTCGCGCCGGGATTGGTCGAGGGCGTGACGGCACACACCACGCCCACCGGCCGCGCGATCTCGACGATGCCGCGCGCCGGGTCTTCCGAGATCACGCCCACCGAGCGCGCACCGCGCAGGTCGCGCAGCAGGCCGAAGGTCTTGCGATGGTTCTTGCCGACCTTGTCTTCCACGTTGCCGATGCCCGTGTCGGCTACCGCCAGCTCGGCCAGCTCGCGGTTGCGCTTCGGCTCGATGATGGCCCAGCCTGCGGCGGCCACTGCCATGTCCACCTGTTCCTGCGACCAGGTTTCGTAGATGCGCTGGGCCGCGCGCGCGCGGGCCACGAGTTCGGCAATGGGGCCGGTGGCTTCGGGGGATGAGTGTTTCATGGGCGTCATTGGGGTAGATGCTTTTTCATTCGGGGAACACCGCGGAACCGGCTTTGCCGGGCCGCTGGTGTTGCCCCCGGGAGGGGGTGGGCGGCTACACGAAGTGAGCCAACCTGGGGGAGAGCTTGTTTTCAATCCACCTTGATGCTGGCTTCCTTGGCCAGCTTGCTCCAGCGAACCATCTCGGTCGACACCACCTTGCCGAGCTGCTCCGGCGTGCCGCCAACGCCTTCGCTGCCCTGGGCCAGCAGCTTGTCGCGGATCTCCGGCTCGCGCACCACCGTGTTGACCACGCGGTTGAGCTTCTCGATCGCGGCCTTGGGCGTCTTCGTGGGCACGAACATGGCGTACCAGGAGTCGACCTCGAAGTCGGCGATGCCCGCTTCCTGCATGGTCGGCACGTCGGGGAAGGCGGCGCTGCGCTTGACGGTGGAGACGGCGAGCGCCTTGAGCTTGCCGGCCTTCACGAACTGCGCCGCCGCGGGAATGGACACCCACAGCAGCGGCACCTGGCCGCCCATCACGTCGGTCACGGCCGGGCCGCCGCCGCGGTAGGGCACGTGCGTCATCTCGGTGCCGGTGCGCAGCTTGAACAGCTCGCCGGCCAGGTGGCCGGGCGAGCCGTTGCCCACCGTCGCGAAGGAGAGCGAGCCCGGCTTGGCCTTGGCCAGCTTCACCAGCTCGGCCACGTTGTTGGCCGGGAAGCTGGTGTTGGCCACCAGGATCTGCGGCAGCGAGGCCACCATCGCAACCGGCTCGAAGTCCTTCATCGTGTCGAAGGGCAGCTTGGTGTAGATCGCGGGATTGATCGTGTGCGAGGAGAGCGTGAACAGCACTGTGTAGCCGTCCGGCGTGGCCTTGGCCGCAATGTCGGTGCCGATCGAGCCCGCCGCGCCGCCACGGTTGTCGATGAGCACCGGCTGGCCGAGCTGGGCCTGGAAGCGCTCCTGCACGATGCGCGCGATCACGTCGGTGCCGCCGCCGGGCGGGTAGGGGACGATCAGCTTGATGGGCTTGTTCGGGTAGTCGGCGCCGTTGCTGCCGTTGCTGCTGCCGCTACTCCCTTGTGCCTGCGAGGCGAAGGGCGCGGCGAGCGCGGCAGCCGTGAGGACGGCGGTGCGCAGCCAGGGGGCGAAGCGATTCATTCCAGTCTCCTTTTCTTGGGGGTAGTCGTCATCGGGCCCGGGCTTGCCCGGTAGCCCAGCGTGGTGCTGGCATCGCGCGCGCAGGCCATGACCTGCTCGGCGAGCCCGCGTGCCTGGGTGCGCGCGAAGCGGATCGAGGGCACGCTCATGCCCAGTGCGGCGATCGCTTCTCCACGCGCGTTGAAGACCGGTGCGCCCAGCCCGCAGACGCCGAGCCGCCATTCCTCGCGGTTCTCGGCGTAGCCGCGGGTGCGGGTGCGTTCGAGCTCGGCGCGAAGCGCATCGAAGTCGGTGATGCTGTTGGGCGTGTGCGCCGCCAGCTGGCCGAGGCGCGCGCGCAGCGCGGCCGTGTCCAGCTGCGCCGCGGCCAGCAGCGCCTTGCCCGAAGCCACGCAATAGGCAGCAGCCCGGCCGCCGACGCGCGAGTAGGCCGCCACCGGCAGCGGGCTGTCGAACTTGTCGAGGTAGACGATCTCGGCGCCATCGAGTGCCGCGAGGTGGATGGTCTCGCCCGTGGCCTGCGCCAGCGCCGCGAGGTGCGGACGCAGCAGCGCGCCGATGTCTGCCACCTCGGCCACCAGCGAGCCGAGCTCGAACAGGCGCAGGCTCGGCCGGTAGGCGCTGGTCGCCGGGTCCTGCACCGCCCAGCCGCATTCCACCAGCGTCTGAAGCGTGCGGTGCGCATTGCTGCGCGCCGTGCCGAAGGCCAGGGCCAGGTCGGTCACGCGGCAGTCGCGCTGCTGGCGCACCATCCATTCGAGGGCGGCGAGGCCCTTGGCGAGCGTGGAGTCCAATGGGGTTCCTGGGTCTGATGTTCCAAATAATGGGACATCGTTCGCACATTTGGAACAACTCTAGGTGCCAAGACGGGGCTTGTCAACCGGGCTGGCCCTGACCGCGACGGTCGACGACCGTGCAAAGCTTCTCGAAATGGGCTGATTTGTAAGTCAAAAGCTGTTGGCCTACGACCAAAGTCCCAATCGGAATTAGCGCAAAAGCGGCACACTCGCGCCCTCGTCCGGCGACAGCCGGGCCGAAGAACGAACCGGAGGGATCACGCAATGGAAATGACGCACTGGCAATACCTCGGCGCACTGGGCGGCGTGATCGGCATCGGCTGGCTTGTCGTGGTGCCGATGTACCGGGGTTGGAAGCCGCTGAACGAACGGATGAGCGCCTGCGTCCGCGAGTCCACGACGCTGCTGTCGACACTGTCCGAAAGCGAAGGCGTGCCACCCGAGTCGCACTCGTCCTCGTGCGCTTCCTCTTCTTATCGCGAATCCGGCGTCAGCATCCGCTGATCTTCCTTTGCGGTCCCTGCGTCCCTGATGCAGCGGGGCCGACGGGCGGTCTCCTGCACGGCGCGACGCCTGGCATCCAGGTCAAGCCGCCCTTCCATAGCGCCCTTTGCGACTGAAAAGAATACTTTCGTAGGAGGTTTGTCACGGGTGCTGCGCGGCGAATAGAGGCGCTCTGTCCTGGCTAAGTAAGGATAAAGCTCTCATGTAGCCATTTGTCTTACTTTCTACAGTCACTCCAACGCAAGAAATGTCGTCGGGACGAATTCCCGGCAGACCAACCAGTTGGAGAACTGCATGCCAATTTCCGGATACGTGTCCTACGCCTTGACCGACCTGTGGAGGGAATAGGCTGGCGTCTCGTTCATGGAATTCGCGCTGATCGGCTCGCTGGTACTGGTCTTCTCGATGCTTTTGCTGCTTGCCTGGGGCAAGGGCGCATAGAGCAAATCGGATCTCCGGATCAAGGATTCAACCACCACACCGATCGCCCTGAAAAATGAACGCCCAGGAATTTCACGCATTGATCGAGCTGCTTGCCATGCTGCTGCTCGATCCACGGACAGCGGTGCTGTTTGCGCTCCTCGTGATCGCGTCCATCAGCGATTACCGCACCTACCGGATTCCCAATTGGCTGACCTTCGGCGGTGCGGCTTTTGCGCTGGTCTACAAGACCGCTGTCGCAGCGTCGCCCTCATCGGCTCTCCTGATGGCCTTCGGGGGGTTGCTTCTCGGCTTGTTCATCCTGCTGCCGCTTTACATGCTCGGCGCGATGGGGGCGGGCGACGTGAAGCTGATGGCGATGGTGGGCGCATTCCTGGGTGTCGACGAGACCTTCCAGGCCGTCCTGCTCGCATTCCTCGTGGGCGGAATAGCGGCAATCGGATTTGCGCTTTTCAAGGGCAAGTTGGGTCGATTGCTCCGCAACGCAAAAGGTGCCGCGTACGGAATGCTGGCTTCCAGCATGGCGGGCATCAAGCCGGAGGCTCGGATCGACGCGAGCCAATCGGTCGGAAAACTCCCTTACGGCATCTGCATCAGCGTCGGGACCATGGCTTATGTGCTTGGCCGGCAATTGGGATTTGCATGAGTCGCAGCGTTTCACAGGCATCAATGACTGGGGCATGAAATGAGAAATATCAAGGCAATGGGTCTTCTTTTGCTGGCGCTGCTGACCGGCCTGGCCGCAGCGGTCTATGCGGCCGGGTGGGTGGCCCGCCAGGGGAGCATCGCGTCCAACAAGGTGGTGGTCGCAAACGTCGACATCGAACTCGGCAGCCGCATCAATGAGCAGATGCTCTCGGTCGTCGACTGGCCGAGCGGTTCTCTGCCGCCCGGAACCTTCGCGGAGCTCAAGGACCTGCAGGACCGTGTCGTCAAGGTGGGCGTGCTGCGCGGCGAAGCGGTGCTCGAAGGCAAGCTCGCCCCCAAGGGCACGCAGGGCGGGCTCTCGGCCGTCATCGCGTCGGGCAAGCGGGCGATGACGGTGCGCGTCAACGATGTGGTCGGCGTCGCAGGCTTCGCGCTGCCCGGCAACTACGTGGACGTGATGGTCAACGCCCAGCAGGACAAGGACAAGGGCGAGGAAGGCCGGCAGATCAGCAAGACGGTCCTCGAGCGCGTGCTCGTCCTGGCGGTCGCACAGGAAGCGGGACGCGACGACACCAAGCCCAAGGTGGTGAGTGCCGTCACGCTGGAACTGAGCCTCGAGGACTCCGAGAAGCTCGACCTGGCCCGCAGCGTCGGCACCTTGTCCCTGGTGCTGCGCAACCAGGTCGACAGCGCCACCGTCGCGACCGCCGGCATCACGAAGACCCAGCTGTTCGGCGCGAAGGACATCCCGGCACCCGCGGTCACGAAGGTCGTGGCCGAGACGAAGCCCACCGCCCCGCGCGTGCGGCCCGTGGCCTTGCCCGCACCGCCCTCGCATTGCGTCGAGGTCGTGCAGAACGCCAACCGCGCAATCAGCTGCTTCTGAACGCATCGACCCGAGGAATACATCCGTGCCTACACAACGCCACCCACTCGCAATCCTTCCGGCCCTGTGCACCCTGGCGCTGTCGATGACGGCAGCGGGTTCACTGGCCCAGACCCCGCCCATGGCCGCACCGGCCGCACCGGCCGCGGCGCCGGCGATGGCTTCGGCCAGGTTCTCGGACCACAAGCGCTGTGCGCGTGTGGAGGTCGATTCGCCGGTCACGGTCACGCTCGGCAAGTCGACCGTCATTCCGCTCAAGTCGCGGGTGACCCGCATCCTGGTGAGCGGCCAGCCGCCGTCGCCGCGGCCCGCGCCCGGTGCGCCGGCGCCGGGCACCGCGCCTGCGGCGCCCGTCGCAGCGCAGGCACAGGGCAATGACGGCATCGCCGACATGGAAGTGATGCTGCTGAGCCCCACCGACCTGTTCTTCCGCGGCAAGCGCGCGGGCTCGATGAACGTGATCATGCAGAACGCCGAGGGCGTGTGCTTCATCAAGGACATCGTCGTCACCGTGGACCCGGGCGCGCTGCAGGCCAAGCTCGACGAGCTGATGCCCGGCGAATCCCGTGTCAAGGTGCGCGGCGCGGCGAACTCGCTGGTGCTCAGCGGCGAGGTGAGCGATCCGGTCCGGCTCGCCGAGATCATGACCCTTGCGAATTCCTACGGCGATGGCAAGAAGGTCGTGAACATG
Organism: Variovorax sp. WDL1; assembly: GCF_001541225.1. Lineage (GTDB taxonomy): Bacteria > Pseudomonadota > Gammaproteobacteria > Burkholderiales > Burkholderiaceae_C > Variovorax. The sequence continues at coordinate 17,095 of NZ_LMTS01000098.1, read as the reverse complement.
CTGCGCACGACCTCGGCGCAGCAGGTGATGCTCGAAGTCAAGATCGCCGAGGTGAGCAAGACGCTGCTCGACAGGCTGGGCTCGAGCCTGAACTACGCGAAGAGCTACAGCGGCGGGATGAGCACCTACACCGTGCTGTCCGAATTCCTGAGCGGCGGCGGCGGGCTGATCGACGCGCTGCGCGTGGGGCGCGCCCGGCTGACGCTCGACGGCCAGAAGGACGACGGCATCGTGCGCGTGCTGGCCGAGCCGAATGTGATGGCCATCAGCGGGCAGCAGGCGAGCTTTCTCTCGGGCGGCAAGATCTTCATTCCGGTGGCGCAGAGCAACAACGGCATTGGGAGCGGATCGACCATCACCCTGGAGGAAAAGGAGTTCGGCATCGGCGTGAAGTTCACGCCGACGGTCCTGAGCGGGGACCGGATCCATCTCAAGATGGTGTCCGAAGTGTCGGACCTGTCCCAGACCGGCTCGCCCTTCACCACGGTCGGCGGCGTCACGTCGGTCCTGCCCTCGATGATCGTGCGCCGGGCCGACACGACAGTACAGCTCAACGACGGACAGAGCTTCGTGATTGCCGGGCTCATCAAGAACAACGTGAACGAGTCGGTCAAGCGCTTCCCGGGCCTGGGGGAAGTGCCGGTGGTCGGGGCGCTCGCGCGCAGCACCGAGTTCCAGAACGACCAGAGCGAACTGCTGTTCGTGATCACGCCGCGGCTCGTGAAGCCGCTGCCCGAGTCGCCGCGGCTGCCGACGGACAACCACGTGGTGCCGAGCCGCGCCGAGATCTATTTCAACGGCGCGCTCGAGAGCGCGACGCCGCCGGCCGATGCGCCGCCGCCGCAATTCCAGCATTAAGGAGTGCAGACCATGAAGATGCAAACCCTGGCCATTCTGTTTGCCGTGCTGACCGCCGGTTGTCAGACCGTGACGCCGAACTACGACGCGCGCTTCGGCGACGCGGTGCGCGATGCGAAGCGGAAGATGACCATCAACCCGGATGCAGGCAAGAAGCCGGACACCGCGCTGGGCCTGGATGGGCGCGCGGCGCACGACACGGTCATCCGCTACCACGACAGCTTCAAGGAGCCGCCGCCCGCGGTGAACGTCATCAACATCGGTGGCGCCATCGGCAGCCAAAGCGGCGGACGGTAGCGTCCGCGAGAGTCCCGCAACTGTTCTCAACCATTCGCGCTGAAAGGAGCCCGACCGACGACGACCCATGTTCAACCTGGTGGGCATTCCACCCCAGTTCACTTTCCTTAATTCAATCATTCATTCATTCGAGGTACATCCATGAACAAGCTCAACAATTTCCTGCGTTCCTTTGCCAAGGAAGAGGACGGCGCCCAGGTCGTCGAGTACGCGCTCATCATCGCGGTCGTGTCGATCGCCCTGGTCATCGCCCTTCAGGCTCTCGGCGGCGGGTCCTTCGGTACCTTCATCAACCGCGTCACGGCCTGCCTGACAACCAACGCCTGCGTTTGAAAGAGCATGGGGAAGCGGGCAAACGCGTCGTAGCGCGCGGGCCCGCGTTCCCACTGTGCCGCCCATCGAGCCCGACCACGCCAGACCTGCCGAAGGAGAAGCCCATGTCCGCCAATTTGCTGCGCGATAACGAAGGCGCACTGGTCATCGAGTACGCGCTGATCCTCGCCCTGATTTCCGTGGGGCTGGTGCTGGGGCTTCAGCCGCTGGTGATCGGAAGCAGCTTCTCCACCTTCATCACGCGATTCGCAGCCTGCCTGACCGGCACCTGCGTCTGACCTGCGTCCCACGAACGGCCCGGAAGTCCACCCATGCGCAAGTCCACAAGCCCCCGTCGACAGAAAGGCGCCGTGATCGTCACGACGGCGCTGGTCCTGCTGTTCCTGCTCGGCTTCATGGGCATCGCGCTGGACTTCGGACACCTCTTCATCGTCAAGACCGAACTGCAGACTGCCATGGACAGCTGCGCCCTGTCTGCAGCGCAGGAGCTCGACGGACAAAGCACGGCGCTCACTCGCGCCACCAACGCCGGCATGACGGCCGGCAACCTGAACCGCGTCAACATGCAGTCGACCACCTGGAGCGGCCAGGGCCAGATCGTGGCGGCCGACATCACCTTCAGGGACTCGGCCTACGCCGTGACGACCACGCCTGCGGCAGCGCGCTACGCGCAATGTCAGCACACGCAGTCGAACGTGGTCACGCGGCTCTTGCAGGCCATGGGCGGCTTCACCGGCGATACGGCTGCCAACCCCGCGACGCGCCCGGTCGCGGCGATGGCCGTGGCGACCCGCGCCAGCGCCCAGACGACCTGCCCCATCCCGGTCGCAATGAAGCCCAAGGCCGGCGGCACCGCGCCCGACTACGGCTTCACCGTCGGCGAATGGGTGACCCTGATCAACGCGCAGAACGCCTCGGCGGGCGGCGAGATCGGCTGGGCCAACCTGGACGGCACCAACAGCGCTTCCGAAACCGAGGCCGAGCTGAACGGCCATTGCGGGACGCGCGTGGGCGACACTCTCGGTACACCCGGCGTGCAGACCTCGGTGGCGGATGTCTGGAATGCGCGCTTCGGCATCTACAAGAACACCGGCAGCCCGGCGATCAATCATCCCGACTTCACGGGCTATGCCTACACCGCGGCCAACTGGCCGGCCGGCTTCAACGCGTACAACGGCACGCCCGGCGCCGGCGCACCCGCCAGCGCGCAGAACTTCGTGACCAAGCGCGCGGCATTCGCCTCCTGCGCCGATACCGGCACCAGGGTCAGGGGCGCGAACAGCTGCGAGTCGATCACGGGCCTGTCGCTGAACAGCTTCCAGGACCTGGCGGCGCCCGGCAACACGACCGGCGGCCACATGCAGTACGGGGCCAACCGCCGCATCGTCACCGTGCCGGTGATCAACGGCGCCGCCCAGGTGATCGACTACGCATGCATGCTGATGCTGCAGCCGCTCACCGTCCCGATGTCCAACGTCCAGCTGGAGTTCAGGGGCAATGCCGGCGCTGCCGGCAGTCCCTGTACCACCAGCGGACTGCCTGGCGGCTCGGCCGGGCCGCTCGTTCCGGTACTGGTGCGGTGAACCCCATGAAATCCATGAGGATCCGGCAACGCGGCGTGGCCCTGGTGGAGCTGGCGCTGATCATTCCCTTCCTGCTCCTGCTGACCTTCATCACGACCGAGTTCGGCCGTGCGATGTTCGAGTACAACGCCGTCACCAAGGCGACCCGCGACGCGGTGCGCTACCTGTCGTTCCAGACGCCCGGCACGCACATCACGGAGGCGCGCAACCTGATGGTGTACGGCAACCTGGCCGGCACCGGGACGCCGCTGGCGCGCGGCCTCAGCCTCGCGAACGTACCGGCGGGGAGCTGCTGCACCTGGCAGACGACGGGCAGCAACCCGGTCGTGAACACCATCACCGTGCGGGTGAGCAACTACAGCTTCCGTCCGCTGTTCGCCAGCGTCTTCGGCCTGAGCTTCGCCGATGCCAATGGAAACATCGTCTTCAGCGACATCACCGCGACCATGAGGGCACAGACATGAGACGCAGGGCCGCTCCCGAGTCGAATACCGCAGCGAAAGGCGAAGGTACGCCGGCAAGCCGTCGTCAAGCCGGTGCCACGACGGTCGAGTTCGCGCTCGCGCTGCTCCTCTTCTTCACCTTTCTCCTGGGCATCCTGGACTTCGCGCGCATGCTGTTCACCTGGAGCGCCGCCCAGGAAGCCACCCGCGCGGGCGCCCGCTATGCAGCAGTGTGCGACGACACCTCGCAGCAGGCACAGGTGCTGGCACGCATGCGGGCCCTGCTGCCGCAGATCAGTGCCGTCGGCGTGACCTGGAGCCCGTCCGGCTGCTCGGCGGCGACCTGCGAGGGCGTCACGGTGAGCATCACCAGCCTCGACTACCAGTGGATCTCGCCCATCGCGGGCGTGGCCGCGCGAGCGCCCATCCCCATGCCCAGCTTCTCCACCTTCCTGCCGCGCGAGGTCATGCGCCAGGACCCGAACAGTGCCGCCATCTGCTCCTGAAGGACTCCCATGAAAATCGCCGTCATTTCGCCCAACAAGAATCATCTGCACGAGATGGGCAAGGTGCTGGAGGCCCGCTCGCACACCGTCGTCCTCGTCGAGGGAGGCAAGAGCAGGATGCGCCAGCTGGTGGAACAGGAGCAGCCGCACCTGCTGCTGGTCGACGGCATGTGCTGCGATGCCAACGAGCTCTCCATGGTCGAGCACGTGACCACGCACCACCCGGGCACCGCGGTCGTGCTGCTGTGCGCGACCCACACGCCCGAGTTCCTGCTCAACTCGATGCGCGCCGGGGTGCGCGAAGTGCTGCCCTCGCCGGCCAGCGCAGCCGCCCTCGAAGCCGTGGTCCAGCGCGTTGCCGCCAAGCTCGCGAGCAAGCACGGCCACGCCGCCGGCAAGGTGCTGGCCTTCATGCCGTGCAAGGGCGGCAGCGGCGCCACCTTCCTCGCGACCAACCTGGCCTGGCAGCTCGCGGAGCACAACTCGGTGCTGCTGGTCGACCTGAACCTGCAGTTCGGCGACGCGCTGTCGTTCGTGAGCGATGACAAGCCGAAGTCGACCATCGCCGACGTGGCGCGCGAGTTCAGCCGGCTCGATGCCTCCTTCCTCGCGGCCAGCACCGTCAAGGTCACGCCGAGCTTCAGCCTGCTCGCGGCCCCCGAGGACCCCTCGATGGCCATGGAGGTGAAGCCCGAGCACATCGACGCCATCCTGAATCTCGCGGTGCTGCAGTACGACTTCGTGCTGCTCGACATGTCGCGTTCGCTGGACACGCTGTCGATCCGCGCGCTCGACCGCGCGCACCGCATCTTCCCCGTGCTGCAGGCCGGCCTGCCGGGCCTGCGCAATGCCGCCAAGCTGCTTGGCGTGTTCAAGTCGCTCGGCTACGCGCAGGACAAGGTCGAACTGCTCGTCAACCGCTTCGAGAAGGCCGGCGAGATCGGCGCGCCCGAGGTGCGCCGGTCGCTGGGCGCCACGGCCCAGCGCCTGATTCCCGATTCGGCGAAGGAAGTCGACGCCGCCATCAATCGCGGCATTCCGCTGGCTCAACTGTCGCGCTCGAATCCGGTGGTACGCAGCCTGGCCGAGATGGTCTATGCGCTGGCGCCGCGGGAGGAAGTCAGCCCCAGCCTGTTCGACCGGCTCTTCCGCCGCGCCTGACCTGATCCTCGAAAGGAACCCCCATGTCCCTGCGCGAAAAACTCAACGTGGTGGCCAATGACGCCGCTGCGAATGCCACCCCGCACGCGGCCGCGGATTCCCACGGCGGCGGCAGCTCCGAGGCCTACAAGGCGCTCAAGGGGCGGCTGCATCTCAAGCTGCTCGAGAAGTTCGACCTTGCTTCGCTCGACACGCTGGCGCCGGAGGCGCTGCGCCACGAGATCGCAACCATGGTCGGGCGGCTGGTGCAGGAGGAGCAGGCGGCGGTCAACGACCTCGAGCGCCGCACGCTGATCCGCGACATCCAGCACGAGATGCTGGGCTTCGGCCCGATCGAGCTGCTGATGGCGGACCCCACGGTGTCCGACATTCTCGTGAACCGCTACGACCAGATCTACGTTGAGCGCCGCGGCCGCCTGGAACTGACCTCGGTCAGCTTCACGGACGAGAAGCACCTGCTGCGCATCATCGACAAGATCGTCTCGCTGGTGGGCCGGCGCATCGACGAGTCGAGCCCCATGGTCGATGCGCGCCTGCCCGACGGCTCGCGAGTGAACGCAGTCATACCCCCGGTGGCGCTGGACGGCCCGATGATGTCGGTCCGCCGCTTTGCCCACATTCCGCTGAAGATGAGCAACCTGGTGGAGGACCTGAAGAGCCTGACGCCGGCGATGGCCGCCATGCTCGAAGGGCTCGCCAAGGCCAAGGTCAACATGATCATCTCGGGCGGCACCGGCGCGGGCAAGACGACGCTGCTCAACATCCTCTCGGGCTACATCCCCGATTCGGAGCGTGTCGTCACCATCGAGGATGCGGCCGAGCTGCAGATGCAGCAGCCGCACGTGGTGCGCCTGGAGACGCGTCCGGCCAACATCGAAGGCCGCGGCGAGATCACGCAGCGCGCGCTGGTGCGCAATGCGTTGCGCATGCGGCCCGACCGGATCGTGATCGGCGAAGTGCGCGGGGCCGAGGCGGTGGACATGCTGCAGGCGATGAACACGGGCCACGAAGGCTCGCTGACCACCATCCATGCCAATACGCCGCGGGATGCGCTTTCGCGGCTCGAGAACATGATCGGCATGGCCAACCTCAACCTGCCGCACCGCGCTGCCCGGCAGCAGATCGCCTCGGCGATCACCGTGGTCATCCAGGCGCTGCGGATGACCGACGGCAAGCGCAAGATCACGAGCATCCAGGAGCTCACGGGCATGGAGGGCGACGTCATCACCATGCAGGAGATCTTCGCCTTCCGGCAGACCGGGGTCGGAACGGAAGGGCAGGTGGAGGGCTACTTCCACGCGAGCGGCGTGCGGCCCAAGTTCGCCGAGCGGCTGCGCGCATTCGGCGTGTCGCTGCCGGACGCGATGTTCGATCCGGCGAAGCACTACCAGTAAGGGAGCCGTGCCATGCTGAACTTCACGGGCAATTCGCTTTTCGGGATCGTGGTGCTGGTCTTCGTCGCGGTGCTGCTGCTCCTCGAAGGCCTCTACCTCATGTGGAAGACGTACAAGGGTCCCGAAGCGCGCAAGCTCGAAGGGCGGCTGCGGGCCCTTTCCGGCTCGGGCGACGCCACGCCACAGGCCGTGCTCCTGAAGGAACGCATGCTCAGCGAGGTCCCGGCGCTGCAGCGCTGGCTGCTGCGCGTGCCGCGCGCGCAGGCGCTGGACCGGCTGATCCTGCAGTCCGGCCTCGACTGGACGGTGTCCAAGCTCCTGCTCGGGTGCGTGGCGCTGGGCGTGATGGGCTTCATGGCCGTCGCGGGGCTCGCGCATCAATCCGGGTTCTTCGGGCTCATGGTTGGCGCGGCATTCGCGCTCGCGCCGCTGATGTTCCTGCTCCATCGGCGCGCCAAGCGCCTGAAGCGCATCGAGGCGCAGCTGCCCGAAGCGCTCGACCTCGTGACGCGCGCACTGCGCGCAGGGCATGCGTTCTCTTCGGGGATGCAGATGATCGGCGAGGAAATGTCGGAGCCGATCGCATCGGAGTTCCGGGTCGTGCATGACGAGGTCAACTTCGGCGTGTCGCTGCAGCAGGCGCTGACGAACCTGAGCGAGCGCATCCCCATCACCGACCTGCGGTACTTCGTCGTCGCGGTGTTGATCCAGCGCGACTCGGGCGGCAACCTGACCGAGGTGCTGGCCAACCTGAGCCGCCTGATCCGCGAGCGGCTCAAGCTGATCGCCAAGGTCCGGGTGCTTTCATCCGAGGGGCGGTTGTCGGCCTGGGTGCTGGCGGTGATGCCCTTCGCCCTCGCCGGCGGCATGAATCTCGTCAACCCCGAGTTCATGTCGCTGCTGTGGACCGATCCGATCGGCATCGCAATCATCAAGTACATGCTGGTGCTGATGGCGATCGGCATTCTCATCCTGCGGCGCATCGTGCGCATCCACGTCTAGGAGCATCTCGATGCTGATCCTTTCCGCGCTGGTCTTCCTGGCCGTCACCCTCGGGCTGACGGGGGTGTACCTGTGGTGGGCACCCACCCGGGCCCAGCAACGCCTGCAGGCGCTGGCGCCGACGCCCGTCAAGTCGGCCTGGGCGGAGACCATCGTCAAGGTCGTCGGTCCGTTCGCACAGCTGTCTTCGCCGACCGGCGAGGAGGACGTGTCGCCGATGCGGCTCAAGTTCCTCAACGCCGGCATCCGGCACCCGGATGCGACGCTGATCTATTTCGGCCTCAAGACCTTGCTGCCCTTCCTGTTCGCCTTCGTGACTTTCGTGTTGCTGAGGCTGGCGAAGCCGGCCGAGGGATTGACGCTCGCGTTCTGGCTCATGGCGTCGGCACTGATCGCCTGCTATTTGCCCAACGCCATCCTCAATCTGCTTGCGAATAGCCGCCAGCGCGAGATCTTCGAGAACTTTCCGGACGCCGCCGACCTGATGCTGGTCTGCGTCGAAGCCGGCCTCGGCCTCGACGCGGCGCTCACGAAGGTGACGGAAGAGATCCGCATGAAGAGCGAGGCGCTGGCACAGGAGCTGCACTGGACCAACCTCGAGATGCGGGCCGGCAGCGCGCGCGAGAAGGCGTTGCGAAACCTGGCGATGCGCACCGGCGTCGAGGAGATTGCCACCTTCGCCACCATGCTGACCCAGGCCGACAAGTTCGGCACCAGCATCGGCGAATCGCTGCGCGTCTTCTCGGACGACCTGCGCCACAAGCGCCAGGTGCGCGCCGAAGAGCAGGCGGCCAAGGTGCCGACCAAGATGCTGTTCCCGCTGGTGGTGTGCGTGTTTCCCTCGATCATCATGGTGGTCATGGGGCCGGCGGCGATCCAGGTGATCCGCTCGCTCATGCCGATGCTGAGCGGCAATGGATAGTGCGCTGCTGCATAACGATCTATCAACTTTCCACAAGAGGCAGCTCCCCGACATGAAAGCAGTGATCGACGCTCGCCCGGCAGCGCCCGCGGTGCGAACCTGGGGCCTTTCATGGCCGCTCATCCTCTGCGTCTGCACGGTGGTCTTGATCGCGTGCCGGCCGAACCTGGTTCTGCAGGATCCGGACACTTTCTGGCACCTCGCCGCCGGCCGCTGGATGCTGGAGCACGGTTCCGTGCCGACCGCCGACGCCTTCTCGCACTCGATGCCCGGCGCGCCCTGGACGGCATTCGAGTGGCTGTCCGAACTCGTGATGGTGGGCGCCTACCAGCTCGGCGGCTGGGCGGGCCTTGCCGCGTTGGCCGCCTGCTGCTTCGGCCTCGTGCTGGCGGTGCTGATGCGATTCCTGCTGGCTCGGATGGAGCCGGTGCATGCGCTGCTGTTCACCGTGCTGGCCGGGAGCATGCTCTCGACGCACCTTCTTGCGCGCCCCCACGTGATGGCCTGGCTCCTGCTGGCGCTATGGATATCGGCGCTGGTGAATGCGGCGGAGGCGCGCCGTGGGCCGCCCTGGTGGACGCTCGGCCTGATGGTCCTGTGGGCCAACATGCACGGCAGCTTTCTCCTGGGCCTGCTGCTCGGCGCCGGCATGGCGCTGGACGCCGTGCTTGCGCATCCGCGCGGCAGGCGCCTGGCCGCCGCAAGGCCGTGGGGCGCTTTTGCCCTGCTGTCCCTGGGCGCGGGGATGTTGACACCCAGTGGTTCGGAGGTGTTCTGGCACGCGATCTACATCGTGGGCATGAAGTTTTCGCTGGCCCGGATCGGGGAGTGGCTGTCGCCGAACTTCCAGCGGCCGAGCGCGATGGAGCTGTGGCTGCTCCTGGTGATGGCCCTCGCGCTCAGCGGCCGGGTGCGCTTGCCGTTGCTGCGCCTGGTCCTGCTGCTGGGCCTGGTGCACCTGGCGCTGAAGCACCAGAGGAACATCGCGGTGCTGGGGCTCGTTGCGCCGTTCCTGATCGCGGCGCCGTTCGCGCGGCATTGGTACGCCACGGGAACGCCGAACCGCGATGCGCAATCGCTCGACCGATGGTTCCTGTCGCTGGCCGCGCCGGCCCGGCCGATGACGATCGCCGTGCTCGCTTGCGCGGCGGCATTGTTCGCCATGGCATCGATGCACCTGCGTCCGCCCGCGACAGCGCCCATGATCACGCCCAGGGCCGCGGTCGATGCGGCCATGGCAGCCGGCGCCAGGGGCAAGGTGCTGAACGAGTATTCCTTCGGCGGCTTCCTGATCTACGAAGGCATCCCGGTGTTCATCGACGGTCGCGCGGACATGTATGGCGACGCGTTCGTCGAGAAGTTCAGTGACGCGATGCGGGTCAAGGAGCGCAGGCAGTTCCTCGGGTTTCTGGACGAGCATGGGTTCGGATGGTCCCTGCTCGCGCCCGGGACTTCCGCCATCGCCGTGCTCGACGAGCTGCCAGGCTGGCGCCGGGCGTACGCGGACGACACTGCTGTCGTGCATGTGCGCACCGACGCGGTACCGGTGCGCTAGTACATCGACACGTCAACAGCGGGACATGATTGTGCCCAAGCTTTCGGTCTGCATCCCCTGGAACCGCTGCCGACTGCTCAGGTTCTGAAGAACTCGTCCAGATTCGCGCAAGGCCGCTCGGCATGAGGCGGCCTGGGGCCTTCTGCCGCGACCCATGCGTCGAGGCGGCGGCGCATCGTCCGCTTGAACAACGGTGGAATCATCGCCGTCAGCAACATCACGGGATAGGAGGCGGGGAGGCGCGGGCTGTTCGCGAATCCGCCGAGCCGGAAGTAGGGAAGCGAGGGGCGGACGTGATGATGTCCGTGGTACGCATGATTCAGCGTCACCCATGCTTGCATGACGCATCTGTCTTCCCATGAGTAGCCCACGGTTCTCAGGGCCGGTGAGAGGCGGTCCGTCAGGCCCTAATGCTGGATATAGGTGATTGCCTGCATGGTGAATGCCGTGCCCAGAATCACGAGGCCATGGAACACGACGCCGCGCCACCCGGCGACAAGGCCGAAACACGCCATGACCGCCATCGTGATCAGTGCAGTCCAGGCGATCCTGTTGTTCCAACGCGCCCGTCCGCACCGGAGCTGGTCCAGGTGTTCCCATTCCTGCGCCACTTGGAACGACCTGACGTATCTCCTCATGGCATAGGCGAAGACCGATTCCTGGACCTCCGGACTGTCGCCGTTGTCGCGGCCCCCTGCTTGGAGGTGATGCGACCGGTGCTCTTCCAGCATCTGGAAGTAGCCGATGCTTCCCGCAAGAAGTCTCGCCGCGATGCGCTGCCAGCGCACCGGCCGATGCAGCAGTTCATGCGCGACGGTCAGGTTCAGCGAGGCGACAACCCAGAACGACAATGCAAAGCAGGCCAGTTGGCCCAGGGGCAGCTGCGCAGCCATGCGCATCGCCCATGGCAGGACCAGGGCCCACAAGAGCACGTGCACCAATGGATCCAAAGCCCTGGTGCGCGAGCCGAAGCAGACGGAGTTCGTCGTCCCGGATGCTCAGGTTGCGCAGGAGTTCGCCGCGGATCTTCCGCGACCACCATTCCAGCAGTTCCGCGGCAATCGATCGAAGACACATCTTCGCCAGCGCGATCGTCTCGATGGTGAAGTAGTCGAGGTCTTCAATGGTCAGGTAGAGCACCCCCATCCGCGAACGCCCAGCTGCGGTGTGGCATGGAACGACGGCAATGCTGTTGAAGCCTGCCTCTCGCGCGCGCAGCCGGAAGAGCCGCTGCCCCTGCGTTCGAAGCGGAATCTCGTCACCGACCGTCGGCTCGGTGTGCTGTTGCGCATAGATGAGGAAAGGGTCGATCGCGAACCAGCGCTGCTCCACATAGAGATTGCACAAGCTCGCGGCGCAGGCGACGTTGTACCGGTAGCTCTCGAAGCCTTCGTCGCGCTGGATGAACGACGAGAACACGGCCCCATTGCAGCCCAGCATCCTGGCGACCTCCTTGACGATTGCCGTGACCTCCACAGTCTGCGTACGATGCCGAGGCCTTCCGTGCGCTGCAGGCGGACCACTTCGAATTCGAGTTTCCCGCCATCGACAGAGCCGATGAGGACGGGCTCAGACGTTATCGAGTGCATCAGGTTGCGATTCGATGTGGCCGCATTGCCCGCAGGGCAGTTCGGCAACGCGGTCTGGCACCGAATCCACGCGCCACGTCAGCGCCTGCTCGAAATCGCAGCGTATGCAGTTCCTGATGCAGGCCCCAAACGCTTGCTTGCAATGGGCGCAGACAAAGTCATCGTGCAACGCGTTGACCTCGATCAGTTCGAAGGCATCGGGCTCGGCATGACCGCAATGGGGACAACGGATTTCCATTCTCTTGATCGGCGCATGGCGGGGCCTGCGCCTTCTCCCTAGGCAAGATTTTTGATTCGAGACGCCCCCTCTGTCTGGAAGAAGCGGGTCGCTCCGCTCCGCGGTCCGAGGCACGCGCAAGGCGGCCAGTCCTAGATAAGTCTGACGTTAGAAGACGGGATTTGCGACATTTGGAGAGATTTCATGACGCCGGGCCAACACCATCGCAATAGCGCAAAGACCAGCCCGCGCCGTATCCCCGTTTGCTTCAAGCCATCCGGACCGGCCTGCCGTCCAGGTTGTCGTACAGGCTCATGCAACCGTCGAGACAGCCCGAGCAGCCGAAGAAGTTGTCGCCCTCTTCGCCGTGCCTGAGATGATGAACGAGCGGCTTGCCACATGCTTCGCACGCAAAGTCCGTGAGCCTGCTGGAATCTGGAAAGATGCTGGCCATTGCGGCGATCTCCTGCTGCAGACGTCCGGAGGTCAGCGACACCCAGGCGAGATAGTTGATCTGTCTGCGCATGGTCGTTTCGAGATACGCCTCGAACTCGCGCGCATGGTCCGCATCCTCCGCTGTCAGCCCGCGCTTCGCCGGTGCACGCGTCAACTGCCCGCCGAAAGCGGCAATGGATGCTCTCGCCGTTGCCATTCGTCGCGGCTTGCTCTTGCTCAACATATCGCTCCTTTCTCATGCGACGACAGGATGTCGCCGTGCGGGGAACGATAGAGGTCGGCAGCGCCAGCAGGCCGTCAGATCCGCAGGGCAATCTGACATGAATCCAACGCCTTCGTCATGTTCCGAGACTCCTGGGCGGCGTACCAGGCCCGCCGGTCCTCAGGACAGGGGCCTGCCCAGCTGGTGCTTCATCGCATAGACATACAGCTCCAGCCGATTCGCCACATCGAGCTTCTGGTAGATCGACGTCAGGTGGTTGCGCAGCGTGTGCTCGGTGATGAAGAGCTGCTTCGCCAGTGTCTTGTTGCAGGCGCCGCCGCCCTGGACCACGGCGGCGATGATCTTGTGCTCCTTGGCGGTCAGACTGGCCTGCTTCTCGGCCTCGGGGTCGGCTTGGGGGCTTTGCCGCGAGGCCATGAAGTCGGAGAAGACCCGGCTCATCGTCTCGGCGTCCATGCAGAGCTCGCCGCGGTGGACCCGCTCGATCGCCCGCAGCACCTGCTCGGCCGAGGCGTCCTTGCGCAGGACGCCGCGGGCGCCTTGCAGGACGGCCCTGTCCAGCATCTTCTGCTCGCGTTCGCCGGTCAGGACGAGGGCGCGCGACGCGGGGTTCGACAGAAGCCCGGGGAGGATGTCCAGCGCGTTCTTGCCGTCGAGGTCGAGGTCCAGGAGGATGACGTCGGGCGTGAGCTGGCCGACCTGCTCCAGCGCCTCCTCGCAATTCCTGGCCGTGCCGACCACCTGCATGCGCGGCTTCTCGCCGTCGATCAGCCTGGACAGGCCCCACAGCATCGTCTGGTGGTCGTCCACCACCATGACCCCGATCGGTTTTGTCGCTGGTTGCATCTTCTTTCCGCCTCCTACATGGGTATTTCGACGTGCACCGAGGTGCCCCCGCCGGTGCCGCGCCGGACGCTGGCATTGCCGCCGAGCGCGCTGGCGCGCTCCGAGATCGAGCGCGGCAGGAATTCGATGGACTGCGTGCCATCGGCCTCGTTCTCGATCTCCACCTTGATCACGCCGTCCGCGCAGGCCAGCTTGACGGCGCCGCAATGCGCCAGGGTGTGTTTGCAGATGTTGTTCAGGCCCTCCCGGACGATCTGCAGGATCTCCGCGGCCATGCGGTCGTTCACGTTGAGATCGCCCTCGACACGGACCGCGATGTCGATGCCGTAGAAGTCGCGCACCTGCGCCACCTGTTGCCGCAGCAGCATCGGCACCGCCTGCTCCGACCGGTCGGGCCCGTTGCGCACCGCGCCCGCGTAACGGCGCAGGTCGCCGATGACGCGGGCGGCCATGTCCTGCAGCTTGTCGAGGTCCTCGACCAGCGGGTTGTCGGCAGTGGCCTTGTTACGCAGCGCGCTGAGGCCCATCTTCAGGCCGATGTAGGGCTGGACGGCGGTGTCGTGCAGGTCCAGCGCGATCTTCTGCCGCTCCTGCGATGCCGCGTCGGAGGCCATGCGGTCGAGCAGCTCGATGTTCTCGACCACCGGGAAAGCCTGGGCCACCACGTGCCCCAGGAACAGCGCATCGGGCCGGTGGAACACGCCGAACCGGGACAGGACGTACAGGCGGCCTTCGCTCTTGCGCAGGGTGACCGGAACGCTGATGAAGGCATTGGTCTCCAGCAGCTCGGCCACGCCGTCGCATGCGGGATGGGTTTCCTTCATCCATCGCCCCTTCTCGCTGTCGTAGGTGGCTGCGGCGGCGAGGCCGGGCAGGCGCAGCCAGGGCACGCGGCGGTAGATCACCGCACGACGGGGCGCGAGCGCCATCAGCAGCGCGGCCAGCTCGGGGGCGATCCGCTCGGCCTGTGGCGAACGGTGGACGTCGCCCTCCCGGATGGTGCGCAACGAGCAGGCGCCGGACTCCTTGTCGCGCACGACCAGCAGGCAGCTGCTGCTCTCCAGGAAGAAGCGCTGGATCTTCTCGAGGATGCCGGTGACGGTGTGGTCGACGCCGAAGCGCGGGTTCGACAGCCGGCTCACGGCGCGCAGCAGCGCCAGCCGCCGCTTCAGTTCCACCTTGGAGCGGCCCCAGTAGATGATCATGTAGCCGAGCGCGAGGATGAAGGTGGAGCGCAGCAGCAGGCGCGGAAGATCCTGCTCGGTGGCCGAATCCATGGCGCAGATCGCGAAGAGGGCGACCGAGGCCAGCGTCACCCGGGCGCCTTCCTCGAAACCCCAGCGGAAGGAGGAGGTGAGGATGGCGAAGAAGAAGAACAGGAAGAAGGCGCTGTGGACGCCATCCGTCAGCAGCACGATCAGCGCGTACCAGCAGACATCGAGCCAATGGATCACGCGGCTTTGCGAGAGCGGCGCCTCCAGTTCCGCATAGACGCACACCACCACGCTGTGCAGGATGTAGCCGCAGAAGAGCAGCCAGGTCGAGCCGTCCACGCCTCGCAGGCTGGCCGGATCGACGAACACCGCGAGCAAGGCCGAGACGGAGAGCACCAGCCGCATCTGCGCGACCATGCGCGCGTCGCCGGCATCCGCCGTCAGGCTCGTGTCGATCTCCAGTTTTCGCTCCAGCCCCTGCACCTGCATTCGTTGTTCCCCTCGCGCCCGCCCGCTCCGCGTGTTACATGTGAATTGTTCACAGGTTACTACTTAGGTAAGCAGATGTAATGCGGGTTTGTCAGACGACGAGCTCTTTCGTGCGAAAGATCACGCGCCGGGGCGGTCGCGCTCAGCGTCGATGGAACCCGGCCAGCAGGCCGATCAGCTCGAGGAACATTGCCGCGCCGCCCGCGGCAGCGAGGTCCAGCACATGGCTGCGGCTGTAGTACGGACTCAGGTCCAGCCCCACGCCCACGCCCGCAATGCCGATGCGGCCGGCCTGCTCGTGCCGTGCCACCACGTCCTGCAGGTGGTGGTCGAGGTAGTGGGCGTCGTTGGCGAGGTTCGTGGCGCTGTCCATTGGCGAGCCGTCGGACATCACGAGCAGCAGTTTGCGTTCCTCGGCGCGCGCGCCGAGGCGCTCGCAGGCCCAGTCCACCGCCTCGCCATCGCAGCCCTCGCGGAACAGGTCGGGCTTGAGGAGGGCGGCGATCGCCGGGCGTGCGCGGCGCCACGGCGTCCCGGCGTCCTTGAAGACCAGGTGGCAGC
>NZ_LMTS01000098.1:0-1385 GCF_001541225.1 Variovorax sp. WDL1 | reverse complement strand
GCAGCCAGTCGCGGCGGGCGCGTCCGCCGTTCCAGGCGCCGGTGGTGAAGCCGAGGATCTCGCTGGCGACGCCGGCCTGTTCCAGCGCGCGCGCCATCACGTCGACCAGCATCGCCACGGCTTCGGCATGCGCCTTCATCGAGCCGGAGCAGTCGATCAGGAAACCGACGACGCAGTCCGCCACCGGCTCCAGGCGCTCGGTGCGGAACAGCCGCCGCTCCGTCGGCGATGCGACCAGCTGCGCCAGGCGGCGGCCGTCGATGCGGCCTTCCTCTTGCGCGCCGTCCCAGCCTTGGCGCTGGGGCTCGGCCAGCAGGGCGCGCAGTTCCCGTGCGAGGCGGGCGATGTTGATGCCTTGCGCGGCGATGCGCCGGTCCAGCGTCTCGCGCAGCTCGACGAGCAGTTCCCGGCGCACCAGCGAGGCCGCCGCGTGCTCGCGGTCGTAGTCGGTGGTGAAGACGCGGTAGGCATCGCCTTCGCCCTCCAGCAGCGCGCTGCGGCCGGCGTCGGCGGTGGTGAAGGCTTCGACGATCTCGCGGTCCATGTCGGCGACGAGGCTGAACACACTGCGTTTGTCGTCGGGCTCGGCATCGCGGTCTTCCTCGCCGTCCTGGTCCTCGCCTGCGGCATGCAGCATCGCCGCCACCGTGTGTGCGATGGCACGGGCATGCACCGCGTAGGCGGCCTGGTCGGCGCGCTCCCGGCGCAGGCCTGCGAGCGCGTGGCCGATCAGCGGCGAGAGTGCGAAGCGGGTGGCTTCCAGCATGTCCTCGGTCTCCTCCACCACCTGCTGGCCGCTGACGCGTGCTCGGCAGATCTGCGCGACCGCGTAGAGAAGCAGGCCGCGCGCGGTATCGGTCAAGCCGGAGTGGTGGAAGGACAGGGACCACTGTTCATGGCGATGCCGCAGGTTGCGCCGCATGCCCGGCATGGCTTCGGGCGCGAGCGACTCCACGCGGAACTGCTCCAGCATCTCGAACAGCATGCGCTCGACCGGCTCATCGGGGCGCAGGCGTTCGTGCAGGTCGGCGTCCGATGCGCTGAGCCGCAGCGCGAGCCCGTCCGCCGTGCCGCGGAAGGAGGCGAAGTCGTCGCTTTCGGGCGAGGGATGCAGGTGCGGCGCGTACCAGGGCAGGGGCTGGCGGCCACGGTGCAGGCGCTGGCCGCGGAAATGCAGGTCGGGCTCGCCGCTGTAGGCGCGCACGAAGGCGGCGCATAGTTCGTCGATCTGCTGCGCGTGGCGTACCTGCTTCTGGGCTTCGCTCATGGGGCGGGGGCCGTTGAAGGGCCTGAGTTGGAGTCGGGTACTTGGTCGCTCGATTCGAACGTTGCGGTTGGTGTGAGCCCGGGGCCGGGATTTCGCCCCGGCGGGCGAGTCACTTTCT
>NZ_LMTS01000272.1 GCF_001541225.1 Variovorax sp. WDL1 | reverse complement strand
GTGTACCCGGGTCTGCCGAACATGGGCAACATCGCCTTCATGAAGGTGCTGGGCTACATCGACCTGCCCGGCATGAATGCGCCGACGGAAATCGCGGTCACCACCGGCTTCGACCAGTTCCACACGGCGCTGCCGGAGAAGGGTGGCGAGTTCATGGGCCAGACTTACTCGCCCCTGACCGACCCGGCCAAGCGCGCGACGTTCTCGGGCTCGGGCACCAATGCCAACCGGTACGCCAAGGCGGGTGTGGCGGTCGTCATTTCCAAGTCGGAGAAGAAGGCTGCATTCATCGACCTGAAGCCCTTGTTCAGCTACGTCAATGGCGTGTACTTCGGTACGGGCCCGACGGAGTTCACGAACCTGGGGCAGGCCGACAGCCAGTGGCCGTACACCTTCGCGCACAGGCCGCAGCAGACGCCGACGGTGATCTCGACCGTGTCGCTGGACGACCGCCCGACGGCCGTGAAGACGACCCTGTTCGGCAACGTGCACCGGGCATGGATTGCAACCGAATCGGGTTCCCTGCGCATCTATGGGCTGGGCAACGTGCCGACCGGTACCACCGC
>NZ_LMTS01000232.1:16209-32450 GCF_001541225.1 Variovorax sp. WDL1 | reverse complement strand
CACTTGTCTCAGACCGCTGTGTGTTCAAACGAGCGGAGCCGGCACTGGGCCCAGTAGTGGGCGCTGCCACAGGCTTCGATGCCGACTAGGAATGGCCGGCGATTCCCGAAGTATTCCTTGACCTTGGCGCGCTTGATTTGCAGGTTGACGATCTCACCCGTTGCCATGTCCACGGTGTGCAGCTGGAACACTCGTTTTGCAATATCAAGTCCGGCCACCTGCTGGCCGTTCAAGGTCCCGATCACTTGACCGGCGTGCGCTCCTGTACGACTCATGATGAATTCTCCGCAGTGTTTGTGAAGATCGTGGTCTATCACGCTCGAACAACTTGATGCCGTACCCTTCACAGGTCTGCCCATCCGAACGCCTTCTGCTCCCGGCAGAACACGTTATCCCGTTCCGCTGCGCTTACAAAAGCGGACTGGGTTGGGAGGCATCCATAGCATCTCAATGGGCACGGGCCCGGCTCCCGAAGGAGCTGAACAGCCGCATCAACGAACTACTTCCGCACGCACCTGGCATCCGGTGCGCTGAGCGAATCCACTGCAGGCGCGTGCGCCGCGTCCTGCATCGTGCTCATTCTTGGTCAGTATGTGTCGGATCATCAATGCCAGCTTTGCGGGCAATGGCGAGCGCTGACACTTTGCTGGATGCGCTCGGCGCGGATGGGATGGAAGAACGTGCAGAGGGCCCATTGTCCAGGCGATGGTGCAAGCTGACTGGCATCAAAGTGTGGACTAAAGTGTTCCCGCCATGCCTGCCTTTTCGATGACAGGTGCCCACCGGCGTCGCTCCTTCGCCATCAAGGCGCTGAAGTCCTCGGGGGACCCACCCACTGGCTCCTGATTCCCGTCCATCAACCACTTGCGCATGGTGGGGTCGGCCAACGCCTTGTTGAGTTCGACGTTCAACCGTTGCACCGTTGCTGGCGGCATGCCGGCCACTCCCACCAAGCCGAACCAGGCGGTGAGGTCGAAGTCGGGGAACCCCGCCTCCTGGAACGTCGGCACTTCAGGCAACCGTGCCGCGCGGGTGGGTGCGGCAGTGGCAATTGCACGCAGCCGGCCCGATTTGATGATCTGGGTGCCGTCGCTGGCCAGCACGAACATCATGGTGGTCTGACCGCCAATGAGATCGGTCGTGGCCGGCCCCGACCCCTGGTAAGGCACATGGATCATGTCGATCCCTGCCATTTCCTTCATCAACTCGCCCCCAAGGTGGGTGGCGTGGCCGTTGCCTGGCGAAGCGAAGCTCAACTTGCCGGGGTTTGCCTTGGCCAGGGCAACCAACTCCTGGAGTGTTCTTGCGGGCACGTTCGGGTTCACGGCCAAGATGTAGGGCTGTCGCGCAATGACGCCGATGGGGGCGAAATCCTTTTCAGGCTTGTAGCCCAGGTTGCGATAGGTGATCGGGTTCAGGATTGCAGTGCTGGTGGATATCAGCGCGATCGTGTAACCGTCGGGCGCCTGCCGGGCCGCGTACTCCATGCCAATATTGCCGGCGGCCCCGGCGCGGTTTTCGATCACCACGGGTTGTCCCAGGCCCTTGGACATACGCTCGCCCGTCTGACGGGAAATGGCATCGCTGCCGGCGCCGGGAGGAAACGGCACGATAAAGCGGATCGGCTTCGTCGGGTAGTCCTGCGCATGCACCATGACAGGCGCGAGCGCCAAACCAGTCAGCGCGGCGGTAAATTGACGTCGGTCCATGGGTTATGTCTCCTAATAGATGAAGTTAGTCCGAATGGCTTGGAGGATTCAGCATCGCCGCGTCTGAGCCTGCAGAAAACACCAGGCGCCCCGAGGGTTCAAAACGGGCGGTCAACGCGCTGCCGATGCGGGGGTGCAGGCTGTCCGGGCCGGTCAGGGCGCTGGTGAGCCGCGGGCCCTCCTCCAGTTCCACGACCGCGACGGCATATGGCGGAGTCAGTGCAGGGCCGTACGCAATGCGGTACACCGCAAATGAATGCAGGCGCGCCTTTCCGCTAGCCGGCAGCCACTCCAGGGCAGCACGTGGGTGCTGGCTGCACAGTCGTTGCGCGAAGCTCAAAACCCGGCCGCACACACTGCAGCATGCGTAACGCAGCGACCTCGCTGCAACAAAGCGCAAGAATTCGGGCGTGTAGGAGGAATGGGGCGTCATGCGTTTCTCAGAGCGTCGCCCGAGGGCTGACCAGCAGCGCCGCGTGATAGTCCAGCCGCCCGCCGCTGCCGGTGACCAAGATGAGTTCATTGCGGGGCACCTGCCTCGCACCGCCCTCGCCGCGCGCCTGGATGACGGCCTCCGACACCGGCGTCATGCCCTGCAGGTAGAAGCCCGACAGATGGCCTCCTCCCGTGTTCACGGGAAGTTGGCCGCCGGGCGACGTTTGGCCGTCGTGCACGAAGTCCGGTGCCTGCCCGCGCGGACACAGCCCGTAATCTTCCAATGCCTGAAGACCTACATAGGAGAAGGCGTCGTAGATTTGCGCGCTCTGGACGTCGAATGGGCCTATGCCCGCCATGCGCCACAGCGCGGCGGCGGCCAGTGCGCCTCCCGTCTCTATCTCGGGCTCGTTGCCGCGAAAGTTACCCCGCCCGGCATGGCCTTGGGCGAAGGCATGCACATAAACCGGTGGCTTCGGCAGGTCGGGTGCGCGCGCCACCGTTGTGAGGATGACCGCGATGGCACCATTCACAGGGTAGGCGCAGTCCAGCATGCAAAAGGGATCGACGATGGAGCGCGCATGCATATAGCCCTCCAGGTCCAGCGGCTCGCGCAGCATGGCACGGGGATTGAGCGACGCCCACCGTCGGCTGGCGACTGCGTATCCGCCCAAGGCGCTGCGCTGCAGCCCGAACCAGTCCAGATAGCGTTGCGCCGCCAGCGCATAGGGTCCTGCTGCGCCGAACAACCCGTATTGCACTTCCCAATCGTCCAGACCCGAAAGCTGCATGACCCCTTTGTACGAAGCCGCCCCCGACGCCCTGCCGGGTCGCAGCGGCACGTCGCTGAAGACACAGGCGACGGTGCGCGCCAGACCATGGTGCAGATAGAGGCTGGCTTGCTGGATGGCGCCGACGACCGACGCTCCCTCGAGCTGAAGATCGCCCAGCAGGCTGAGGTCGCCCAGACCCAGATCCAGCCGGAGTCGCAAGGGCAGTTCGGATGAGGGCGCCGAAGGGCTACGGCAGATCAGCAATCCGTCGAGGTCGGCCAGTCCGAGCCCGCAATCTTCCACGGCAGACACCACGGCGTCGATCGCGAGGTCGCGCGGTGTGCCGATGTCGCCGCGTGAGAACTCGCTGAAACCGAGCCCAACGATCGCGGAAAAAGGCTGGCGAGCGGTCATTCGGCCGCCTCAGCATGACGGGCGGCGTGTGCCCACGGAAGCTTCTCGCGCTGGGAATCGACCCAATCCTTGATGGCCCGCTTGTCGATCTTGCCGGTCACGGTCTTGGGCAATTCCTCCATCGTCATGACGTGCTTGGGCAACTCCATCCGGCTGAGCTGGGCCGCGGCGAAGGCACCCAGTTCCGCCGTGGTCGGCGCCGGGTGACCCGGACGCTGAGACACCACGGCCACCACGGCCTCACCCCAGTCAGGGTGCGGCGCACCGACCACCGAAATCTCGCGCACCGCCGGATGCCGGCTGAGCACGGCTTCGACGCTTGCGGGAAAGACGTTGACGGCTCCGGTGATGATGAGAAACTTCTTGCGGTCCAACAGGTACAGGTAGCCTTCTTCGTCGAAGCGCCCGATGTCGTTCGTGTGCAGCCAACCGTCGGCGAGTGCTTCCTCCGTTTCGCTGGGGCGGTTGTGATACCGCAGCATCGTGGTTTCGCCGCGCAGCCACACCTCGCCGGCTTGTCCCGACGGCAGTTCCGTGCCTTCTTCATCCCGAATTGATATCTGGTACATCCCGCCCACCCTGCCGGCCGAGCGAAGCAATTCGCTGCGCCCCTTGAGGCCCAACTCGTGGTCGGCCGGCGTCAGGTGCGACACCCAGCCGCCCTCCGTCATGCCATAGGTTTGCATAAGCCGGCAGCGAAATGTTCCCAGGACCCGCTCGATCAACCCCACCGATGCCGGCGACGAACCGTACATCAAAAGCCGCAACGAGGAGAGCACTTCGGGCGTTGCGCCGCACCGATCCACGAGTCGCCCGATGATGGTGGGCACCAGCAAGGCGGTGGTGATTTGGTGGCGTTGGGTTTCTTCGATGAATGCGTCGATCTCGAATGCCCCGTCCGTGATGATGGACGTCATGCCATTAGTCAGGCCGATCATGTTCAGCACGCAAGCCATCCATGATGACGCCGTCGCGGCGTACCACACGTCGTCGGTGGTGAGGCCGCGCGATATGGCGCCCTGCATGATGATGAGCGCCACGCTGCGGTGACTGTGCACCACGCCCTTGGGCACTCCGGTGGAGCCGGAGGTGTAGCTGATGACGAGCGGTTCGCTGTCGTGGAGTTCGATGGACGCGATTGGCGTGGAGCGCGCCAGAAGGTGCTCGTAGCCCATCACATGCGCGTCTCCCCGGCCGTAGACCACCACCTCGATCGGCAGATCGACAAGCGCGAGCGCGGCGCTCAGCTGCGAGATGCACTGCTGCTCCACCAACACGACCTTGACGGCGCAATCCTTGAGGATGTGCGCAATCTCGGCGGGGGCGTATCGCCAGTTGATGCCGACGCGCACCAAGCCTGCCTTCATGCAGGCGAAGTAGTGTTCGTAGATCTCGAGTGATTCCTGACCCAGGATGGCGACGCAGTCTCCGCGCCGCGCCCCGAGGGACATCAGACCAGCGGCCAACCGGTCGGCCCGCTGGTTCATTTCGGCCCAGGTGCGCGACACTGCTCCGCACCGGTAGGCCTTTTTGCCTGGGTAGTTGCGGCTTACCCGCTCCAGCATGATCTTGGGCAACAGCATGGAATGCGCCGCCTTCAGATCAGAAATGCCATGCTCGGCAGCGGGCCCGCAGCATTGAGGAGGTCGACGCGCTTGTAGAACATCCCAAGCGATCCATCGGCGCGCGCGCGCAGCCGGTACTCGTAGCGGCCCGCCCAAAGCACAATCTGGTGCGTCGACTGCACACGGTACTCGTACAGCGCGAAATTGGCGTAGGCGCGGGTTTCGGTGTCCGAGATCGCCTCCATTTCGATGTTCGACAGCAAGCGGCGCATGGGCGACACTGGCTGCTGCGACAAACGCCGCCCTGTCTTGAGCTGGGCAATCCGGTTGCCAAGGCGTGCACGGTGGTCCGCCAGGATCGACAGCGTCGTGTCGGGGTCGGGGTTGGGCCCTCCTCCCGGAACCCAGTACAGCATGTCGTCTTCCAGCAGCGCTTCCCATTCGTCCCAACGGGATTCGTCTGCCAGGCGCGCTTCTCGCACCAGGAAATTCAGCACCGCCTGGCACTTGGCCGGGTCGAGATCCACCGGCATAGCAGCCACGTGCTCGATGACAGAAGCGTTCATGACTGCATTGCCTCCAGATAGCGCGACCAGAACCCGCGGTTCGTTGTCTCGTCGCTGATGTGGCCCCAGATGGCCCCGTCGTCATGGGTTTCCTCGCGTCCGAGCCCACGGCTCAGGTCCAGCCAGCCTCCACGCCCATCCAGCGCCGTCTGCTGGCGCTCTGAAATGATGGAGTCGTCCGCGAGCAGGAATGAGGACGGCCCCATGGCCGCCTGCGATTGCCGGATGATGCGGGTGTTGATTTGCTGCGCGACGCCGTCAAGCAGCAGCGGCGTGTGCCACAGCACGCATTCGTTGACGGAAATGGGCTGGAAGATGGCGACATTCATTTCCCCCAGGAACAGGTTGGGGAAGATCGACGCGTGCACGGGGCCTTCCATCAGCTTTTTGATCGCCGCTTCCTCACCGTACGCCGCCTTCATGTCGGCCACATAGTCGGGCACCTTCTCTTCGGTTGTGCCCAGCCATTGCAGCGGGCGGTCATAGGAGGGTGCGTGCTCCAGTGCGACGTGCCCCCTGCCCCAGTCGACCGCCTTGGAGCGGCGCTGATCTTCGCCCTGGGCGAGCATTTCGTACTGTGAGTTGGGCGCGAATGTGCGAAGGAACGACGCATGTGTGAACGGCGCGTGATAACCGTCGGTGGAATTTTCAGGCAGCATTTTCCAGTTCGCTTGGAAGTGCTGTTTGACCCAGCCGGCATTTAGCAAAATCCGCCCAGTGGGCGAGAGAGAGACCGAGCGCTCTATCAGATGTTGCGCGTTGCCCAGGTGCTCGCTCAATGGCCCCGCGTCGGGATTGAAGCTGGCAAACACGAAGCCGCCGCATTGGTCCACAAGTGCGGGCTTTTGCAGGCTCAGGCAAGCACGGTCCTTTGCCTCACCGCCGCGGTAGGGGACACCCGCCAGTTCGCCCGCGTGATTGAATGTCCAGCCGTGGTAGTCGCAGGTGAAGGCGCGCGCAGTTCCTTTCTCACGCGGGCACAACAGATTACCGCGGTGGGTGCACCGGTTCGCCAGCACGTTGATGGCGCCATCGCGGGCACGCACCATGATCACCGGCTCTCGCCCGAGCATGCGGGTGAGATAGTCGTTGGGGTTCGGAATCTCGGATTCGTGGCCCACAAACACCCAGCCGCCGTAAAACAGCTTCTTCATCTCTTCGTCGAACACTTGCGCGCTTGTATAGACGCTGCTGTGGACGCGGTCGCGTTCGATCAGCGCGCCGTAGTCGGGGGGGCTGTGAGAATAAATAGGGATCGTGGGGGGAAGTGATTGGGAGCTGATTTGCATGAGCGGTTTCCGGTCAATGTCAAAGCGGGGGCAGCAGCGGTCCTGACTACACATACAAAAACGACTTGAGGTGTTGAGTAGGCGCGCCAGACCGATTAAAATTACGTTATGCGTAATGTTTACGCCATACGTAATAAGAGACCTTATCGCATGCATCCATCACACGCAATCAGTAAAAACCACGTGGCCGGCGTCGCCGGCCGGCGCGGCGTTGAATCGGTCGAGGTGGCAGGGAAGCTGCTGCAGGCGATGGTCCAACTGGCCGGCAAAGCGCGCCTGAAAGCGCTGGCGAACGTGACGGGTATCGCCCCGGCAAAGCTCCACCGCTACCTTGTCAGCCTGCAGCAAGTGGGTCTCGTGCGGCAGATCCAGGAAACCCAGGAATACGCATTGGGGATACTGTCGTATCAGCTCGGCGAACTTGCGCAGCAAGGGGCCGACATTGTGGACATGGTGGCGCCCGCAGTCGCGGATTTCTCGCGGCAGCTTGGTGAAGCCTGCGGCGTGGCCATGTGGACCCAACAGGGCGTGACGATCGTGCGCTGGTTCGGCGTCCATCGCGAGGTGTCCATCACGTTGCGCCCGGGTACCGTGGTGAACATCACGACTTCCTGCACAGGCTGCGTGGTGGCCGCCCATCAGCCGCGCACCCTTACGGAGCCACTCGTGCGCAAAGACCTTCAAAAGGCAGGTCGCCTGGACGACAACGCAGTGGAACAGGTCTATGGGCTCTACGAACAGATAAGACGCGACGGCATCGCCGCCTCGCACGGGACGCGCATCGTCGGCATCAATGCGTTGAGCGTGCCAGTGTTCAATCGGTTTGGCGAGCCAGCGCTGGCGGTCACCACCTTAGGGCACGAGTCCACGTTTCCCGCGCTGCCCGACAGCGCGGAAGCGGAGAAGCTGAAAGACCTTGGCAGACAACTCACGGCCAACATGGGCGGCACGCCGCCGAACGCGCCCTGAACCGTCGTCGACCTGGACTCAAAGTCCGAAGCCCTTCACGTCCGTTTGGTGGCCGTAGTAATCGCCCCGGTAGTACTCGGCCTGGGCCGGTGCATCTCGGCCCTGCCAGCCCAGCTCCCATAGCCAGCCTGAGGGGTTGCCGAAATAAAAGCTGACGGCGCCATCGTTGGAGTGGCGGCCGAGCCTGCGCACGATGGGTATGCCCTTCTCCTGCACGATATCGAGCGCCAGCCCCAGATCGTCGAGACTTGTGTACTCGAACATCAAATGGTTGATGCGCTTCTTGCCCTGGTAGCCGTGGCCGAAGGACACGGTGTGCTGACGCCGGTTGCAGTGCAGGAACACGGGCCGCCGCTGCGGGCCACCGGGCGTGTCGAACTTGTACTCGACGCCACCGCGCATGCCCAGCAACTTGTAAAACCCGTAGGCGGCATCGACATCCGGTTCGCTCAGAAAGCAATGCCCCAACCCGTGTTCCCCGGTCAGGAACTTGCCGTGCAGCGGTCGGCCGGGGTGGAACGGACGCTGATTCTCCACCTCGGGTCCATAAAAGATCTCGGTGGCGATACCGGCGGGATCGGACAGCTTCAGCAGCCCGAGGACGTTGCGCTCTTCCGATTCTTCTTCCGTGCCGCGCTGAAACGCGACATTGGCCTGCGCGAGACGCTCGGCCATGCCTTCCAGCGCATCCGCATCGGCCACGCGCCAGCCCAGGTAGCGCACATCGTCGGTGCCGTCCTTTTGCACGTCGATCCGGTGGTGCCAGGTGTCCAGGCGCAGTTGGAAGCCTTCGTCCGTGCCGCCGCGCACCTCCATGCCCACCACTTCCGTGGCGTAGAGGCGCCAGGCGTCCAGATCACTGACACCGATGCCGACGTAACCCAGTTCGGTCACGTCGCTTGCCGGGTTGCGGGGAAGGTGTCTCGTGTTCATGGCCGGCCGTAGAAATCGAGGACGAGTTGGTTGAAGTGCGCGGCGCGGTCGATATGGCTCCAGTGTCCACACTGCCCAAACAAATGAAGTTCCGACTTCGGAATGAGTTTGAAAAGGCGCTCGCTGGTTTCCACCGGCACCACCCGGTCCTCGCGGCCGTGAATCAACAGTACCTCATTGGCGATCGCCTTGATCTGTTCGTCCGGCGTAATCATCGCCTTCATCTTTTGCTCACGCGAACCCGGGAAGAGCTTTTCGAAAGTGCTCTGGTAGCCGGCGCGCGTGCTGGTCTGGTAGCGCAGTTGCACCGCCTCGTCCGTGATGCTGTCCGGGTAGAAGGTGAAATTCTTCAGGAGCGTACGCATGCGTTCCACGGCCGGCTCGTAGCCATGGCCCGCGTTGAAAGCCGCGGGCGCGGTGAACTCGGTACCGATCGACCCCATCAGAACGACCCGCGACACGCGCTGCGGATGGCGTGCGGTGACCGCCAGAGCCAGGCCGCCGCCGAACGAGTTGCCCAGCAAATGCGTCTGCTCGATGCCCATGGCATCGAGGAAGCCGATGACGTGGTCCACCCAATAGTCAAGCGAATACTGCGCGTCTGGCGGGCAAGCGCTGTAGCCGAACCCAACCATGTCCATGGCGATCGCTCGGAAGTGCCGCCCGATCTCCGGCATGGTGTAGCGCCAGTTGGCGTAGCCCGACACCCCGACCCCGGAGCCGTGAAGCATCAGCACGGGGAAACCGCTGCCGGCTTCGTGATAGTTCGTCTGTATGCCCGAGGCATCGACCGATCTGCCGATGGCAGGGCTTGAAGTACTGGTCATTCATGGCTCCTTTGAATGTTGTCTGCCAACAGGGCGATGGCAAGTTGCATGGCGATCGGGTCGGCGTGGCCGGTACCCGCGATGTCGTGCGCGCAGCCATGCGCGACGCTGGCGAACAGAATGGGCGTTCCGATCGTGAGGGAGGTGGCGCGCAGCGGGCTGACGAGCTTGATCGGGATATGCCCCTGGTCGTGGAACATCGCCAGGTAGGCATCATGTTTGCGCTGACTCAGGACCAGGTCGGCGGGAAACGGCCCTTCGATGCCGAGCCCCTCGCCTTGCAGGAGAGCGGCGGCCGGCTTGGTGACCCGCTCGTCCTCGCTGCCGAACAGGCCGTTCTCGCCTGCGTGGGGATTGATGCCGAACATGGCGATGCGCGGGTTGGCGCAACCGAGGGAACGCAAGGCCTTGTCTGTGGCACGGGCTGCCCTGGCCACCAGCGCCGGCGTCATGCGCGCCATGGCACTGGCCACCCCTTCATGCAGGGTAACGTGCGCGATGCGCAGTCCGTCCGCCACCAGCATCATGAACGTGTCTTCTCTCGGGGTGCCCGTCATCTCGGCGATCAGCGGCTGGAAGCCGGCGAACGGAATGCCTGCCATGTTCACCGCGGTCTCCGAGCATGGGCAGGACATCACGGCATCCACCTCTTCGGCCTGCGCCAGCTTCACCGCCTGTCTGACGTATTCGACCGTCGCGGCACCGGCGGCCGCGCTCAACTGGCCCGGAACGTAATCGGCCGGGCCCAGGCTCGGCGTCGCGCAGACATCGATGCGATGCCCGGCAGGTGCGTATCGGCGAAGGTTGTCTTCGATGACGATCGCATCGCCGACGAGCACGATCCGAACGTCGTGAGCTGTCGCGGCCGCGGCCTTCACGGCGATCTCGGGACCGATGCCGTTCGGGTCGCCGATGGCGATGGCAAGCCGGACTGTCATCGCCGCCTAGAGAGGGACCGCCAGCAGCGTGTCGACGCGCGAACTGTCGCAGACCACCACCCGCTCTTTCAGGCGAAGCTCGCCTGTGGGCGTGCTGGCGACCGTGTCCAGGTAGATGCCCGAGGCGAAGAGGTCGCTCTGGCCGGTGCGCATCGTGCGGATCACCACGAAGTCGGTTTCGGCCTTGACCACCGCGCCGTCGTCGGATGCGATGTGGGGCATTCCCAGCAAGTGCCGGTAGCCTTGGCGCTCATAGATGTTCGCTTCGCGCAGCGCCTGCACCCGGTCTTCGAGCATGCCCTTGCTGGATGCATAGATGAGGGAGCCGGCCAGCCCGTCGGCGTGGTTCTCGCGCGTGGTCACCCGGTAGATGCACTTGTCTTCGAAGTAGCCCGGCCACTCTTCGAGGCGGTTGTCGGCCAGGCTTCGCGCATAGCGCGCGTTGAGCCGCGCCAATCGGTAGGTCAGCACCATCTCGTCCATGTCAGACCTCCATGTAGGCGCGATAGGCCTTCCAGAATCCCCTGATGGACGACTCCGTCGCCCGGAAATCCTGCGTCTTGGCTTCGAAACCGCCCAACTCGATCACCGACTCCATGTCGTGCGCGCCGGCAATGCCGCGCTGGACGAAGTTGCCGATGGCTCCGTCTTCCATCGACACGTAGCCGGCCGGGCCGACCAGGTTCGATTGCTTCAGCCGCATCTCGCGCAGCTCCGGTGTGTCGTCCGCAAAGCCGATGTAGGTCCAGTGGAGGTCCATCGAATCGACGCCCTGGGGCACGATCTGCCGAACGGCCAGGCAGTTCTGGATCTGCTGCAGTACGAAACCTGGAAACACGGACAGGATTTGCACGTGAATGCCGTCGCCGATCTCGTCCTGCGACGCCAGCATGCTTGCGTCATGCAGGCGATATCCGTCGCGACTCGACCTGTGCGCGTCATACGCCGTGTCGGTGGAGGAAGTGGTCTCCGGCGTCTTCACGGAGGCGCTGGCGTGATGCGCACCGGAGTCGCTGATGACGACACCCCCCGCTTGGCTCAGGCGCGTGATGTTGAATGTCGTGAAGAAAAGATGCAGCAGGCTGGCATGGTACGTGTCGCGCACGTTTTCGGCATAGAGCTTCCAGTTGTTCGGCAGCACCTGCGTGAAGCGTCCGATCACCTCGAGTGGCTTGAACAGCACCCGGTTGATCTTGCCCACGATGTCATCGCCCAGATACTCCTCCAGCGTAGGTACGTCCTCCGACAGGCTGGCGAACACCAGGCCCGCAAGCGTCGCGACGCGCAGCTTTCGGGGCCCATGGTGCTCTTTGCAGAAGGAGTCGGGCATGCCGCCCTGGCCCCGCACGCCTTTTTCGAAGGCGACGCCGACCAGGTTGCCCTTGCGGTCGTAAGTCCACGCGTGATAGACGCACTGGAACTCGCTGGCCGTGCCACGGTTTTCGAGGCAGATCAGCGCGCCGCGGTGTGCGCACCGGTTTTCGAAGGCATAGATCTCGCCGTCGGATTCACGGACGACGATGACCGGCGTGTTGCCGATGAAGGTGGATTTGAAATCCCCGGCCCTCGCCAGTTCGACCTCCAGCGCAACATAGTTCCATGTGTCACCCTGGAATATCTTTGACTGTTCCGCGCGGTAGATCTCGTCTTCCGCGAAAACCCGATATGGCACGCGCGCTTCCCCCTGGGGGGGCCATCTGACCAGCGGCTGTTCCGCGGTTTTTTCCATGTTGAAAGACCTTTTTCAGGATGCCGTCGTGACGAAGGCATCGGAGTAAAAATTCGCGGCAGGCAAGTGGCGCTGCTTGACGAATGCTTCCCGGGCGGCGGCCACCAGCGCGGGCGCGCCGCACACGTAGACCTGCGTGCCCGCCAACGTCGCACAGTCGGCCAGGACGGCCTCGTGCACCAACCCACGGCGAAGCGGCGCGTTGCTGTCTTCGTCGGAGATCACGCCCGCGAAGCGGAAGTGCGGGTGCTTGCGCTGCCACTTCTGCACCTGCTCCATGGCGTAAAGGCCGCTCGACTGCCGTGCGCCCCAGTACAGCGTGAACTGCCGGTCCGGATGCCTGGGCAGGGCATCTTCCAGGATCGACTGGATCGGAGCGAAACCAGTGCCTCCGGCCACTAGCACCACCGGTTCGCCCGGTGCCTCGCGCAGGTAGAAATCGCCGAAGGGAAGTTCGACAACCACCTCTTCGCCGGGCTCGAGGCGGGGCAGGATCTGCTCGCCGAACAGACTTCCGGGCAGCACGCGCACGTGCAGTTGCGCGGCATCACTCACGCGCGGCGGATTGGCCAGCGAAAAGCTGCGGGGCTCCTGACCTTCGATCAGCACCCGCAGGTATTGCCCTGCCTTGAATGAGGCACGCACGCCGGCCGGGAAGCGCAAGTCCACCACCGTGACGTCGGGAGCAGCCATGCGGCGCCGATACAGCTTGGCATTGACGCGCTTGCGCGCGGACAACTCGACCCGCTCTGCCCGGCCCGGCGCGACGCGGATGTCCGTGAGCGCCCGTGTGCGGCAGAGCAAGGCGGTGCCGTCCGCGTCTGCAGGGGGCGAGACCTCGCCGCCCCGCACCGGCGCGCGGCAGGTTTCACAGATCCCTCGCCGGCACGAGTAAGGAAATTCCCAGCCGGCCGCCGCTGCCGCATCCAGCACGGTTTCGCCATCCGCGCAGTCGAAGGTGCCCAGTTCGTCGCCGGTGGGCGTCTCGATCACACAGGTGTTCATGCAACCCCGTCTGCGGCTTCGTAGCTCGCACATGCGGCAATGACGTGGGTATAAATACAAAAAGGCACCGTATCTCCTAGTTCTGTGGTGTATCAAAGAGCGATACGCATGTATTGCTGAGCGAGAAATCATATGGTATGGTTCCACCCCTGTCAATCGCACAGGTCGAAAGTCGCCCATGTCTAAACTCGCTGATCCGGCCCCTTTGGTACCCAACGCCGGCGTCGGCGCACTGCCGTCGGCGGGGCCATCATCGGTGCAGGCGGTCGAAGTTGCGTTCGCGGTGCTGCAGGCTTTGGCCGATTCGCCGGAGCCGGCCGGCGTCAGTGAACTGGCGCGGCGCCTGGGCCAGACCAAGGCGCGCGTCTACCGGCACCTCGCGACCCTGCGCGAGCTGGGATTCGTCGAGAAGGACGGCGCCACTGACGACTACCGGCTGGGCTGGAAGATGTATCGCCTGGGCATGGCGGTCGCCGATAACTTCGGCCTTCGGAAACTCGCGCATCGCCACCTCATTCGGCTGCACAAC
This sequence comes from Variovorax sp. WDL1, assembly GCF_001541225.1. Lineage (GTDB taxonomy): Bacteria > Pseudomonadota > Gammaproteobacteria > Burkholderiales > Burkholderiaceae_C > Variovorax. The sequence continues at coordinate 18,769 of NZ_LMTS01000232.1, read as the reverse complement.
CAAAATGGGCAGACGGTCGTGCTTGCCATGCCGGCGGGCGCGGACATCACAGTGCTCGATTCGATCGAAAGCAGCGCCTACATCGCCATCACCGTGCGCCCGGGCTCGGTCATGCCGGCCGCCTCTTCGGCGCTGGGTCGGGTGATCCTTGCATTTCAGCCGGAGGCATCCCTTGCCCTGCCGATCACACCGCTCACCAAAGACACCCCGCTGGATCCTTTGCAGATCGAGCGCCGCCTGGAGTTCGTGCGCGAACGCTGGTATGAAGTGGCCCGCAACCAGCGGATTCCCGGTGTGGCGGCGCTCGCGGCACCCGTATTCGACGACTGCAATCGAATCGCAGGTTCCGTGGCGTTGATCGGCTCGCACACAGTGATCACCGACCCGCCATCTGAGACTTTGTTGCAGCAGGTGCAGCAGGCTGCCGCGGACATCTCGAGCGAGCTGCGATCGACCGCATGGCAAGGCGACCGGCGCACGCTCGTCGAGAGCCTTCGGCAGGCGCGGGAACAGTCGGATGTGCGCACTGCTGGGCGTCGGAAAATTTCTTCCTGACCACAATCAACCCCGGAGACATGATGAGATTCGATCCACCCCTGACGCGGCGTGCCGCGTGCATGCTCGGCGTCGCCGCATTCGGCGCATCCTCACCCTTCGCGGCTTTCGCACAGGCATATCCCGCCAAGCCCGTGAAAGTCATCGTTACCTATGCGCCGGGGGGCGCCAACGACATCACCGCCCGCATCTACAGCCAAATCCTCGCCGAGCGGCTCAAACAACCCTTCGTTGTCGAGAATCGGCCCGGCGCAAGCGGCATCACAGGTACTACCTTTGCTGCGAAGTCGGACCCCGACGGCTACACGCTCCTGCTCGGCGCGGGGGGCACCATGACCATAAACCCCGGTCTCTTTACGAACCTGAGCTACGACCCGCTAAAGGACTTCGTTGCGGTCGGACTGGCCTCCCGTTCGCCGCTGGTCATGGTCGTTCCGGCGTCGCTGCCGGTTCGCAATGTGGCCGAGCTGATCGTCTACGCAAACTCCCGGCCCGAGGGCATCACATTCGCCTCACCCGGCGCGGGCACGCCGCTACACCTCGCGGGTGAACTCTTCAGCCGGCAAGCACGCATCAAGGCGCTGCACGTGCCCTACAAGGGGAGTGCCCCGGCCATCACCGATTTGATCGCGGCTCGTGTGGATCTGATGTTCGATGCAGCGAACAGCTCGGTACCGTTCGTGCGCTCAGGCAAGCTGCGCGCGCTCGCGGTCACCACTTCGAAACGCAGCGACCAGTTGCCAGACGTACCTACGTTGCAGGAAGAAGGATTGAAGGACTTCGATGTCAGTTCCTGGTTCGGCCTGTTCGCACCCGCCAATACCCCGCGCGAGATCGTGACCCTGCTGAATGCCGAACTGGCCACGGCTGCGGCCCTGCCAGAAACAAAAAGCAGGTTGGCACAAATCGGACTTGAGGCGACGACATCCTCCAGCAAAGAACTGCACGACATGGTGAAGCGGGAACAGGTCAAGTGGAAAGAGTTGATCGAGCAGGCAAACATCAAGGCCCAGTAGACGATAGGTTTGTTGCGCCACCGCTCGATTACCGATGGTGAGTGAAACCGGTGTTGAGATCGTTTTTATGGGGATCTGTTTGGCACCCGTTCTTGATCTCAGCGCCGATGGGCTGGACTTCATGGCCCCCGCACCTGGCATGCAGAGGCACAATGGGATCGACCCTGCCCACGCTGCAGGTGGCCTGGGGCGGCTCGCTACCCAAGTCTTGCCATGTACCGTGTGGGCCCGAAAGCCCGATTCGTCCCAGAAGAAAATATCCGCGCGTTCACGCTTGTACCGGGTCGCAAGAGCCGGGTAGGACTTCTGGCCCGTCAACCGAATTCGTTGGCATCGGCCCCGGCTACTTCGCCTGCATGCTGCTGTCCGACATGGGCGCCGACCTGGTCACCATCCGGTGTCCGATGCCAAGGCGGCATGCCCGCTGGACCGTGTGAATCGGCAGTTCAGGGCTGAGTGTCCGGGCGGATTCAACCGGTCGTCACCACCTTGAAACATGGAGATGTTCTATCAGTCGACCATGCATGCAAAGGTCCCATTCCGGCCAGCTGCTGAGCCTGCCCGCGATCGTCAAGGTTTCCAGGGGCTCGACGGGTGGCGGGATGCGGTCGGGGCCGGGGCAGCAGGGCCCCTACGGGATGATTTTGGCCGTAAGGCGTTGTATTGCTGTGTCCGTTACAAATGCAGGAGGTTCAGCTTGTCGACCCTTGCCTGCATTTGGCTATCCTCGATCAACCCAATCACACAGAGAAGCAATGGCAACCACTCCGCAGCTGTCCTTCCAGGAGGTCAAGACGCGCCGCGTCTTCGAGGAGATCTGCGCGCAGATCCGCAAGCGCCTGGCCTCCGGCGTGCTGAAGCCCGGCGACAAGCTGCCGGCCGAGCGCGACCTGGCGGTGGAATTCAAGGTCAGCCGCCCGGCGGTGCGCGAGGCCTTGCGCACGCTGGAGATCTCGGGCGTCGTCTCCCTGCAGAAGGGCGTGAAGGGT
>NZ_LMTS01000232.1:409-16199 GCF_001541225.1 Variovorax sp. WDL1 | reverse complement strand
CAATCCGGCGCTCCTCACGCAGTCGCTGCAGGACCTGATGCTCCTGGGCCGGGTGTCGCTGGCTGGCCTGGCCGAGGCCCGCCGGCTGATCAACAAGATGGTGATCGAGCTGGCCTGCGAACGCGCCACGGAGGAGGACTTTGTCGCCCTCGAGCGCAACATCGCCGAGATCGAGAGCACCGAGGACCTGCAGCGGCGCGCCGACAAGGGCGTGCGCTTCTTCGGCCTGATCGCCCACGCCACCCGCAACGAAGTGCTGACGATGCTGGTCGATTCGCTGGCGGACATCATCCGCTACGTGATCGAAAGCAACGGCCGCAAGGCTCGCCCGGAGCTGGTCCCGGTGCGCCGCCGCATCCTGAAGGCGCTGCGCGCGCGCGACGCCAAGGCGGCCGCCAAGGGCATGGACGAATACCTGACCATCGTCCAGGAAGGCATGGACGCCGAGCCAATGGCTGCCGTGCCGGCGCCGGCCCGCAGGATCGCCGCCAAGATGGCCCGCTGAGGTGCCCCGCCTGGGCGCGCCGGCTATTGTAAAGGGCTGGGTCGACCGAACCTTCGTCCTACGGCAAGCTGTACGCGAGCACGATGCGCCACGACCGCGGCCTGTTCAAGGGCAAGCGCGTTGCTGTCGGTCACCTGCGGCGGCGGGCCCAGCGAAACCTTCCAGTACAACGGCCGCAACGGGGACATCGACCTTCTTCTCTGGCCGCTCGACTTCAGCCTGTCCCATGTGGGCATGACGGTGTTGAAGCCCGAGGTCCTTTACGGCGTGCAGACCGAGATGCGGCCCAGTGCCTCCGGCGAACTGGCCGAAGTGGTCGATGCCAACACTCAACAGTTCCGGCGCCGGCTGCAGTCCATCGCCGCGTCGCCGGTTGTGTGCGCTTCAACGGCTGGGACGCCCGGGAAGCCGGCCGCCTGAAGCCCGGCGTCGAGGCCACAGCCTGGTCATGAGGGCCAAGAAGGCACCGGCCGTTGAAGCCCACCCATGGCCCCGCCCGTCCTGGCGCGCCCGGATACAGACCCGCATCATGTCGTCGCTGCCCGACATCCGCATGGCGACGTCGACTTCGTGGGCCATGCGTTCTCGGAAGGCGAGCTCAGCGCGGGGCAGTCCTTCGCGCGCAGCCATGCCATCGAGCCGGGCCTCAGATCGCCACGCTCAACAATGCGGCCCGCGACTTTCCCGGGGTCGAGATCCGCACCGACTGCACGGCGGTCTGCCTGCTCCGCGAAGGCGAGGCGGGACGGGTCTCGGGCCTGACCATCGAGGGAGGCGGCGGCCTGTCCGACGTCGTCTCGCGCGGCGGGGTGGTCATTGCAAGCGGCGGGTTCTCGCGGTCCGAGGAGTTCTTTCGGAAGTTCGTGCCCCACCAGGCGCGGAGTCATCTGACTCAAGCCAATAGGCCCCCTCGAAACCCGGGGCGGTTCACTCTCAAGAAAGAACGCGTGTCATACCGACGTCATGGAAAGAGCAACGCCGTGACGCGCGTAATCTGATTGTCAGACATAATGCAACCTTGTTTCGTGAATTGGGGTTGTTACTCCTCATTTTTGGAGGCATAGCGGATGTCGGCGGGCGTGACCTTCGCTTCCTTGAACGCGGCGGGGCCGGAGACTTGCGCCGCGGAGGAGGTCAGGTCGGGGTAGCCGCCGCCCAGCGCCTTGCAGGCTTCCGCGGCGCCGAGGATGTTGATCTGCGGGCGCTTGAGTTCGCGCGCGATCTCGGGGCGCGTGACGATCAGGGCGCCGCCGCCGTCGGTGACGACGCAGCAGTCCATGCGGTGAAGCGGGTCGGCGATCAGCGGCGACTCGACCACGTCGCGCACCGTCACCACCTCCTTGAGCATCGCGTTCGGGTTGTACTGCGCATGGGTGGAGGCGGCCACCTTGATCCACGCCAGTTGCTCCGAGGTAGTGCCGTATTCGTGCATGTGCCGCGCGGCGGCCATGGCATACATGTTCACGGTGTTGGCGCCGAACGGCAGCTCGAAGCCGCGGTCGGGCGCGTCGTCGCCCCAGTTGCGCGCCGTGGTGCCCGAGTTGCCTTCGCTGCGCGGGCGGCCGGCGAGCGTGATGAGCGCGACGTTGCAGCGCCCCGCGGCAATGGCCTGCGCCGCGTGCGAGACGTGGATGAGGTAGCTGGAACCGCCGGCCTCGCTGGAGTCAATGTGCCGGGGGTTCAGCCCCATGTACTCGATCATCGACAGGGGGCCCATGCCCGGTGCGTCGCCGGCGCAGAAGTAGCCGTCGATGTCGTCTTTGGTCAAGCCGGCATCGACCAGTGCGCCGCGCGCACTCTCGGCATGCAACTGCGCCACCGACTTGGCTTTCGCGAGGCGCGCAGGGTGTTCGAACGCGCCTGCGATGCAGGCCTTGCGGTAAATGGTCATGGCGCAGAGGGAACGAAGTAGTACGCATCGGCCGGCGCACCCGCCGGCGGCACACCGAAAGCAAGCTTCAGCGGCATGCCGGTGCGCATCTGCGCGGGCTCGGCGCGCACTTGGGCAAAGAGACGGGGCCCGCTTTCGAAGTCGGCCAGCGCCACGATGTACGGGGTCTTCATGCCGGCGCCGCCGCGGTGGATCTCCGTCCACGAGAACACCTTGGCCTCACCGGCCAGTTCGACGTGCGCGAGGCAGTCATGGCCACAGCGCGAGCACATCGCCGCGATCGGGAAGGTGGTGACGCCGCAGGCTTTGCAGCACTGGGAGAGCAGCTGGGGCCGATCGCCCTGCGTCTGCACGCTGGACGACAGTACGGTAGGAAGGCTCATGAGGAACTCACTTCAAGGAGGTTTCTGAACGTGCCGGCAGGGCGAGGGCCACACGGAACAAACGCCGCCCGCATTCCGCTCAGACCCTGCCCGTGACAGGAATGCCGGCACCAGTGATCGGCGCCGCATCATCGGACAACAAGAAGCGCACCACCCGCGCTAGGGCGTCGGTGGAGACCCATCGGCCGGCATCGGCATCGCCCATGCTCTGGCGATTGGCCGGCGTGTCGATGATGCTGGGCAACACCGCGTTGACGGTGGCGCCATGCGGCTTCAACTCTTCGGCCAGGGCCTCTGTGAGCCGCCGCACGGCGGCCTTGGAGGCGGTGTACGCCCCCATGCCCGATGCGGCGCGCTCCGCCGCGGCGGCGCCGATGTTGACGATGCGTCCGCGGGTGCCGGCCGCCTGCACGTGCAGGCGGGCGGCCAGGCAGGTGTGCACCGCCGTCATCAGGTTGGCGTCCATCATCTGCCGCCAGGCCTGGGGGTTGCTCTCGGCTAGCAGTTCCCACGTGAAGGCACCGGCCAGGTTGACCACCGCGTGCACCGCACCGTAGTGTGCCACCACCGCTTCGACCGCAGACTGCGCAGCCTGCCAGTCGTCGAGGCGGACATTCGCCAGCACATGGTGCTCTGCATCGGCGGCAGGCGCGGCACCGGCATCGATCAACGACAGCTGCCAGCCATCTTGCGCCAGCACGCGCACCACGTCGCGCCCCAGCGCCCCGAATGCTCCGGTGATCAACGCCACGCCGCGCATGCCGTTCTCCGCTCAGTTGGAGACCTTCTCGGCCGTCGACGCAACCGACTTGCGTGCCGATTGGGCCATGCCCCGGTCCAGAGCCACGTTCATGTCAGGCGCCTTCATGCCCAGGCTGTCGAGCACGAGCTGCATCTCGGCGTGGTAGGCCGCGCGCAGCGTGTCGTTCGAGTGCAGCTTCAGGCCCCATTGGCGCCACATCTGGTTGTTGCGCGACTTGGAGCCGCCGAACGACGCCATGAACATCGGGTAGAAGAAATCGTCCACGCGCTGCTGCAGCTCGGCCCGGATCGAACCCTTGCTGCGCTCGAGGGCGTCGCGCACATGCAGGTAACCATAGTTTGAATGGCCCCGCTCGTCTTTCACGACCTGCAACGACACCCGGGCCAATGGACCATACGAGGACTGCACCCACTCGAAGCCCTGGTAGACACCGAAGCGGTCGGCCAGCATGTGGAACAGCGCGCGGTCGACCCAGTCTTCGCGCGGCTGCACGTCCTGGTAGGCGCGGAACACTTCCTGCTCGCGCTTGTAGATGCGCAGCGGGATCTGCGGGTCGAACTCGTTGTAGACCCGGAAGAACTGGTACTGGTGCTTGTACTCCTCCGAGGTGAAGTTGTTCACCCGCAGGCGCGATTCGGCGTCCGGTGCCACGGCCAGCTTGAACTCGTCGATCGTGTAGTACTGGCTTTTCTGGCCAATGGCATCGCGACCGAAGATCGGCAGCATGCATTCGCCGTGAGCGAAGAAGAGCTTCTCCAGCCACTCCTGATACCCCTCGGGCAACTTGGAGCCCGGCTCAAACTGGTACGGCTTGGCCTTGACTTCGACGTCGTTCGCCGCGACGTGCGCCTCGAGGAACATGTCGGGAATGCCGGCCATGAACGATTGCCGGGCCTTGGGCAGCGGGCCGTAGGGCTCGCTGAAATGGCGCTCCATGGACCAAATGAAGTCCCATTTGCGGGCGCCATGCTTCGTGAGGTAGGGCTCGATGGCGTCGGCGAGCTCAAACAGGTCAGCCTGCTCATTCCAGAGCGGGGCCGGAACGTCGTCCAGCGCATAGCAGAGTTGGGGGATAACGTCCGGTGCCGGATACCAGACCATCTGGGCAACGCGCTTATCGATCGCAAACATGATACTCGAGGCTCCTGTGTTGATGTCTTGAAGGCTCATAGTGGATCGTAGATACTTGCACAAGTCAAGCATATTTTCTTCGGGACTTCTACTTACTTGACTGGCTACTTGACCGGCGCAATTATCTGCGCTCCACTTGGCGCTGTCACCATCAGGACCTCACGATGCGCACAACTCTCCTTGGCACCGGCATGACGCGTTTCACGCGCCAGACTGAGCGCACGCCGGAATCCCTGGTTCTCGAAGCCGTGCAGACCGCCCTGCGGGACTCCGGCGCCACCTGGGATTCGGTCGACGCCGTCTTCGGCGGCTCGTTCTATCTGCACGGCGGGCTGTCGCAGCGCCTGCTGCTCAACACGCCGCTGATGGGCAAGCCCATGGTGAACGTGGAGAACGCCTGCGCCAGCGGCGGCACCGCGCTGCGCGAAGCCCTCGCCTGGATCGAGGCCGGCTTCTGCCGTACCGCTCTGGTGTTCGGGGTGGAGACCCTCACGCGCATGGATTCCAGCGCCCTGGGCCCGCCCGAGGAAGACATCTCCGGCTACTTCGGCGCCACCTTCGCCAGCGCGTATGCCCTGAAGGCGCGCCGCCACATGGACCATTACGGCTTGACACGCGAGCAGCTGGCCTCGGTGACCGTCAAGAGCCGCCGGCATGCGGTCCACAACCCGCTCGCGCATTTCCGCGAGCCCACCACGGTGGATGCCGTGCTGGCCACTCCGTCGATCGCCGACCCGCTGACGCGCTCGCAGTGCTGCCCGAACGTGGATGGCGCGGCGGCCGTGATCCTCTCCGCCGACCCGCCCCCGGCCGGCAGCGGCCTGGCGCCGATCCGCATCCTCGCGTCGGCGATGGTGTCGGGCCGCCGCCGCGACCACAGCGATTCGCGGTGGGATGCGGTGCGGCGCGCCGGCCAGGCCGCCTATGCGCAAGCCGGGCTCGGCCCGCAAGACCTCCAGCTGATTGAAGTCCACGACGCATCCACCATCGCCGAGATCACGCATTGCGAAGACCTGGGCCTGTGCGCGGCCGGCGAAGGCGGGGCCTACATCGCCGCGGGCCGTGCATCGATCGGCGGCAACGGCGTGGTAATCAATCCGAGCGGTGGGCTGCTGTCGCGCGGGCATCCGATGGGGGCGTCAGGGCTTGCGCAGATCCACGAGATTGCGACGCAGCTGCGCGGCCGTGCCGGGCCGCGCCAGATCGCCAACGCCAAGACGGCGCTCGCGCACATCATGGGCGGCAACGTCTCGGAACTCGACTCGAACGCCTGCCTCGTTCACATTTTCCAGACCGCATGAGTACATCGATACCCGCCCCGCAGAGCGGCCGGCGCTTTGACAGCTTCACCTTCATAATCGACCAGGCCAAGGTCGACGAACTCTGCTTCGCCCTGCGCGACACTGACCCGCAGTACCGCCCGGGCGCGCGCACGCCGGTGCCGCCGACCTTCCTCAACAGCAGCATCCAGACCCTGGTGACCGGGCGCAACCCGGTGGACGTGCTCGGCATCTCGCGCCGCCAGGCATTGCACGCCGGGCAGGAATACGAGTACCTCGCCCCGCTGTTCGTGGGCGACAGGCTGACCGGGCAGACCACATTGACCGACGTCACCGACAAGCAAGGCCGCAACGGCACCGTGCGCTTCCTGACGTTGGAGACGCGCTTCAGCCGCGACGGCGCGGAAGTCGCGGTCGTGCGCAACCGCGTGGCACAGCGCCTGGGCGCGGCGAAGGAGCAGGCATGATCCGAACCGCCACGCAGGCACGGGCCATCGCGCCGGGCACGCTGGTGTCCTCCGCTCAGGAAAAGCCCCTCACGCGCGTCGAGATCGCCTGGTACATGGTGGCCAGTTATGACCTGAACCCCATTCACGTGGACGAGCCCTTCGCCAAGGAAGCGGGGTTCAAGACCGTCATCGGGCAAGGCATGTTGCCGCTCGGCTATCTCTCGCGCATGCTGGTGGCCGAAGTGGGCTTGGAGCGGCTGCGCGCGCTGTCCGGCGACTTTGTCGGCCTCGTGTTCCCCGGCGACGAACTGACGCTCGAACTGCGGATGGAAGGCCACGCCGAACGCGAAGGCGGCGTGGAGCTCGAATGGTCGCTGACCGCCCTCGGACCGGATGGCAAGCCACGCACCCGCGGACGGGCCCGCTCGTGGCACGCCGAATCAGAAGAAATCTAAAAGACGACACATGACTGCAACACCTGCCGACATCGATCGCTGGAACCGCCTGCGGACCCTGAGCGCCGATGAGGTCAAAGCCCTCCAGCTAAACAACCTGCGCACGCAGATCGGCCGGCTCGAAGCCAACCCGTTCCACGGCCCGCGGCTGCGCGCCGCAGGCGTGAGCGCAGACAGCATCCGCTCGGTCGACGACATCCGCCGGATCCCCACCATGGGCAAGGCCGACGTGCTGGCCGACCTCAACGCCGCGCCGCCCTTCGGCCACCGGCTGGGCATCGACCCGGCGGAGATCCGGGACATCATGACCAGCGGCGGCACCTCCGGCAACGCACCGGAGGTCTACGCTTACAGCGCCGACGACTTGGCGTTCACGACCGACCTCTATGCGATGGACCAGTACTGGAAAGGCGCGCGGGCCGGCGACATCGCGATGATGGTCAGCCACCTGGGCATGCTCACCTCGCCGCCGCTGAACGTGAAAGCGTGGGAGCGCATCGGCCTGGCGGTGCTGCGCGTAGGCCCGAACACGACGGAAGAACGCGTGGCCACGTTCGCCCGCTTCCGCCCCAACATCCTGAAGCTGCCGTATGCCTATAGCCTGCGCTTCATCGACGCGCTGCGCAGCGCCGGCATCGACCCGAAGACCGGGCGCGGCATGAAGTTCCTGTTCGTCTCCGGCGGCGCCTACCCGATCGAGTTCGCCGCGGCCATCGAAGAATTCTTCGGCGCCAAGATGCACGAGGTGTTCGGCTGCAGCCAGGCCGGCGCCGTGACCGCGGGCACCTGCGAACACGGCGTGCTCAATGGCAACCAGCGCGGCGTGATGCACTGCTACGACCATGCCTTCGTGACCGAGGTGCTGGACCCGAACACCGGCGAACACGTCAAGCCCGGTGAAGAAGGCGAGCTCACCCTCACGCAACTGTGGCGGCAGGCCTCGCCCGTGCTGCGCTACCGCATGGGCGACCGCGTGCGCTACATGGGCATCGGCCAGTGTCGATGCGGCATGCAGCTCACTGCGCTGGAAACCGGCACGGTCGCCCGCTACGACGACATGCTGCGCATCAAGGGCGTCAACCTCTGGACGCATGAGCTCGACGCGCACATCCTCGCCATACCCGGCGTCGACGAATTCAACGGCGCAGTGCTGCTCGATGCGCGCGGCAAGGAGTGCGTGGCGCTTCGGGTCGAGATCCGCGCGGATGCCGATGCTGCGAACGTCGCCAGCACGCTGGCCGCGAGCCTCAAGCGCGAATTCCACATCGCCATGGACGTGGAGATCGTTCCGCACGGCACGGTGCAGCGTTTCGAGCTGAAGCAGCGGCGATGGCGCGACGATCGCTCGGCACGCCTCGCACTGGCCGGCGCCTCGCCTGGCCAGGCCGCCGCCGCATAGGAAAGAAGAATGGAATAGACATCGCAGTTGCTGGAGGCAAGGTGGTCATCGTCACCGGTGCCGGGGCGGCATCGGCCGCGACATTGCACTGGCGGCAGCCCGTGAAGGCGTCGTCAACGACATCGGCGCCAGCCTCAGCGGCGACGGCGACGGCAGCGACGGCCCCGCACAAGCCGTCGTGTGCGACCTCCGCGCCGCGGGCGGGAACGCCGCGGCCAGCTGCGACAGCGTGTCCGACGCCACGAGCGCCGCGCGCAGCCGGCGACACTTCAGCGCAGGCGGCAGGGCCTGCTGGAAGCGCGGCAGCGCCCGCTCGAAAGCAGGCCGAATCGCTGGATGGCATCCACCGCGTGGTGCAGGCCATCGCCGACAGCGACGTGCTGGTGATCGCAGCCGTCGAAGAGGCCGCGGCCGGAGCCGGCCTCTCGCTGGTTCTGGGCTGCGACCTGGTCGTGGCCGGCGCGTCCTCGCGCTTCGCGATGTCGCATGTGCGTGTGGGGCTGTCCCCCGATGCCGGGGGCAACTGGTGGGCGGCGCACCACATGCCGCGCCAGGCTGCTGCCGAACTGCTGCTCGAAGGCACGGGGTGGCCGGTGTCCCGCATGCACGCGCTGGGCCTGGTCAACGAAATCACCACCGACGGCCACGCGCTCGAAGCCGCGTTGTCGCTCGCTGCGCAGTTCCAGCTGCGCTCTCCCCACGCGGTCGCGCGCATCAAGGCCCTGCTCCGAGGCGCCCGCAACGGGTCGGACCTGATGGCGCAACGGCAGGCCAAGAAGGAATCCTTCCTGGATTGCCTCGCACATGCAGACTCGGGCGAGGCGATCTCCGCATTCCTCGAAAAGCGCGCGCCGCGCTTCCAGCCCCCGGGAGACTGAAGTGATCAACAAACTGATGGCATCGCCGGAAACGGCGTTGCACGACGTGCCCGATGGCGCCACGGTCATGATCGGCGGCTTCGGCACCGCCGGGCTGCCGCCGGAGCTGATCGACGCCCTTGCTGGCGCAAGGCGCGCGCGAGCTCACGATCGTCAACAACAACGAGCACGCGCTGCACCCCGACTACGCCCTCATCCGCGCCGAATGCGGCGACCGCTGGGGCGACCTGCTGTACCGCAAGACCGCGCGCAACTTCGGGCCCATCATGGCCACGGCAGCGCGCATCACGGTGGCCACGGTCCACCGTGTGGCCGAGTCTCGGCGAGATCGATCCCGAGCATGTCGTCACGCCGGGCCTGTATGTCCAGCGTGTCGTGCCGGTCGCGCAGGTGCAGACCGCCGGCGCCAGATTTCGAAAGGAAGCTCCATGAAGCGCTGGTCCCGTGAAGAGATGGCGCGTCTCGTGGCGCGCAACATTCCCAGCGGCTCGACCGTCAACCTCGGCATCGGCCTGCCCACCACCGTGGCGCGGCATGTGCCCGCCGAGCGAGAGGTGCTGCTGCACAGCGAGAACGGCGTGCTCGGCATCACCGCACTGCCGGCGGGCGAAACGCCGGACTACGACCTCATCAACGCCAGCAAGGAGCCCGTCTCCCTGCGCGCCCGGGCGGCTCGTACTTCCACCACGCGGACAGCTTCGCGATGATGCGCGGCGGCCACGTCGACATCTGCGTGCTCGGCGCCTTCCAGGTGTCGGTGCGCGGTGACCTCGCCAACTGGCACACGGGCGAGGCCGATGCGATCCCCGCCGTGGGTGGGGCGATGGACCTGGCCAGCGGCGCGCGGCGCACCTACGTGATGATCGAGCTGCTCACCAAGAGCGGGCAGAGCAAGATCGCCGAACGCTGCACCTACGCACTGACCGGCGCCGAGTGCGTCAGCCGCGTCTACACCGACCTCGCGGTGATCGAGGTCACGCCACAAGGCTTGGTGGTGCTCGACCGCGTGGAAGGCCTCACGCTGGCCGAACTCTCGGCACTCGCCGGCGTGCCCTTGCGCGAGCCGTCTTCCAACGTCGGCACGCGGTGAACCCCGCGCGCCCCGGGCGTCCGTCCCGGCTCACCGCTTGCCGGCGGGGCGAGCGCTGCGGCGAGGCGGGCTTTCTTCTCGCGCCAGATCGGCCTTCAAGGCGCTGGCCAATGCATCCAGCCCCGTGAACAGCGCGTCTTTCTGAGCGTTGGTCAGCACCGACAGGAACGTGTTGTTGCAGGCCATCGCTGCCGTCCACAGCTTGCGCTGCAGGGCCTTGCCCGAGGGCGTCAGCAGCAGGTTCACCTGGCGGCCGTCGTCGGTGGGGGTCTTCACCACATGGCCGAGTTCGCACATGCGGCTCACCAGCCGGCTCGCCTGTCCGAAGTCGATCCCGGCCTGTTTGGACAGTGCTTTCACGGACAGCGGGGCGTACGTGTGAACCAGCACGAGTACGCGCCACTCGGGGCCGGTGAGGTCGGAGAGCGGGCCGAACCGCTTCAACTGCGCCCGCGAGAGCAGGCTGGACACCACGGAGAGTCGGTACGACAGCAACTGTTGCAGGCCGGGCATGCCGGCATCGTGCTGAATCAGGTCCGAAACGATCGGCATGCAAGGCTCCAATGCGAATGAGACGCAAGTATATTTGATCGGCGCAAGCTACTTGGGCGGCGCCGGTCTCTCGGACCTGCGCAAGATGCTCGAGCAAGGCAGACGCCATACGGGGCAATGGCGCATGGCGCGCGCTGACGATCTTGATCTGGCGCGGTGCCCAGGCATCGGTCAGATGCACGACCTTCAAGCGCATCGTCTTCTGATACCGCAGCGCCGACGTCTTGGGAATGATGCCCACCACCCCGGCCTCCACCCGGCAGGCAGATCGATTCGACGCTCCCCACCTGAACGCGAAACACCAGCTGCCGGCTCGCGGCACGCGCCAGCGGCGGCAGGAAGCCCGCCAACGCGCTGCCTTCGGCGAGCGAGATGTGCGGCTCGTCCAGTGTCTCGACGAAGGGATGACGTCGCGCCCGGCGAGCGCATAGCCATGCGGCACCACCAGAACCAGCTCGTCGCCGACTAAGTCGCGCACGTCCAGGTCGGTCGTGTCGACGCTGCCGGCCACCAGCCCTATGTCGGCCAGCGACGCTCGGATGGCCATCACGATCTCCTCGCTGAGCCGCTCATGCAGGTCGACGCTCGCCCCGGGGTGGCTCGCCAGAAAACCGGCCAAGGCCACAGGCAGCGCACCCGAGATCGACGTCGTGTTCGCAAAGATCCGCACATGGCCCTTCGTGCCGGCCGAGAACTCCGTGATCTCGGATCGCAGGTGGTCGACCTCCATCAGCACCCGCCGCGCGTGATGCAGCATGGCCTCGACGGCGGGATTGAGCTCCACGCCCTGGGGCTTGCGGTGCAGGAGCTTGGTGCCGACGCTTTCTTCGAGCTGATTGATCCGAAGGCTGGCCGCGGCAAAACAAGCATGCGCGCTCCGCGCCGCGGCGCAAGTTGCGCTCTTCGGCAACGATGACGAACAAGCGCAGGTCGGTCAGGTCGAAATGCACGGGGCGCGATGGGATGCGGGTGTCCAAGACGGCAGATTATGCCCCGGCAGGCCCCATCGCCTGCACGCCGAGGTACTTGCGCGTCGAATGCACGCACCCGCGCGTGCGCTCAGGCCGCCGAAGGCAGCAGGCGCCCCACTTTCGGCAGATCGGCCATTCGCCATGCGGTATTCACCAGCGCGTCCATCTCCGACACGGAAGTCCCGTCGCCATACGCCGCGGAGCTGGCGCGCCTTGTATTCGAGTTCCTGGCGGCTGAGCGTGTTGCCCGGGTCGCCTTTGGGTTCGTCGACGCGCGCTCGCAGGGTGCGACCGTCGTGCGTGGTCACCATCACTTTTCTGATCAAGCGCTTCGGGTATTCGCGCTCCACCTCCGCGTCCAGCACCATGCGCACGCGGTTGCGCACCGCCACCACGCCCGGCTCCTGGAAATGCGCGTCGAATTCCTGCAGCCCCGCACGGTCGAACACCGCACTCAAGCCCAGCAATGTGCCCATTGAAAACTTGCTCTGGTGCACCGTGCCAGGGTCTGTCACCGGGCCGAGCACATCCAGCGCGCCCTGGTGCACTTGCGCCGTGACATCCTGCAGATCCGCGAACTTCAGGCCGTGCTGGCGCATCAAGGCCTGCAGCGCATCTGCGGCCGGATGCGTGTGGCGGCATGACGCGTGGAACTTGAACGAGGTCTCCGCCAGCGCCCAGCGCGTTGCGAGGCCGTCCGTGCGGCGACGGGGATCGGCGTCCGTCGACATGCCGGCGGCCATGCCTTGCTCGCCTTCCAGAATGCGTGACGCACCGGTGAAGCCACGCTGGGCCAGCATCGCCGCCAGCATCCCGTCGAACGCGGCCTTGGCGGTGTGCAGCTGCTTGCTGTCCGCCGCATCGCGCAGGAACTCCCACAAGCCGGCCGCCTGCGTGCCGGCGGAACCGAATGCATGCAGCATCTGTCCGGCATCGAGGCGCAGCAGGCGCCCCGCCGTCGCTGCCGCAGCCACCGTGCCGGCCGTGGCCATCGTGTGGAAGAAGCGGTAGTGCGAGCGCCCGAGAAACTCGCTCACGCGGATGCCGACCTCGTAGCCCGCCACCGCCACCGCTGCCGCCACCGCTGCCGTCATCAAGTCCTTGCCCGACGCGCCCAGTGACTGCGCCAGCGCGAGCGCCGGCGGGAACACGACGGCAGCCGGGGTGGAACACCGAGCCGTTGTGAACGTCGTCCTACTCGCCCACATGCGATGCCGCCGCATTCACCAACGCCGCGAACGCGGGCGAGCTGCTGCCGCGGTTGATCAGGATCTCGGCCTGGCCGCCGGCAGGCGCGATGGCACGCGCCACGTCCAGAATGGCCCGCACCGGCGGCGCGTTGCGCCCCGCCAGCACGGAGCCGCTCCAGTCGAGGAACAGGTCTTCCGCGCGCCGCACCGCGGCATCGGGAATCGTGTCGAACGCAAGCTCGGCCGCGAACGCCGCCAGCTGTTCTCCGGGACGATCGGTCAAGCAAGGACTTCATCAAGAGGGACGCGGCACGCCAGGTCGAAGCCGTTCTGCACGACGACCCCCGCACCCGCGGCCTGGCCGTCCGGCAACGGGCGGGCGTTCGGGTGCTTCAGGTCCAGGGTGACGCTTTCCTTCGACCGATTGGCCCCACCGAAGTACGAAGACTGGCCCGGCACGCGCTCATCGCAACGGCGCGCGAAATCATCCCCCTCGGTGCGCTCGATCTCGATGACGCGCGCGCCTTGATCTGCAAGGTGGCGCGTGCACAGCGGAGCGGCGACAGCGTGTTCTAGAGAGAGAACTTTGATTCCGTCAAGAGGGAGAGTGATCATGGGCACGCATAAGATGCGGGCCCACAATGTCCATGATACTTGACTCGCGCAATTTGTTCTGGCAAACAGGGTGTTCGCGATTCTTGTACTGTCCGGCGACCTTGAGATGGGCCACGATGCCCCACAAGCCTCGCATCGCCACAACATTGAATGTCGGAGTACGAATGCCAGTCACCCAACACCCCCTCCACAGATCCGTACGTGCGGAGCTACCGCATACGGCTCCTGCCTTGGGTCGTGACGATCAGACGCTGGCTCGGGTACGGATGGTAGATGCGTGGGGCAGGCAACCAGTGGGCGACGAGCTTGTGCATGCGCTTCCATGCGACCTGCTTGCCCTGGCTGCGGCGACACAGCGTGCGATGCCACAGCCGGGCAACCTGGAAGCGGAAGGCCTGGATGCGTACCCCGTTGCAGGGCACGCCGAAGTAGCGCGCATGGCCTCCCACCACCGCCCGCAGGTACTCGCCCTGCTCGGCAATGGGCCGGTGCATACGCCTTCGCAACTCGTCCTTGACTGCGTGCAGCTTGGCACGCAGTCGCTTGCTGCTGGTCAGCCTCAGGACCATGAACTTGCCCTTCCTGGTGGTGCCACAGCAGTGCGTGAAGCCCAGGAAGTCAAAGGTCTCGGGCTTACCCTGCCCCCGGCCGCGTCGGTTCTCGCGGGCGAAGCGCCCGAACTCGATCAGCCGCGTCTTGGTGGCGTTGAGCGCCAGCCCGAAGCTCTTGAGCCGCTGGCTCACCTCACGCTCGAAGCGCTCGGCCTCGCCGCGATTCTCGAAGCCGGCGACCCAGTCATCGGCATAGCGCACGATGACCATGTCGCCTCGGGCGCAACGTCTTCGCCACTGCTCACTCCACAGGTCCAGCGCGTAGTGCAGGTAGATGTTCGCGAGCAGCGGACTGATGCTGCCGCCCTGGACCGTCCCTATGTCATTGCGCCGGACCTGCCCGTCTTCCAGCACGCCCGCGTGCAGCCATTTCTTGATCAGCCGCACCACGCGCGCGTCAGCCACGCGGTTCTCGATGAACTTCACCAGCCAGCCCCATTCGATGGTGTCGAAGAACTTGCTGATGTCCGCATCGAGGATCCAGTTCACTTTCCTGAACGTCACTCCCACCGCCACGGCGTCGAGCGCGTTGTGCGCACTCTTGCCGGGCCTGAACCCGTAGCTGAAGCCCTTGAAGTCCTGCTCGTAGATGGCGTTGAGCACTTCGACGGTGGCGCGCTGGACGATCTTGTCCTCCAGCACCCGCACGCCCAGCGGGCGTTTGCTGCCGTCGGCCTTATCGATGTACGCCCTCTTCACAGGCTGGGGTCGATAGCCACCTCGTCCCAGCCGGTACGACAGGTCCAGCAGGTTGGCCTGCAAGTCCTGTCCATAGCTGGCCCAGGTCTGGCCATCGACTCCGGCGGCGGCATCGCGCTTGAGCGCGAAGTAGGCCGCCTGGAGCCGCTCGGGTTGGTAGATGTGGTTCATCAGGGTCGTGAACTTCGCTCCCGGACGGCCTCTTGCCGTCTGTCGTATACCGTCCAGCGCGGTTTGCATGCCATAGGCCCGCATCGATCTGCGGGACATGCGCTGCTGAACGGCATTTCCCTTGGCTCGCAGCCTTCCCTCCACCGCCTCCGCCGCCACGGGGATTGCACCCGCAGCCTTGTTCGGCAGTTTCTTCGGTACTACGCCGCGATCCGACTTCCCGCGTCCGTGGCTCATCGTCGTATGCCCTCGGGCTTCACGATGCGCTCTGCCGCCGCTGTCGCCTCCCGGCGGGGCGCAGAAGGTCGCGGGATCTCCCGGTTCCCGTGCGAGATGTTTCCGCGCATGCGCGGGGTCTGTGACCGCGCGGGGTCCGAAGCTGCCAAGCCATTGCGGCAGCTCCGGTGTGGTCTTCGGAATGTCTCCACATCCTCGGCACCCCGGACTTCCCGCGACCGAAGTCGCGGGGCATGGATTACGCGGCTCGATACCCGGCCTGCGCGTACCCCTGTCAACGCTTCGCCCTCACCCTCGCGGGTGATGACGCATGACTCGGGGCCGCCGTAGCTGGCTAACGTATGACTCTTTCATTCACAACATCTCGTCGGTTTTGACCGGCTCACGGAGATGGTATGGACGCCTCCCAACTGCTGACCGACTACGAAGTGCTGGGGGGTGAATGAAGGGGGCCTCGCAGTCGACGGCATCGAGTGCCAAAGTGGAAGCACTTTCAGACCGAGGCCCCGAAATGGATTGA
>NZ_LMTS01000232.1:0-237 GCF_001541225.1 Variovorax sp. WDL1 | reverse complement strand
CGCACCACTGGGCGCGCGTGCTGGGCGGCCTCGGACACCAAGTGGAGTTGCTGCTAGCACGGCAGCTGCGCGCGTTTGTGCGCAGCAACAAGGATGACGCGGCCGATGCGCGCGCGATCTGGCTAGCGGCGCAACAGTCGGACATCCGGCGTGCACCGGTCAAGACCATGGAGCAGCAGGCGGTGATGTCACTGCAACGAGCACGTTCGCACTGGGTGAGCGTGCGCACGGCCACCC
>NZ_LMTS01000334.1 GCF_001541225.1 Variovorax sp. WDL1 | reverse complement strand
GTCATCTGGGCACAAGGGGCGTGGTCAATAGAGCGCTTACTCCGCTTCGACGAAGGGTTGAAGGTCTACCTGCATCGCGAGGCCATCGACTTCCGGGTCGGTCTCAACGGTCTGGCGATCTTGGTCGAGCAAGCCCTCGGGTTGGATCCGTTTGCCGAGGCGCTGTACGTCTTTAGGAATCGGCGACGTGATCGCGTAAAAATTCTGGGCTGGCAGCGAAACGGCTTTTGGATGTTGATGAAGCGTCTCGAGCAGGACAGGTTCATCTGGCCCGATGTCGCCACCGTGCCGACGTTGACGGTGGAGCAACTGCACTGGCTGCTCGATGGAATTGATCTCGCGGTGGTCCACAAGCATCCCCGTCGCTTCTACGAGCGAGTGTGTCGACGCCGGTTGAACTTTGACCCACCCTGCCGGTTGAACTCTGACCCGGGGATGGAAGCCGGCATCGTGGATGCCGACTGTGCATAACTGTAGCGTTTCCCTCCTTTGTTGCCTTACTTGTTGATGCCCAGTCGCTCGCTCGAAGAAGGCGCGAAGGGCGAAGCCCGTAGCGCCTTGTCCCTGCGTGCGTCGTGATTCAACCTGCGTTTCCAGTCGACGTTTTGCGCTC
>NZ_LMTS01000317.1 GCF_001541225.1 Variovorax sp. WDL1 | reverse complement strand
GACTCGGCTGCCGGGACGACGCCCCGGCTCCAGCCTCAACACGACAGCAACGTACGAATCGACAGCCGCGTGCCCTCACCCCAACCCTCTCCCGGAGGGAGAGGGAGCAAGACCACCCGAGATCCCTCACGCCGCCTCCCTCAGCTTGTGCGGCTGCGGCGCCGCATGCAGCCAGCAGGCCGCGCCGTGCGGCATCGCCGCGTGCAGCGGAACGAACGCACTCGGCAGCTCGAACATCGGCGGCACCTCGGTCGCGCAGCGTTCCATCGCATGCGGACAGCGCTCGCGAAAGGCGCACCCGCTGCCCAGCTCCCAGATCGAGGGCACCATGCCGGGGATCTCGGGCAGTGCCTCGCGGTCCTCGCCGATGGCGCTGCTGCCGAGCTCGGGGAGGCATTCGATCAGGCCGCGGGTGTAGGGGTGCCCCGGCTCGCCCAGCACCTGCGCTGCGGTGCCTTGCTCGATCACGCGGCCGGCATACATCACCATCACGCGATCGGCCATCTCGGCCACCGCGCCCATGTCGTGGGTGATGAGCAGGATCGCCGTGCCCTTCTCGCGCTGCAGCTCTCGCAGCAGGTCGAAGATCTGGGCCTGCACGGTGACGTCGAGCGCGGTGGTGGGCTCGTCGGCGATCAGGATGTCGGGCCGGCAGGCCAGGGCCATCGCGATCATCACGCGCTGGCGCATGCCGCCGGAGAGCTGGTGCGGGTACTCGTCCACGCGCCGCTCGGGCGCGGGGATGCCGACCTGCCGCAGCATCTCGATGGCGCGCATCCGCGCCGCATGCACGTTCATGCCGGCATGCAGCTGCAGCGACTCGGCGATCTGGTCGCCCACGGTGAACACCGGGTTGAGCGAGGTCATCGGCTCCTGGAAGATCATCGAGATGCGGTTGCCGCGCACCTCGCGCATGCGGGCCTCGCCGGCCTTGAGCAGGTCCTCGTCCTGGAACAGCACGCGCCCGCCGCTGATGCGCCCGGGCGGGGAAGGGATCAGGCGCAGCAGGGCCAGCGCGGTCATGCTCTTGCCGCAGCCGGACTCGCCGACCACGCAGAGCGTCTCGCCGCCGCGGATCTCGAAGTCGACGCCGTTGAGCACCTGGGCCTGGCCGCGGCGGGTCCGGAACTCGACGTGCAGGTCCTGCACACGCAGCAAGGGCGGGTTGGAAGAAGGCGCGGGCATGGTCAACGCTCTCTCAGCTTGGGATTGAGTGCATCGTTGAGGCCGTCGCCGATCAGGCTGACGGCGAGCACCGTGAGGAAGATGGCCGCGCCCGGGAAGGCCACCGCCCACCAGCACGACAGCACGTATTGCCGGCTCGATCCGATCATCAGGCCCCAGCTCATCTGGTTGGGATCGCCCAGCCCGAGGAAGGAGAGCCCGGCCTCGAACAGGATGGCCGCGCCCACCGCCAGCGTGGCCGACACCACCAGCGGCGGCAGCGCGTTGGGCAGGATCACCTTCCAGATGATGCGCGCGTTGCCGGCGCCGATGGCGCGCTCGGCGCGCACGAACTCCAGGCTGCGGAACTTGAGGAACTCGGCGCGCGTGAGCCGCGCGGTGCCGGTCCAGCTCACGATGCCGATGGCCAGCGTCACGGTGACGAGAGAGGGCGAGAACAGCGTCACCACCACCATCGCGAAGAGCAGGGCGGGCAGCACCTGGAAGAACTCGGTCACCCGCATCAGCGCGGCATCGACCCTGCCGCCGTAGTACCCGGCGAAGGCGCCCAGCGTGATGCCGATGGCGACCGACAGCAGCGCCGCCACCGCGCCCACGAGCAGGGTGGCCCGACCCCCGTAGACGAGTGTGGTCAGTACGTCGCGGCCCAGGTAGTCGCTGCCCAGCCAGGCGTCTTCGCTGAAGGGCGGGGTGAGCGGGGCGGAGCGGATCTCGAAGGGATCGGCCGGATAGACCCAGGGCCCGGCGATCGCGACCAGCAGGATCAGCAGCAGCATCGCCATGCCGGCGATGGCCGAGGGGTTGCGCAGGAACATGCGCAGCGCCTCGGCGCCGGGATGCTCGACCTTGAGCGCGGGGCGGGCCGCGGGCATTGCTGCAGTTGCAGAGGGCAGCGTGGCGCTCTTGTTCATGAGGATTTGATCCGCGGATCGATGAGGCGGTAGCACAGGTCGGTGATCTGGTTCATCACCACGACCACGATGGAAGAGAACAGCAGCACGCCGAGGATGGTGGGGTAGTCGCGGCGCAGCACCGAGTCGAAGGCGAGGCGGCCCAGGCCGGGCCAGTTGAACACCGTCTCGACCAGGATCGCACCGGCCAGCACGTTGCCGAACTGCAGGCCGAGCACCGTCACCACCGGCAGCAGCGCGTTGCGCAGCGCATGCTTGTAGAGCACCACGCGCTCGGCCAGGCCCTTGGCGCGCGCGGTGCGGATGAAGTCCGCGCCCAGCACGTCCAGCATGGAGGAGCGCGCCAGCCGGCTGTACTGCGCGAGGTAGACCAGCCCGAGCGTGACCGTCGGCAGCACCAGGTGGTGCAGCACGTCGAGCACGTCCGCGATGCCGCCGCCCGAACTGTCGGCCGCGCGCATGCCCGAGACCGGCAGGATGGGCAGGATGGAAGCGAACAGGATCACCAGCATGATCCCGACCCAGAACACCGGCGCCGCGAAGCCCACCATCGACAGCACGGTGATGAACTGCGACAGCGCGCCGTTGGGCTTGCGCGAGGAGAGCACGCCCAGGGCCGTGCCGACCACGAAGGCCAGCAGCACCGCGCTGAGCACCAGCAGCAGCGTGGCGGGCACGCGCTCGGCGATCAGCGCGGTGACGGGCAGGTTGAAGAAGTAGGAATAGCCGAGGTCGCCCTGCAGCACCTTGCCGAGGTACACACCCAGCTGCACCGGCAGCGGGCGGTCGAGCCCGTACTGCGTGCGCAGCTGCGCCATCATCTCCGGCGACATGCCGCCGCTGGCGCCGGCGATGGTCTCCACCGGATCGCCGGGCGCAGCGTGCACCAGCACGAAGTTGAGGATCACCACCGCCAGCACCAGGGCGAGGCCCTGCAACAGGCGCGACGCGATGTAGCGCGGCATGGTCGTCGCCCCCGCCTACTTGAAGTACACCTCGTCGTACGGGGACATCGGGCCCCAGATGGTCGCCGGCACATTGCCCAGCTTCTTGCTCGCCACCGTGTGGTAGGGCACCTGGTTGATGAACACGATGGGCAGCTCGTCCGTCACGATCTTCTCGAAGGTGGCGTAGTAGGCCTTGCGCTTGGTCGGGTCGATGATGCCGCCGGCGGTGTTGAGCAGCTCGTCCACCTTCGGGTTGCTGTAGGACTGCGTGTTGGTCCAGACCACCGGCTTGATGTTGGTCGAAAGGTAGGTGCGGTGCACGCCGATGATCGGGTCGCCCCAGTTGAACACCAGGTCCATCGACATGTCGAAGTCGTGCGAGGCCATGCGCTTGGCCCAGGCCGGGAAATCGGCCGAGGCGCGCACCTCGACCGCGATGCCGACCTTCTTGAGCTGGCCGCGGATGTACTCGGCCACCGTCTTCTGCTGGTCGTCGGCCCCGGGCAGGTAGTCGATGGTGAGCTTGAAGCGCTCGCCGTTCTCGCCGGCCTTGTAGCCTGCCGCGTCCAGCATCGCGGCGGCTTTCTTCAGGTCCACCGGGTAGCGCACCAGGTCCGTCACTGCGAAGGGGCTGCTGGCCACGATCGGGCCGTCGGCCGGGGTCGCGAAGCCGCCCATCAATGCCTTGGTGATGAAGTTCTTGTCGATCGCGGTGGCAATGGCCTTGCGCACCTGCACGTCGGACAGCGGCTTCTTCGTGAGGTTGAAGGCCAGCCAGTTCAGCGCGCCGATGCCTTCGTAGCCCTTGGGCGTGAGCGTGATCTGCGGATTGTTCGCCAGGCGCTTGAGGTCGGTGGGCACGCTGGCGAACGGCAGCATCTGCATGTCGCCGCGCTCCAGGCCCAGCATCAGGCTGGACATGTCGGGCGTGATGTTGACGATCACCTTGTCGAGGTGGGGCTTGCCCGGCAGGAAGAACTTGTCGAAGCGCTCCATCACGATGCGCTGGCCCGACTTGAACTCGGCGAGCTTGAAAGGGCCCGAGCCGACCACGTCGGTGGTGTTGCGAGGGTGGCTCTTGAGGTCCTGCCCATCGCCGTAGATGTGCTTGGGCAGGATCGGGCACAGGGCAGGCGACATCGCAAGCACGATCGCCGGGTGCGGCGTGCTCATGCGGATGATGGCGGTGTGCGGGTCGGGGGTGTCCACCTTTTCGACCGGGCCCATCATGGTGGTGAAGGGATGGTTGGCCTTGATCGCCATGATCGAGAAGGCGACGTCGGCCGAAGTCACCGGCTTGCCGTCGTGGAACACGGCGTTCTTGCGCAGGTTGAGCGTGAGCGACTTGCCGTCTTCGGCCAGCTTCCACGAATCGGCCAGGTAGGGCTGCGGATTCCACTTGTCGTCGAAGCGCAGCGGGCTCGCGAAGATCTGCGTCGAAGGCACCGCGGTCGCGATGCCCGACTGCACCGCGCCGTTCAGGTGCCGTGGGATCTGGGTGCTGCCCAGCACCAGCGTGCCGCCGCGCTTGGGGGCTTCGTCGGCGATGGCGGCAGGAGGCAGGGAGACGAGCGCGCTGGCGGCGAGCAGGGTGGCGGACAGCAGCGCGGCGCGGCGCGTGGTCGGGAGTTGGGGCATGCGAGACCTCGTGAAATGCGACAGATGAGGCGGCTGTTGCCGCCGCGAGGTCGACGATAGGCGTACGCGGTGCCGCGGCGAAGATCCAACAGGGCGCGACATGCAGGGCCAGAAGGCTCGGGTTTGCCCGGGGGTGCACCATGAAAACGCACGCGCCCCAATCTGGCCACCGGGTCGCAGGCCGCGCAACCTCCCTTCATCGGGCTGCCGGGCCCGCTGTGCTGCGCTACTGAAGCGAGATTCCCCCGCGTCGCAGCACTTCGGTCCAACGGCGGGTCTCGCCGTCGACGAAGCTGCGAAACGCCGACGGGCCGGACGCGCCGACGGGTTGCAGCCCAGCCGACTTCAGGCGTTGGCGAACGCTTTCGTCGGCCAGGACCTTGCCGATCGCGGTCGAGATCTGTTCGATGCGTTCGGGCGGGGTCCCCGCGGGCGCGACCAGTCCGTGCCAGTCGACCAGGCTGGCGTCGGCGTAGCCGATCTCGACCAGGGTCGGCACGTCAGGCAAGGTCGCCAGTCGTTGCGGGGAGGTCACCGCCAGCGGCCTCAACTTTCCAGCCTTGATGAGCGGCAGGGAGGCAGGCGCCGTGGCAAACATCGCATCCACGTGCCCGCCGGCCAGCGCGGTGAGTGCCGCGATCGGCCCGTTGAAGGGAACGTGCCGGATTTGTGTCTTGACCTGCTGCGCGAACAACTCGGCAGCAAGGTGTGAAGGCGTGCCTGTTCCGCCGGAAGCGTAGGCCAGCCTGGACTGCGGGTCGCTGCGCAGCAGGTCGGCAAACTCCACGGCGGTTCCTTCCGACCTCACGACCAGGACGTTGGCGACGGTCGAGATCTGCCGGACCGGCGCCAGGTCGCGGGCCGTGTCGTACGGCAAGGACTTGACGGCGTGCGCGGCAACGGTGGATTGCAGGGCGAAGGTGCCCAGCGTGTTGCCATCGGCCGTGGCGCGGCTGACCGCGCCAAGTGCAATGCTGCCTGCGGCTCCCGGCCGGTTCTCGACCACGATCGGCTGGCCGAGTTCCTTTCCCAGCGGGTCGCTGAGGGTCCGCGCGACGATGTCGCCCGGCGTGCCCGGAGGCCCGCCCACGATGATCGTCATGTGGGGAGGCATGCCGGTCTGCGCGGCAGCGGCAGCGGCTGCAAGCAGGCCGATCAGAAGGTACAGAAGTCTCTTCATGTTGCGCTCCTCTTCGAACTGGGAAGAAGTAAAGCATGTGGACCCGCCTGCCCGTAAGATGCCGAAGCTTCTCCGGGATAACCTTTGGCTATCACCTCATGCAACTCGGGCAACTGAAGGTCCTGTGCGCGATTGCGGAGACAGGCAGCATCCGCGCCGCCGCCCGAACCCTGGGCTTGTCACAGCCTTCGGTGACCAAGAGCCTGCGCGTGCTGGAACAGGACCTCGATGTGGTCCTGGTGCACCGAAGCAGCCGGGGCATCGTCCTGACCGAAGCCGGGCGAGCCCTGCTTCCACGCGCTCGCGGCATCCAGGCCGAGGTCCAGAAGGCCCGCGAGGACATGGAGCGGCTCGCCGGGCGCGCGAGGGACTCGGTCACCGTGGGCGTTGCTTCCGTGATCGGTGCCTGGCTCGTCCCCCCGGTACTCGTGCGCCATGGCCGCGAGCACCCCGGCACGATCGTGCGGGTGATCGAGGGCACCCAGGAGACCCTGCTGCCGATGTTGCGCGACGGGTCGATCGACTTTGCGGTGTGCCTGCGCCTCGACGATGAGCCCACCAGTGGGTTCACGGTCCGGGCATTGGCGCGGTTTCGCCTGACGGTGGTGGGCCGCAAGGGGCACCCGCTTCGGAGTGCGCGCAGCCTGCAGGAGCTCGGGTCGGCCCGGTGGATCATGACGCGCCCCCGGGGCAAGGGCGGGGTGCTGGAGCATGCGTTCCGGGCCGAGGGGCTGTCCATTCCTCGATCGGCGGCAGAGTGCGACTCGCACGCGATCAAGATCTCGACACTCGCCCAGAGCGACGCGCTTGCGCTCGTCGCGAAGCCGATGCTGAACGAGCCTGCCGTCGCAGCCCTGCTGGAGGAGATCCCGCTGTCGAAACCCTTGCCGCTCCTCACGGCAGGCCTCTACACGCGCAGTGACGTTCGACTGGCTCCGGCGTGCCGTGCGCTCTCCCTCGCACTCGAGGCGGAGTGCAAGAAGATCCTGCGCCTCAACTGACGAAGGATTGGGGCGACGGCGCGGCAGCCGAGGCGGCTGGGCGGCCGGCGCAAGCGCACGCAACGCCCTGTAGGCGCGCGGCGCCAGCGAAGTCCGCCCATCACCTACGCACCACGCGCCGAACGCCGCCAACCTATCCGATCTTCGAGGGCCTCGAACGCGAGCGCGGTGGCCCGGTCATCCACCTTGCAGCAGAGCATGGATCGAAAGGACACACACGATGCTAGCCATGGACTACCGAGGCCCCTACCGCATCCGGGCCGTCCACAAGCCCGACCCGGTGATCGAGCATCCGAACGACGCCATCGTGCAGGTGACGCGCTCCTGCATCTGCGGTTCGGACCTCCACCTCTACCACGGGCTCGTGCCCGACACGCGCGTGGGCAGCACCTTCGGCCATGAATTCATCGGCATCGTGGCGGACGTCGGCAGCTCGGTGCGCAACCTCAAGCCGGGCGATCGGGTGCTCGTGCCTTTCAACATCTTCTGCGGCACCTGCTACTTCTGCCAGCGCGAGCTCTACAGCAATTGCCATGACACGAACCCCGAGGCCACCGCTGTCGGCGGCATCTACGGCTATTCGCACACCGCCGGCGGGTACGACGGAGGGCAGGCCGAGTACGTGCGCGTGCCCATGGCCGACGTGGGCCCCACCCGCATTCCGGATGACATCCTGCTGGAAGACGCCGTCATGCTCACCGACGCCTTCCCGACCGGCTACCAGGCGGCGGAGATGGGGGAGATCGAGGAAGGCGATACGGTGGTCGTGTTCGGCGCGGGGCCGGTCGGCATCTTTGCGGCCAAGTCCGCCTGGTTGCTGGGTGCTGGCCGCGTGATCGTGGTCGACCACCTCGACTACCGGCTGGACTTCGTCAGGAACTTCGCCCAGTGCGAGACCTTGAACTTCCTGGGCGTGGACGACATGGCGATCCACATCAAGAAGATGACCGATGGGCTGGGCGCCGACGTCTGCATCGATTGCGTGGGCTCCGAGGCCGCGGGCGGCTTCCTGCAGCGGCTCACCGGCGTGAAGCTGAAGCTGCAGGCCGGCGCGGCCACCGTGCTGCACTGGGCCATCAACTCGGTGCGCAAGGGCGGCGTGGTGTCGATCGTCGGCGTGTACGGCCCGACCTTCAACTTCGTGCCGATCGGCAACGCGATCAACAAGGGGCTGACGCTGCGCATGAACCAGGCGAGCGTCAAGCGCCACCTGCCGCGCCTGATCGAGCATATCCAGGCGGGCCGCATCCAGCCGCACAAGATCATCACCCACCGCATGCCGCTGGAGGAGGTGGCCGACGCCTACCACCTCTTCTCCAGCAAGCTCGATGGCTGCATCAAGACGGTGCTGATCCCGCCGGGCGCGCCGCACTGAGCCGAACGAAGGAGCCCACATGACAACGCCCGAGAAGTACGCGCATATCCAGGGTTGGGGCGCCGACCTGGACCACGCCAACCGCCCCGCCTACCCGCGCGAGCGCCGTCCGCCTCGCCTGGAAGGGGTGCATTGGGACCACCCCGAGCAGCAGGAGCGCCATGTCGAGGTGCTGCACTCGACGGAGCGGCCGGGCATCACGTCCATCTTCGGCAGCACCGTGCCTCCCAGCGGGCTGAGCGGCCGCCTGCGCCGGCTGGCTTTCAGGCACAGCGAGAACGACTTGCGGCATTGGCTGCTGCTGCTCTTCGCCGACCGGGTCAATGTCGGCGAGGGCCTGGTCGACGACCTGTCGCGCGGCCACGTGCCGCGGCTCTATGCCGAGATGGGCGGGCGTGCCGAGCTGCGGCACAACCCCGCCGGCGCGGCGCGCAAGGCGCTGATCCTTGTCGGCACGATCGGGTTGTGCTGGTTGGCGCTCAGGCGGCGAAGCCGGCGCTACTAGTCGCGGCCGGCCGGGCTACTTCTCGTCACGCAGCCAGTACCACTTGTAGAGCACCCGCTGCCCGATCCGCCTGAAGGGCGCGAACGCCGGAGACTCCACGAGCCCCAGCACGTTGGGGAAGGGCAGCGGCGAGCGGTAGATGGGCAGCTCGAAAACCTCCCGGCCTGCGTCCTGCCCGGCCACGCGTTCGGCCAGGCGCTTGCCGGCCCAGGTCGAGAAGGAGACGCCGTTGCCGCCATAGCCGACCGCATACCAGATCTTCCTGTCGGGTTCGGGCTGCGTGATGCGCGGCATCATGTCGTGGCTCACGTCGACCCAGCCCCACCACGAATAGTCGATCTGGATGCCGGCCAGCGGCGGGAACTTGCGTGCGATCGCGTCGGTGAGCAGCTTCAGGTGCACCGGGTCTTCGGCGTCGGCGCCGCTGACCGAGCTGCGGCTGCCCAGCTGCAGCCGGTTGCCCTTGAGCAGGCGGTAGTAGAAGCGCAGCGTGCGCGTGTCCGTCAGGAAGGTGAGCGACTTGAAGTTGGTGGCCTGGAGCTCGGCCTCGGTCAGCGGGCGCGTGACCACCGAGTTCGACAGGATCGGCATGATCTTGTTCTTGAGCAGCGGCGAGAGCGCCTGCCCGGTGTAGCCGCCGGTGCACACCGCCACGCGCCGCGCGCGCACGGTGCCGCCGGGGGTGCGCAGGTGGTGCACGCCGTCGATGGTCTGCCAGCCCTGCACCGGGCTCGACGTATGGACCTTCACGCCCAGCGCGCGCGCCTTGCGCATCAGCCCGAAGGTGAACTTGAGCGGATGGATGCCCACGCCCTCCGACTCGAAGAGCGCGCCCACGGCCTCCCGCTCGTCGCAGAAGTCGCGCCGCACTTCCTCGGCGCTGAGCATGCGCGTGTCGTAGCCGAACTGCTCGCGCATCAGGCGCGCCTCGGCCTCGAGGCCGGCGAGCTTCTCCGGCCGGTGGGCCAGGTAGAGATGGCCGCCGTCGTAGGCGTCGCAGTCGATCTGCGTCGTCAGGTGCCTGAAGTTCTCGAAGCCGGCGCGGATCTCGGCATCGAGGCGCCGGGCCGTGTCCAGGCCCCAGCGCTGGATCCACTGCGAGCGCTTGAGCCGGCCGCTGGCGTTCTGGCCCTGGCCGCCGCTGCGGCTGGAGCAGCCCCAGGAGGCCTGGTTGGCTTCCAGTACTGTCGCCTGGATGCCGTGCTCCTGCGCCAGGTAGAGGGCGGTGGACATGCCGGTCGCACCGGAGCCGATGATGGCCACGTCCACATCGATATCGCGCAGCACCGGCCCGTCGTCCTCGGGCGGCGTGCCCGCGCTGGCCACCCACCAGGTGGGCGCGTAGGCGCGGCCGGCGCCCGGGTCGGGTGCCACCAGGGGGTCGTAGCGCGGGTCGTAGGGCTTGGCCGCGGGCGCGGCCCGGCCGCCGGTCGAGAACTGCGCGGTGCCTGCGGTGGTCGTCATGGCGTTTCCTTGATCCAGGAGCTGCTACTTCGCCGCGGGCAGGTTGGGCCGCGTCTTGCGGAACACGTTCTTGAGCGCGATCTTGCCGTCCTTGAAGCTGAAGACATCGATGCCGTCGGTCTCGATGCGGCTGCCGTCGGCCGCGGTGCCGGTGAAGGTCCATTGCGAGGTGCCGAAGTCGCCGGCCACGAAATGCCGGCCGTTGCGCCACTGCGCATCGGGCACCGTCTCCCAGGCCGCGGCGAAGGCCTTGCGCACCGCTGCGGTGCCGCTGTGTCGGGTGCCGCAGGCCTCCGGGCCGGCGGCGGTCTGGAACACGCAGTCCTCGTGCATGAAGCTCATCAGGGCCTCGATGTCGTGGCGGTTCCAGGCCTCGCTGAACGCCTCCAGGGTGGCGATGGTCACGGGGGCGGGCGATGCTGCTGCGGTCACGCGGAACTCCTGTCTTGTCGATGAGCGCAAGCGTAGAGAGCCGGCGCGCGCAGCGATAGGGCCAGATGCGGGGATTCGACCGAGCCAGTCGGCCGATCGGCCTAAACTTTGCGCACCATGGCGAATCCCCGATCGATCCAGTGGGCGCAGCTTTTCGCGCTGCCCGAGCAACCCGGCCTGCCGCTGCAGGGGCGCCTGCGCGCCGCCGTGGTGCAGGCCATCCTGGAGGACCGGCTGACCCCCGGCGCGCCGCTGCCCTCGTCGCGCGAGCTCGCAACGCTGCTGGGCCTGAGCCGCAACACCGTGACCTCGGCCTACCTGCAATTGATGGACGAGGGCTTCCTGGAGGCGCGCCCGCGCAGCGGCGTCTTCGTCGCGCACAACGCGCGGCCGCTCACGGCCGAGCTGGCCGAGCCGCTGGTGGGCCGCAGCGGCCAGTCGGGGCAGCCGCCCGAATGGGCGGCGCGGGTGCTGCGCTCGCAGGTGGACCGGCCCACGCTCTCCAAGCCCGACCGCTGGCGCGACTACCCGTACCCTTTCGTCTACGGCACCTACGACCCGCAGCTGTTTCCCACCGAGGACTTCCGCGAATGCTGCGCGCGCAGCCTGGCGCGCTCGCAGCTGCCGCACTGGACGCCGGACTTCGAGACCGACGACGTGCCCGACCTGATCGAGCAGATCCGCACGCGCCTCCTGCCCCGGCGCGGCGTGTTCGCGCTGAAGGAGGAGATCCTCGTCACGCTCGGCGCCCAGCACGCCTGCTACCTGCTGGCCGAGGCGCTGTTCGACGAGCACACCCGCGTCGGGCTGGAGGAGCCGGGCCATCCGCATGCGCGCAACAGCTTCGCGATGCGCAACCCGAAGTGGGTGGAGATCGGCGTCGACGAGGAAGGCCTGGTGGTCGATGCGCTGCCGGCCGCCGACTACCTGTTCTGCACGCCGTCGCACCAGAGCCCCACCACCGCCACGCTGAGCCTGGAGCGGCGCCAGTGGCTGCTGCGCAAGGCCGAGCTGCAGGACTTCGTGATCATCGAGGACGACTACGAGGCCGAGAACCTCTACGAGGGCACGCCGATGCCCGCGCTCAAGAGCCTGGACAAGACGGGGCGCGTGATCTACGTGGGCTCGGTGTCCAAGAGCCTGTCGCCCGCGCTGCGGCTGGGCTTCATCGTCGCACCGCGCGCGCTGATCAAGGAGCTGCGGGTGATCCGGCATGCGATGGTGCGGCATCCCAGCGCTTTCCTGCAGCATGCGTATGCGTTGTTCCTCTCGCTGGGGCACCACGAGTCGCATGCGCGGCGGGTCAACCATGCGATGCAGGAGCGGCTGGCGCTGGCGGCGCAAGCGCTGCGCGAGCATCTGCCGGACTTCGAGTTCACGCTGCCCTCGGGCGGCGCGTCGATCTGGGTGCAGGCGCCGTCGTGGGTCGATGCGGCGGAGCTGGCGCTGATGGCGCGCAGCCATGGGGTGCTGATCGAGGCGGGGGATGTGTTCTTTGCGAAGCCGCCCTATCCGTGCCCCTTCTTCCGGCTGCGGCTGTCTTCGATCGCGGCGGGGCAGATTCCGGCGGGGATCAGGGCGTTGGGGGTGGCGGTGCAGGAGCTGGCGCAGGCGCGTGGGGAGAGCTTGAGCGGCGCGCCTCGCACCCACTGACTTTGCGCTGTCTCCCTCTGGGGGCGAGTGGGGATGAGGGCGCTGGGCGGTTGACTTCGAACGTTGCTGTTGGTTGGAGGCTGGGGCCGGGAGTTCGCCC
>NZ_LMTS01000197.1 GCF_001541225.1 Variovorax sp. WDL1 | reverse complement strand
CTGGAGTGAACCCCTGTGGCTGGACCACGGGGCAAATCAGAACTGATACGCTGACCGGGCCTTCAACCAGGAGAAGGTCATGTCATCAAGAGGTCCATACCGGCGCCACGCGCCGGAGTTCAAGATTCAGCTATGCCAGGACATTCGCAGCGGTGCCATCGGCCGGCGCGATGCGGCGAAGAAGTACACCCTGTCGACCAACCTGATTCAGCTCTGGCTGACGCAGTACGACCGGGGAGAGCTGAGCACCGAAGAGGCTGAGGCATCGGTCATCACGGAATACGAGGCCAAGATCGCGGCCCTCGAACGCAAGGTCGGCCAGCTCACCATGGAGCTCGACCTTGTCAAAAAAACTCCACGCCTTCGCCTCGTGAGCGACAACGAGAACTTATCAATCGTCACCGGCCCGAAGCCTGCTCCATTCGACGGGGGTGCCAAGTGATCGATCTTCCGCGCAGCACGTTCTACTACCGGTCGACGGCAGTGGACGAAGATTTGGGAGACGCCCGGCTCGCCGAGTTGATTGGGTCCATCCAGGACGAGGTGCCAGGCTACGGCTACCGGCGCGTGACACACGAATTGCGCCGCCGCGGCCATGTGGTCAATCACAAGCGGGTCGCACGCGTGATGAGGGCCCAAGGCCTGGGCATCAAGCTTCGCAGGCGATTCGTTCGAACCACCGACAGCAAGCACGATTCGCCGATCTTCCCGAACCTTTATCGCAACGTCATCCCGACGCGGCCGAACGAGGTCTGGGTCGCCGACTTCACCTACATCCGCATCGCTTCGGGGTTTTGCTACCTGGCCGCGATTCTGGATGCTTGTAGCCGCAAGGTGGTGGGCTACGCGATCTCGCGCAACATCGACACGACGCTGGCTCTGGCCGCATTGCGATCTGCAGTGGAGGACCGACAACCTCCGGCTGGCTGCATCTTTCACACGGACAGGGGATCGCAATATGCAAGTGAAACCTATCGCAGGGCCCTGCAGGAAGCCGGGCTGCGCGGGTCGATGAGCTCGCCCGGCAATCCGTACCACAATGCGCAGGCCGAGAGCTTCATGAAGACGCTCAAGGTCGAGGACGTCTACATCGGCGGCTACGAGACCTTCAGTGATGTCGCCAGCCGGCTTCCACGGTTCATTGAAGAGGTCTACAACGCAAAGCGGCTTCACTCGGCGCTCGGTTATCTTCCACCCAACGAATTCGAATCCCAGCTTGCTCGGAAGGCGGCTTAGTTCGCATGAGCCCCGTGGTCCAGCCACAGGGGTTCACTCCA
>NZ_LMTS01000011.1 GCF_001541225.1 Variovorax sp. WDL1 | reverse complement strand
TGAAGGCGATGTTGCCCATGTTCGGCAGACCCGGGTACACGCCCATCCACTCATGCCACCAGTCGTACCAGGCGTCGTAGCTGCCGTTCTTTGCGGAGTCGTAGGGGTTGCAGTTGTTGCACAGCCCGGCCAGCGAGATCACCGCCACCTGGCCCTTCATCGCCGTCGTGTCCCACACCGTCACCAGCGCGTATTCGCTC
>NZ_LMTS01000281.1 GCF_001541225.1 Variovorax sp. WDL1 | reverse complement strand
ACCAACGGCCTCGCTGCGCGAGGCCTGGAACAGGGGCATGTGGATGCGCTCGAACCTGAGCACGAGCGCGAGCACGAGCACGAGCACGAGCACGAGCACGAGCATGGGATTGGGCATGAGCATTTGCGTTCGCGTGCGCTTGCGCGCGAGAGTCAACGCAAGCGAGGACTCGGAGCTCACGCCCACCTGCATTCCACACAAGTACGCGCC
>NZ_LMTS01000067.1 GCF_001541225.1 Variovorax sp. WDL1 | reverse complement strand
CGGAGTCATTCATGCGCCAAGACAAACTCACCACCAAGTTCCAGGAAGCCCTTGCCGATGCGCAGTCGCTCGCGCTGGGCAACGACAACGCCTACATCGAGCCGGTTCACCTTCTGGTGGCCATGCTGCGCCAGGCCGATGGCCCGCGCGCGCTGCTCGAGCGTGCCGGCGCCAACGTGCCCGGGCTGCTCAATGCGGCCGAGGCGGCCATCAAGCGGCTGCCGCAGGTCCAGGGCCACGACCAGGTGCAGGTCGGCTCCGAGCTGGCCAAGCTGCTGCAGGCCACCGAGAAGGAATCCATCAAGCGCAACGACCAGTTCATCGCCAGCGAGCTCTTCCTGCTGGCCCTGGCCGACAGCAAGGCCGAGATCGGCAACCTCGCGCGCAGCCACGGCGTCACGCGCAAGTCCGTCGAAGCCGCCATCGACGCCGTGCGCGGCGGCCAGGGCGTCGACAGCCCCGAGGCCGAGGGCCAGCGCGAATCCCTCAAGAAATACACCCTCGACCTCACCGAGCGCGCGCGCCTGGGCAAGCTCGACCCCGTCATCGGACGCGACGAGGAAATCCGCCGCGCCATCCAGGTCCTGCAGCGCCGCACCAAGAACAATCCTGTGCTCATCGGCGAGCCCGGCGTCGGCAAGACCGCCATCGTCGAGGGCCTGGCCCAGCGCATCGTCGCCGGCGAGGTCCCCGAGTCCCTCAAGGGCAAGCGCGTGCTGTCCCTGGACATGGCCGCCCTGCTCGCCGGTGCCAAGTACCGCGGCGAATTCGAGGAGCGCTTGAAGAGCGTCCTCAACGAACTCGCCAAGGACGAGGGCCAGACCATCGTCTTCATCGACGAGCTCCACACCATGGTCGGCGCCGGCAAGGCCGAGGGCGCCATGGACGCCGGCAACATGCTCAAGCCTGCCCTTGCGCGCGGCGAGCTCCACTGCGTGGGCGCCACCACCCTGGACGAGTACCGCAAATACATCGAGAAGGACGCTGCCCTGGAGCGCCGCTTCCAGAAGATCCTCGTGGGCGAGCCCAGCGTGGAGGCCACCATCGCCATCCTGCGCGGCCTGCAGGAGAAGTACGAAGTCCACCACGGCGTCGACATCACCGACCCTGCCATCGTCGCTGCCGCAGAGCTGTCGGACCGCTACATCACCGACCGCTTCCTGCCCGACAAGGCCATCGACCTCATCGACGAGGCCGCCGCCAGGATCAAGATCGAGATGGACTCCAAGCCCGAGGTCATGGACCGCCTCGACCGCCGCCTCATCCAGCTCAAGATCGAGCGCGAGGCCGTGCGCCGCGAGAAGGACGAGGCCTCCCAGAAGCGCCTGGGCCTGATCGAGGAGGACATCGCCCGCGTGCAGAAGGAGCTCGCCGACCTCGACGAGATCTGGCAGGCCGAGAAGGCCCAGGCCCAGGGCAGCGCGCACATCCGCGAGGAGATCGACAAGATCAAGTTCCAGATTGCCGAATTCACCAGCAAGGGCGACTTCAACAAGGTTGCCGAGCTGCAGTACGGCAAGCTGCCCGGCCTGGAGAAGCGCCTGAAGGAGGCCCAGGACACCGAGGCCACCAAGGGCAAGTCCAGCGCTCCCACGCTCCTGCGCACCCAGGTGGGCGCCGAGGAGATTGCCGAGGTGGTGGCGCGTGCCACCGGCATCCCCGTGTCCAAGCTGATGCAGGGCGAGCGCGACAAGCTGCTGCAGATGGAGGACAAGCTGCACGAGCGCGTGGTCGGCCAGGACGAGGCCATCGGCGCTGTCGCCAACGCCATCCGGCGCTCGCGCTCGGGCCTGGCGGACCCCAACCGGCCCACCGGCTCCTTCCTCTTCCTGGGCCCCACGGGCGTGGGCAAGACCGAGCTGTGCAAGGCGCTGGCGGGCTTCCTGTTCGACAGCGAGGATCACCTCATCCGCGTCGACATGAGCGAGTTCATGGAGAAGCATTCGGTCGCGCGCCTGATCGGTGCGCCGCCGGGCTACGTCGGCTACGAGGAGGGCGGCCACCTGACCGAGGCGGTGCGGCGCAAGCCCTACAGCGTGCTGCTGCTCGACGAGGTCGAGAAGGCGCATCCGGACGTGTTCAACGTGCTGCTGCAGGTGCTCGACGATGGCCGCCTGACCGACGGGCAGGGGCGCACGGTGAACTTCAAGAACACGGTGATCGTGATGACCAGCAACATCGGCTCGCCGATCATCCAGTCGATGGTGGGGCGGCCGGCCGAGGAGATCAAGGACGCGGTGTGGGACGAGTTGAAGAACTACTTCCGCCCCGAGTTCCTCAACCGCATCGACGAGACGGTGGTGTTCCATGCGCTGGACGCGAAGAACATCGAGGCGATCGCGGCGATCCAGCTGAAGGTGCTGCAGCAGCGCCTGGCGAAGATGGACCTGGCGCTGGAGGTGTCGCCAGCGGCGCTGGCGGAGATCGCCAAGGTGGGCTTCGACCCGGTGTTCGGTGCTCGGCCGCTCAAGCGGGCGATCCAGCATCGCATCGAGAACCCGCTGTCCAAGCTGCTGCTGGACGGCAGCTTCGGGCCGAAGGACACGATCGTGGTCTCCACCGATCCGATCCG
>NZ_LMTS01000123.1 GCF_001541225.1 Variovorax sp. WDL1 | reverse complement strand
AGTTGCGCCTGCGGCTGGATCTGCCAGCCCTCGCCGAGCGCGAAGGACTGGCCGAGTTCCAGCGAGGCGCTCAGGCTGCTGGCCTTGCCCTTGGTGCGCAGGTTGGCCTGCGGCTTGACCTCGTAGCGGTGACGCCCGGCCTGCAGCACGCCGTCGACATACAAGCCGCTGGGATCGGTGTAGGTCGCATAGCCGCCCAGGTACTGGCTGCGCAGGTCGTTGCTGCCGAC
>NZ_LMTS01000163.1:126304-248137 GCF_001541225.1 Variovorax sp. WDL1 | reverse complement strand
GCCGCCGCCCATGGTGCCGGCACCGATCACGCCGACCGACTGGATGGGGCGCTGGGGTGTGTCTTCGGGCACATCCGCGATCTTGCTGGCCGCGCGCTCGGCGAAGAACGCATTGCGCAGCGCGGCGCTCTGCGGTGTCCACACGAGCTCGATGATCGCGGCGCGCTCGTAGTCGACGGCCGCGTCGAAGTCCAGGCGCACCGACTGCGCGACGCAGTCCAGGCACCGAAGCGGCGCCGGGTCGTTGCGCGAGCTGGCCGCCACCATATTGCGCGCGAACTGCAGGTAGGCCTCGGCGTTCGGATGCTCCACCTTCAGGTCGCGGGAGCGCGGCAGCGGGCGAACCTGCGCCTTGGCGCGCGCGAACTCGATCGCTGCGGCCACGACGTCGTCCCGCACGAGCCGGTCGAACAGCTTCTGCGACGGCAGCTCGACCAACGCATCGCTCATCACCGTGTTGCCGGTGACGATCATGTTGAGTGCGGCTTCGAGACCGATCAGGCGCGGCAGCCGCTGGGTGCCGGTCGCGCCGGGCAGGATGCCGATGCGCACCTCGGGCAATGCGACCTGCGTGCCGCTCTGCACGATGCGGTAGTGGCAGCCCATGGCCAGCTCGAGGCCGCCGCCCATCACGATGCCATGGATGGCGGCGACGACCGGCTTGGAGCAGCCTTCGACGAAGCGAATCACGTCGACCAGCTCCGGTGACGCCGTTGCTTCGGGCTTGTTGAACTCGCGGATATCGGCGCCGCCGCAGAAGGCGCGTCCTTTCCCGGTCAGCACGATCGCGAGGACCTCGGCATCGTCCTGCGCACGCGCGATCGATTCAGCAATGAATCGGCGGTTGCCCAGGCCCAGGCTGTTGACGGGGGGATTGTCCATTGCGACGACGGCAATGCCGTCGCGCACTTCGTAGCTGGCTGTCACGCAGGTTCCTTTCGCCATTGAATGCGCACCGATGTTCCTTCAGCCAATGCTGCAGCTGCATCAACAAGACGCATGCGGCCGATGAAAAGCCTTCATGCCGGACAGCCCCCGGCGCGGCCGGGTCGCGGCACCATCGAGCCATCCTCCACTCCGCTGGCCTCCTTTCCCCCACGCACCTACGACACCATGCAATTCGACTACACGCCCAAGGTCCAGGATCTCCGCACTCGCCTCCTCGCCTTCATGGACGAGCACATCTACCCCAACGAGAAGCGGCACGAGGAAGAGGCCGAGCAGTCCCGGCAGAACGCTCGCAATGGCGGCAGCTACACCACCCTCCCGCTGATGGAGGAACTCAAGCCGAAGGCGCGCGCCGCCGGCCTGTGGAACCTGTTCCTGCCCGAGGCCGGCCACGGCGCGGGCCTGACGAACCTCGAGTACGCGCCGCTGTGCGAGATCATGGGACGCCGCTACTGGTGTGCCGAGGCCTTCAACTGCAGCGCGCCGGACACCGGCAACACCGAGGTCATCGCGCGCTACGGCTCGCCCGAGCAGCAGGAGCGCTGGCTCCGGCCGATGCTCGACGGCGAGATCCGCTCCTCCTTCGCGATGACGGAACCGGCGGTCGCCTCGTCGGACGCCACCAACATCGAATGCAGCATTCGCCGGGACGGCAACGACTACGTGATCAACGGGCGCAAGTGGTACATCACGGGCGCGATGAACGAGCGCTGCAAGCTCTTCATCCTGATGGGCAAGACCGACCCCGACAACGCCGACCGGCACCGCCAGCAGTCGATGATCATCGTGCCGCGCGACACGCCCGGCGTGACCGTGCTGCGCGACATGGCGCTCATGGGCCATTACGACGCGCCCTTCGGACACCCCGAGGTGCTGTTCGAGAACGTGCGGGTCCCGGCTTCGAACCTGCTGCTGGGCGAGGGCCGCGGCTTCGAGATCGCCCAGGGCCGGCTCGGCCCGGGGCGCATCCACCATTGCATGCGCATGATCGGCATGGCCGAGTCGGCGCTGGAGATGATGTGCGAGCGCGTGGTCTCGCGCGTCGCCTTCGGCAAGCCGCTGTCGGAGCAGGGTGTCTGGCGCGAGCGCATCGCGAAGGCGCGGATGCTGATCGACCAGACGCGCTGGATGGTGCTGCATGCCGCGTGGCGCATGGACACGGTGGGCAACAAGGTGGCGGCCAAGGAGATCGCGATGATCAAGGTCCTTGCGCCCAACAACTGCGTGCAGGTGATCGACGACGCGATGCAGGTCTTCGGCGCGGCGGGCCTGAGCCAGGACACGCTGCTGACCTCGTTCTACGCCTATGCGCGGCACCTGCGGGTGGCCGACGGGCCGGACGAGGTGCACCGCAACGCGATCGCCAAGCAAGAGCTCGCGGGCTACCGCGCCGCCGCGGTGCGCTGAACGGAAGGCAGCGAACGGGGCACGGGGGGCGGGAGCCCCTTCTTTTTCTTCAGTTGATCGCCATCGATGCGGCCGGATCGTGCAGCATCCGGCGCAGCAGCTTGCCGCTTTCGGAAGACGGCAGGCCGCTGCGGAAGATCACGGTGCGCGGCACCTTGTAGTGCGACATGTGCTGCAGGCACCACTCGATGATCTTCTGGTCGACGCGGTCGGTCTGCTGGCCGGCGCGCACGCGGGCCGCTGCCTCGTCCTTCAGCACCACGTAGGCCTGGACCGCCTCGCCGCGGTCGGGGTCCGGCAGGCCGACCACGGCGGCCTGGCGCACGTCGGGATGCAGCGCGAGGATGGCCTCGACCTCCTCCGGAAAGACGCTGTAGCTCCAGACCTTGATCATCTCCTTGGTGCGGCCGAGGAAGGTCAGGTAGCCCTCCTCGTCGACCACGCCGACGTCGCCGGTGCGAAGCCAGCCGTCGAGCAGCATCGCCTGCGTGGCGGCCGGCTGCAGCCAGTAGCCCTTGTAGCGGATGGGGCTGCGCAGCAGGATCTCGCCACGCTGGCCGGCCGGGAGGTCGCGGCCGGTCTCGGGGTCGACGATGCGCAGCTCCACGCCGGGCGCGGGCTTGCCGTTGGTGCCCCACTTGATGGCGTCGGGCGGCATCAGCGTGTCACAGGTGTGGGTCTCGCTCAGGCCGTAGCCGGCCTCGTAGACGAGGCACGCGTTCGCGAAGCGGCTCCAGCGCCGCGCGAGCGATTCGCTCAGCTGCACGCCGAAGCTCGTGCCCACGGTGGTGCGCAGGGAAGACAGGTCGAAGGTGGCGGCATCGTCGCAGGCCA
Source organism: Variovorax sp. WDL1 (assembly GCF_001541225.1). Lineage (GTDB taxonomy): Bacteria > Pseudomonadota > Gammaproteobacteria > Burkholderiales > Burkholderiaceae_C > Variovorax. Next base: position 244,948 of record NZ_LMTS01000163.1, on the reverse strand, counting down.
TCACCGAAGGCAGCGAAGGCGCCATGGTGTACCACCAGCTCACCCGGCACGCCTCGATGGCCTGCAGCACTGCGGTGGCGTCGAAGCGGTGCAGCAGCACGACGGTGGCGCCGCAGTAGATCGGCAGCGCCAGGCCGGTCATCATGCCGGAGATGTGGTGCAGCGCGACGTCGGCCAGCATCACGTCCCCTTCACCCAGCCTGAAGCCGTCCGCGCTCACCGCAATCTTGTAGAGCGCGCACTCGAAGCTGATCATCGCGCCCTTCGGCAGGCCGGTGCTGCCGGAGGTGTAGGCCATGAGGCAGACATCGTCCATCGCGATGGTGTCGACCGGCGCGAAGGGGCCTGCCTCGGCCAGCGCGTCGGCGAAGTCGATGACGCAGCCCGGCAGCGGCGGTGCCGGTTCATGCCGCAGCCGGATGCCGGGCGGCACGTCCATGGCCAGCGTCGCGGGCAGCATGTCGCCATAGCGCACCGCATAGACATGGGCGACGGTGCGCAGTGCGCGAGAGCCGAGCACGACCTTGAGCAGTTCCTCGCCCGCGACGATGGCGCTGACGTCGAGCTCCGTCAGCTGATGCTCGAGTTCGTAGGCGCGCGCGTCCGGGTTGCACGGGCTGACGATCGCGCCGAGCTTCTGCACGCCGAAGTGCGCGATCAGGTACTGCGGGCAGTTGTGCAGGAAGAGCGCGACCACGTCGCCCTGGCCGATGCCCCGATCGCGCAGGCTCTGGGCGAAGCGATCGCTCAGGTCATCGAGCTCGGCGTAGCTGATGCGCCGCCCGTACCAGACCAAGGCCGGCTTGTCGGGGTTCCTGCGGGCATGCTCCCGCAAATACTCGTGCAGCGGCCTCTGGCCGTGGCGGTAGGCGATCATCCTGGCGTGTCTCCGGTCGATTGCGCAATTCCAGGCTGGCCCGCGATGCGAGGCGCCCGTTTTTTCTTGCGATCATGCGGCCACGCGCCGGCTGCGGCAAGTGAACCCCAATGAATATTGGGCATTCATGTCCATTTCCCTGGTGCATGGACTGGCGGCGCGCCGGGGCGCGCACGCACCTTGGGGTGGAGCGTCAGGCGGCCTGGCGGGCCGCGCGGCGCACGGCCGGGGCGGGCTGCGCCGGGGCGTCCTCGCCGCGCTCGCGCAGGTAGGCGAGGATCGGCGCGGTGGTGCGCTCGATCTCGTCGTGGATGCCGCGCCGGGCCACCTCGCCATCGCGCTTGCGAAGCCCGCGCAGCACCATGTGGTGCGGGTGCTGCTTGCGCGGCTGCCCCAGCGCGTGGGTCTGCAGCGCCTTCATGAGCGGCCCGCACTGCAGCCAGAGACTTTCGACCATGCGTTGCAGCACCGGCATGTCGGCCAGCGCGTAGATGCCCATGTGGAACCGCTCCGATTCGAGCAGCTCGCCGGCCGTGTCGCCCGCCTCTCGCAAGGCAGCCATGCGCTCGTGCAGCGCCTCGAGCTTCTTCACGTCCTCGCTGCCGGCATGCAGCGCGGCGCGTGCGGCCGCCTCGCCCTCGAGCATGAGTCGCAGCTCGCGCACCTCGGCAAAGCGCCGCTCGCTCATCACCGGCACCCGCACCGAGTGGTGTCCGACCTGCTCGAGCGCCTGCTCGGAGATCAGCCGGGCCAGCGCCTCGCGCACCGGCGTCGGGCTGATGCCCATCTCGGCCGCGAGATCCCGCAGCTTCAGCTTCTCGCCGGGCGCGAACCGGCCTGCCTTGAGGTCGCGGCAGAGGCGGCTGTACGCCTGTGCGTTGAGGCTGTCGCGGGTGAGGATGTCGTCCATGGGATGGGGGAACGTGCGGGAAAGCGCGCTCTGTCAAATAGCCTATATGTTATTTCAGTGCTGCCGTTTGTCAGCGGCCGGTGAACGCGGGAGGCCGCTTTTCCAGGAAATGCGCCACGCCTTCCCGGAAATCCTCGCTGCCGAAGGAGGCTTGCATCTCCTCGTCGGCGCGGCGCCAGGCGGTGTCGAGGTCCTGGAACAGGCTGTCGTACACCTGCCGCTTGATGACACCGATGGAGCGCGGGGAGGCGTTGTCGGTCATGTCACTGGCGATGGCCTGGACTCGCGCGAGGAAGCCCTGGGCCGGCAGGGCCTTCACCAGGCCCACCGACGCGGCCTCGGCGGTGTCGAGCGTGCGCGCGGAAAGGAGCAGGTCCAGCGCATGGGTGGGCCCGATCAACCGGGGCAGCATCCACGAGATGCCGTGCTCGGCGATCAGGCCCCGCTTGGCGAAGGCGGTGGTGAGCTTCTGGCCTTCGGCCATGTAGCGGAAATCGCAGAAGACGGCCATGCACAGGCCGATGCCGGCGATGGGCCCGTTGATGGCGACGAACAGCGGCTTGCGCACGCGCAGCAGGTAGCTGAAGCGCCAGGCGTAGTTGGCGTCGATGCCCTCGGCCGCGGGTACGCCCGGCGCTTCGGCAGCAGCGCTGCCGGCCGCACCGGCCGCGCCCGCCTCGAGGATGTCCATGTCGGCACCGGCACAGAAGCCTCGGCCCGCACCGGTGACGACGATGGCCCGCACGGCTTCGTCGGCCTCGGCGGCCTCCACCGCCTGGCGGAACTCTGCTTCCATGCGGTGCGTCCACGCATTGAGCCGGTCTGGACGGTTCAGCGTGACGGTTCGGATGCGGCCTTCGGTCGCGACAGTGATGTCCTGGTAGGTCATTGAATGCTCCCGCGCGGCCTTCAGGCCTCGCCGCCGATGGTGGCGCCGCCGTCGATCACGATGGTAGTGCCGGTGATGAAGCGCCCGGCATCGGAGCCGAGCAGCAAGGCCGCACCCGCGATGTCCTCCGGCTCTCCGATGGCGTTGAGCGGACTGGAAGCCAGCGCGGCGGCCAGCGTCTGCGGGTTGTCCCACAGCGCCTTGGCGAAGTCGGTCTTGATGAGGCCGGGCGCAATGCAGTTGGTCCGCACACCCTGCTTGCCCCATTCGAGCGCAAGGTTGCGCGCCAGCTGCATGTCGGCGGCCTTGGAGATCGCGTAGGCGCCGAGCACCCGCGAGCCGGTCAAGCCCGCGATGGAACTGATGATGACGATCGAGCCGCCACCCCGCTCTGCCATGCCCGGCGCCACGCGGTTGACCAGCCAGAGGTTGGAGCGGATGTTCACGTCCATCACCTTGGAGAACGCCTCGTCGGTGATGCCCGACATCGGCCCGTAGTACGGGTTGACGGCTGCGTTGCAGACCAGCACGTCGACCGGCCCGTAGGCCTTCTCGGTCTGGTCCACCAGCGCGGCGACCTGCTCCTTGCCGGAGATGTTGCAGGCGATGGCCATCGCCTCCAGCCCTTCGCCGCGCAATTGCTCGACGACGGCATTGCACGCGTCCAGCTTCCGGCTGGTGACGACGACGCGCGCCCCTGCGCGGGCGTAGGCGATGGCGATGGCGCGCCCGATGCCGCGGGACGAGCCGGTGACGATGGCGGTCTTGCCCTTGAGAGAAAAGCGGTCCATGACGGGCTCCTTCAACGATTGACGAACTTCGGCGCGCGCTTCTCGACGAAGGCGCGGGCCGCTTCCTGGTGGTCTTCGGTCATGCCGCAACGGATGTGCCGGATGGCCTCGTGGTCGAGCGCCTGCGCCAGCGTGGCGCCCTGCTCCGCGGCATTGAGGTTGGCCTTGATGTGGCCCAGCGTGATCGACGGGCCATCGGCGAGCTGCTGCGCGAGCGCACGGCCCCCGGCGTCGAGCTCGGCGTCCGCGACGACGCGGGTGACCAGGCCGAGCGCAAGCGCCTCGTCCGCCTTGAGCACGGGCGAAAGCAACGCGAAGGCCCGCGCGCGCGGGCCCAGCAGCTGGGTCAGGAAGTAGGTGCTGCCGAAATCGCCCGACAGCCCGACCTTGGCGAAGGCCGAGGTGAGCTTGAGCGTGTCGCTCGCCAGCAGCAGGTCGCAGGCCAGCGCAAGCGACAGGCCCGCGCCCGCCACCGCGCCGCGGGCCACGGCGATGGTCGGCTTGGACATCTCGTGCAGCAGGCGAGAACACTCCATGTGCTCGCGCAGCTGGAGCGTGCGCGACTCGAGCGTTTGCGGCGCCGCGTCGTCCTCGGCCATGGCCTTGACGTCGCCGCCGGCGCAGAAGGCACGCCCCGCACCGGTCAGCACCACGGCACGCACGCGCGGGTCGACGGCGGCGCGGCGCAGCGCGGCGAGCAAGGCCTCGGTCATGGGCACCGTCAGCGCGTTGAGGCGTTCGGGCCTGTTGAGGGTGAGCGTCAGTACGCCCTGTTCGAGATGCTCGATGAGTTCGGTGGTCAAGTGCCTGTCTCCTGCGATGGTGGGGGTGTTGGGATCAGAGGGCGCCTTCGGCCTCGAGCGCGGCCAACTGCTCGGCCTGCATGCCGAGCCACTGCTGCAGCACCTCGGCGTTGTGCTCGCCCACCGCCGGCATCGCGCGCTCGATGGAGAGCGGGGTGTCCGACAGGTGGATGGTCACGCCCTGCACGGGAACGTTGACGCCGCCGAAGGGGATGTCGGCGATGGCGCCGCGATGGCGCAGCTGCGGGTTGTCGACCACCTCGTCGAGGGTCGCGACCTTGGCGCAGGGCACGCCCTCGGCTTCGAGACGCGCGACGATCTCGTCGGCCTCGTGTGACAGCATCCACGCGGCCACGGCGTCCTCCACCGCGTCGCGGTGCTCGAGCCGCGATGCCATCGAGGCGAAGCGCGGGTCGTCCAGCAGCGCGGGCTGCTTCATGGCGCGCACGACGCGCGGGAACATGTTGTCGTCGCCGCCGACCATCAGCACATAGCGGCCGTCGCCCGTGCGGAAGGTGTTCGACGGCGCCACGAAGCGGTCGCGGCTGCCGACGCGTGTCATCGTGGTGCCGAAGAGCTTCTGCTGCGGGATCGCCGTCATGAGCATGGAGGTGGCGCTCTCCAGCAGCGACACGTCCACGAGTTGCCCCTCGCCCGAGGCGTGGCGGGCATGGAGCGCCGCAAGAATGCCGAGCGCGGTGTACATCCCTGTCGTGTAGTCGCACATGAACGAGCCGATCATCGTGGGCGGGCCGTCCTCCTGGCCGGTCATGTCCATCAGGCCGCTCATGGCCTGCGCGACGCCGTCGAAGCATTGCTTGGTGGCGAGCGGGCCATCCTGGCCGAAGCCCGAGATGCGCGCCATGATCAGGCGCGGGTTGAGCGCATGCACCGCCTCCCAGCCGAGCCCCATCTGCTCCATCGTGCCCGGGCGGAAATTCTCGACCAGCACGTCGGCGCGCACGATCAGCTCGCGCAGGACCTGCAGCCCCGCCGGGCTGCGCAGGTCGATGGCCAGGCTCTTCTTGTTTCGGTTGACGATGAAGGTGTAGAGGCTCTGCCCGTTGACGGCCGGCGATGCGCGCCGGGCGTACTCGCCCTCGCCCGGCGGCTCGATCTTCACCACCTCGGCACCCATGTCGCCCAGCATCATGGCGCAGTAGGGCCCCGCAATGAAGCGCGAGAGGTCGAGCACGCGCAGTCCGGCAAGCGATGTCATGTCAGGTGGCCTTGTCTCTTGTGGCTTGTTTGTGGTCTGTGGTTTGTGTATTTGTTATATCATATTCAAAATTGCCATAACTGGCGAGCACAAGGAGACAGACGTTTTGACGACGAAATACTTGAGACTTCGCCAGCTCTGCCTGGTGGCCGCCAAGCTGGCACCGGTGGAGGAGGATCTCTGCGCGGTCTTCGGGGTGCGGGTCTGCCATCGCGATCCCGAAGTCGGGCAGTTCGGCTTGCACAACGCCCTGATGCCCTTCGGGACCAGCTTCGTCGAGGTCGTCGCGCCGCAGCGCGAAGGCACCACCGCCGGCCGCTATCTGGAACGCCGCAAGGGCGATGGCGGCTACATGGTGATCCTCGACAGCGAATCGCTGCCGCGCTGGCGCACCCATGTCGATGAGATCGGCGTGCGCATCGCCGCACCGCTTGCGCTCGGCGACTACGAAGGCATGCAGCTGCACCCGCGCGATACGGGGGGTGCGCTGCTCGAGATCAACACCACGCGCAATGGCGCCGACCTGAACGGCCCCTACTGGCCGGCAGGACCGCATTGGCGCGAAGCGGTGTCGAATGCGCGCGTGCAGGGCATCACGGGCGCCGTGCTGCAGGCGGATGATCCTGCCGCGCTCGCGGCGCGCTGGGGGCGCATTCTCCAGCGGCAGGTCGAGCGCGCGGGCGATGGCTGGCAACTGCAGGTCGACAACGCAAGGCTTCGCTTCGTGGCGCCGCGAGACGATCGCGGCGACGGTCTGGCGGGGATCGAGCTGGCAGTGAACGACGCCTCGGGCATCCGGGCTGCCGCACAGGCTCGCGGGCTCGCGGCGGATGCAACGGGCGTGAGCGTCGGCGGCGTCCACTTTGCGCTGGGTTCCGCGGACTGACGCGGCAAGCCGCCGCATCCACCAAGGAGACAAGAGATGGAACTGGCCTTTTCGAAGGAAGAGCAGGCGTTCGCCGATGAAGTGCGCGCCTTCATCACCGAGAACCTGCCGCGCGACATCGCGCGCCGCGTGGAGCACGACCTGCACCTGCATCGCGAGGACTTCATGCGCTGGCAGCAGATCCTCGGGCGGCGCGGGTGGCATGCCTACACGTGGCCGGTCTCGGAGGGCGGGCCCGGCTGGAGCGCGACCCAGCGCTACATCTTCGAAACCATCAGCGCAGAACTGAACTGTCCGACCATCCAGCCCTTCGGGCCGCGCATGGTCGGCCCGGTGATCTTCAACTTCGGAAGCGTTGCGCAGAAGCAGCAGCACCTGCCGGGCATCCGCGCATCGACCGTGTGGTGGTGCCAGGGCTATTCGGAGCCGGCTTCAGGCTCCGACCTGGCCTCGCTCGCCACCCGCGCCGAAGACCGCGGCGATCACTATCGGGTCAACGGCCAGAAGATCTGGACCTCGTACGCCCACCACGCCGACTGGATGTTCTGCCTGGTGCGCACCAGCCGCGAGGCGAAGGCGCAGCACGGCATCTCGTTCCTGCTGATCGACATGAAGTCGCCGGGCATCGTGATACAGCCGATCCCGATGCTGGAGGGCACGCACTCCTTCAATGCGGTCTTCCTGACCGACGTGAAGGTGCCCAAGTCCAACCTGGTCGGCGAAGAGGGCCGCGGCTGGAGCTACGCGAAGTTCCTGCTGGAGCATGAGCGCGTCGAGAACTCGAACATCGGCTTCTCCACCTTCGCGATGCGCCGGCTGCACCGCATCGCATCGGGCGTGCAGCATCGCGGCCGTCCGCTCATCGAAGACCCGGTGTTCCGCGCCAAGGTGTCGGCCACCGAGGCGCAACTGAAGGCGCTGGAAGTGACGACGCTGCGGGCACTGTCGAGCATGGGCTCGGGCAGCTCGCCCGGCGCCGGGCTGGCCTCGGCGCTGAAGATCCGCGGCACCGAGATCGGCCAGCGCATCACGGAGCTGATCTTCGAGGCCGCGGGACCCGGGGGCCAGATGCTCGACCCGCCGCTGATGCGTGGCGAGGGGAAGCTCGACGGCATCGAGGCCAGCGTGCGCGGTGCGGCCCCCAACTATTTCTGGCGCCGCGCGATGTCGATCTACGGCGGCAGCAACGAGATCCAGCGCAACATCATCGCCAAGCACGAACTTGGCCTGTAGGGCGCGAACCGCGCTTTCAGACCAGCCGCGTCTCGATCTCCGTCTTGACCTCGGTCATCAGCCGGTGCACCGGGCACTTGCCCGCCACCCGCAGCAGCGCCGCCTTCTGCTCATCGCTCAGCGCGCCGGTGACGTGCAGCGTGGAGTCGAGCTTGTAGAGCCCCTGCCGCTCCTGGCTGTCGTCGCGGTTCACCACCACCTCGATCTCCTCGACCGGGATGCCCTTGTGCTGCGCATAGACCAACACGGTCAGCGCCTTGCACGCGGCCAGCGCGGAGTCGTAGAGGTCGTGCGGCGTGGGGCCGGCGTCGTGCTCGCCCCCGGTGTCCACCGCGATCTCGTGGGCGCGGACCTTGATGATGTGACGGGTGCCGGTAATGCCGTCGCGTCGAACGGTGATGCTCATGGGGTTTCCTTGTTGCGGATGGACTTCGCTTCGCGCGATGGTAGCCGGAAGGAAAACGGGTCCGCCTTCCACATCCTCAACGATGCACCTCCGACTCCCCATGCCTTGCCAGCAGCTGCATCATGTGCTTGCGGATCAGCATTCCCGGCCGGTCCGATTCCATCGAGTATTCGACGCCGCGCCGGCGCGTGTCGACGAGCGCGTCGGGGTCGGTCGATTCGAGGATGTCCTTGTCCTCGCGCGTGATCTCCGCGTCGAAGTCGATCAGCATCTGCGCCGGGCAGTCGGCCTCGGTGTCGTTGCGGAACAGCCATTGGCACAGCTGCATGCGGCCATCGTCGATGGGCGTGAAGCAATTGATGATGACGTGGCGGATGCCTGATGGGTATTCGATGTCCAGCCGCCGAGAGAAGGGCAGGAAGTAGGCGTTGCGCATGTGGCGCGTGGTGACCGGCTCGGTCACGCCGCTGATCTGCTTGAAGCGGGGCGGGTTGGCGGCGTCGATGACCGTCTCCGCATGGAAGCCGCGCTCGTTCTCCACCAGCTCGTACTTGCTGGGCTTCGGGCTCGCGGCCACGCCGAAGGTGGCGCGGTGCACGAAGCTGAAGTGCGAGTTGTCGAAGGAGTTCTCCAGCGCACGCATCGGGCTGGTCTGCCATTCCTCGTAGAACTGGAAGATGGTGCGGTAGCCCGGATCGTCGAACTCGGGGATCGGCGGGATATCGGCGATCGGCGCTTCCAGCGCGACCCAGGCATAGCCATGGCGCGCGGTGCAGGCGTAGGCGGTGGTGCGGTAATCGGGGGAGATCGGGCGATCGGCCTCGTACTGCGGGATGCGGATCACCCGCCCGCCGCGGTCGTAGGTCCAGCCGTGGTAGCCGCACTGGATCGCGCCCTGGCCGCAGGCCTGCCCCTGCGCGTCCACGCACCAGCCCTTGGAGAGCTTCGCGGTGCGGTGGCAGCAGCGGTCGCGCAGCGCGGCGGGCTGCCCTTCGGCATCGAGGAAGAGGACGATGTTCTCGCCCAGGAGCGTGAAGGGCTTCGGCCCCTGCTGCAGATCGGCCAGCGGCATGACGGCATGCCAGAACTTGCGGAAGACGGGTTGCTGCGTGACGAGCATGAGAAAAGAACTCCTTCGGTTGCGTGGGGTGACGACCATGAAAGAGCAATTTCCCGCCGCGGGCACCAAGACCGGGATGCCGGGCTGAACGCTTCTACTCTGCGCAGGTTTGCAAGCAATTTGCGCGCCTGCATGTGCGCCCGCGGGTCGTGCCGGGGCGTGCGAGTTGGCGATGGACTCCGGCATGGCTCCTGCTTTCGTCAGGTATGCGAGCCCGCCTACGAACCGTATCGGCAAGCTTGGGTAGCATGAAAGTCATGGATTCGCTCCTTCTTCCCACCCTTCCCCCGGAGACCCCGCTCGACGAGCGCGACGGGCGTTACCTGCGCAAGGCCATCGTGTGGTCGCACGCGGCCCGGCGGCGCGGCAACCGGCCTTTCGGCGCGGTGATCGTTGCGGCCGACGGCGAGGTGCTGGCCGAGGCCTGGTGCAACACGGGCGAGACGGACGACGTCACCGGCCATGCCGAAACCAATGCGGTGCGCATGCTGGCAGGACGCGGCCTCTCGCGCGACGCGCTGGCAGCCGCCACGATCTATTCCTCTGGCGAGCCCTGCGTGATGTGTGCGGGCGCCATCTTCTGGTCCAGCATCGGGCGCGTGGTCTTCGGCATAGACGCCGAGCGGCTGCGCGTGTTCCGCGGCGAGCGCCCCGAGCAGCGCGACGCCGAGTTGTCCTGCCGCGACGTGTTCGCGGCTTCGGCGCATCCCATCGAATGCATCGGGCCGGCGCTGCTCGACGAGGCGATGGCGGCGCATGTGGGGGCGTGGAAGAGCTAGCAAGGGCTGCTTACCCCACCGCTGCCTTTTCCTTGGGCAACCCAGCGCAAGTCCTTGCGGGACAACGCTCTGGCAACTTGTGCCCGGAGTTCTCCACAAGCTTGTCCACGTCTTCCGGGGACGGATTCCGGCAAGCCGGGCCGCCCCCGTCCTGCTTCTACACTCGCCCGATGCCCTGGAACGCGCGACTCGAGCTCGACTACCGACTGGAAGGCCCGCGCAGCGTCGCGCGCTTCCGCCATGAAGGCCCGCTGCGGATCCTTCAAAGCCTGTACCCCGAGGGCGACGCGGTCTGCCACAACGTGCTGGTGCATCCGCCGGGCGGGCTGGTGGGCGGCGACACCCTCGACATCCGGGTGAGCGCGGCAGCCGGCAGCCATGGGCTGATCACCACGCCGGGCGCCAGCCGTTTCTATCGCTCGGAGGGCGAGCCGGCGCTGCAGCACACCGCGCTGCGGCTGGAACCGGGAGCGCGGCTCGAATGGCTGCCGCTCGAAGCGATCTGCTTCAGCGGCTGCCGCGCGGAAAACCGGCTCTCGCTGCAGCTTGCCGAAGGCGCAGAGCTGATCGGCTGGGACGTGACTGCGCTCGGCCTGCCCGCTGCCGGCAAGCCCTTCGAGCGCGGCACGCTGCAGCAGCACATCGAGATGCCGGGCGCCTGGCTGGAGCGCGGGCGCATCGATGCCGCAGACCTGCTGCTGCTCGACGGCCCGCTGGGCATGGCCGGGCACCGCTGCGTGGCATCTCTCTTCTTCGCTTCGGGCACACCGGTCGCGCGGGCACGGCGCGACGCCGCACTCGACGCGGCGCGCGCGCTGCTCGAAGCCCACGCGCTGCGCGACAGCGCCGGCGCCACCAGCCCGCAGCCGGGCGTCATCGTGCTGCGCGTGCTGGCCCCCCTGGTCGAGCCGGCGATGCAACTGCTGCGGCAGGTCTGGCAGGCGTGGCGCGCGGAGCTGTGGCAGATGCGTGGAGCGCCGCCGCGCATCTGGGCGATGTAGCCCGGCGCCCCACGCGCTGTGGGTGCTCGCCCTACCCGGCGGTCCGCCCTTCTCCGTCGCACCGTCGAAGAATCGCTGGCTATCTTGGGCGCTCCCAAGCAAAGGAGACCTCTGAATGAAAAGCATCATCCTCTGGCTGGCGGGCGTTCCGCTCGGCGTCATCATCCTGCTGAAGGTGTTCGGCGTCTTCTGATCCATTGAGAGCGCGCATGCCCCGCACATGGGGCATGCGACTACAGGCGTACCCGATCGACGGCATTAGGCTTGCGGCATGGCCTGCCCCGCGAAGCCGACCCGATGACGGATGTCCACAGCGACATCCCGGCCCGCCTCGACCGCCTGCCCTGGTCGCGCTGGCACTGGCGCGTGGTACTGGCCCTGGGCATCGCCTGGGTGCTCGACGGGCTCGAGGTCACGCTGGTCGGCTCCCTCGGCGGCGTGCTGGAGCGGCCCGACACGCTGGCGCTGACGGCATCGCAGATCGGATGGTCGGGCTCGCTCTACATCGGCGGCGCGGTGATGGGCGCCCTGCTCTTCGGCCGCCTCACCGACCGCCTGGGGCGCAAGAAACTGTTCCTGATCACGCTCGCCGTCTATGCGATGGCCACGCTGGCCACCGCCTTCTCCCCCGACTTCGCGTTCTTCGCGGTGTGCCGCTTCTTGACCGGGCTGGGCATCGGCGGTGAATACGCGGCCATCAACTCGGCCATCGACGAGCTGATCCCGGCCCGCGTACGCGGGCGCGTCAACCTTGCGATCAACGGCAGCTTCTGGATCGGCGCCGGGCTGGGCGCGGGGCTGAGCCTCGTGCTGCTGGACCCGCAGGTGCTCGGGCCGGTGTGGGGCTGGCGGGCAGGCTTCGCGCTGGGCGCGCTGCTGGCCGTGGCGATCCTGCTGGTGCGGCGCGACGTGCCGGAGAGCCCACGCTGGCTGATGGCGCACGGCCGTGCCGAAGAGGCGGAGCGCATCGTGGCAAGCATCGAGACAGAGGTCGCCGCGCAGCACGGGCCGCTGCCCACGGCGGTGGGCCGCGTGCACTACAGCCGGCGCACCAGCCCCGGCTGGCGCGAGGTCGCGCAGGTGCTGCTGCGCCGCTACCCGCAGCGCAGCGCCGTCGCGCTGGCGCTGATGATCTCCCAGGCCTTCTTCTACAACGCGATCTTCTTCACCTATGCGCTGGTGCTGACGCGCTTCCACGGCGTGCCGGAGGGCCGGGTGGCGCTCTACATCTTTCCCTTTGCGCTCGGCAACGTGCTGGGGCCGCTGATCCTCGGGCCGCTGTTCGACCATGTCGGCCGCCGGCGCATGATCGCGCTGACCTATGTGTGCTCGGGCATCGGCCTCGCGCTGACCGGCTGGGCCTTCATGCAGGGCTGGCTCGATGCGCGCAGCCAGGCGCTGGCCTGGTCGGCCGTGTTCTTCCTGGCCTCGGCGGCGGCGAGCTCGGCCTACCTGACGGTGAGCGAGGTGTTCCCGCTCGAGATGCGGGCGATCGCGATCGCGATCTTCTACGCGGTGGGCACGGGCGCGGGCGGCTTCGTCGCGCCGGTGCTCTTCGGCGCGCTGATCGAGACCGGCAGCCGCGGCGCGGTGGCCGTCGGCTATGCGATCGGGGCGGCGCTGGTGATCGGCGCCGGGCTGCTGGCGCTGCGCTTCGCGGTGGACGCGGAGCGCAAGCCGCTGGAGGAAGTGGCGCCGCCGCTGGGCTCAGCGCCCGGCGGCCGCGACACCTGATGGCGGCGGCTCGGGCGCTGGTGGGCCGTGACAGTCGATTCGAGAGGATTGGCTGTTACGGCCCACTAGTGCACGTGAGTCGGATGGCCTGCGCCGACCCAGGCCTCCAGCCCGCCGGCCAGCGGCCGTGCGCGCAGGAAGCCGCGCGCCATCAGGGCCTGCGCGGCCAGCGCGGCCGAGATCTCGTTGGGACAGTTGCAGTAGAGGATGATCTCGCGCCCCATGTCGTCGAAAGGCAGCGCAGCCCGCCGCTGCTGCAGCGCCTTGAGCGGAATCGACAGGGCACCCGGGATGCGGCGCGGATCGACCTGCACGCCGGCCTCTCCGCGCACGTCGACCACGATCGGCGGCGCCTCGCCCGCCAGCAGCGCGAGCAGCTCATCGATACTGGCGCGCGGCATGCTCGCGATGCGCAGGACGCTGCGGCGCCGCCACCAGCGCAGCGCCAGCATTGCCGCCAGCACCACCACCAGCGCCGCAGTAGCGACGCCGCCGGCGTTGGCCAGTGCGTCGAGCACGGCCCCGATCTGCTCCCGGAAGATCCAGCCCAGGCCGAGGAAGACAGCGACCCACAGCGAGGCAGCCACGATCTCGAAGGCCAGGAAGCGCCACGAGGACATGCCCAGCGCGCCGGCCATCGGCGGCGCCACGACCGAGACGCCGGGCACGAACTTGGCCGCCACCAGCGACAGTCCGCCCCAGCGGGTGATCAGGGATTCGCTGCTGCGCACGCAGGAGTCGGGCGAGATCGAGATCTTGCACAGCAGCCGCATGAAGCGGTAGCCGTAGGCGCGCCCGGCATAGAACCACACGGCATCGCCGAGCACGTTGGCCAGCAGCGCGACGGCGACCAGGGCGAAGAGCAGCACCGGCTCGGCGATGGCTGCAATACCGCCGGCCACGACCAGCACCGGCGCAGCCGGCACCGGCAGGCCGACGCGGGCGGCAAAGGTGGTGACGAAGACCACGCCGACCGCGTGGTCGACCATCAGGGCGATCAGCGTTTCCATGCACGGGGCCCGGCTGGACGAGGATGGTACTGGGCAAGCTGCATGGCGAACGCTGACGGGGCGCAAGGGGCGACAGGCGCTAGCGTAGCGCCATCGCCCAGCCCTGGCGATCCGCAATGTCCATCGCGCACCGGCGAGCCGCGCCCGCAGCGCTCAGATCGCGACCAGCTGGCGCACCCCGTGCGCCTCCATGTCCTTGCCCAGGCCGCGCGCGATGACCTCGCCGCGTTCCATCACCAGGTAGTCGTCGGCCAGTTCCTGCGCGAAGTCGTAGTACTGCTCGCACAGCACGATCGCCATGTCGCCGCGGTCGGCAAGCATGCGGATCACGCGGCCGATGTCCTTGATGATGCTGGGCTGGATGCCTTCGGTCGGCTCGTCGAGGATCAGGAGCTTGGGCCTGGGCGCCAGTGCGCGCGCGATCGCGAGCTGCTGCTGCTGGCCGCCCGACAGATCGCCCCCGCGGCGGTTCAGCATCTGCCTGAGCACCGGGAAGAGCTCGAACAGCTCGACCGGGATGGGCGTGCCCGCCGGGCGGTAGGCCAGGCCCATGCGCAGGTTCTCCTCCACCGTGAGGCGCGCGAAGATCTCGCGGCCCTGGGGCACGAAGCCCATGCCGGCACGGGCGCGCTCGTAGGGCGTGTTCCTGTGGATCGGCGCACCGTCGAACTCGATGCTGCCGCTCTTGATGGGGACCAGCCCCATCAAGGACTTGAGCAGCGTGGTCTTGCCCACGCCGTTGCGGCCCAGCAGGACGGTGACCCTGCCGGCGTGCGCCTCGAGGCTCACGTCGCGCAGGATGTGGGAGCCGCCGTAGTACTGGTGGATGTTCTTGACCTCGAGCATGGTGGTGTTCCTGCTTTCTCAGCGCCCCAGATAGACCTCGATCACGCGCTCATCCCCCTGCACCTCGTCGAGCGTGCCCTGCGCCAGCACGGACCCGTCGCACAGGACCGTGACGATCTCCGAGATGGTCCGCACGAAGCTCATGTCGTGCTCGACCACCATCAGCGAATGCTTGCCCTTGAGCTTCAGGAAGAGCTCGGCGGTGCGCGCCGTCTCCTCGTCGGTCATGCCGGCCACCGGCTCGTCGAGCAGCAGCAGCTTCGGGTCCTGCATCAGGAGCATGCCGATCTCCAGCCACTGCTTCTGGCCATGGCTCAGGTTGCCGGCCAGGCGCGAGACGCTGTCCTCCAGGTGGATGGTGTGCAGCACCTCGGCCAGCCGGTCGGACTGCGCCGAGTCGAGCCGGAACAGCATCGAGGCCTTCACGCCCTTGTCGGTCTTGAGCGCAAGCTCGAGGTTCTCGAACACCGTCAACTGCTCGAACACCGTCGGCTTCTGGAACTTGCGGCCGATGCCCAGCTGGGCAATGTCGGCCTCCTTGTGGCGCAGCAGGTCGATGGTGCTGCCGAAGAAGACCGTGCCCTCGTCCGGCCGGGTCTTGCCGGTGATGATGTCCATCATCGTGGTCTTGCCCGCGCCGTTCGGGCCGATCACGCAACGCAGCTCGCCGGGCGCAATGTCGAGCGAGAGCTTGTTGATGGCCTTGAAGCCGTCGAAGCTCACGCTCACGTCCTCGAGGTAGAGGATTCGGCCGTGCGTGACGTCGACCTCACCCGGCATCGCATGACGGCCGTAGCCCGCCTCGCGCCCGCCCGAGGCGGTGCGCTTGCCGAGGTCGCTGTGCTGGCTGTACCGGGCAATGCGCTCTGCGCCGGCGTCCATCAGGTCGGGCGTCATGCGCGGACTCCTTCGGAGCGCACCGGCAGCGGCGCGAGGCTGCCAGGCTCGGTGCCCTGCTCCAGCGCCACAGCGCGCTGCATGGGCGGCCGCGGTGCTTCGTCGAGCGTTGCGGTGCGCTCCCTGGATGTCCACTTCTTCACCAGGCCCACGATGCCGTTCGGCAGGAACAGCGTGACGGCAATGAACAGCGCACCGAGGAAGTACAGCCAGTATTCCGGGTATGCCACCGTCAGCCAGCTCTTGGCGCCGTTCACGATGAAGGCGCCGAGGATCGGCCCCACCAGCGTGGCACGCCCGCCGACCGCGGCCCAGATCGCGATCTCGATCGAGTTGGCCGCGCTCATCTCGCCGGGGTTGATGATGCCGACCTGCGGCACGTAGAGCGCCCCGGCCACGCCGCACATCACGGCCGAGATGACCCAGATCGTGAGCTTGTAGGGCAGCGGGTTGTAGCCCGAGAACATCACGCGCGACTCGGCATCGCGGATCGCCTGGAGCACGCGGCCGAACTTGCTGCCGACCAGCCACCGGGCGAACAGGAAGAAGCCCAGCAGCGTGAGCCCGGTGAGCGCGAAGAGCGTCATGCGCATCTCCTGCGTCGCGATCGGCGTGCCCAGGATGCGCTTGAAGTCGGTGAAGCCGTTGTTGCCGCCGAAGCCGGTCTCGTTGCGGAAGAAGAGCAGCATCGCGGCGAAGGTCATGGCCTGCGTGATGATCGAGAAGTACACGCCCTTGATGCGCGAGCGGAAGGCGAAGAAGCCGAACACGAAGGCGATCACGCCCGGCACGGCGACGACCAGCACCAGCGTGGCGATGAAGCTGTCGCTGAAGGTCCAGTGCCAGGGCAGCGTCTTCCAGTCGAGGAAGACCATGAAGTCCGGCAGGTCGCTCTTGTAGTTGCCGTCGCGGCCGATCTGTCGCATGAGGTACATGCCCATCATGTAGCCGCCCAGGGCAAAGAACAGGCCGTGGCCCAGCGAGAGGATGCCGGTGTAGCCCCAGATCAGGTCCATGGCCAGGGCACAGATGGCGTAGCACATGATCTTGCCGACCAGTGCCACGGCGTAGTCGCTCATGTGCAGCGCGCTGCCCGCGGGCACCAGCAGGTTGAGCACCGGCGCCAGTGCGCAGACGGCGATCAGCGCGATGAAGAAGGCGGTCCAGCCCCTGCTGCCGAGGAGCGGGCCTTTGGAAGGAAGTGCGGCCCGGGTCATTCGGTAACCTCCGCGCTTCGCGCTGCGGTATTCGCCTTCGGAACGGCCGTGCGGGTCATAAGAATACCTTCGCCTGCGGCTGCGGTGCTATTCGCCTTGGGAGCGGCCCGGCGGCTCATGCTTCGGCACTCCGACCTTTGACAGCGAAGATGCCTTGTGGCCGCTTCTGGATGAAGATGATGATGAAGACCAGCACCGCGATCTTCGCGAGCACCGCGCCGGCCCAGCCTTCGATGAACTTGTTGAGCACGCCCAGGCCGAGCGCCGCATAGACGGTGCCGGCGAGCTGGCCGACGCCGCCCATCACCACCACCATGAAGGAATCGACGATGTAGCTCTGGCCGAGGTCGGGGCCGACGTTGCCGATCTGCGAGAGCGCGCAGCCCGCCAGCCCGGCAATGCCCGAGCCCAGCGCGAAGGCGTAGGTGTCGATGCGTGCCGTGTTCACGCCCATGCAGGAGGCGATGGGACGGTTCTGCGTCACCCCGCGCACGAACAGCCCGAGGCGCGTGCGGCCGATGAGCCAGCCCATCGCCAGCAGCACCAGGACCGCGAAGACGATGATGCAGATGCGGTTCCAGGGCAGCGTGACGTTGCTCAGCATGGTGAAGCCGCCGCTCATCCAGCCGGGATTCTCGACGCCGACGTTCTGCGCGCCGAAGAGCGAGCGCACCAGCTGCTGCAGCATCAGGCTGATGCCCCAGGTGGCGAGCAGGGTCTCGAGCGGCCGGCCGTAGAGGAAGCGGATCACGCCCCGCTCCAGCACCGCACCCACCAGCGCCGAGGCGAGGAAGGCGACGGGAATGGCTGCGACCAGGTACCAGCCGAAGAGCGACTCGGGCACGTAGCGCTGGAAGACGCCCTGCATGACGTAGGTGGCATAGGCGCCGATCATCATCAGCTCGCCGTGCGCCATGTTGATCACGCCCATCAGCCCGTAGGTGATGGCCAGCCCCAGCGCAGCCAGCAACAGGACGGAGCCCAGGCTGATGCCGCTGAAGATCGCATTGATGCGGTCGCCCCAGACCAGCGAACCGTCGATGCTGTCGATGGATGCCGCGATCGTCTTCCTGACGTCGGTGTCGGTCTCGTCGGCCAGCCGCTGGTTGAGCAGCAGCTTGGTGTCCGGGCTGCGGCTCTCGCCCAGCGCCTTCGCGGCCGCGATGCGCTTCGCCTTGTCGGCGCTGCTCAGCATGCTGGCTGCGCGCACCAGTTCGAGCTGGGCCTTGATCCGGTCGTTGGTCTCGGCGGCCAGCGCCTTCTCGACCAGGGGCAGGCGGGATTCGTCGGGCTCCTTGAAGAGGGCCTGCGCCGCCTCGGCGCGCACCGCCTCGTCCTTGCTGGTGAGTTTGAGCGCGGCCTGCGCGGCATCGAGCGCGCCGCGCATCAGGTTGTTGTTGACCACGTCCTCGGCGTTGTCGGGCAGCTCGAGCTCGGCTCCGGTGACCGGGTCGTAGGCCTTGTCGTCCTTGACGAGGAAGACCTTGTCCTCGGTGTACTTGACCGCGTCGTCGGCCATGGCCTGGATGAAGGCGGCGGTCTTCTCGTCGGCGGTGGCGACGGCCTTGTTGAGCGCAGTGATGCGGGCCTCGGATTCGCCCGAGGCGATGGCGCGGGCCTCGTCGAGAGTGAGCGCGTGGGTCGCCAGCGCCATCAGCAGCGTCGAGGCGCAGAGTACGCGGTGGAGTGTTCGTCGGAGCATCGTGGATCGCGGTTCGGTCTTGGCGTCCGTCCCCCTCCCGGGGGTGGGCGGGGGTGGGAGCCGCAGCGCAAGAAAAGTACGGCGGGCACCACCGCCGCGGCCCATCCCTGCCCTCCCCGGAAGGGGGAGGGAGAAGACAGGGGCCGCTCGTTCGTTGCCTTACAGCGACTTGCCAGCCGGGTAATCCGGCTTCTTGTCGTTGCCTTCGATGTACGGGCTCCACGGCTTGGCCTTGACCGGGCCCGGCGTCTTCCACACCACGCTGAACTGCCCGTCGGCCTTGATCTCGCCGATGAACACGCTCTTGTGCAAGTGGTGGTTCTTCTCGTCCATCTTGGAGACGATGCCCGAGGGCGCGGTAAAGGTCTGGCCGGCCATCGCCGCGATCACCTTGTCGGTGTCGGTGCTCTTGGCTTTCTCGACGGCCTGCTTCCACATGTGGATGCCGATGTAGGTGGCTTCCATCGGGTCGTTGGTAAGCGGCTTGTCCTTGTGGCCGGCGATGTTCTTGGCCTTGGCGTAGTCGCTCCACTGCTTGATGAAGGCGGTGTTGGTCGGGTTCTTGATCGACATGAAGTAGTTCCACGCGGCCAGGTGACCCACCAGCGGCTTGGTGTCGACGCCGCGCAGCTCTTCCTCGCCCACCGAGAAGGCGACCACCGGCACGTCCTTGGCCTTCAGGCCGGCATTGCCCAGTTCCTTGTAGAAGGGCACGTTGGAGTCGCCGTTGATGGTCGAGACGACGGCCGTCTTGCCGCCGGAGGAGAACTTCTTGATGTCGGCAACGATGGTCTGGTAGTCGCTGTGGCCGAAGGGGGTGTACTTCTCGTCGATGTCCGTGTCCTTCACGCCCTTGCTCTTCAAGTAGGCGCGCAGGATCTTGTTGGTGGTGCGCGGATACACGTAGTCGGTGCCCAGCAGCACCCAGCGCTTGGCACCGCCGCCTTCCTTGCTCATCAGGTAGTCGACCGCGGGAATGGCCTGCTGGTTGGGCGCGGCGCCGGTGTAGAAGACGTTCTTGCTGAGCTCCTCGCCTTCGTACTGCACGGGGTAGAAGAGCAGGCCGTTCATTTCCTCGACCACCGGCAGCACCGACTTGCGCGACACCGAGGTCCAGCACCCGAAGATCACCGAGACCTTGTCCTGGCCGAGCAGCTGCTTGGTCTTCTCGGCGAACAGCGGCCAGTTCGAGGCCGGGTCGACCACCACGGGCTCGAGCTTCTTGCCGAGCACGCCGCCCTTGGCGTTGATCTCGTCGATCGCCATCAGCACCGTGTCCTTGAGCACGGTCTCGGAGATGGCCATGGTGCCCGACAGCGAATGCAGAACGCCGACCTTGATGGTGTCGGCGGCCAATGCCGGCACGGCGGAAAGGCCGGCCAGCGCGACCGCGGCCGTGAGCGCCTTGAGGGTGAATCGACGTTGTTGCATGGGACTCTTCTCCTGGGTGTGAATGACACGGAGGAGTCTGCGGAATCGGCCGCGCAGCGGGAATACGCCGGGTGGCGTACAAAACTCAACGCCGACCCCATTCCAGGAACACCGCGGAACCGGCTTCGCCGGGCTGCTGGTGTTGCCCCCGGCGAGGGGGTGGGCGGCTACACGAAGTGAGCCAACCTGGGGGTCAGCCAAAGAACGCCCGCGCGTAGTTGATCGGCGCATGATCCGCCAGGTCGCGCAGCACCACGGCGCCGCGCTTCCAGGCATGGTCGACCACGTAGCGCGCCCGTCCCTGGGCACGGTCGCTCTCGATGAAGCCCACGTCGGGGTTGTGCATGCATTGGCCGTCGCAGCTGATGTAGCTGGTCGGCCCCGCATGCGCGTAGAGCGAGAAGGCAGGCGGCAGCTGCGTGACGACGTCGCAGCCGTTGACCAGGCGAAGCACCGGGACCTCGGCCAGCGGGGCCACGAAGGCCGTGTTGCCGACGCGCGGCGAACCGAGCGTGGCCAGCAGGCTCGGCGCAAGCACGGTGGCGCTCAGGGTGGCGAGGGCGGCGCCGAGGCTGTGGCCGGTGAGGATCAGCGCGCTGCGACCGGCGCCCTCGCCTTCCTCGAGCCATTCGCGCAGCATCGGCATCATCGCCCGCGCGGCCCGCGCGAACCCCGCATGCACCCGGCCGCCGCTCTCGGGCCATTCGACCTGGTGCGCCTGCAGGTTGGTCGCCAGGTCGCGGATCTCGTCGGGCTGGGTGCCCCGGAAGGACACCAGCGCCGTGCCGTCCGCATGCAGCGCGGCGAAGGCAAAGCCGTTCGTGTCGGCGTGCGTGATGAGCGTGGGCCGCCCGAAGTCCGCGCGCGCCAGCGCGTCCGCCAGGCGCTGGCGCTCGCCGTCGGAAGCCTCGGCACGGTAGTACGCAAGCCGCGAGGCTTCGATGGCGCACTGCGCTGGCGTGTAGCGGCGGCCCGCTTCGAACAGCGTCTCGCTGCGCTCCGGCGAGTAGAGCGCGGTGCGGCCGGGTTCGTAGGCGATGCCGGTCATGGCCTCAGGCCACCGCCGCCGCCTTGAACTGCTTCGAGACGAAGGCCCAGATCAGCCGCGAGGCATTGGGTCCTGCGGCGTCGCTGAAGGGCAGGCGCGGCGCGCCGCCGCTCCACGCATGGCCCAGGCCGGCGACCTCGCACAGCATGACGAAGGTGCGGCCCTTGCGCTTGAACTCCGTCACCCGCATCGCGTGGCGCTTGCCGCGCTGCACCGTGCGCACGATGCCGGGCTGCGCGCCAGTGGCCGCGGCCCAGACCTCCGCGGTGCTCAGCGCATTGCTTGCCGAGACCACGAAATCGACATCGCCATGCAGGACCAGCAGCGGCGGCAGCGTCGTGAAGACCGCGGCTGCCCCCATCGCCTTGCCGACCGCGGTGGCGGGCATGGGCGGCACATGGCGCCCGCGCATGGCGCCCAGCGCGGTCGCGGGCGAGCGGGCGGCGCCGGGCGCCACGCCGGAATGCATGGCCAGGGCCTTGAAGCGCACCGGGTAGCGCGTGGCCATCAGCGCCGCCATGCCGGCGCCCGCCGAGAGCCCGGCCACGGCGACGCGCTCGCGGTCCACCGGGTACAGCACACACGCCTGGTCGACCGCGGCCATCAGGGTCGCAGCCTCGGCATCGGCCTTGCCGAAGCGGCGGTCGTACCAGTTCCAGCAGCCCTGCGGATGGGCCATGCGGTCCTGCTCCGGGTAGAGAACGAAGAAGCGTTCGCGCGCAGCCAGCAGGTTCATGCGCGTGCTGGCGGCGAAGTCGCGTCCGGTCTGGCCACAGCCATGCAGCATGACCAGGAGCGGCAGGCGCTCGCCCAACTGCATGTCCGGCGGCCGGTACAGGTGGTAGCGCCGCGCGCCGCCGGCGCCCAGCGCCACCCCCGCCAGCCAGTCGCCGGGGCCGCGCGGCGGCTTGAGCTGCTCGGCCGCCGCGCGCTGCACCTGCCCCGCGATGCGCCTTCCGTTGCGCAGGGTGGCAGTGGTGAGTGCCTTCATGCCGCGCTGGTAGGCGCGGGTGAACGCCTTGGCGGCAGAGGTCGAGGAAGTGCGGCGGGCCATGTTGCGTGCGTGGGCCGGGTTCGGCCTGCGCACCTTAGCAGAGCTTGCGCGCCGCCGGCGGCGCGGTGGAACTCCTAGTAGACCTCGGGCACGTACATCGAAGCCGGCACCGGCAGGCGCAGGTAGTCCGCATTGCGCTCGCGCGCGGGCAGGTCGATCGGCGCGTGCGGCACCTCCTGGTACGGCATCTGGCCGAGCAGATGGGTGATGCAGTTCAGCCGCGCCTTCTTCTTGTCGACCGCCTGCACCACCCACCAGGGCGCTTCCTCGATGTGCGTGCGCTCGAGCATGGTTTCCTTGGCCTTGGTGTATTCCTCCCAGCGGCGGCGGGATTCCAGGTCCATCGGGCTGAGCTTCCACTGCTTGAGCGGGTCGTGGATGCGGCCCAGGAAGCGCATGTGCTGCTCCTCGTCGGTGATCGAGAACCAGTACTTGATGAGCTTGATGCCCGAGCGCACCAGCATGCGCTCGAAATCGGGCACGGTGCGGAAGAACTCCTCGTACTCTTCGTCGGTGCAGAAGCCCATCACGCGCTCGACGCCGGCGCGGTTGTACCAGCTGCGGTCGAACAGCACGATCTCGCCGGCTGCCGGCAGGTGGGCCACGTAGCGCTGGAAGTACCACTGGGTGCGCTCGCGGTCGTTGGGCGCCGGCAGCGCCGCCACGCGCGCCACGCGCGGATTGAGCCGCTGGGTGATGCGCTTGATGACCCCGCCCTTGCCCGCCGCGTCGCGGCCCTCGAACAGGATCACCACTTTCTGCCGGCTGTGCTGCACCCAGTCCTGCAGCTTGACCAGCTCGCCCTGCAGGCGGAACAGCTCCGTGAAGTAGGCGCGGCGCGCCGCCTTGTCGGCCGGCTGCCCCGACACGAGTTCGTCCGGGCTGCGGTCCTCGATCTCGAGTTCGAGCTCTTCGTCGTAGCTGTCGACCAGGTCGCGCGCGATGCGCTGCATCAGTTCTTCCTGGTCGCTGAGGGTGCTGGGCAGCGTCATGGGGCCTCGAAACAGAGGAAAAACATCCATGCTGCCCCTGCGAAGTGACGTTCGCGTGACAGACACGATCGACCGCCGGCGTCGTCACAACGCTGACATGAAGCACGCACAGCATGGGCCGCAATTCGAACCACCTCGCTCCTGAACCGCCCCGTCTTGTCCTCACCCCGCGATATTGCGGCCGCCTCGTACGGCGGCGACGAAGCCGGGCTCATCTGCGGCTACCTGTTCGACGTGGCGGCCGAGGAGTCGTCACGCGCGATCGACTCGAACGCTGCAGCGGCCTGGCTCGCGCAGCCAGCGCCATCCGGGGACGTCTACCTGTGGCTGCACTTCAACCTGAGCCATGCGCAAGCGGAGCGCTGGCTGCACCGGCATGCGCATCTCTCGGACACCTTCTTCGAGACCCTCGGGGACGGCATGCATTCGACCCGCATCGAGCGCGCCGACGACTCGCTGATCGCCGTCATCAACGACGTGCACTTCGAGTTCAGCTTCGAGCCTTCGGACATCTCCACCCTGTGGATCAGCGTCGGACCGCGCCTGGTGGTGACGGCCCGCGCCAAGCCGCTGCGCTCGGTCGATGCCCTGCGCACCGCGGTGAAGGCGGGCGACGCGCCGCGTTCCAGCGCCGAGCTGCTGGAGCATCTGCTGCGCGTGCAGGCCGACGTGCTGGTGAATGTCGTGCGCGGCGTGACCACCCGCGTCGATGCAATCGAGGACGAGCTGCTCACCGGCCGGCTCGACCACAAGCGCGCCCGCCTCGGCGAGATGCGCCGGCTGCTGGTGCGGCTGCAGCGCCTGCTGGCGCCGGAGCCGGGCGCCCTGTTCCGCCTGCTGCAGAAGCCGCCGGCCTGGATGGCCGAGGACGACACCCAGAAGCTGCGCGGCGCGACCGAGGAGTTCTCGGCAGTGCTGCGCGACATGGGCGCACTGCAGGAGCGCATCAAGCTGCTGCAGGAGGAGATTGCCGCCAACGTCAGCGAGGACACCAGCCGCAGCCTCTTCGTGCTCACGGTGGTGACGGTGCTGGCGCTGCCGATCAACATCCTGGCCGGCCTGTTCGGCATGAATGTGGGCGGCATTCCGCTGGCCGAGGACCACAACGGTTTCTGGGTGCTGGTGGCCATCGTGATCACCTTCACGGTGGTCGCGGCCTGGGCAGCCTTTCGCAAGAAGCGCTGAAAGCACCTGCGGGCGGTCGTTGATCGCTATTCATTCGATAGCGCACTCCGTAGTCCCCATGGGCCCTGCAAGCCCATGCAAGAAAGAATAAGATTCACCGGGTGTCATCCATCCTGAACGCCGACCTGCACTGCCACTCCGTGGTGTCCGACGGCACCCTGACCCCCGAGGAACTCGCGGCCCGCGCGGCCGCCAACGGCGTCGAGCTCTGGTCCCTGACCGATCACGACGAGGTCGGTGGCCAGCACCGCGCGGCCGCGGCGGCGCGCGCGCAGGGCATGCGGTATCTCACCGGGACCGAGATCTCGGTCACCTTCGCGAACGAGACGGTGCACATCGTCGGACTTGGCTTCGACCCCGACGACGCGGCCATCAGCGAAGGCCTCTACGACACCCGCGGCGGCCGCGGCCGGCGCGCCGAGGAAATGGCCGAGGGCCTGGCCCAGGTGGGCATCAAGGGCGCCTACGAGGGCGCACTCAGGTTCGTCGGCAATCCCGAGCTGATCTCGCGCACCCATTTCGCCCGCTTCCTGGTCGAGCAAGGCCATTGCCGCGACACCGCCGAGGTCTTCCGCAAGTTCCTCACCGAGGGCAAGCCGGGCTACGTGCCGCACCGCTGGGCCACGCTGAAGGACGCAGTGGGCTGGATCACCGGGGCCAAGGGCCTGGCCGTGATTGCGCACCCGGGGCGCTACAAGTTCACTGCCAACGAGGAATACGCGCTGTTCCTCGAATTCAAGGAACACGGCGGCCGGGCGATCGAGGTGGTGACCGGCAGCCATTCGCCTCCCGAGTACGTCGAATACGCCGACAAGGCGCTGGAATTCGGCTTCGCCGCCTCGCGCGGCAGCGACTTTCACAGCCCCGGCGAAAGCCATTGCGACCTTGGCAAACTGCCGCTGCTTCCGGGCCAGCTGACCCCGGTATGGGAACTGCTCGAAGACCGCATCCTGTGAGCAGCCCGAGCACGACCACCGGTGGCCTGGCGCAGCGCAAGCTCACGCGCGACCTGGAATCCGAGCGCATCCTGGCCGGCATCGGCCTGCTGCTCGTGGCCGTGGCCTGCTTCGCCACCCTGGACAGCGCCACCAAGCTCTCCACAGCCGGCGTGCCGATCCTGATGGGCGTGTGGTTCCGCTATGCCTTCCAGGCGGTGGCGACCACCGCCGTGCTGCTGCCGTTGCAGGGCACGGCGCTGCTGCGCACCAGGCACCCGAGATACCAGTTGCTGCGTGGCGGGCTGCTGCTGGCGTCGAGCACGCTGGCCTTCTTCAGCCTGCGCTACATGCCGCTTGCCGAGTTCACCTCGATCGTGCTGATCGCGCCGCTGGTGATCACCCTTCTGGCCGCGACGACGCTCAAGGAGCAGGTCTCGCCGCTTCGCTGGGTGCTGGTGGCGGGCGGCTTCATCGGCACGCTGGTCATCCTGCGGCCGGGCGGCGAGGCCTTCAGCTGGGCCGTGCTGCTGCCCATCGGCCTGGTGCTGACCAATGCCTGGTTCCAGGTGCTCACCAGCAAGCTGGCCCGCACCGAGAACCCGCTGACGATGCACTTTTACACCGGCTGGGTCGGCACCCTGCTCGCCTCGCTGGCCCTGCCCTTCGTCTGGACGGCGCTGCCGGGCTGGCACTGGTGGGCACTGCTGTGCCTGATGGGCTTCATGGGCACGGTCGGGCACTTCATCCTGATCCTGGCCTACCAGCGCGCGCCGGCCTCCACGCTCACGCCCTACCTCTATGCCCAGATCGCCTTCGCCATGCTCGGCGGCTGGCTGGTCTTCTCGCAGGTGCCGGACCGGGTGTCGCTGATCGGCATCTCGATGATCGCGGTCTGCGGCGCAGCCGGCGCCTGGCTCACCGTGCGCGAGCGGAGGGTGCCGATCGAGCCCGCGGAGTCCTGACACCGCCCCTGCCGTTTATCGGCAGAATGCATCGCAGCCATGGCCCAGTTTTTCGAACTCCATCCCGACAACCCGCAGCAGCGCCTGCTCAAGCAGGCGGCCGCCCTGCTGGCGCGCGGCGAGATCGTGGCGGTACCCACCGATTCGAGCTACGCGCTGGCCTGCCACCTGGACGACAGGGACGCAGTGGACCAGCTGCGCCGCATCCGCCAGGTCGACGAGAAGCACCACCTCACGCTGCTGTGCCGCGACCTGAGCGAGCTCTCGAGCTACGCGAAGGTGGACAACAAGCAGTACCGCCTCCTGAAGGCCGCGACGCCGGGCCCCTACACCTTCCTGCTGGAAGCCACCAAGGAGGTGCCGCGGCGGGTGAGCCATCCGCAGCGCAAGACCATCGGCCTGCGCGTGCCCGACCACAAGGTGCTGGGCGAGCTGCTCATGCTGCATGGCGAGCCGCTGCTGGCCACCACCCTGATCCCGCCCGGCGAGACCGAGGCGCTCAACGACGCGCAGGCGATCCGCGAGCGCTTCGAGAAGCAGATCGGCGCGGTGATCGCCTGCGGCGCCTGCCCCTCCGAACCCACCACGGTGGTCGACCTGACGCCCATGGGCGCCGGCGGCGAGCCGGTCCTGGTGCGCCAGGGGCGCGGATCGCCGGCGGCGCTGGGCCTGTGAAGCTCCGCGCGCCCGGCCGCGCCGGGGCCGTCTGAGACAATCGTTCGGTGGATATCTCCAACCTGATCGAAAAAGTGCTGATCTATGCACTGCCCGTGATCTTCGCGATCACGGTGCACGAAGCGGCCCATGGCTACGTGGCCCGCTACCTGGGCGACCAGACGGCCTGGATGATGGGCCGCGTGACGCTCAACCCCGTCAAGCACATCGACCCCATCGGCACCATCCTGATGCCGCTGCTGCTCTACTTCGCCACCTCGGGCGCCTTCCTGTTCGGCTATGCCAAGCCGGTGCCTGTCAACTTCGGCCGGCTGCGCCATCCGAAGCGCGACATGATCTGGGTGGCGCTGGCCGGCCCGGCCTCGAACTTCATCCAGGCGATCCTGTGGGCAATGGCCTTCGTGCTGATGCGGGCCGCCGGCGTCGAGGAGACCTTCTTCCTCGAAATGGCGCGCGGCGGCGTGCTGGTCAACCTGGTGATGTGGGCCTTCAACCTGTTCCCCCTGCCCCCGCTGGACGGCGGCCGGGTGCTCGCCGGCCTGCTGCCGCGCGGCGCCGCACAGGACTTCCTGGCGCGCATCGAGCCCTACGGCTTCTTCATCGTCATGGGCCTGGTCATCGCCGGCATCGTCAGCACCTGGTGGCTGCGCCCGCTGATGAGCTTCGGCTACCAGGCCATCGGCGTGCTCATCTCGCCCCTCACGGCGCTGCTGCGCTGAATACGTTCCTCCAATGGCAAGTCCCTCCTCCAAGCCCGTGCGCTTTCTCACCGGCATTACCACCAGCGGCACGCCGCACCTCGGCAACTACGTCGGCTCGGTGCGCCCGTCGGTGCGCTTCAGCCGCGAGGCGCACGTGCAGAGCTTCTATTTCCTGGCCGACTACCACGCGCTCATCAAGGTCGACGAGCCGGCGCGCATCCAGCGCTCCACGCTGGAGATCGCGGCGACCTGGCTGGCCTGCGGCCTGGACCCGCAGCGCGTGACCTTCTACCGCCAGTCCGACATCCCCGAGATCCCGGAGCTGACCTGGCTGCTGACCTGCGTCACCGGCAAGGGCCTGCTGAACCGCGCCCATGCCTACAAGGCGCAGGTGGACAAGAACGCCGCGCGCGGCGAGGACCCGGACACCGACGTCAGCGCCGGCCTGTTCATGTACCCCGTGCTGATGGGCGCCGACATCCTGATGTTCAACGCCCACAAGGTGCCGGTGGGCCGCGACCAGATCCAGCACATCGAGATGGCGCGCGACATGGGGCAGCGCTTCAACCACCTGTACGGCGAGCACTTCACACTGCCCGAGGCCGAGATCGACGACGCGGTGGCCACGCTGCCGGGCCTCGACGGCCGCAAGATGAGCAAGAGCTACGACAACACGATCCCGCTCTTCGCCCCGCGCGCCCAGCTGCAGAAGCTGATCGCAGGCATCGTGACCGACTCCCGCGCCCCGGGCGAGCCCAAGGACACCGAGGGCTCGGCGCTGTTCCAGATCTACCAGGCCTTCGCCGACGCAGAAGAAACCGAAGCCCTGCGGCTTGCCTTTGCCGAGGGCATTGCCTGGAGCGACGCCAAGCAGCGCCTGTTCGAGCGCATCGACCGCGAGATCGCGCCGATGCGGGCGCAGTACGAGGCCCTGGTCAACGACCCGGCGCAGATCGAGAAGATCCTGCTGGCCGGCGCCGAGAAGGCCCGCGCCATTTCACGCCCCTTCATGGCCGAGCTGCGCCATGCGGTCGGGTTGCGGAACCTGGCGGCTGCCGGTCGCCAGGGTGCGGCGCGGCCCAAGGCGGCGAAGGCGGCGAGGCCCGCGTTCAAGCAATACCGCGAGAAGGATGGCCTTTTTTATTTCAAGCTGCTCGACGAAAGCGGCTCACAACTGTTACAAAGCTTGGGTTTCGCATCGCCGCAGGAGGCGGGCCGCGCAATCGGCACGCTGCGGGAACAGCGCGGCGCAGCCTTGACGCTGCTCGCCGCGCAGCTCGAACCCATCGACAATGCGAACATGCGCGCGGCAACGGATGCACTCGAAGCGCTTGCGGCCGAAGCCACGGGCGACACGGGCGACACGAGCGACCAGGGACGAACTCCGCGCGACCAACAAGGGCCGGCCGAGCCGGTCCGCACACAGTGAGAAAAAAGTTATGAGTATCTATGTAATCGACGACCACCCCTTGATGCGCGACGCCATCGTGATGGTGCTGCGCCGCCTGCGGCCGGCCGAGACCATCGTGGAGCTCGAACGGCTCGACAAGCTGGCCAGCGCAGTCAAGCAGCATGGGGAGCCCGGCCTGTTCTGCCTCGACCTGAAGCTGCCTGACGTCACGGGCGTTTCTGGCGTGATCGCGGTGAAGAAGATCTATCCCGACGTGCCCGTGGCGGTCTATTCGGCCTCGCCGGCCGGCGACATGGAAGAGGCCTGCATCGAGGCGGGCGCCGACACCTACATCGAGAAGTCGGCCAGTTCGGCCGAGCTCACCGCCGCGCTGCGCGGGCTGCTGATGGCCGACACCGAGGCCGAGGAGCCGGTCGCCGCGGCCAGCAGCAAGCTCTCGAAGCGCCAGACCCAGCTGATCGCGATGCTGGACCAGGGCATGAGCAACCGCGACATAGCGACCGAGCTCGACATCAGCGAGCACACGGTGAAGGTGCACCTGTGGCGCCTGTTCAGGCGGCTCGGCGTGAAGAGCCGCACGCAGGCGCTGCACCACGCGCGCACCAACGGCTTGCTGTCCAGTAATCCGTAAACCGGTAACCGGGGCGCAAGGCCCACACAGGGCCCGGGCCGCAAGGCCCGGTTTCGTCTTGTCTATCCCACGGCGCCTGAAATGCGGGTCTGCGCCTGCGACTCGTCCGCGTCGTGCAGCGCCACCCGGAACACGCTGCCCCGGCCGAGCCTGGAGCGCACGCTGACGGGATGCCCCAGCGCATGCGACAGCCGGGCCACGATGGCCAGGCCGAGGCCGAAGCCGTCCGAGGTGCCGGCATGGTCGGCCACCTTGTAGAACTCCAGGAACACGTCGCGCAGATGCTCGCGCGCGATGCCGATGCCTGTGTCCCACACCTCCACCCGCAGGCCGTCGCGGGTGTGGCGCGAGGCCAGCAGCACGCCGCCCTCGGCCGTGTACTTGATCGCATTGGCCAGCAGGTTGCCGATCATGCGGCGAACGCGGATCGGGTCGGTCAGCACGGTGCCCGAGCTCACGTGCATGCGAAAGCTCAGGCCCTTGGCCTCGGCGACCGGGCGGTACTGCAGCTCGAGGTCGTGCAGCAGCTGGGCCACGTCCACCCGCTCGATGTGCAGCCGCACCTGCCCCGAGTCGATGCGCGCGAGGTCGAACAGCGAGTCGAACAGGGCATTGACCGCGTGCGTGGCGCGCACGATCTTCGGCGCGATCTCGGCCACGAGTTCCGGCTCGTTGCGCAGCCAGTCGGCGTAGAGCGAGAGCGCCAGCACCGGCTGGCGCATGTCGTGCGCCGCGCTGGCGAGGAAGCGGTTCTTCATCGCCACTGCCGACACCGCCGCCTGGCGCTGCTGGGTCAGCGAGTTGATCAGGATGTGGTTGTGGAACAGCAGCTCGAAGCTGTTGCGCGCGGTCTCGTGGATGCGCCGGCCGGCGCGCAGGAGCAGCCACCAGTGCAGGCCCGGCAGCAGCAGGAAGCCGTAGTGGAAATGCGGGCGCTCGAACTGGAGCTCGATGACCCGGAAGACGATCGCCGCCAGCATGGTGACGAACAGCGTGTTGACGTAGCGCTTGAGCAACGGCGGGTGCAGCGCCAGCCCGTTGAGCGGGAAGGTGGCCACGCCGGCGACGATGAGCCAGCTCATGAACTGGTTCACCAGCGGCGTGCGCTCGAAGAAGATCAGGATCGACAGGCCCCAGGCGAAGGCGCTGGCGCTCCAGAGATAGCGGTAGCGCTCGACGAAGTACTGCTGGGCCGCGGAATCGCGGTCGGCGTAGTGCCGGCCGTAGACCTGCTCGCCCCAGATGCGGCAGGCGGTCGCGCCGATGCCGATGGCCAGCCAGACGAAGAGCTGCCAGGCAGGCACATGGCCCCAGCTCAAGCCCACCATGGCCGGCATCAGCGCGGCGGCCAGGAGGTAGGAGCCGCGCGAGGCCCGCATCAAGCTGCGGATCAGCTCGCCGCGCACCCACGGTTCGGCCTCGTCGGCGGAGGCCGGCGCCGGCGTGAGGCTGGCGAAGGACGAGTTGCCCAGCCCCGCGAAGGACGAATTACCCATCATGGCTCACGGTCCCTCCCCATGTCAGTCGGGCCATAAAAAAAGCCCCTGTCGAGGGGCCCCTGTGTGCGGCTCTCGGGCGCGCCGCGGAAAGCTCCGGCAGCCGGTTGGGACATGGAAGCCCGCTCGCGGCGGCCGGCCGTGCCGCGATCTTAACTGGGCGCACGATCCGGACGCCGCTGCCAGCGTCGCGCATGCACAACGGCTGCCGCCTATCCACCGCCGAAGTAGCGCATGGCCGTGTGGCCCAGTGGGGTCAATGCGGTCACGACCGCGGAGGCCGGCGCGCCTTGCGACGGCAGGTCGGCTTTCACATAGCCCGCATCGCGAAGGATGCGCAAGTCCTCGATGTCCGCCTGTGAACTCAGCGTCATCGGCAACGCAGCGCCGGCGATTTTTCTCAGCAGCTCGTAGGCCATCCAATCCTCCATTCGCTTTTTCTGTGTGTTCTTGCAGCGATTGTGGAGCATGGCGCGGGCAACCGGGGCGGCAGCCGTCGAGGCTCGGCGTTTGCCGGCACGGTCCGCGCCGGCCGGATTGCTGGGTGACCAGCGAAATCAGGTCGATGCCGGTATGTGCGGCATCGTCAGCTGACTCGCGTAGGCGCCCCCCGTGTAGACCGTCGTGGTCCCGCCGAACTCGGCGGGAGGCCGGTCGTCCGGATGATCGTGGCGCATCCGCCCCGGCGCCGTCACGATGAAGTCGTGGCCCTGGAGGGTGAGGACGAGACGCCAGCCCTTCGGAAGCACCATGGAGGTCGGCCAGATCTCCACGTCGAGCTGGACGATCTCGCCGGGCGTGAGCTTGTGCACCTCGTCATGGGTGTGCCAGGGTCGCCAGGGCAGGCTGCGTTCAGCGTCGGTCTTGCGGTGGGATGCACGCAGCCAGCCCAGGGCCATCGGCACACGCTCGTGGGCCCCGACGAAAGTCGCCTCCTTGCCGTCCGGGTCGAACACGCGCAAGACGGCAAAGATGTCGGCATCGGAAGTGCTCGAGCTGATCCAGACGCGAAGCGTTACCGGGCCGGTGAACTCGATGTCTTGAGCAAAGGGCGCTGTCGAAAAGCTCAGACCGTCCTTCATGGCCGTGAACCGGGCCTGCCCGGCCTCGGCAGGCGGGTCGCCGGAGAGCTTGCCGCCCGCGGCATCCAGGTACATCGGCGTCCATCGGGTGCGTGCCAGCGGCCATTCCTGCTCCTTGCGCAACTCGGCGGTGTCGTCCGCCCGGCGGATCGCCAGTTGCACCGGCGGCTCGCGGTCCCAGCCGTTGTCCTCGCCGCGCAGGAAGTGATTGAAGAATCGCTTCTGGATGGCGACGTAGCGCGGCAGGTAGAAGCTTTCGTAGTGGGTGCCGATGTGGGCGAACAGCCACTTGTGCTTCGAGCCGGCGCGCAGGTAGCCCTCGAAATTGCCGCGCAGGTGCATGCCCGGGCCGCCCCAGTTCGCGGCCGAGAGCAGCGGCACTTCGATCGCCGGCAGGTTGGCCGCGCGGGCGCGGTTCCAGGCGTCGTCCAGCGGATGGTCGAGGCGGTCGCGGGGGTGATCGGCCCGGCTGCCCTCCAGCATCGCGTCAGAGAAGGCCGGACCGGTCGTGCGCTCGCCGGTGAGCCGATCGCGGTGCGTGCTCTTGCCGCTGCCGTACTGGTTGGACAGCACCTGGCGTGGCCACCACTCGAAGGTGAAGCTGTTGCTCAGGATGCCGCCGTGGTGCCCGCCGTCGCGGTAGAACTCGCTCGATCCCTCCCAAGGCACGATCGCTCCCAGGTGCGGAGGCCGCAGGGCGGCGACCTGCCACTGCTTGATCGCCAGGTAGGACACGCCGATCAGGCCGACCTTGCCGTTGCTCCAGGGCTGGATCCCAGCCCATTCGATGCACTCGTAGAAGTCGCGCGTCTCAACCGGTCCGAACGGATCGAGGTAGCCTTCGGAGCGGCCCGTGCCGCGCGAGTCGACCTGGATCACGATGAAGCCGTCGGGCACCCACCGCTCGGGGTCGACCACCTCCCAGCGCAGGTAGCGTCCCGTGGAGCCGTTGCTGTCCAGTTCCGGGTAGATGCGCTTGAGTACCTGCCACTGGGGATTGAATGCATCTTCGAAATGCACGTCCTTGCCATAGGCGCCCATGGACATCACCACGGGATAGCGGCCCGGCGTTGCCGGACGGAAGACATTGGCGCGAAGCACCGCGCCGTCGGACATGGTCAACGCCACATCTCGTTCGAAGACGAAGTCGCCTTCGGTGGTGATCCGGGTCTCGATGTTCATCATTGCATCGGCACGTTGGCCAGCTTCACGATGCGGGAGAACTTGTCCATCTCCTGGCGGAAGAAGCGGCCGAATTCGTCCGGGGTGTAGCTCGCGGGCGGGCTGTCCCAGGACAGCATCTTTTCCTTGACCTGGGGCTCCTGCATGGCCCGGTTGATCTCGGCCGAGAGCTTCTGGACGACGGGCGCCGGCGTCTTGCCCGGGGCAAAGAGGCCGACCCAGCCGCCGTTGTAGTCCATGTCCGGTACGCCGCTTTCAGCCATCGTGGGGACATCGGGGAAGCCCGCCATCCGCTTGGCGCTGGTCACGGCGAGCGGGCGAACCTGGCCCGCCTTGACCGCCATCGTGGCCGCCGTCGTGCTCAGGAAGCAGGCCGTGACCTCCTTGCCCATGACCGCATTGAGCGCAGGCGCTGCGCCCTTGTAGGGGACGTGCAGCATCCGCGTACCGGCCATGACATTGAGCAGTTCACCCGCCAGATGCAGGGTGTTGCCGGTACCCGGGGAGCCGAAGGAGACATTGCCGTCGGGCCGTCTCGCGATCTCCAGGAATTCCTTGAAGGTCTTGATCGGCGAATCGGGCGCCACCACCAGGGTCAGGGCCGGCGCCACGCTGAACAGGCTCACCGGCGCGAAGTCCGCCAGGGTGTCGTAGGGCAGGCTCTTGTAGATGCTGGGATTGATCGCCTGCGAGCCGGTGGTGACCAGCAGCGTGTAGCCGTCCGGCGCGGCCCGTGCCACCGCCTCGGCAGCGACGATGCCGTTGGCGCCCAGGCGATTCTCGACGACCATGCCCTGGCCCATCTGCTTGCCGGCTTGCGCCGCGATCAGCCTAGCCAGCAAATCGGGGCTGCCGCCTGCCGAGAAGGGCACCAGCAACCTGATCGGCTTGCTCGGAAAATCCTGCTGCCCGAAGGCAGGCAGCAGATGCGAGGCGCCCAAGGCTCCCAGAGCCGCCAGGCAATGTCTGCGTTGAATCATGTGCATGTCTCCTTCTGCTGGTGTGCGCCGTTCGCGCACGTGTTCGTGTCTCGGTTCTCGTGTTCGGCGCAGACCGCATCAGGTGCGGCCTCGCCTTCCCGCTGATTCAGATCGAGGCGAGCACATGGCGCGCCATCTCCTCGCGCGTGCAGATCCACACGTCCCCGGCCTGCTTCACGCGGGCCATGATCTCGTCGTACACCCAGGCACCCGAAGGACGGCCCATCACATGCGTGTGCACCGTCACGTCCAGCATGAGAGGAGCGGCCTCGGCGCGCATCGCAGCGAAGGTGTCTTCGAAGGTGTCCAGCATGTGGCGCGGGCCCTGGCCATAGCGGATGCAGGTGGGCAGGTCGTTCACGTCCATCGTCAGCGGTATGCCCACGATGCGCCGGCCGCCGAAATCCATCACGTAGGGGCGGTCGTCGTCGTTCACGTCGCCATGATGCAGATAGCCGGCTTCGGCCAGCAGGCGCGAGCTGATGGGGCTGCCGGTTCCCCTCGGGCTGATCCAGCCGATCGGCGCCACACCTGAGGTTTCGGTCAGCAGATCATGGTTGCGCGCGATGTTGGCGCGCTCGCCTTCTTCGTCGAAGTAGACCGGAATGACGTCCATGCCCCAGGAGTGGTTGACGATCTCGTGGCCCTGGTCGGCCAGCCGCCGCACCGTGGCCGGGTCGCGCTCGCAGATCACGCCGTTGACCATGACGCTGGTCCTGATGCCATGCCTGTCGGCAATGCCCAGCAGCCGATGGATGCCGCGCACCAGGCCGAAGGACGCCCAGGAATGGGCATTGGTGTCGAAGAAGCCGGGCTTGAGCACATTGCCCATCGGGCCGATGCCCGGCGCCTGGCCATCGGACCAGGCTTCATAGGCGATGTTGAAAATGACGGCCAGCCGCTGTCCGCCAGGCCAGCGAAAGTCGTCCGGCAGCCGCGTGATGACGGGTTCCATGTCAGCTTTCCTCCTGGGCCACCGGGTTCGACAACAGGCCGACGCCCTCGATCTCGATCTCGATGCGATCGCCCGGTTGCATCCACACGGGCGGCTTGCGTGCATAGCCCACGCCGGATGGCGTTCCCATGGCCACCACGTCACCGGGTTCCAGCGTCAGCACCTCGGTGAGCAGTACCAGCGCCTGGGCCACGGTCACGATCATGTGGCTGGTGTTGTCGCTCTGCATCACCCGGCCGTTCAGGCGCGACTCGATCTTCAGACCGCTCGCGCCCGGCGGCAGTTGGGCGGCAGGCACCAGCCAGGGTCCGAAGGCGCCGGTCCCATCGAAGTTCTTGCCGATGGTCCACTGCGGGGTGCGGCGCTGGTAGTCGCGCAGTGTTCCGTCGTTGAAGCAGGCGTAGCCGGCCACGGCAGCCAGCGCGTCCGATTCGGTGAGGTGCCGGGCACGCCGCCCGATGACGACGGCCAGCTCGGCCTCGAAGTCCAGCTTGTCCGAGACGCGCGGCCGCACCAGGGGCGCACCGTGGGCGATCAACGACGTGGCGCCGCGCATGAAGAAGCTCGGGTACTCCGGCGCGGCGTTGCCGCCCTCTGCCGCGTGGGCAGCGTAGTTGAGGCCGAGGCAGATGATCTTGCCCGGATGCGCAACCGGAATCTCCCACCGCACCGCGGCAGGGTCGAGCGGGGTGGCGCCGGCGAGCAGCGCCGGGTCGGGCGCGGCATCGAGCATGTCCACCCAGGCCGTGTCATTCGGGCCGGCCGGCACCCGGCTGCCCAGCCCGAGGAGTCTTCCCTCGTGCTCCACCGCCCATTGCGGGGCAGATCCCGCTGGCGTCACTCGCGCATATCTCGTCATAATTTCGACAAACCTTTCAGTTAGGCCTTTTGACGATATTAAAGAAAACTACATGACTTTGTCGACAAAAATGGAGCAAGGGATTTCCCGAGGGGTGATCGCGCCAACCCTGGCGCGGATGACCTACGAACGCCTGCGCGCAGACGTGCTGGCGGGGCATTGGCCGCCGGGCCGCAAGCTGCTGATGCATGAACTGCGGGAGCGATACCAGGTCGGGGCCAGTCCGCTGCGCGAAGCGCTGAACCGACTGGCCAGCGAGGACTGGGTCGTGCACAACGACCAGCGCGGCTTCATGGTGGCGCAGGCCACCCAGGCACAGCTGGACGACCTGGTGAACACGCGCATCGCCATCGAATCGCTTGCGATCGGCCAGGCCTTCGAGCGGCGAAGCGCTGCATGGGAAGAGCAACTGGTGCTGGCTTTCCATCGCCTTTCACGCACCCCCCGCTCGGTCATGCCCGACTCCTACGAGGAAAACCCGGAATGGGAGCGGCAGCATCGCGAGTTCCATCATGCGCTGCTGGCCGGCTGCGGCTCCGAACTGATGCTGAACTTCTGCTCGCAGCTCTACGACCAGGCCTATCGCTTCAGGCAACTGGCCGCGCGCGCTGCCTACAAGCGTCGCAACGAGCTGGACGAGCATCGCGCGATCTTCGACGCTGTGATGGCGGGCCGACTCGACGATGCGCTCGGCCTGTTGGCGGCCCACTACCGGCGCACGGCCAGCATCTTCGAGCGGGGCGACGCTTCCTGAGGGATCTCAGGCCAGCGCCCGCAGCTCGCGCAGCGCCACCGCCAGCATCGCGGCATCGGGCACCGCGACCGCGCGCAGTTCGCCCATCAGCTGTGCCGCGCGCTCCAGCGTGCGGCCGTTGCCGGCCTGCCAGGCCGCGACCCGGGCGTCCGGCGATTCGCCCTCGCCGCCGCCGGTGAGCACCGCATGGGTGATGGCGCGTTGCAGGCCGGAGAGGTCGTCCTGCATCGCGCCCTTGGCCAGTGCCTGCCAGTGCTGATCGCCCGGCAGTGCCGCGATGCGGTCGCGCAGCCAGGGCATGCCGAGCCGGTTCGCGATGTCGAAGTAGATCGCCGCCACCAGCTCGACCGGCCAGCGCGCGCTGCCGGCGATCTCGGCGATGTCGAGGGTGGCGTAGAGCGTGCCGAAGTTC
Source organism: Variovorax sp. WDL1 (assembly GCF_001541225.1). Classification (GTDB taxonomy): domain Bacteria; phylum Pseudomonadota; class Gammaproteobacteria; order Burkholderiales; family Burkholderiaceae_C; genus Variovorax. The sequence continues at coordinate 207,880 of NZ_LMTS01000163.1, read as the reverse complement.
ACCACGCGCTCGGCCAGCTCGCGCGGCACGCCCCGCGCCGTGTAGTGGGCCGCCGCGGCATCGACGCGGGCGCGCTCGTCGGCGTCGAGCAGCTGCGACAGGCGCGCCGACAGCGTCTCGACGTTGGACTTGAAGTGCTCGATGGTCGCGCCCATGTCTTCGGCCAGCCGGCGCGAGCGCAGGAACCACATGGTGCCGCGCTCCAGCTGCCGGCTGGTGTCTATCAGCATGCCGGACTGCACCTCGTCGTCGACCCGGTTGTCCAGCGCCTCGATGGCGAGCCACAGCGGCACCATGCCGAAGATCTCGCGCGACAGCAGGTAGGCGCGCACCACCTCGAAGGCACGCGCGCCGGTGGTCTCGACGAGCCGGTGCACGAAGGTGCTGCCGACCCGGTTGATCATGCTGTTGGTGACGTGGGTGGCGATGATCTCGCGCTTGAGCGGATGGCGCGGCATCCACGCCGCGAAGCGCTCGTGCAGCAGCGAGGGGAAGTAGCGTTCCAGCGCGGTCGCGACCCAGGGGTCGTCAGGCAGCGTCGACTCGAGCAGCTCGTCGTAGAGCCAGATCTTGCTGTAGGCGAGCAGCACCGCGCGCTCGGGGCTGGTGAGGCCCTGGCCCTGGGCGCGGCGCTCGGCCAGTTCCTCGTCGGACGGCAGGTACTCGATGGCACGGTTCAGCCGCCCGGCCTTCTCCAGGTACTGCATGAAGCGGGTCTGCGCATCGAGCAGCTGCGGCGCGATGCGGCCGCTGACCGAGAGCACCTGGGTCTGGAAGACGTTGTCGCGCAGCACCAGGGCGGCCACGTCGTCGGTCATCTCCGGCAGGATCGCGTTGCGCTGCTTCTCGGTGAGCTCGCCCTCGGTGATCGGCAGGCCCAGCAGGATCTTGATGTTGACCTCGTGGTCGGAGGTGTCGACGCCGGCCGAGTTGTCGATGGCGTCGGTATTGATGCGCCCGCCCGAGCGCGCGTACTCGATGCGCCCGAGCTGGGTGCAGCCCAGGTTGCCGCCCTCGGCGAAGACCTTGCAGCGCAGCTCGCGCCCGTTGACGCGCAGCGCGTCGTTCGCGCGGTCGCCCACCTGGGCGTGGGTCTCGCCGGCCGCCTTCACATACGTGCCGATGCCGCCGTTGTAGATCAGCGCGACGGGCGCCTTGAGGATGGCGTTGACCAGCTCGGTGGGTGTCAACGCATCGGCGTGGATGTCCAGCACCTGCTTCACCTGCGGCGTGAGCGGGATCGACTTGGCGCCGCGCGCGTGCACGCCCCCGCCCTCGGAGATCAGGCTCGCGTCGTAGTCGGCCCACGAGGAGCGCGGTAGCTTGAACAGGCGCTCGCGCTCGGCGAAGCTCTTCGCCGCATCGGGCGCCGGGTCCAGGAAGATGTGCCGGTGGTCGAAGGCGGCCACCAGCAGGATGTGCCGCGACAGCAGCATGCCGTTGCCGAACACGTCGCCCGACATGTCGCCGACGCCGGCCACGGTGAATTCGCTGCTCTGGGTGTCGATGCCCATCTCGCGGAAATGCCGCTTGACCGATTCCCAGGCGCCGCGGGCGGTGATGCCCATGGCCTTGTGGTCGTAGCCCACCGAGCCGCCCGAGGCGAAGGCGTCGCCCAGCCAGAAGCCGTACTCCTTGCTGATGCCGTTGGCGTAGTCGCTGAAGGTAGCGGTGCCCTTGTCGGCCGCGACCACGAGGTATGCGTCGTCCGGGTCGTGGCGGCGCACCTGCGGCGGCGGCACGATGACGGTGCCCGCCAGGTTGTCGGTGATGTCGAGCAGGCCCCGCAGGTAGTCCTGGTAGCAGGACACGCCCTCGCGCATGTAGGCGTCGCGTTCGGCCGGCGACGGTGCGCGCTTGAGCACGAAGCCACCCTTCGAGCCGACCGGCACGATCACCGTGTTCTTCACCATCTGCGCCTTCACCAAGCCCAGCACCTCGGTGCGGAAATCCTCCGGCCGGTCCGACCAGCGCAGCCCGCCGCGCGCCACGCGTCCGCCGCGCAGGTGCACGCCCTCGAAGCGCGTCGAATACACGAAGATCTCGAAGAGCGGCTTGGGCGCCGGCAGGTCGGGCACCTTGGCCGCGTCGAACTTGAAGGACAGGAAGCCGCGCCGGCGGCCGGCCGCATCGCGGCGCCAGTAGTTGGTGCGCAGGGTGGCCTGGATCAGCGCCAGATACTGGCGCAGCACACGGTCCTCGGACAGGTTGGACACATCGTCCAGCGCGGTCTCGATCTCGCGCACCTTCTCCTCCTCGCGCGCCTGCGCGTCGGGCGCGGGCTGCGGGTCGAAGCGCAGCTCGAAGAGCTCGACCAGCGCCCGCGCGATGCCGGCATGCGTGGCCAGCGTGCCCTCGATGAAGGATTGCGAGAGCGCGAAGCCGATCTGCCGCATGTACTTGGCATAGGCGCGCAGGATCACGATCTCGTGCACCCGCAACTGCACCGCCGGCACCAACCGGTTGAAGTCGTCGTTCTCGACCTCGCCCTTCAGCACCGCGTCGAAGGCCTCCTCGAACACCGGGCGCAGCGCATCGACATCGATCTCGGTGTCGCCCGAGGCAGCCAGCAGCCCCAGGTCGTGGACCCAGACCGGCGATTCGCCCTGCGGCGCGACGCGGTGCGGATGTTCGTCGAGCACCTTCATGCCCAGGTGCTCGAGCATCGGCAGGCTCGCCGACAGGGTGATCGGCTCGCCGCGGCGCAGCACCTTGAAGCGCAGCATGCCGGGGGGCGCCTCCAGCGGCCGGTACAGGTTCATGCCCAGGCGCCGCTCATCGCTCAGCTGCGCCATCAGCTGGATGTCGTGCACCGCGGCGCGGGCCGCGAACTCGTCGCGGTAGCCCGCCGGGAAGGCGGCACCGAAGCGCCGCAGCAAGGCGTTGCCCTGCGCCTCGCCGTTGGCTTCGATCAGCGCGGTCTTCAGGTCGTCGCCCCAACGGCGGGCCGCGGCCACCAGCTTCTCCTCCAGCTCGCGCACATCGAAGGCGGGGATGCTCCCGGGCTTGGTGCGCACCGTGATCTGGATGCGCGCCAACACCGATTCCGACAGGTGCACGTTGAACTCGGATGCGATGCCGTTGAACTCGCGCAACAGGATGTCCTGCCACTTCTGGCGCAGCTCGGTGGTGTAGTTCTCGCGCGGCGCGTAGATCAGGCAGGACAGGAAGCGCTCGAACGGATCGCGCCGCACGAACAGCCGGAAGCGCTGGCGCTCGCCCAGGTGCAGGATGCCCATCGCGGTCCGCAGCAGGTCGTCGTCGCCGGCCTGGAACAGCTCGTCGCGCGGGTAGGTCTCGAGGATGTTGCTCAGCGCCTTGCCCGAGTGGCTGCCGGCCACGAGGCCGGCACGCTCCACCACCCTTGCGATCTTGCGCCGCAGCAACGGGATCTCGGCCGGATTGGTGCTGTAGGCGGTGGAGGTGAAGAGCCCGAGGAATCGGTCTTCGCCGCACACCTCGCCCCGCTCGTCGAAGCGCTTGACGGCCACGTAGTCCAGGTGGCCGGGCCGGTGGACGGTGGAACGCGATGTGGACTTGGTCACGACCAGCAGCTCGGGCCGGCGTGCATTGGCGCGTATCTCGGGCGGCAGCGCGGCGAAGGCGGCGTTGGCGCTCGGCGCCTCCGCATCGCGCAGGATGCCCAGGCTCGAATCGGGCACGATCCTCAGGGCATCCTCGCCGTCGGCCTTGACCAGCTCGTGGCTGCGATAACCGAGGAAGGTGAAGTGGTCGTCGGCCAGCCAGCGCAGGAAGGCCTGGCCCTCGGCCAGTTCCTGCGGCGGGAGGGGCGGCGGGCGATCGTCCAGGCCCTGCACGATCGCGAGCACCCGCTCCTGCATGAGCTTCCAGTCGGCCACGGCCTGGCGCACGTCGTCGAGCACGCGCTCGAGGTCGGCCGCCAGCGCTTCCATGCGCGCCGGCTCCGGCACGCGGTCGACCTCGACATGAATGAAGGACTCGCCGCGCGCATCGGGCGATGCGTCGGTCTCGCTCGCCAGGCCCCGCAACACGCCGTCGGCGCCGCGCTCGACGGCCATGAGCGGATGAATGATCAGGTGCAGCGTGAGCCCGTGGCGATTGACCTCCATGGTGACCGAATCGACCAGGAACGGCATGTCGTCGTTCACCATCTCGATGATGGTGTGGGTCGACTGCCAGCCGTGCTCCGCGATCGTCGGGTTGAAGACCCGCAGCTTGGGCCGGCCCGCGTCGCGCTTGCGCGCGAAGCTCCAGTGCGAGAGCGCGGCGCCGTAGAGATCGGCCGCCAGCCGCTCGTCGAGGTCCTCCGGGTCGACCTGGCCGAAGTAGCGGCGCACGAAGCCACGGACCTCCTCCACCGAGCCGGCAGGCAGCTTGGCCCGCACCAGTTGCTCCACTTCCTCCAGGCGCTCGTCCTTGCGCGCTGCTTCGGTCGTCTGCGTGGTCATCAGCATGCTCGTCTCCGGTTGGCGCCCCGAATCTACATCGCAATCACGTCCGACAAATGACTTGCGTTGACGGGGCGCCCGGCGGAGACTGGCAGACTTCAACGGGGGAACCGCCATGACCACCGAACTTCGAGCAACCGTGCACGAGCTCGCGCAAAAGGGCAAGGGGATCCTGGCCGCTGACGAAAGCGGCCCGACCATCGCCAAGCGCTTCAAGGCGATCGGCGTGGAGTCGACCGAGGAAAACCGGCGCGCCTGGCGCAGCCTGCTGCTGGCGACGCCAGGACTTGGCCAGTATGTCAGCGGCATCATCCTTTACGAGGAGACGCTCGGCCAGCGCGCCGACGGAGGCGATCCGTTGCCGCAGCTGGCCGCACGTCAGGGCATCGTGCCGGGTATCAAGGTCGATGCGGGCAAAGGCCCGCTGGCGCTGGCGCCCGGTGACGAAATCACGTACGGGCTCGACGGGCTCGCGCAGCGGCTCGAGGGCTACAAGCAGCAAGGCGCGCGCTTTGCGAAGTGGCGTGCGGTCTACAACGTCTCCAGCACCCTGCCGGGCCGCGCCGCGATCGGGGCCAACGCGGAGGCACTTGCGCGCTATGCGGCGGTCTGCCAATCGCTGAACGTGGTGCCGATCGTCGAGCCGGAGGTGCTGATCGACGGCGACCACACCCAGGCCCGGTGCGCGGAAGTCACCGAGGCCGTCCTTCACGAGGTTTTTGCCGCCCTTTTCCGTCACGGCGTGGCGCTCGAGCACATGCTGCTGAAGCCGAGCATGGTCGTGCCCGGCAAGGCGCAGGCCCGGCAAGCCACGCCGGTCGAGGTGGCCGAGCAGACGCTGCGCGTGCTGCGGCGGACGGTGCCCGCGGCCGTTCCGAGCATCAACTTTCTTTCCGGCGGCCAGTCGCCCACAGAGGCGACGGCCAACCTGGACGCGCTGAACCGGCTCGGGCCGCAACCCTGGCAACTGAGCTTCTCCTACGGACGTGCACTGCAGGAGCCCGCGATGCAGGCGTGGCGGGGCCAACCGGCCAATGCCGAGCTTGCCCAGAAGGCGCTGCTGCAGCGCGCCAGGCTGAACAGCGCGGCAACACTGGGGGAATACGGCGGGTCGATGGAAGCCGCCGGTTAGCGGCTGTTCTGGGGCTTTTTGGGCCTGCTTTACGCCTGTTCGCGCGATGGGGCGAACGCTCAGGCGTGCTCACCCGCGATGTAGTGCTGCAACTGCTCGATGATGAACTTCTGCTCCGAGATGATGCCCTTGACCAGGTCGCCGATCGAGATCAGCCCGATGAGGCGGTCCTCGTTGTCCAGCACCGGCAGGTGGCGCACGCGGTTCTCGGTCATCACCGCCATGCACTCCTCGCTGCTCTGCGAAGGATGAACATAGATGACGGAGGGCGTCATGATCTCGCGCAGCCGGGTGTCCTTGGACGACCGCGCCATGAGCACGACCTTGCGCGCGTAGTCGCGCTCGCTCAGCATGCCGACGATGCGCTCGCCCTCCATCACCAGCAGGGCGCCGATGTTCTTCTGCGCCATCAGCGCGACGGCCTCGAACACCGAGGCGTCGGGCCCGATGCTGTGCACGGCCTGGTCGCCTTTTTCCTTGAGGATTTCTGCAACGGTCTTCATCGCTTGTGTCTCCGAACAGGACGTTGTCCCTGCATGAAAACACAGGGCGGGCGCGCTCGGCAAGTCCCCCATAAGACCTCCCCTAAGATCTTTCCGTTCGGCAACTCGACTCCGGAGGCTCCATGGATCTTCAACTGGGCGGCAAGCACGTCCTCATTACAGGCGGCAGCCGCGGCATCGGCCTGGCCTGCGCCCGCGAGTTCCTGCGCGAGGGCGCGCAGGTCAGCCTGGCCGGGCGCAGCCAGTCGCACCTCGACGCGGCCCTCGCGCAGCTGCGCGCGGAGGGCCATGCGGCGGTGCGCGGCTACAGCGCGGACCTGGGCGACGCACAGGCGGCGCTCGAGATGCTGGACGCGGCCGAAGCCGGCCTTGGGCCGGTGGAGGTGCTGGTCAACTCCGCCGGCGCGGCGCGGCGCACGCCCTTCGGCGAGCTGCAGCCGCAGGCCTGGCACGACGCGATGCAGGCCAAGTTCTTCACCTACATCCACGTGATGGACCCCGCGATCAAGCGCATGGCCGAGCGGGGCGCGGGTGCCATCGTCAACATCATCGGCATGGGCGGCAAGGTCGCCACGCCCACCCACCTGGCCGGCGGCGCGGCCAATGCGGCGCTGATGCTGGCCACCGCCGGCCTGGCCGCCGCCTACGGGCGGCTCGGGGTGCGGGTGAATGCGGTCAATCCCGCGATGACGCTGACCGAGCGCATGGCCGAGGGCCTGGCGGCCGACGCCCGCCTGCGCCAGCGCAGCGAAGAGGAGGTGCGGCGCGATGCCGAGGCCCGCATGCCGCTCGGGCGCATCGCGAACCCGGAAGACATCGCCAACGCGGTCGTGTTCCTGAGCTCGCCGCGCGCGGGCTATATCTCGGGCGCCATCGTTTCGATGGACGGAGCGGCGACGCCGCTGGTGGTCTGAGCCCGGCGCCCGGCATCAGCCCGGGCGCCACGCGCCCACGGCCCCGCGGTCGCGCTCCTGCACCGTCGCATGGGGGTGCAGCGGGTGGGTGAGCGTGTCGGCGATCAGGCGCAGCGCCTGGTCGCAGTCGTCCCGCGACATCGGCCCGCCCAGGCAGATGCGCACCGCATCGGGCGGATCGCCATCGGTGGAGAAAGCCGCGCTCGCCACCACCCCCACGTTCTGCGTGCGCAGGTAGGAGGCGAACTCGACCGGGCTCCAGCCCGGGGTGAGCGGCAGCCAGGCATGGAAGCCTTCGGGATGCGCCTGCAGGCCGTGCTCGCCGAGGTGTCGCGACGCCAGCAGCTGCCGCGCTACGGATTCCGCGCGCACCGCCTGCAGCATGGCCTCGGCGGTGCCGTCCTTCACCCACAGGGTGGCCAGCGCGTTGGTGATGGGCGAGGCCATGACAGTGGTGGCGCGCATCGCGCCGGCCAACCGCTGTGACTGGAGCACCGTCGGCGAGCACACGTAGGCGGTGCGCAGGCCTGCGCCGAAGCACTTCGAGAAGCCGCTCACGTAGTAGGTGAGCGCGGGTGCCAGTGTGGCGAGCGCCACCGGGGACTGGCGCGGGAGCATGCCGTAGGCGTCGTCCTCGATGATGGGCACGGCGTAGCGCAGCGCCACGTCGGCCAGCGCCTCGCGCCGGGTGCGCGAAACCGTCGCGGTGGTCGGGTTGAGCAGCGCCGGATTGCAGTACAGCGCCTTGGGCTTGAGCGTCCTGCAGGCGTGCTCGAAGGCGTCGGCGATCGGGCCATCCTCGTCCAGCTGCAGCGCGTGCAACTGCACACCCAGCTGCGCCGCGATGGCCTTGACGCCGGGGTAGGTGAGCGACTCCACGCAGATCAGCTCGCCCGGGCGCGCCAGCTGGGAGAACAGCGCGGTCAGCACGCCGTGGATGCCGGGGCACACCAGCATGCGGTCGACCGCTGCATCCGGCACGCGCGGCCGCAGCCAGTGCATCGCCGCCTCGCGGTCGTGTGCGGTGCCGCCGAAGTCCTGGTAGCGCAGCAGGTCGTAGAGGTGCGCGTCGGCGAAGGCGCGGCTCGCGCTGTCGTGCAGCCGCGCGAGCAGGTGCGGGTCGTCCGGCTCGGGCGGCATGTTCATCGTCATCTCGGCGCCACTGCCGCCGCGCAGGCGCAGGCTGGGGCTGCCGGAGCGGATGAAGGTGCCGGTGCCGGCGCGCGAGTCGATGAGCCCGCGCTTGCGCGCTTCGGCATAGCCCCGCGCCACGGTCGTGTAGTTGAGCTGCAGATCGGTGGCGAGCTCGCGCAGCGTGGGCAGCCGGTCGCGCACGGCGAGGCGCCCGGAGCGGATGTCCTCGGCGATCAGGTCGGCAAGCAGCAGGTAGGCCGGCTTGGCGCTGCCGCGCAGTTGCTTGCGCCAGTGGGGGGTGATCGGGTTCATGGCAAGTTGATCGCATCCATTGATTGCATGGGGCTCGCTTCGAGCCGCAGGAAACGTGCCCACGCCAGAGCGGATGAATGCTTCGAAGGGGTGCGATCAAGGCCCTTGATCGGGTGCATTGATCGCATGCCGGGCGCTTCGCATCGGTGCGCAAAGGACGTGACCGCCCGCCTGAATGCCCGACCCGCGGCGGTCCCCGATTTTTGTTTGATGCACCAGGGCCGCGCCGCAGCGCCTTGATCGCAGCTTGATCGCATGTGGCCCGCACTGCGCTGGCACATCGCCTGCAAAGAGAAGGTGCGCAGGACCTGCGTTCCAACCACTCAACTGGAGTCCCACATGCCCCAAGTCACCCGCCCCCGCAACGAAAAAGGCGAGTTCCTCGTCGACTACGAAGAGAAGGTGTTCGAAGACGTCAAGGCCGAGCCCGGCGAGAAGGCGCTCGTGACCTTCCACACCGTCGCCTTCGAAGGATCGATCGGTTTCGTCAACCTGCTGCAGGCCACCCGCCTGAAGCGCAAGGGCTTCGACACCACCATCCTGCTGTACGGCCCCGGCGTCACGCTGGGGGTGCAGCGCGGCTTCCCGACGCTGGGCGACGAGGCCTTCCCCGGCCACCAGAACTTCAACAAGCAGATCGCCAAGTTCATCGAGGAAGGCGGCAAGGTCTACGCCTGCCGCTTCGCGCTGCAGGCGCTGTACGGCCACGGCGAAGGCGCGTTGATCGAGGGCATCCGGCCGATCAATCCGCTGGACGTGCTGGACCTGATCCTGCTGCACCGCAAGCAGAACGCTTTCATCCTCGACACCTGGACGCTCTGAGCAGGGGCGCAACGATGGCTTCCAGTCCACGCATCGTGCGGGCGGCCGCGGTGCAGATCGCACCCGACTTCGAGCGGCCCGAGGGCACGCTCGAGCGGGTGTGCAGCGCCATCGACGAGGCCGCGGCCAAGGGCGCGCAGCTCGCGGTCTTTCCCGAGACCTTCGTGCCCTATTACCCGTACTTCTCGTTCGTGCTGCCGCCGGTGCTGCAGGGGCCCGCGCACCTGCAGCTGGTGGAGCGCGCGGTGGTCGTGCCCGGGCCTGTCACGGCCGCCGTGGCCGAGCGCGCCCGCGCGCACGGCATGGTGGTGGTGCTGGGCGTCAACGAGCGCGACCACGGCAGCCTCTACAACACGCAGCTGGTGTTCGATGCCGACGGCGCGTTGCTGCTCAAGCGCCGCAAGATCACGCCCACCTACCACGAGCGCATGGTCTGGGGCATGGGCGACGGCGCGGGGCTCAAGGTGGTCGACACCGCCATCGGCCGCGTCGGCGCGCTGGCCTGCTGGGAGCACTACAACCCGCTGGCGCGCTACAGCCTGATGGCGCAGCACGAGGAGATCCACTGCGCGCAGTTCCCCGGCTCGCTGGTCGGGCCGATCTTTGCCGAGCAGATGGAGGTGACCATCCGCCACCACGCGCTGGAGTCCGGCTGCTTCGTCGTCAACGCCACGGGCTGGCTGACGGACGAGCAGATCCGCAGCGTCACGCCCGACGCCGGCCTCCAGAAGGCCCTGCGCGGCGGCTGCCATACGGCCATCGTCTCGCCCGAGGGCAAGCACCTGGCGCCGCCGCTCACCGAGGGCGAGGGCATGGTGGTGGCCGACCTGGACTTCGCGCTCATCGCCAAGCGCAAGCGAATGATGGATTCGGTCGGCCACTACGCCCGGCCCGAGCTGCTCTCGCTCGCCATCAACGACCGGCCGGCCGCGACCACCGTGCCGATGCATGCCCTGCCCGCTTATTCCCCCATCCGGAGCCATGACCATGAACCTGACACCCACCCTGCCGGACAGCCGCCAACTGATGACGGAGCTCCAGTCCTTCGGGTTGCGGCTGGCTGACCCGACGGCCGGTGCAGCCAGCCGGCGCGGCGGCGCCGGCCCCTCGGACCACAAGGCCGTGACGGTGGACGGCCACACGATCATGGTGCCGGTCCATACCTCTGCCGCCTGGAGCTCGCCCTTTACCGCAGAGCCGCCCGACGCCAACGGTGTGAGCCGGGTGATGCGAGGCAGCATCCCGATCGCCAGCATCACCTTTCCGAAGCAGCCGCGCTTCTACGCGATGCAGACCTTCGATGGCGTGCCCTACTCGCACATCGCCACGCTGCACGGCAGCGACGTGCTCGCCACCACCGTGCTGCAGACCTGCATCCGCTACGAAAGCCGGCGCAAGAGCTGCAAGTTCTGCGCGATCGGGCAGTCGCTCGCGGCGGGCCGCACCATCGCGCGCAAGACACCGGAGCAACTGGCGGAGGTGGCCCGCGCCGCGGTGCTGCTCGACGGCGTGAAGCACATGGTGATGACCACCGGCACGCCCAACGCCACCGACCGCGGCGCCGCCATCCTGTGCGAGAGCGCCTTCGCGATCAAGGCGGCGGTCGAGCTCCCGATCCAGGGCCAGTGCGAGCCGCCCGACGATGACCGCTGGTTCCAGCGCATGAAGGCCGCCGGCATCGACACGCTCGGCATGCACCTGGAGGTGGTCACGCCCGAGGTGCGGGAGCGGATCATGCCGGGCAAGGCGAGCGTGCCGGTCTCGCGCTACATGAGCGCCTTCGAGGCCGCGGTGGCGGTCTTCGGGCGCGGACAGGTCAGCACCTACATCCTTGCGGGCCTCGGCGATACGCGCGAGGCGATTCTCGACACTTGCGACCAACTGCTGGCGCGCGGCGTCTATCCCTTCGTCGTGCCCTTCGTGCCGATCAGCGGCACGCCGCTGGAAGACCATCCCGCACCCTCGCCCGCATTCATGCAGTCGCTGCTGGCGCCGCTCGGCGCGCGGGTGGCAGCGGCCGGGCTGCGCTCGGCCGACATCAAGGCCGGCTGCGGCAAGTGCGGCGCCTGCTCGTCGCTGTCGGTCTACGAGGCCTGAGCCATGCTGTGCATCGACGACCTCTGCGAGCTGCCGGCGGACTACGCGCCGGTGGAGTACCTCGTTCGCGAAGCCGCCCAGCAATGGGAGATCGACGAGGCCATGGCCCTCCGGCGCGCGGTGTTCTGCATCGAGCAGGGCATCTTCGCGCACGACGACCGCGATGCGATCGACACGCACGCGCAACCGCTGGTGGCGATGTCCTGCAATGCGGGAATGCCGGAGCAGGTGGTGGGCACGGTGCGCATCCACCGCGGCGATGCAGCGGGCGAATGGTGGGGCTCGCGCCTGGCGGTGCATCCGGCCTTCCGCAGCCAGGGGCACCTGGGCGCGACGCTGATCCGGCTGGCCGTCTCGCGCGCGCATGCGCTGGGTTGCGAGCGCTTCCTGGCCCATGTGCAGATGCAGAACGTGCCGCTGTTTCGCAAGCTGGGCTGGCGCGTGCTCGACGAAACGGCCATCCATGGCCGCCCGCATGCGCGCATGCAGGCCGGGCTGGACTTCTATCCGCCCTGCCACGATCCGGTGAGCGGCTTCGTGACGCGGGCTCGGGTGCTGTCGTGACGCGGGCCGCCGAGATCGCCGAGGCCTTGCGCGCCACGCGCGGCTTCGCCCACAAGCGCGACATCGCCGACGTGGTGTCCGCCCTCGGGCGCACACTGCCCGGCGGCCACGCGGCAATGGCGCAGGCCGTGCCGGTGGGCGACGACTGCGCCGCCATCCCGGATGGCCACGGCGGCTACCTGCTGTTCGCGATCGAGGGCCTGGTCGAGGACTTCATCGTCCGCATGCCCTGGTTCGCCGGCTACTGCGGCGTGATGGTGAACGTAAGCGATATCTACGCGATGGGTGGACGGCCGACGGCGGTGGTCGATGCGCTGTGGAGCAGCGGCATGGATCCGGCCGACGAGGTGCTGCGGGGGCTGGCCGAGGCCGCCGCGCGCTACGGCGTGCCGATCGTCGGCGGCCACAGCAACAACCGCAGCGAGCGGCCCCAGCTCGCGGTCGCCATCCTGGGTCATGCGCGGCGGCTCCTGACCAGTTTCGATGCGCGCCCTGGCGATGTGCTGGTGATGGCGGCGGACCTGCGCGGCGCCTACGAGGAGCCCTTTCCCTACTGGAACGCCTCGACCCGCGCGCCGGCCGCACGGCTGCGCGCCGATCTGGAACTGCTGCCGGCGCTGGCGGAAGACGGCCTGTGCGGCGCCACCAAGGACATCAGCATGGCGGGGGCAGTGGGCACCGCGATGATGCTGCTCGAATGCTCGGGCGTGGGCGCGCGCATCGACCTCGACGCGCTGCCGCGTCCGGCGGGCGTGCCGATGATGCGCTGGCTCTCGTCCTTTCCGAGCTACGGCTTCGTGCTCAGCGTGGCGCCCTCGCGGGTGGCCGAGGTGCTTGCGCGCTTTGCGGCGCGCGACATCGCCTGCGCCGCGATCGGCGAGGTGGACGGCTCGCGCGAGGTGCGTCTGCGCGCGGGCGGCGAGGAAGCACGGCTGTGGGACTTCGGTCGCGAGGCCTTCATCCAGCCGCCCGCTCTCGGCGCCCTGGAGATGACCCATGCCTGAGTTCGACCGCCCCCTGCGCATCGGCCTGCTCACGCATTCCGTCAACCCGCGCGGCGGCGTGGTGCACACGCTCGAGCTCGCGCGCGCCTTGCACGACGCAGGCCACGTGGTGACGGTGATGGCGCCCGCCGCGCCAGGCCAGGCGTTCTTCCGGCAGCCGCCCTGCCGCGTCGAACACGTCCCCGTACACGGCGAGCCGAGCGACACGGTCGAGATGGTGCGCCTGCGCATCGAGGCCTTCGTGCGTCACCTGGGCCGCCTTCTGCGCCACGAAGGCTTCGATGTGCTGCACACCCACGACTCCATCGGCGGCAACGCGCTCGCGCAACTGCGTGACGCCGGCCGCATCGAGGCCTTCGTGCGCACCGTGCACCACCTCGACAGCTTCGACGATGCCCGGCTCATGCGCTGGCAACGGATCGCGTTCGAAGAGGCCAGCCAGGTGCTGTGCGTCAGCCGGCTGTGGCGCGAGCATCTGGCGCGCGAGCATGGCATCGCGGCCGAGGAGGTGCCGAACGGCGTGGACACGGCGCGCTTTTCTCCCGCAGCCCGCCGCGGCGACGCGCTGCTCGCAGGGCGCCTCGGCATCGTGCCGGGCGCGCCCGTGGTGCTGGCCGTCGGTGGCGTCGAGGAGCGCAAGAACAGCGTTCGCCTGCTGAGCGCCTTCGCGCTGCTGCGCGCGACGCACCCGCAGGCGCAGCTCGTGATCGCCGGCGGCGCCAGCCTGCTCGACCACGCGGGCTGCACGCAGGCTTTCCGCGCGCAGATGCAGCGCCTGGGTATCGCGGAAGGTCCGCTGCAGCCGGTGCACCTCACCGGCCCGCTGCCCGACGAGGACATGCCCGCGCTGTACCGGCTCGCCGATGTGGTCGCGATGCCTTCGCTGCGCGAGGGCTTCGGGCTGGTCGTGCTCGAAGGGCTGGCCAGCGGTGTGCCGGTGGTGGCATCCCGCATCGCGCCTTTCGTCGACTACCTCGCCGAGGAAGACGTGAGCTGGGCCGAGCCCCACGACGCGGCCAGCATCGCCGGCGCACTGGCCGATGCGCTGGCCAGGCGCGACCCGGCGCGCATCGCCCGCTCCGCCGAGCGCCTGGCGCAGCGCTTCAGCTGGAAGGCCAGCGCCGAGCGCCACCTGGCCCCGTACCGCGCCGGGCTGCGCGCGGGGGCCGCCGGCCGAGTGCCCGCGCAATTCGCCTGAAGAGAAGAGGACACGATGCCTGTCATGCATTTCCGTGTGCGCTGGCCCGATGGGCGCGAGACACGCTGCTACTCACCCTCGCTCGTGGTGCAGGACTTCCTCATCCCGGGCCAGCGCTACGGACTCGACGACTTCCTGCGGCGCACCAGCGAGGCCCTTGGCATCGCGTCGGAGCGCGTGCGTGCCAAGTACGGATTCGCCTGCTCGCAGGCCATGGACCAACTCGCCGAGATCGAGCACGTCGCGTCGCACTTTGCGGGCAGCGCCGATGCCGAGGTGCTCGTCGTCGCCTTCGACTGAAGCCGGCGAGCGGCGGCCTCAGCCCTCTTCCCATTTCATTCAAAGAGAGAGTGATCCCATGTCCCATCCCCACGGCGGGCGCAGCCACTACAGCGTCATCATCGTCGGCGGCGGCCAGGCCGGCCTGTCGGCCAGCCACTGCCTGCAGCAGCGCGGCATCGACCATCTGGTGGTCGAGAAGCGCAGCCTCGTCCACACCTGGCGCACGCAGCGCTGGGACTCCTTCTGCCTGGTCACGCCGAACTGGCAATGCCAGCTGCCGGGCTGGCCCTATGCCGGCAACGATCCGCACGGCTTCATGGTCAAGGACCAGATCAACGAATGGCTGGCCGGCTTCGTGGCGCATGTGAACGCGCCCGCGGTCGAAGGCGTCTCCGTGGAGCGCGTCTGGCGCGAAGGCGCCGGCGAGCGCTTCCGCGTGCAGACCGATGCCGGCAGCTACACGGCCGACCAGGTGGTGGTGGCCTCGGGCGGCTATCACAAGCCCGTCGTGCCGCGGCTGGCCGAGAAGCTGCCGGGCGGCGTGGTGCAGTACCACTCGGCCCAGTACCGCAACCCGGCGCAGTTGCCCGAGGGCGCAGTGCTGGTGGTGGGCTGCGGTCAGTCGGGCGCGCAGATTGCGGAGGACCTCCACCTGGCGGGGCGCAAGGTTCATCTCGCGACCGGCAACGCGCCGCGCTGCGCGCGCTTCTACCGGGGCCGCGAGGTGGTGGACTGGCTCGCGGACATGGGCTACTACGAGATGCCTGTGACGGAGCATCCGCTGCGCGAGGGCGTGCGCGACAACACCAACCACTATGTGACGGGCCGCGACGGCGGCCGGGACATCGACCTGCGACGCTTCGCCCTCGAAGGCATGGCCCTGTATGGCCTGCTGACGGATTTCGACGGGCACTCGCTGCAGTTCCAGCCGAACCTGCGCGAACACCTGGACCACGCCGACCGCATCTACAACGGCATCAACGCCTCGATCGACAAGCACATCGCGGCCCAGGGCATCGAGGCGCCGCCGGCCTCGGTCTATGCGCCGGTGTGGGAGCCGCCGGAGGAACGCACGCGACTGGACCTGGCCGCTGCCGGCATCACGAGCGTCATCTGGTGCATCGGCTTCTCGCCGGACTTCGCGTGGCTGGACGCGCCGGTCTTCAACGGCCGGGGGGACCCGGTGCACCTGCGCGGCATCACCCGGGAGCCGGGGCTCTATTTCCTGGGCCTGCCCTGGCTGCACACCTGGGGATCGGGCCGCTTCTCGGGGGTGGCGCGCGACGCGGACTTCCTCGCGCAGGCGATCGAAGCGCAGCAGGGGGAATTGCGCCGCATGCGGCACGGCGGCGCTGCGTTGCAGGACCTCCGCGCAGCCTAGTGGCGTAACAGCCGGGAGGGCCTGCTTTACGCCATGACGCGGGCAAGGTTCAGCAGTGACCAGCCGAACCCGGCCATGAGTGCAACGATCAGCGCCACCTTGATCCACACCTTTTCCGTTCGCCGCCGAGGAAAGGGGCCGGAGATCGGGTTGAACGAAGAAGCCCGCGGCACTCGCTCAGGCTTGTCGGTCCACCACCCAAGGTTCGTGTCGCGTGAATCTTTCATGGCAGGGATTGTGATCACTCAATGT
Source organism: Variovorax sp. WDL1 (assembly GCF_001541225.1). Classification (GTDB taxonomy): domain Bacteria; phylum Pseudomonadota; class Gammaproteobacteria; order Burkholderiales; family Burkholderiaceae_C; genus Variovorax. The sequence continues at coordinate 191,855 of NZ_LMTS01000163.1, read as the reverse complement.
AATACTTTGGACCTCCGCAACTGATGGAAAACGAAAACTATGTGAAAAGTTCCCATTTTTTGTACTCTTGTTTTATAGTGGGGCGCCTTTCGAATACTGACACTGGGATGAGGAGCCCCACCAATGAACGTGATCCGCGATGAGCATGCCTCTCAAAGCAGCTTCGAAGCGTTCAGACCTCCGGTCGCGAGCGCGCCATGGTTCGATCTCCTTCTCGAGGCCGCTTCCGTCGGCGCGGTGTTCCTGGTGCTTGCACTCATCATCGCTGCGTCCGTCGGGCGTTAGGCAGCCACAGTGAACGCCGGACGGAGCATCGGTTTGTCTTCAGGGTGCAACCTGGACACCTCCTCGACCCTGCGCAGGCAGATGCCGACTCGCGCCGAGTGGATCGATCATCTCCAGCGGCTGGCTGAGGCCGAACGGCAAGTCAACCCGTCTCCGAGCTTGCAGGAAAGTCCAGCGCCGGACGAGAACGCGCCCAGCGATCGAGCGGCTGCGCCCGAATAGCGCCACGACCCCGCTGACGGCGTGCTCGCTCGAAGAAGGAGTCGAAAGCCGCAACCTCTTCCCCTTTGCCCCGTGCCAATGGGGCCAATCTCCGACGCCTCATGTCGCGGGGGCCGGCAGGTTTTCGTTCGATCGCAAGGCAGTAGCGCTCTGGTTTATTTCTGCCGTTACCATGCAATTCCACCCAGAGGAGAGATCGATGCCCCATCCCAATTCCGGAGCCGAGGGCACAGCGCCGCCCATCGACGAGGCGCTGGAGAAGAACAAGCAGGCCACCGAAGCCGTCAAGCAGGTCGCCGAAGAGCTGGCGATCATTCATGAGGTTCTCGACGCCGGCGTCTCCAAGCAGATTCGCAGTGACGACGTCGAACGAGCGGTCGAGAAGACGAGCGAAGCCGAGAAGCGTCTGAACGGCTCCGTCGAGCAACTGGAGGAGGTCAATGACGCCCTGGAAAAACACGCGTCCCGCGAGAACGAGGACAACGCCGCGGGCTGACGCATCGACGCGCCACCTTTCTCGGGTAGTCCGCCTACATGCCCGCCAGCGTCCCGACGCGTAGAACACTCGCACCGGCGCGTGCCGGCAAAACAAAACCAGAGGAAAGGTCGCGGGCGTGTTGTTGGCCACCATTCTTGTCGAGGACAGCAGGACCATTCGCGACAACCTGATTGCGGCGCTGCTGGAATTCGCCGACGTCGAAGTCCTGGCGACGGCAGAGACCGCCTCCGAGGCCATCCTGGCGGCCGCCCGCTTCGCCGAGCGATGGAACCTGATGATCCTGGACCTGTTTCTCAAGGAAGGCTCCGGCTTGACCGTGCTGAGGGCTTTCAAGGAAAGACGTTCCGACCAGAGGATCGTGGTATTGACAAACTATGCAACACCGGACATTCGAAGCCGATGCGTGATGGCGGGTGCGAGCGCCGTGTTCGACAAGTCCACGGAGCTCGAAGCCTTCTTCGACTACTTGTCGGCCTAGGCGGGCGTACGGATCGGATAGTCGAGCAGGACAAGTTCCCGCTGGGCGCGCGCGGCGATGGCACGGTGCCAAGGTCACTATCATTGCGCCGCAGGGTTCGAACATCCACATAGCCGCAGCGCACCCGAAGCGGGTGACCGCACCGATCCACTTCATTGATTCACCGGGCTGGGACCCAGTTGGTGAACCCCGTGAACGGCGGAGAGCGGCGAGTACAAGGCCGACCATTGATTCCTGAAGACGTAAGACGGTTCGTGCTGACGAGCATTCCCTCGGTTCCGTTCCTGGAGGCACTGCTGATCTTCCATGCCCGACCCGATGCGAGTCTCAGCGTCGCGGAAGTCGCCCGCGCGCTGTACGTGCAGCCCCAGACCGCTGACGCGTTGCTGGAGGCGCTGTGCCTGGCCGGGTTGCTGTCGGTCTGCGAGCCTCGAAAGGACGTATACCGCTACGCGCCGACCAATGCCAACTTGGCAGACCTTGTTGATCGCCTGGCGTCGGCATATTCCGACGACCTGATCGGCATCACGAACCTGATTCACGGTGCCAGTCGCAAGGCAGCGCAGAGTTTTGCCGACGCATTCAAGATCCGAAAGGGCTAGCAGAATGGACAAGTTGATTTATGGGCTATGCGCACTCACCGCGCTTTCGTGTGCTGCGTTGCTGCTGCGGGGCTACGCAAAAGGGCGCGTTCGGCTGCTTTTGTGGAGCGGCCTGTGCTTCGTCGGGCTGACCGCGAACAACGTACTGTTGATCCTCGACAGACTCCTGTTCACCTCGTTGGACATGTCCCTGTGGCGCCTGAGCCTCGCGCTGGTTGCGGTGCTGCTGCTGCTCGTGGGCCTGGTCCTTGAAAGCCATTCCTGACGAAGGCGGCAATGCATCAATTTCTTCTAGGCGGGATTGCCGTCGCATCCTTCACCGTCGCGCTCTTCTTCTTGCGCTACTGGACCAACACGCGGGACCGGTTCTTCCTGCTCTTCGCGGCGTCCTTCTTCATCGAGGCCGCAAGCCGGACGCACATGGCGATCACGTCCTCCTGGAACGAGGAGGAACTGCCGCTGCACTACATGGTTCGCCTTTTGGCTTATGGCCTGATCTTGCTGGCGATCTGGGACAAGAACCGGCCGGGGAAATCGTAGGGTCTGATGCGACGGGCATTCGTCCCCGGGCCGACGCCGCGTGGACAAGCCAAGTCAGCATGTCAAGCGCGGTACAACCGGGCACAAAAAAGCCCCGGCTGGCGGGGCTTCTGAGCGTTTCACTGATCATTTATGACCGCTCGTGAAACTAGTGCTGGCGGGAGGGTGTCGGCACAATGTCGGTCTGTGGACCGCATGGATGTTGACTTTCATCCGACTCAATACGCGTCGCTTCCCCCTTCTCTTCCCCCACATTGAAAAGTCATAGCAGGAAATCCCAGCCGAGCAGCGCTGTAGCGAGGCGGATGCACCAGTACACGGACGTCGCCGCCCCGATGAAGGCAAATACCCACAGGGCCGCGCGGACGCCCTTCGGCGGTGGGGTGCTCGGAATGGCGTTGACTAGCCTCGCCATGCCCTCGTCACATTTGACCCAAGCGTTGATGCGATCGAACGTCAGTGGCGGAAAGTAGAAGTACGAAAGAGTGACCTGCTCGCCCGCAACCAACACGGGAATCAGTATCTCCGCCCCATCCCCCTGCTGAGGGAACGAAACCGTGTGGCGCACGGGCGGGTAGACCGTGTAGCTGCGAGGAAGAATGTTGTGATCGATGCGCACGTTGTGAGCTGTCTGCCGTCCGGCGTTGCGTACGACGACCGCGTGCGTGTGAGCAGCGTGCATGGGCGGAGGTGTAGGAGGAGCCGCCGGCTGTACTGCCGGTGCTGCCTCGGCTTGTTGAGGCTGCTGCTGCTCGCCCTGATTGGGCTGGCCAGGCGGAGGATCTGCCGGGGACGGCGGTGCTGGTTGCGCTGCAGGAAGTGGGGGAGGAATCGGGTGGCTCGCTGCATGCACCAGATAGAAAACCAGTTTGGCTCGGCCCTCGATCTGGCGCTTGGCTAGCGCGCCGATGATCGTGACGATGACCGCAGCGAGTTTGAGGACCGAATCGAGGTCGACATTGAACGGCATGGTTGTTGCCCTCAGAGCTCTGCCGCGCTGTTGCGCACTTTGAATTTCCTCATCACCGATCCGATCCTTGTTGCTCGAGTGGCAGATGCTAACCGTCACCGGATCTCAGCCTCAAACATCACGGCGCGCATACTCCAGCGGATGGCGTCAGTCACAACGAGCATGGACTCCACCACACTGGTGCCCGGAAAGATCGCATCGAAGCTAAACCCCAGCGTGAGCTGCGCACAGGCCTCTTCTGGTGATTGACCTTCGTGAAGCTCAAGAATCAGCTTCCAAGCAGTGCCCCGTTGACCAAGAATCTTCGCCTTGGATTCGTAAAAGAACGACCAAAGCGTGAATGAAAAAATGGTAGGCACGCTCACGACTACGTCACGCCAGCACGCACAGAAACCGTTGCCAAGTAGTTAGCTCCACGCCGGGGTAACCGTGCTCCCGGCGGACGCGATCCTCAGCAGGCCGCAGGAAGGAACTCATGCCGCGTGGAGCATCGCGCCGCAGCGACTCAAGTCGTCGATCCAGCGCCGGGAGATCCAAGCTGGCCGATTCGATATCCAGGTCGTGGAAGTTGCGACGCGTGTCACGAAAGGCAATCGATCGCTCGCGCGGCTTGAGCCCTATCTGCAGCCCGCTGATTCCCGCAAGGGCGATGCCTGCCAAGGCGGTCAGCCAGCCACCGCGCGCAAACACGCCAGCGAGCGCGAGCGCACCGGCAGTGATCTGGAGCAACGTCAGGGCGGTGTCGAAGTGGCTCCAAAATCTTTCGTTGAGCTCGCCGTAGCAGACGCCGAACCGCACGTCCATCACGGCATTGCCATGCACCCGCGGCGGCAACGCTGAGGCCGAGGTCATCGCAACTATTTCTGCGCGGGGCCAGGCGCCGGTGCTGGAGCGGCGGGCGGCAGCGGCGAGAGGGGCTTCCAGTCTTTGAATTCGCGTTGTGGGTTGCTCATCTCTGCTCCAATTCGAGGAGCCCGATGCTAAACCGTCCGGCTGCCCTCAAGGTAGCCGACAGTCCCTCAGAAACTTGCGCACCTCGCGCAGAAATGCGCGCTGCCCTCCTCGATCGGCGTTGCGCGAAACTTTCGCCTTACCCGCTTCCGTCCGCGGGCCGGTGGACTTCTCCCACGGTCGCCACGCTCTGATGGCGGCCGCCTGGCGCGCGCGGCGCTCGGGCGTCCAGCCGTTCATTTCGAGACCGCTCCAATAGTTTGATTTGTCACTTTCGCTTTTTGCTTGCGCGCGCGTGCAGGCACCGGCTGCAGGACCTCAGTCGGCGACGCGTCGATGGCCTTGGGTGCAGCTGGCGCAGGTACACCGTTGTTCACCTGCTGCTGCCCGTTGTTGATGTTGGCGTTCTTGGCGAAGATGGCCGGGCCCTGCTGAATGACCGCCAGCGATTCGACCGTGGTACGACACTGGCTTTGAGCCTTCAGTGCCAAGCGCAAATACGACTCCTTGACCTCGAAGTTCGGCTGCACCGCCCCCCTGCGCAGGAAGTAGTTGAACAGCAGATCCAACGTTCGCACCTGGATCGCCAGCACCTCCTGCGACTTGGACAGGTCGCCGCCAGCCGCCTCAGTGCCAGCCGCCTTGAAATATGCGGCCGCGGTGGTCAGATCAAGCTTCGAGTCGGCGTGCGTCAGATCGAGGGCAACCAGAGAGGCGCCGACTGCCGGGCTGAAATTGGCGTTGATCAATGCCCGTGCGTCGGTCTGTCCTGGCTCGACCTGCACATTGAGCACGGGTTGCGCCGTAGTGGCAACGTTGCCACTCGGCGGCGGCCCGAACGCCTTGCTCACGATGTCGGCCTTTTTCTGCGCAGCGCGCACTTTCGCGAGCGCCTTCTCTTTGGGTGTGGTGGTCTTCATGGTGGTCACTTCAACCCACTTCCAGCGACGTGAGCTCAGCCACCCAATAGGCCGTGTGCCCCGCGGTGCCGGTCGCCGTGATCTGCACCACGTCGTTCGTGTCGTCCGCGGCTATCGCAAGCGTGTAGCCGGTGGCGGTGCCATCGTTGCCCGCGCTGGTGATGGTCGGCGTGCCAACGATTGAGGTCGTCGTGCCCACGCGCTTTGCGATGAACGACACGTCCCATGCCGCCACCGAGCCGTCGCTGCGCATGGCGATCACCTGCCCCTGCACCTTGAACGCAAGCGCGCTCGGAAGGTTGAGTTGGTTCGAAGATCCACTTGGCGCGGCGCCGTCAGTCGTCAACTGGGTCGCAGAGCCATCAGTCGTAGTACGGAACAGCATCACCGATCGCCGCTGCGCGTCACCGGACGCTGTCCGCCGTCCTCCGGCGAAGGAATCGGCGCCGCGCAGGCCGCGCGTGACTGCAAACTGTCCGGCAGCCCTGGAGCCCACACCGTCCGCCGTGCAGGTGAAGCCGCCGGCTTGCGAATAGTCGGCGCTGGCAGTGCAAGTGCTGCCGCTCGCATGCGCGTAGTTCGCGCTCGCGACGCAGTTGAGGCCGCCCGGGATGGTCGAATAGCTGCCGCTTGCAGTGTTCCCGCCACCGCCCCCGATCGCGGATCGGCTGCCGGCGCCGTTGGCTGCGTTCCCATCACCACCGGCGACCGTCCCATAGGCTTGAAGCGACGTGTTGTTTCGCCCGCCCCCAATCACGGCATTCGTTCCCGAGGCTACTTGAGCCGCCGCAGACCGCTCCAGCTGCAGATCGACAGCGCGAGTGCCGCGCTTGTTGCCGCCTGTAGACGCGCTATCAGGTACGTTGGCCAGGATCGAGCCGGTCCCCTTGGGAACAAGCACCGCGTCGACGTTCGTAGCGGCATTTGTGGCCGTGAACGAAACTGCCGGGATGACGTTGTTCGGCGCGGCCGAGCTGACCGCTTCGGTCCAGTTCGTCAGGCTTCCGCCCCCACTACTCGCCACGGCCTGGCCGTTGGCCTTGTGATAGCCCACACACCGCCAATTGCCGGACCCGAGCGACTCCATCCAAGCGACGTCACCGGCTGCCGAGGTGATGTTCGCGCCGCCTGGCAGGATCAAGCTCGTTGCGTTGTGCGTGAAGGTCAGCGCGCCCTGGAAGACCAGCCTGCGCACCGCGCCCGACGCGATCGAGTCAAAAGCCGTGATCGTGGTGGTGCCGCTGATGCTGACGCTGTTCGCGGCTGCCGCACCAATGTTGACCGTGGCAGCCGATGCGATCGTCACCTGAGGCGCTTCGTTGAGCGCGCTGGTCAGCGTGCCACCGGTGAAGGAACTGCCACCGGAGAGCGCCGCGCCACTCGCCCGCATGTAGCTGACGCAACGCCAGTTCCCGGAGCCCAGCGAGACGAACTCAGCCACATCGCCGGCTGCCGTCGTGATGTTCGCGCCCGTGGGCAGGATGAGCGACGTGGCGTTGTGGGTCAGCGTCAGGACGCCCTGGAAGTGCAGGACGCGCTTCGCACCCGACGCGATCGAATCGAAGGCCGTCACGGTGGTCGTGCCGGAGACGGAAATCGTGTTCGCCGCCGCGGCACCGATGTTGAGGGTCGCCGCCGATGCCAGGGTGACGACCGGCGCCTCGTTCAGAGCCGAGCTCAGTGTGCCCCCGGTGAAGCCCGAAGAGGACGCACCGCCATAGCTCTCACGATAGTCGGTCGCGCTGGTGACCGTGGAAGCGTTCGTGTTGACCAGGTACAGGCGCAGGTAGTTGGTGGTGTCGTTCCAATTGGTGATCGCCGTCGAGACGCTGACGGCACCCGTGGACCTGCTGGCGACGACGTAGTTCGTCACGCTGGCCGTGAGCGTCACAGCGCCGTCTGCGATCGTGTTCCCGAAGCCGCGCCCGCCGTAGTAGGCCCAGGTCAGCCCCGAGGTCCCGGGCGCGCGCTTGCCGTACATGCCGGCCGGCGACGCAGCATCGAAGTTTTCGTTGATCTGCTGGAACGCGTTGGTGTTGGCGGTGAGATTCTGGAGGGTGGTCATACAGTGGCCTGAAGTTCGTGCCCGCGACCGATGGTGTCGCTGAGCTGATAGACGCGGACATAGAGCGTCGATTGGTTGGAACCGAAATCCGCGATCTGCTCGGCGCTGGTGTAGACGGCCGAGGCGGAGAAAACAGAGAGGACGCGCTTGATCGTGGTGAACGTGCCATCGCTGTAGATCACCACGTCATAGCGCTCGAGCGATTCGCCGAGGGGGATCACGCCCGTGGACAGCACGTTGTCGACAAGACGCGAACGCCGGCCCCACGTCAACGTGATGTTGTTGCTGGAGATGCTCTTGCGCAGATCGACAGGGCTGAAGGGTTTGAGGCCCTCGGCCGTGTTCGCATAGGAGCGCGTGAACGCCGATTCGGCGCTCCGGCCTTTGGACCGTGCCTTGTAGATCTTGGTTTGACCGATGGCCCCTGGATCGAGGTTCGGGCGCAGCGTGCCGGCCGTGCCGAGCAGGATGAAGCGGTCCGCGACCTGGTGCAGCCCTGCGGCCCAGCCAGTGCCCCGAAGGCCCCGCAGCAGGCCAGACAGGATGTAGCGGCCACTCCCAAGGCTGTCGGCGCGCTGAAACTTGATGATCTCCCAGCGGCCATTGCCACCCACAGCCGCGACGTTCGATGTGCCGGCGAGCAGGACATCCCGGGTGATGTTCGAGAGCGAGCCCTCGCCGATGTTGACGGTCAGCAGGTTGACCTCATCGACGACGTTGCGCGTGAAGTCGCCGAGCGCCGTTTCAGCGGAGCCGATGACGGACTCGTTGCTGACTGTGCCAACCGGTTCAAGAGAGGTCACCGAATCGCCCATGAGCAGCTCAGCGCCGGTCCAGCCCGTGCCGCGGCTTTCCATGACCGCGTACAGGCCGGCGTTGTTGTCGCTGTCCTGCAGGATCGGGCCGTCGAGGATCTCCAGTGCGGTCGGCGCAGGCAGCGGGTCAACGCCTTGCCGTATATACCCTGCGGCCCCGATCGCGGTCTGCGTGAACAACTCGGCGTCGCCTGGCTCGACCGTCATCTCGATCACTGCACCCGTGTCGGTCAGGCTCATGATCCGCCAGAGCCTGGACGTTCCCCGTGGGTATTCAACGGTCACACCGTCACCCGGGCTCAGAAAGGCGAACTTGCGGGACACCTTCATGGCCCGCGTGTTTTGCTGCCGCCAGCGAGCGAAGAGGATCGTCTGCGCCACGCGAGCGGCGTGATCGGAGTTGGTGGCAATCGGCAGTTCGATCGTCAGATCTTCGTTTGCCTCTGTGACCTGGCGGGTTGCCGCCTCGGTCGCAGTTTGGTAGTCGAAGTCCTGATTGATGTAACTGACGGAGACGCTACGCGGAAGGTCGATCTCTTGCGTGCGACTGAGCGGCATCGCGTCAGCGGGATCTGCCCCATCCTCGGCCTGGCCGAGCTCGTCATAGCTGATCGTCGCTTCGGAGGCGATGTCCTCGTACTTCTTGAACTTGATCAGGCCATCCTCGTCGACGACAAAGATAGCGAAGGCAGTCAGCAGCGGGTCGACGTTGCTGCGCGCGCTCGCCGGGTTCTGGAGCTTGTAGCCGTGGATCGTGTCCTCGTCGGGGATGGCGCTCACGTCGTATCGCGTCTCCCCCACGCGCTCGCACTGGTCCGAGATGATGTCCTTGACCAGAACGTCAGAGATGCTCACAGCTGGCCGCACGACCTCATATTTTCGATCAGCCGACGAGGGTCCAACGACCGACATGTTCCCGTCGCTGTAGAAGTTCGCGCTGGCGCCCGTGTAATGCTGCAGGATGTCAGCGGTGTAGATCAACTCCCACGCCGAATCGGTCACACGGAAGAAGCGCGAGGCAACACCATTGGTCGTCGGCACGCTCACGAATACACCCTGGCTCGAGCAGAAGATGGCAGCTTGCGCGAAGACGTCGCTGACGCCCAGCGCGGGCCCCACTACTGGGGCTGCGAGCACGGCCCCGGTTGTGGCGTTACGGGTCTCCATCTGGAGACTCCCACCGGCCACGGTGACGACGTAGACCGCATCTTCGTAGATCCCGACAGGTCCAACGGTCGTGCCCGTGACGACGTCACAGGTGGTCATCGTGCCGTCTTGATTGATCACTGCCGGCTTGGTCTGCAGATCGGTCGTGCCGCCACCCACCATGACGTACTTTCCGGTCTGCGGGTCGTGGGCAGCCGTTGCGTAGGAGCTGCTCAGGAACGGATAGTCCAGCGTCCCCTTGGTGTAGGTGAAGATGGCCGTTTGCGTCCCCTCATTCAGATCAATGATGTCGATATACGTGTCCATCTCGTTCGCGTCGGTGCGCGTGCGGATGACCGTAGGATTCGGCGTGCCGGGGCATGGGATCGGGGCGAATGTGGTCCTGAACCCTACTTTGCAAAACAGGAGCGGGATCGTCCGCTCCAGGGTCATCGGCGCGCCTGAGTGGCTGAAGTACACCTCCAGTTCGCCATTGCCGTCCGTGTCGGCGTCGGTGTTGTTGGTGTGCCAGATTCCGCCCTTGATGTACTGGCCGTGATAGCTGGTGACCCCGGCCGGCGCGTCGGCGAGCTCGTTGACCTCGATCACGGTCGCGGAGCTGGTCGACAGCACGAACGAGAACTGAGGCACCCGGCCGCCCGGGCACTCGATTGCGCGCATCGCGATAGACACAACACCTCGATACGCTGGGACCGAGCCCGCGCCGCCCGCATAGATTTCTTCGATGGCATCGGGCAACTGGTCAGAGTGGCCCTGATACAGAGTGAAGAAGGCAAACAGGTTTTCTTCGCTGGCCAAAGCGGTCGAGATCGGGAGCCCGGACCTTGCATCCCACTTCAGTTTGCCGTCCTGGAAGATCTGCACGAGCGACACCGTCGAGCCATCGCGCGGCGTCTCGCACAAGGCGATCCGCATCTGGACGAAGTAGCGATAGTCGGTGTGCTCTGCCCCCCCGCCCTTCCCGACGTCCGTCGTGCTCTCGAACTCCAGCTTGTCGGTGGACCAGACCACATTGCCGCCGATGCGCTCCGTCCCGTACAGCACCGGGATGCCGGCGCCGTACGTGCTGACCTGAACCTTGAGGCTGTCCAGGCGCGGCCCTTCGGTCTTTTCTCCCTCCGTGAGCAACCCGCCAACGAGCGAGCCGGCGATGAAGCCCAGCTGCGGCACGCCGAAGAACGAGCCGATGACACCGCCAACCACCCCGAGGACAGATTGCATGCTCATCGGTCAGCCCACCAGCGGCGTCCAGTCGCCATTCGTGCCAGGCACCGCCTTCGTGTCAGCGGTCGCATGCCACAGCCTCCCGCCGTAGGTGACGAAGGCTTGCGCACCGTAGTGGCGCCCCTCCTCCCACACGGCCAGGAAGGCCGGGGGCCGGCGCTGCTCCAGCATGGCGACACGCCGGCTCACGTCGTTGTGCAGCTCGAGCGCGCGCTTGCCGATGCAGTCGGCCAGGAAGACCGCCGCCTTGGCAAGGATGCGATCGCGCAGGCGCGCGGGCGTGGCCTTGATCGGCTGCGTGAGCTCCCGCTCGATGTCGAGCAGATGGGCCTCGATGGCCGGCTTGTTGTCGAAGAATTCGGCCATCGATCAGCCCTCCGATCCGCCCGGGGCGGGTTCCGAGGCCAGGCGCTCAGCCATGGACTCCGCCACACCGGGCAACTTCCAACCTGTGCCGAACATGCGAACCATCTCCCTGGGCGTTTCTTGCGCATCAGGAGAAAGGTCGTGGATCGCGGCTTGAACGACGTTGCGCGCCATTTCCAGCGCCTGCTTCTCATCGCCAAGCTGGACGGCCTTCGCGGGGTCCATCAGGCTACCGAGGACGCGGGCCTGCACGGCGGGCTCGATGCCGGCCAGCTCAGGCGGCGTGCGGGCGATAGCAAGCCGCACACGCTCAGACATGCCTTCCATCTGGAAGGGCTTCGGATTTGCCTGCTTCACGTATGCAGCGATCGCAAGGTCGATCATCACGTCGGCGGGGCTGGCTTCCGGCAGCGGCACCGCGCTTGCCGCGTCCTTCCGGTATTCCGCCTCCATCTCGACGATCTTTTTCGCGAGAGAGGCGAGGTGCCCCATCGTGCCGCTGGCTATCCCCTTGACTCGCGATTGCTTGCCTTCGTCGCTAAGGTCTCGATCGCCCATGACGACCCCGGCCCTTTCATCGCGAGATTTCATGAGCCCCGGCACGCTGGTAATGCGCTCGTGGTCGAGCATGGCCAATGCCTCCGCGACCCGCATGCTGGTCGAGGCTGTCAGTTCGTTCGAGTGCGCGATCGCGCGAGAGACCATGGCGAGGCGGGAAGATTTGTGGTTGCTCATGTTTCAGTTCCCTTCGATCTTGGCCAGCAGGAGATTCAGAGCTTCGGCAGCGCCGACGACCTTGGTCAGTGCAGCCCGGACCGGTGCGGCCTCGCCGGGAGTGAAGCCCACTTGATGGAACAGACTGCCCATCGCAGCGCCGTCGTAGCGCTTGGCAATCAGCTTCGCGGACTCGCTGGGAGTCAGGTCTGCCAGCGACAGAACGAATGCCTCTTCGGCGGCAATTTGGGTGGATGAGGTATGGGACATGGGGAATGACCTTTCGTGTCAGTGGTTGAGGAAGTGGCCGGGCTTCGGCCGGGGGGTGAAGGGCTTTAAAGCCCCTTCGGAGCCCCTTGCGTTGAACGCCCGTTGAACGCTCGTTGCGCTCATGCGGCGGCAGGCGCGCGCCAGCGGTCGTACATCTGGGCGCGGGAGGGCTTGGGAGACGGCAGCGGGTCGGCGTGCTTGTAGGCACCGCGTACGAAGCTCTCCGCGGCTCCGTGGTCGAAACCGTTGAGCCTGTCCAGGCCGAGCCAAGTAACTGCGAACCACGCGGCCTTGTTCGGCCGGTGCCCGACGACTGTCTGATGCAGCAACTTGGCCGCGACGAGTTCGCGCGTGCACTTGGTCAACATGTCGTTCGACGTCCAGCCGAGCGGCGCCATGTGCGCTCGAGAGCAAAGCAATGCTCCGTTGTTGGAGCCTTTGAACTGCCGCGCGACGTCGATCAGGAAGGCGCGTGCGTGGACGCTGAGGCCCCTGTACGCCGCCGAATCGACGACTGCATGGGGTATGGCTATGAACCCGCCCGCGTCGCGTAGCTGGCCCTTGTAGCGAGATGCTTTGGCCATTCATCGCCCCACCCCTTCAGGCTCGGCGATCAGGCTGTACAGCGCGACACCGCGATGCGTGAAGCCGTCCGAATCGACACTGGCTACGCGCGCCGACTCCAGGACGTAGCCGCGCTCCTGCAAGTCGAGCACGCGGCCGGCCGGGTGGCTTATGCCGAGCATGCGAAGCTCATGCGTGTGGCGCGGGCGTTGCCGCAGAAACGCGATCAGCTTTTGAATCTGGACTTCCGTCGCAGTCGACTTAGACGTAGAATTCGGAGGCAACTGATAGCTTTCTTCTGGAACCTCGGACGCGACTGACATCGCTCCGAGGTTTACTTTTTTGGTCATGGCGACGCCTCCCGCGTGGCAACGTTGCCAGCCGGCTTCGCTGTAGGTAGGCGCAGCCACTTCCGGATCTCGTCCAGCGTGTCGGCCTCGAACATCTGCCCACCGTTGGGAGCGAGCAGCCAGTAATCCCCGCCGTGCTGGCAGGCGTCGTAGTAGCTGATGGCAGAGCGCAGGCGCAGGTTGCGCATGCGGTAGATCTGGCCGCTGAGATCCTTGAACTCTGAGTCGCGCGGCGGTTGGTCCCACTCGACCCAGCTCATGCGGCAACCTCCGTAGACGGCTGATAGAGGTGGTCGAGCCAGGCGGAAGCGGCGGCAACGCCATCAAACAGCCACGCACCGCCCAGACGGCTCAGGACGATGTTTCCGACCGTGGTGGCGTAGCAGGTATAGCCATTGATCGCGGCGCGCGCGGCGAGCCCGTCGAATGCCTTCTTGGCCTTGGCTTCGGCGTCGCTCATGCCGGCACCCCCTGCACAGCCTCGATGAAGGCCAGCAAGCGATCCCTGTCGTAGAGCGTCACCCGCGGGGTTGGGCGTGCGGGCTTCGGGAAATCCTCTCGCTGCTTCTCCCAGCGAAGCAGCGTCGCTTTGCTTACGCCGCAAAGAGTGCTCGCGCCGTTCGGGCGAAGCTTCTGATGGGTCGCGACTCGGCTAGAAGTCAGCGCTGTAGTTATCCGTTGCCGTTGGGCTTCACTATGTTGCATCTACTCGCTCCATGTCGCTGCGGGTTGCAGCAATGGGAGCGAGTAGAAACTTGTAGGGCGAAACGAACCAAGACCCCTGGTTAGTTCATTTCTCCGATAGGCGGCTTTAGCTCTCTGAGGATCTGCCCGACTCGGGCTGGTGAGGAGCCCAGACGAACAGCCACGATCTTGTTCACGCCGTGCATTTTTTCGGGCCAGCCCAGGCTTCGCGCTACGCGTTCCACTGCGTCCTTGTTCAGTCCCCTGGCACGTCTTACCTCACCGCTGCGCAGACCTCCCAGTCGAGCGCGGTCACTTGTGGTCATCCTTGTTGCTGCCTGCAGAAAGTCTCCGGCTGCCCATATTGCGAGCATTGCAGCATTGCTGGCAATTCGCTCGCCACGCACTGACGCCTCTTTTTGCCGCATGGCCATCTCGAAGCCAGACTCAATACACAAGTACAACATCGCGGCGACTTGCCGTTCACGCTGCTGTCGAGTCGGCGCTGCATCTCCTGCGTCGTAAGCAATCTCAAAGGGCCCCGCCGATGCCTTCGCGTCTACTTTGTCCCATGCTGCCAGCGAAGCCGATCGAACATCCTGAAGTCGATCGAAGTCCTTCCGTATCAGGCCTCGAGCAACCTTCAGCATCGAGCGAACAGACGCCGCCGTCTCGTAGTTCGGGTGTCCAGGCGAGACGACTGGAAACGCGAAGCCCTCGAAGCCGACTTGCTGAGGCATGACGCCGAACTCTGGGATGCGAAACCAGTTGTCTGGATCTAACTGGTCTGTTGACCACGCGTCGAGCTCTTCTTTAGAAGGACGACGCCTCGTGAATGCCATGTACGCCACCTCTGCGACCGACCTGAAGATAGGTGCTGCGTCGGCTCGCCAGGTTCGCGAGTTTTCGGGGATCAGCCTAGACGCAGCGATTCAAATAGTGCCATACGAGTGGCAACGTTGCCACTTCGGGGTCTTGCCGCCGACTGGCAACGCGCGTGACATTGCGTGACCCATCGTGACCGCCAGGGCCCGGAGCCGTCACCCAAGGGGGGGCTTTGGTGCATCGTTCGGTGCGCTCTATTTCGGTAACGTTTCATCAGCGTTACGGGGGCCGGGCTACTTTGCCGACCTACTCCGCATGCATGAAGACAGAACAGCCGGGGGCAGTAGATGGCATATCTAGATGGTGACCGCCCCACGGGACAGAGAGAGTGCCCAAAATGGCCCTTATAGTCCCGCCCCACGGGACAGTGAGCGATGTCTCTGTCCCGCCCCACGGGACTATAGACGTGCCTCCTGTCCCGCCAGGCGGTCTAAGGGTCGCGTTCTCAAAAGCGGCGCCGGCTTGTACGCGCTGCGCACGAAGCCTTGGGCAGAGCCTTCGTCGAAGCCTTGCAGCTTGTCGAGCGAGTACCAGGTCAACGCGTACCAGCTCGCCTTGTTCGGGCGATGTCCCTGCACCGTCTGGTACAGCAGCTGCGCGCGCAGGAGCTCGTCTCTGGCTTTCATGAGCATGTCGTTTGACTTCCAGCCCCGTGTCGCCATGTACGCCCGCGAGCACAAGAGCATGCCATTGTTGTCGCCCCGCCACTGGCGTGCGATCTCGAGCAGAAGGGCCCGCGCGTGCATGCTGAGGCCCTGATAGGCCGGCGAGTCCAGGACGGACCATGGAAGGGCCACAAAGCCCCCTGCGTCGCGTCCTGAGCCCCGCCTTGAGCGTTGGGTGCGGGACACTCGGCGCGATCAAGAGTCTGCCGTCTCGGGCTTGCGCTGGTCTGGCAATATGGCCGCCTTCAAGAAGGCCTGAAAGCTCCTATCTGTGGCCGCGTGGGCCCACCGCCGAATCATCTGGAGGCCCTCGGGCGATCTCCGCCAGATCTCGTGCTCAAGCTCCTTCTGCTTTTGATAGACGGCGGCGTCGTCCCAGCTGACATGATCTCTCACGCCCTTCTCAAGCCGATGAAGACACCAAAAGTTTCCGGTGCACCAAGCGCGCCCCTTCTCCCATTCCGGTCGCGAGCGGTGCAGACTGAACTTGTGTCCGCCAGCGTTCCATGTCTGTGGCTGGTCGAGCTTGGGCAACTCAATGCCGGGAGGGATTAGGCCCTCAGCGCGGAGTTGCTCAATCGAACCCGCCCAAGTTACGCAAGCGCGAGGTGTGATCGTGATCTGCAGGTCGCTCGCGCCAATCTCGGGCGTCAGCTGAGGCTTTCTCTTTGCCATGTCCAGCCCCTTACAGAGCTGCGCGCGCGGCTTGGCGCACGGCATCACGACGGACGGAGGCAACGATGCTGCCGGTGGTCTTGCCTTGGGCGTAGCCATCGGCAACCGCGGTGCGCATGATGCGCAGCATCTCGGGGTCAAGCTTGGCGGCATACGCCTTCAGCAGCGGGCTTTCAAAAGGGTCGTAGGCCGGCTGTGCAGCGCGCGCAGCTGCGGCGCGCTTGGCGAGGATCTTGCGCTTTGCAGATGCAAAGTCGATAACATTCGAGGTAGCCATGATTCACTCCTACTCAGTGATTGATGGTCAGAAGGTCGGTAGCGGGTCCAAGCGCTACTGGCCTTCGTTTTTGCGGTCAGCCTTTCGGCAACTTCGCTCGATCGATTGCCTTGTTGAGCCAGGCCGTGCCCAGCGTCCTCAGCTTCGTCCATCGATCCGGCGTCAGACGAATGGAACCATTCACTGCCCGCTGCTCTTCAGGGAGTGGCGGGCGACCCATTCGGGCCTGTGCTTCACGTTCTTGCTTCGTCATGGGACTTAATGTAATCCGCAAAGTTGTCGATCGCAAGACTTTTTGTAATCCATAAAGTAGAGAAAAACCCGATAAGCGACCATGGCGAAGACCTACTTCTTGCGATTTCTCCTCGCTGGCCAAGAGGACGACCTCATCTGTGAGGTGCGGAAGCCCGAGTCGGACAGACTGGAAAAAATCTTGGAGGGCGAGTATTGGGCGAACCGTCGTTTTTGGTTCGACACCATTGATGGCCGCAGCGTCCTGGTGAACCTCAAGCATCTTCAGGGCGTGCGATTCCTCTGGAACGCCGCCCCGAGGGCGCCCGATTCCCGCATCGACCCTGAGGAGCCCATGAAGATCGTGTTGGTTGGGAACAAGGTGATCTCCGAACCACCCCCCGAGGATGCGAAGGACCTCTACACGCTGTTCTGGGAACTCGAGCTAGGCAACGATGAGGTAGTAACTTTCATGGACGTCGACGGGGAGTTGTTCTCCCTGGTGCCGGACCAGATCGTCTATCTCTCTGCCCCGAAAGAGGTGGTCGACGAAGGGCGCAGGGAGGCCGACGAAGAAGACGGCGGCCTTGAAGCGTGAGGCGAATACCGGCCACCGATGCCGGTATTCCATGCGGCCGGGGGAATCTGGCCCCCGTCCAGGTGGCAACGTTGCCACCCTGCCTGTACCGTCCCACGGGACAAGGGGACTGGCAACGTTGCCACTTTGGGTACGATGCCGGCCACCAACAACGAGGAGTGAGAATGGTCGGAGCAGCTGGCGGATTGATGATCGTGTGGGTGCTCATCGCACTCCTGATTGCGGTACTTTGGATCTTGATGCCCTTCGCGATCTTTGGAAGCAAGCCGCTTCTGCGGACGCTGATCGAGGAGCAAAAGCGCACTAACAGGCTCTTGGAAGAGCTTGCCGAGGCGACCAAGCCGCCGACTCGATCGCTCGTCAGTGGCACGGTCCGTAGTGAGGGCGGATCGCTGGTGAGCGAGAAGTACCGCGAAAACTGACCAACGGCTTGGTCTAATTCCGCACTCCGTGCGGGATCAGCGGGCTTTCGACGGTGGTGGAACCCGGTTCCACCGGGTCACTCCGACTTCCGCGAGGGTTTGGGCGGTATCGTCGTGTGATCGCCGAAACTCCCCGCCCTCGACCTTGAGGCAGGACGAAGGCGGCACCGGGTGCCGGCTTCTGAGCTTGGGAAAATGTGGCACCCGGTGCCATATTGGTCACGCCGCCTTGAACGGCAGGATCTTCGCGCCCGCGCGCAATTGGTCGAGGTGGTCCGCCCACTGCTGCATCATCTTCCTGCGCTGTGGCAGGTAGGTCGCGAAGTTGTACGCCGCGCTGACATCGTCGCGCTCCTGGTGCGCAAGCTGCAGCTCAATGATGTCGTGCCGGTGTCCGAGCTCGTGCAGGATGGTCGAGGCCACGCCGCGGAAGCCGTGGCCCGTCATGCGGCCGGCGTAGCCCATGCGCCGCAGGGCGCCGAGGATCGTCCCGTTTGACATCGGCTTCTCGTGGTCCCGCTCGCCGGGGAACAGCAATCCGCTGAGGCCGCGCAGTTCGTGGATGGTCTGCAGGACCTCGATGGCCTGCTTCGACAGCGGCACGATGTGCGGCGTTTTCATCTTCATGCGCTCGGCCGGGATGCGCCATTCCTTCGCGCCCTCGAGGTCGAACTCGTCCCAGCGCGCGGCGATCAGCTCGCCGGTACGTACGAACGTGAGCGCCATCAGCTTCATGGCCAGGCGCGTGGCCGGCGTGCCCTGGTACGCCTCGATCTTGCGCAGGAGCTCCGGCATCTCCTTCGCCTCTACGCGCGCATAGTGGGTCTTGGCGCGCGGCTTGAGGGCGTCGGCGGGCTTCACGTCGACGGCAGGGTTGCGCTCGAGGATGCCGTGCGCGACGGCGTACCGGAAGATCTGGCCACACGTCTGCCAGGCACGCTTCGCGATGTCGACCGCTCCCCTGCTCTCGATCTTCTTGGCGACGGCGAGCAGCTGCGGCGCCGTGATGCTGGCGATCGGCCGCGGGCCCAGGTGGGGGAAGACGTCGGCCTCAAGGCGGCGCAGGACGTAGTCGGCGTGCCGGGGCGACTTCGGGCCCTTCCAGTGCTCGAACCACGCGCGGGCGACCGCCTCGAAGTTGTTGTCGAGCTTCACGCGGTGAGCGAGCTTGCTCTCCGCCTTGGCCTGCACGGGGTCGCTGCCGGCCTTCAGGAGGTCTCGGGCATCGTCACGATCGCGGCGGGCCTTGGCCAGCCCCACGCCCGGGTAAGCGCCCAGCGCCAGGCGCTTTTCCTTTCCCCCAAACCGGTACTTCCAGTACCAATGCTTTCCCCCAGCGGCGGAAACCTCGAGGTACAGACCGCCCGTGTCAGCGAAGCGCGTACGGGGCTTGGCGGGGTCGCATTTGGCGTTCTTGCACGCGGTGTCGGTCAGGGCCATGTGGGGGAAAAATCAAGGTCTGCAGGGGGCAAATGCCTCCGCTTCCCCCGACTTTGCCCCCAAACAGCATGCAATGTCAAAGCGCGATGTGAAGCGTTCAGATGTGAAAAAGCCCCGGCTGGCGGGGCTTTCTGGGCTTTTTGATGCACCGTGAAGTGATCTAAAAGCTTACGTTGGCGGAGAGGGTGGGATTCGAACCCACGGTACGGGGATACCGTACGCCTGATTTCGAGTCAGGTACATTCGACCACTCTGCCACCTCTCCGGAGTCTGGTGTTTGTCGAGCCGGCGATTCTAGCAGAGACTTCCAACAGCCTTTCAGGGCCGCAGCACTTCGAGGCCGCCCATGTAGGGCCGCAGCGCCGCCGGCACCACGATCGATCCGTCCGGCCGCTGATGGTTCTCCAGCACAGCGACCAGGGTCCGGCCTACCGCGAGGCCGGAGCCGTTGAGGGTGTGCACCAGCTCGTTCCTGCCCTGTGCGTTCTTGAAGCGCGCCTGCAGGCGCCGCGCCTGGAAGGCCTCGCAGTTCGACACCGAGCTGATCTCGCGGTAGGTGTTCTGCGCCGGCAGCCACACCTCGAGGTCGTAGGTCTTGGCCGCGCCGAAGCCCATGTCGCCGGTGCACAGCAGGACCACGCGGTAAGGCAACTCCAGCGCCTGGAGCACCGCCTCGGCGTGGGTGGTCATGGCCTCGAGCGCCTCATAGCTCTTCTCCGGATGCGTGACCTGGACCATCTCGACCTTGTCGAATTGGTGCTGGCGGATCATGCCGCGCGTGTCGCGCCCTGCACTGCCTGCCTCCGATCGGAAGCAGGGCGTGTGGGCGGTCAGGCGCAGCGGCAGCTGCGCCTCGGCCAGGATCTCGTCGCGCACGAAGTTCGTGAGCGGCACCTCGCTGGTGGGGATGAGGTACAGCGCCGAATGATCCGGCGCAGGCTCCCCTTCCTGCCCGCCCTTCCTGGCAGCAAACAGGTCGCCTTCGAACTTGGGCAACTGGCCGGTGCCGCGCAGCGTGTCGGCGTTGACCACATAGGGCACATAGCACTCGGTGTAGCCGTGCTGCTGGGTCTGGATGTCGAGCATGAATTGCGACAGCGCCCGATGCAGTCGCGCGATCGGCCCCTTCATCACGGTGAAGCGCGAGCCCGCCAGCTTGACGCCAGTCTCGAAGTCGAGTCCCAGCGGCGTGCCCAGGTCCACGTGGTCGCGTGCCTCGAAGCCGAGCGCCGGCGCATCGGCACCGTTGCCGCCCTTGGGGCTCCAGCGCCGCACCTCGAGATTCGCTTTTTCGTCATCTCCCACGGGCACGCTCGCGTGCGGGAGGTTCGGCACCGCAAGCAGCAGCGCCTGCAGCTCGGGCTGGATCGCCTCGAGGCGCGTCGCGGAGGACTCCTGTTCGGCCTTGAGCGCATTGACCTCGGTCATCAGCGCCTCGACCGATTCGCCCTTGGCCTTCAGCGGCCCGATCTGCTTGTTGAGCGCGTTGCGGCGCGCCTGCAGTTCCTCGGTGCGGGTCTGCAGGCTCTTGCGCTCGGCCTCGAGGGCGCTGAAGCTGCCCACGTCGAGGAAGGTCTGGTTCTTCTTTCGGGTTTCGAGGCGGGCAACGACCGACGCGAGGTCCTTGCGTAACAGAGTGATATCGAGCATCGAGCGATTCTAGGCGGGGGCGTAGGATCACTCCCCTCCCAAGAACCAAGGAGATTCGATGGAAGCCTATCTGTCCTTCAACGGAAACGCGGCCGAGGCGCTGGCCTTCTATGCCAAGAGCCTGGGCGGCAAGATCCTCTTCAGCATGACCTTCGGCGAGAGCCCGATGGGCAAGGAAACACCGGACTCGCACAAGAACAAGATCATGCATGCCACGCTGGAAGCGCGCGGCAAGCAGATCATGGCCTCCGACCTGCCGCCCGGCATGCCCTTCGACGGCTACAAGGGCTTTTCGCTCTCGGTCCAGGCGAAGGATGTGAAGGAAGGCGAACAGCTCTTCAGGACGCTGTCCGAGGGCGGGAAGGTCACGATGCCCTATGCCGCCACGTTCTGGTCGCCGGGCTTCGGCATGCTCGAAGACAAGTTCGGCGTGCCGTGGATGGTCAACGTCGACCAGCCGCAGAGCTGATCAGGCCAGGCTCGCCGGGTCCACGTTTGCGCCGCAGACGATCAGGCAGATCTTCTCGCCTTCGCGCGGCGCATAGGCCCCCGTGTGCAGCGCGGCCAGCGGCAGGGCTGCAGCCGGCTCGACGGCCAGCTTGAGCTCCTTCCACAGCCACAGCTGCGCGGCGCGGATCGCCTCGTCGGGCAGCAGCAGGGCGTCGCGCACATGGCGTTGCGTGATGTCCCAGGCAAAGCCGCCGATCCGGCGCGCGCCCAGCGAATCGGCCGCCACGCCGCCCACCTCCACATCCACCGGCTCGCCCGCCTCGCGCGCGCGAAAGAGCGTGGGCGCGCGCTCGGGTTCGAGCGCCACCACGCGGCTGCGCTGCTCGAACCACGCCGCGAGGCCGCCGATCAGGCCGCCGCCGCCCACGCTGACCAACACCGCGTCGGGCAGGCCGCCCTCCTCCTCGATTTCACGGCCCAGCGTACCGGCGCCGGCCACCACTTCGGCCTGGTCGTAGGCGTGGGTCAACAGCGCGCCGCTTTCGCGCTGGCGCTCGAGGCAGGCGGCCAGGGCGTCGGCATATGCCTCGCCGCCCACCACCACCGTGGCTTCGAGCGCGCGCAGCTTCGCGCGCTTGGCTTCCGGCGACACGATGGGCAGGAAGACCTCGCAATGCACACCCAGCGCCTGCGCCGCCGCGGCGGTCGCGATGCCGGCATTGCCGCCGGAGGCCACGATGGCGCCGCTGGCGGGAATCTCGTTGGCGAGCAGCCGGTTCATCATGCCGCGCGCCTTGAAGCTGCCGCCGGCCTGCAGATGCTCGAGCTTGAGCCAGAGCTCGACTCCCGGCACATCGATGCCGAGCGCGCGGCCCGGCAGCTTCCACAGCGGGGTCCTGCGCAGGAAATGCGGGGCGTGTTCGTGGATGCGCAGCGCGGCGGCCTCGATGTCGCGACGCCAGTCGATGGTGGCGCCGCCCATCACGAGATATGGCCCGGTGCGGGCATGTCGTCGAGCTTCAGGCCCTTGGGAAGCGGGAACTTCAGGGTCTCTTGGATGCCATCCATCTTGCGCACCGACACCGCACCGAGCGCCTTGACGCGCTCGATCACCTCGCGCACCAGCACCTCGGGCGCGGAGGCGCCGGCCGTCAGGCCCACGCGGGCCCTGCCCTCGAACCACGCTGGCTGCAGCTCGTCGGCGGAATCGACCATGTAGGCCACGGTGCCCAGACGCTGTGCCAGCTCGCGCAGGCGGTTGCTGTTGGAGCTGGTCGGGCTGCCGACCACGATCACGATGTCGACCTGCGGGCTCAGCAGCTTGACTGCATCCTGCCGGTTCTGCGTGGCATAGCAGATGTCCTGCTGCTTGGGCTCGCGGACCTTCGGGAAGCGCGCCCGTACCGCGGCCGAGATCTCGGCCGCGTCGTCCACCGACAGCGTGGTCTGCGTGACCACGGCCAGCTTCTCGGACTGCGCCGGCTCGACACGCGCAACGTCCGCAACGTCCTCCACCAAGTGGATGCCGCTGGACAGCTGCCCCATCGTGCCCTCGACCTCGGGGTGCCCCTTGTGGCCGATCATGATGAACTCGTAGCCCTCTTTCGCGAGCTTGGCGACCTCCACATGCACCTTGGTCACAAGCGGGCAGGTGGCGTCGAAGACCTCGAAGCCGCGCGCCCGCGCCTCGGCCTGCACGGCCTTGCTCACGCCGTGGGCGCTGAACACCAGCGTCGCGCCGGGAGGCACCTCGGCCAGGTCCTCGATGAAGACCGCGCCCTTCGCCTTGAGCTCGTTCACCACATAGGTGTTGTGCACGATCTCGTGGCGCACGTAGATCGGCGCGCCGAACTTGGCAATGGCGCGCTCGACGATCTCGATCGCGCGGTCGACGCCGGCGCAGAAGCCGCGCGGCTCGGCGAGGATGACTTCCTGCACTGCCATCGTCAAAGCACCCCGATGAGTTGCACTTCGAAGCTCACCGGCTGGCCCGCGAGCGGATGGTTGAAGTCGAAGCGCACGGCCGTCTCGTTGGCCTCGACCACCGCGCCGGCGTAGCTGCCGCTGCCGTCGGGCGTGGGGAACTGCACCACGTCGCCGACCGCGTATTGCTCGTCCGGGTCGCCCATCTGCGCGAGCAGCTTGCGCGCCACCCACTGCTGCATCTCGGGATTGCGCTCGCCGAAGGCCTCGCCGGCCGGGAGCTCGAAGGTCGCGTGCGTGCCCTCGGGCAGGCCGATCAGCCGCTGCTCGACCGCAGGCGAGAGCTCGCCGGTGCCCAGCGAGAGCGTGGCGGGCTTGTCGCCGAAAGTGTTGATGATGTCGCCCGCCGGGCCGGCCAGCCGGTAGTGCAGCGTGAGGAAGGAGCCGGGCGCCACGTTGGCGCCTGTGGGAGTGGAGGACACGGTCGGGATGGCTTTAGACTGGGGCCTGTATTTTAGGGAGGGGGCCAAGAGCCCATGTCAGCCATGTCTTTCACCGATCTGCCTGTCGAAGCGCGACCGCGCGAAAAGCTCATGCTCAAGGGGCCCGGCGCGCTCGCCGACGCCGAGCTGCTGGCGCTGCTGCTGCGCACCGGCATCCGCGGCAAGAACGTGCTGCAGTTCGCGCAGGAGCTCCTCGACAGCTTCGGCGGGCTGAGCGGCCTGCTCCACGCCGGGCTCGACGACTTGAAGCGCATCAAGGGCCTGGGCGGCAGCGCGAAGCGCGGCAACCTGGCAGCCGTGCTCGAGCTGGCGCGGCGCACGATGGCCCAGCGCCTGAAGGAGCGCGAGCTGTTCGAATCGCCAGAGGCCGTCAAGCACTATGTGCAGTTGCACCTGGCGGCCAAGCCGCACGAAGTCTTCGCAGCGCTCTTTCTCGATGCGCAGCTCCGTCTGATTGCCCTGGAAGAGCTTTTCCGCGGCACCCTGACGCAGACCAGCGTGTACCCGCGCGAGGTCGTGATGCGCGCCCTGCACCACCATGCCGCGGCCGTGATCCTCGCGCACAACCATCCGAGCGGCTGCGTCGAGCCCTCGCGCGCCGACGAGGCGCTGACACACACCCTTCGCACCGCGCTGGCGCTGGTCGACGTGCGGGTGCTGGACCACGTGATCGTCGCGCCGGGACAGGCCTTGTCGATGGCCGCGCGCGGCCTGATGTGAGCCCGGCGCTGACGCAGGACGTATCCTCCGGCGACAAGCCGATGCCAAGCAAACCCAAAGCCCTCAAGAGCCTCGCCGAGCTCAAAGGCGTGCAGAAGACACTGGCCGAGCAGCGCGAGCGCGACGCCGCCGAAGCCGCCGCACGCGCGGCGGCCGAGAAGAAGCGCGCCATGGACCAGGACCTGTTCTCGCGCGCCATCGGCGCCACCCAGCCGCTGCGGCGCCAGCCCGCCGTGACGCTGGCGCCCGAGCCGCCGGCGCCGATCCCGGTGCAGCAGCAACTCGACGAGCAGCGCGTGCTGCAGGAAGCGATCAGCGACGAGTTCGACGCCGCGACGCTGCTGGACATCGACGACGCCCTGAGCTTCCGCAGGCCCGGCATCGGCGTGGATGTCACCCGCAAACTGCGCAAGGGCGGCTGGACCCTCCAGGGCGAGATCGACCTGCATGGGCTGCGCCGCGACGAGGCTCGAGAAGCGCTTGGCGCCTTCCTGCGCGATGCGATGCGGCGCGGATGGCGCTGCGTGCGCGTGGTGCACGGCAAGGGCCTGGGCTCGCCCGGCAAGACGCCGGTGCTCAAGGGCAAGGTGCAGAGCTGGCTGATGCAGAAGGACGAGGTGCTCGCCTTCGTGCAGGCGCGCGCCGATGAAGGGGGTGCGGGGGCGGTGGTGGTCTTGCTGCGGCCTGCATGAGTTGCGGCAGCAGGTGCGATTGCGGCGGCCCCTTCCGCCGTTTACCCATGGCACAGCAGTGTCCGACCAGTTCCGAAATGCGAGCTCGGGCTCAGGTCAGCCGGCCGAATTCCTCATCCAGTCCGCCGTCTGGAAGAACGAGGCGCGCAGCCGCTCGCGCAGTTTTTCGTCGACGCCCACTTCACCCATCGCCTGGTCCATGCATGCGAGCCACTGATCGCGCTCCTTGATGCCGATGGTGTGCCCCCCGATGCTCTGCGGCAGGTGACGCGCACGCAGCATGGGATGGCCGAAGCGATCGGTGTAGTGCTGCGGCCCGCCCAGCCAGCCGCAAAGAAACCAGAACAGCCGCTGGCGCGCGTTGTCGAGTGACGGCCCGTGCACCGCCCGCAGCTGCGCATAGGCGGGTTCGAGCTCCATCAGGTCGTAGAAGCGCTCGACCAGCGCATGGACTTTTTCCTCGCCGCCGATCCACTCGAAGGGCGTGTCGAAGGGGGGCTTTTCCTGGATGTGCATGACGGCAGTATGCATACGCAAAAGAGCTATTCCGACCGGCAGGCTTTTATTGCCATGGGATGACCCCCTTCTCCTCTCAGGAGCACAGGGCGCGTTCGCTTCGTCGTGCCGCCGGCTGAAGCTCATTGCCTGCCTCAATGATCCTTATTGAGGCTTTGTATGGCGCTGCCCGCTGCATGGTGTAGATTGCGAGGGCGCCGCTACCGCCGGTAGCGACGGTTCCACTTGCATGCCTAGCCAATCCGAGGAGACAGCCATGGACTTGAAAGGATCGAGAACCGAGCAGAACCTGAAGGACGCCTTTGCAGGCGAATCCCAGGCCAACAGACGCTACCTCTACTTCGCGAACAAGGCCGACGTCGAAGGCCAGAACGATGTCGCAGCGCTGTTCCGCTCCACCGCCGAAGGCGAGACCGGCCATGCGCACGGCCACCTGGAGTTTCTCGAGCATGGGTCGGGCGACCCGGCCACCGGCCTGCCGATCGGCGACAGCCGCCTGAACCTGAAGGCGGCCGTGGCCGGCGAGACCCACGAGTACACCGACATGTACCCGGGCATGGCCAAGCAGGCTCGCGAAGAGGGCTTCGACGAGATCGCCAACTGGTTCGAGACGCTGGCCAAGGCCGAGCGCTCGCACGCCAACCGCTACACCAAGGCGCTCGAGGCGCTGGTCGACTGAGCCCTGCGTGGGTGCTCCGCGGGCGGGGCTCCTTGCAGGGCTCCCTCCCCGCTGACGCCGCGCGCCAGGCCACGGCTATCCCATGACGAGTCGAGAAGGCAATCTCGAGGCGCCGACGCGCCACCCGCTGGACTGGAAGAACCCCGAGTTCTACGACCAGGGCGCCTGCGAGCGCGAGATGACGCGCATCTTCGACATCTGCCACGGATGCCGTCGCTGCGTGAGCCTGTGCCAGGCCTTCCCGAACCTTTTCGACCTGGTCGACGCGACCGGGGACGGCGAGGTCCACGGCGTCGACCCCAGGCACTACGGCAGCGTGGTCGACCAGTGCTACCTGTGCGACCTCTGCTACATGACCAAGTGCCCCTACGTGCCGCCGCATCCGTGGAACGTGGACTTCCCGCACACCATGCTGCGCGCCAAGGCCATCAAGTTCAGGAATGGCGGGGTCCCGGGTGGCGAGAAGCTCCTCGCCTCGACCGACGTGCACGGCCAGTTCGCGGGTATCCCCGTGGTGGTGCAGGCCGTCAATGCACTGAACAGGACGAAGCCGGTGCGCAGGCTGCTCGACAGCACGCTGCATGTGCATCCCGATGCGTGGCTGCCCGATCTCGCCACCAGGCGCTTCCGCTGGAACGCGCCCAAGGACGACGACGCGCAGCCGGTGGTCGACGGCGAGCGCACGCCGGGCAAGGTCGCGATCTTCTCGACCTGCTACGTCAACTACAACGAGCCCGGCATCGGCTTCGACCTGATCAAGCTGCTGCGCCACAACGGCATTCCCTACACCATCGTCTCCAAGGAGAGCTGCTGCGGCATGCCCAAGCTCGAGCTGGGCGACCTGGAAGGCGTGGCGAAGCACAAGGAGGCCAACATCCCCGTGTTGGCGAAGTACGCGAAGGACGGCTTCGCGATCCTCACGGCCATCCCCTCCTGCACGCTGATGTTCAAGCAGGAGCTGCCGCTGCTGTTCCCGGACGATGCCGACGTGAAGCTGGTGCAGCAGGCCATGTTCGATCCCTTCGAGTACCTGATGGCGCGCCACAAGGACGGCTTGCTCAAGACCGACTTCAAGACCCCGCTGGGCAAGCTCAGCTACCACATCCCCTGTCATGGCCGGGTGCAGAAGATCGGCCGCAAGACCGAGGAGATGTTCAAGCTCATCGGCCAGACGGTCCCGGTGCAGCTCAACACGGTGGAGCGCTGCTCCGGCCACGCCGGCACCTACGGCGTGAAGACGCCCTATCACCCGGTGGCAATGAAGATCGGCAAGCCGGTGTTCAAGGCCATGGGCAAGAACGAGCCGGACTACATCAGCTCCGACTGCGCGCTGGCCGGCCACCACATCGCGCAGGGCATGGCGCAGGACGGGCTGCCGACCGCGAAGCTGCAGCACCCGCTGAGCCTGGTGCGCATGGCCTACGGTCTGGAGTAGCGACGATGACGATCACGCCCGACACGCTGATGACGCTGGAGGCCTACGCGAAGATCCGCAAGAGCAGCGCGCCCGAATTCATTGCGCACCGAAAGCTGCGCACCGTCCGCCTGGGGGAGCACATGAACGTGCAGTTCGAGGACGAGGTCACCATCCGCCGCCAGATCCAGGAGATGCTGCACATCGAGAAGATCTTCGAGGAGGAAGGCATTCGCAGCGAGATCGAGGCCTACGTGCCGCTGGTGCCCGACGGCAGCAATTGGAAGGCGACCATGCTGATCGAGTACACCGACGTGCACGAGCGAAAGCGCGAGCTGGCACGGCTGATCGGCGTGGCGGACCGCATGTTCGTCGAGGTCGAGGGCCATGCGCGCGTCTACGCCATCGCCGACGAGGACCTGGACCGCGAGACCGGAGAGAAGACCTCGGCGGTGCACTTCCTGCGCTTCGAGCTCGACGATGCGGCGCGTGCGGCGGTGCGCGCGGGAGCTCAGGTGAAGCTGGGCTGCGACCACACGAACTACCCTGCGATGACTGTCATCGCGCCTGAGACGCTGGCGAGCCTCGCGGGCGACCTGGGGGCCTGACGGAAAGAAGCCCCGTTTCCTACTTCTATTCCGCCGCGCGCCTGAGCGTCTCCACCACGGGTCTGCGCAGCACCTCGCGCAGCCCCCACCAGCCGGCCGCCAGCGCCAGCACGGCACCCGCCAGCGAGCCGGCGATCGGGACCAGCGGCGAAGCGGTCCAGCTGAAGTCGAACACGTAGCGCGCCAGGCCCCAGCCGATGAGCGAGGCCACGATGCTGGCGAGGAAGCCGGCCAGCAGGCCCACGCCGATAAGCTCCGCGCGCTGCACCTGCCGCAGCAGGCTGCCGCGCGCGCCCACCGCGCGCATCACCGCGAACTCGCGCGCCCGCTCCTCGCGCGTGGCGGTCACTGCCGCGAACAGCACCACCAGGCCCGCCGCGAGGGTGAAGCCGAACAGGAACTCCACCGCGCGGATCACCTGGTCCAGCACGCGCTGCACCTGGCCGATGGTGGCGCTCATGTCCACGTTGGTGACGTTGGGGAAGGTGCGCACCAGGGCGTTGTCGAAGCCCGGGCGTTCGGGCGCGCGGAAGGCGCTCATGTAGGTGACGGGGACATCGCCGCCGAGCGAGCTCACGGTGTACATCACGAAGAAGTTGGCGTGCATCGAGCTCCAGTCGACCTTGCGCACGGAGGTGATGCGCGCCTCGTTCTGCTGGCCGCCGATGTCGAAGCGCAGCCGGTCGCCGAGCTTGAGGCCCAGCGTCTCCATCAGGCCCTGCTCCACGCTGACCTCGCCCTGCTTCCCGGGTTCCCAGCGCCCGGCCACCACCTCGTTGTGCGGCGGCCGCTCGGCGGCGTTGCTGAGGTTGAATTCGCGATCGACCAGGCGCTTGGCGCGGTCGTCCGCATAGTCGTCGGGCGAGACCGGCTTGTCGTTGATCGAGGTCAGCCGCCCGCGGATCATCGGATACCAGTCGTACTTCGTGACGCCGCCGGCCTGCAGCGCCTGCCGGAAGGCCTCGCTCTGGTCGGGCATCACGTTGATCACGAAGCGGTTGGGCGCATCGGGCGGCGAGGCGGCGCGCCAGCTCGCGACCAGGTCGGTGCGCAGCAGCACGAGCAGCACCAGCGCGAGCAGACCCACGGCGAGTGCGCTGACCTGCACCACCGCGTAGGCCGGCCGTGCCGAGATCTGGCGCGTGGCCAGCACCAGCCATCGCGGCGCGGTCGTCTCGTTGACGCTGCGGCGCAGCAACAGCACCGCCAGCCAGCTCAGCAAGGCGAAGACCGCCACCGCGGCCGCGAAGCCGCCGACCGCGATCAGCCCCAGCTTGAGATCGCTGCTGGCCGCCAGCAGCAGCGCCGCGAAGCCAGCCACGCCGAGTCCGAGCACCGCGATCGAGGCCGGCTTGAGGCCGCCCACGTCGCGCCGGATGACGCGCAGCGGCGGCACCTGGGCGAGCTGCAGCACCGGCGGCAGCCCGAAGGCGAAGAGCAGCGTGAGCCCCATGCCCAGGCCGAAGGCCACGGGCCACAGGCTGGGCGCGGGCAGCGAGGTCTCCACCAGCCCGGCCAGCAGCAGCACGAAGACGTAGTGCACGGCGAAGCCGATCGCGACGCCGATGGCGCTGGCCGCCAGGCCGATGGCGGCGAACTCGAAGGCATAGGCGTGCGCGATGGTGCGCTGGCTCTGGCCCAGCACGCGCAGCATGGCGCAGTCGTCGAGGTGGTTGGCCGCGAAGCCGCGCGCCGCCAGTGCCACCGCCACGGCCGACAGCAGCGCAGCCAGCAGCGCGACCAGGTTGAGGAATTTCTCGGCCCGCTCCAGGGTCTGGCGCATCTCGGGGCGGCCGCTCTCGAAGGAGTCGAGCCGGATTCCGCGCAGCTCGCCCTTCTTGAGGGTTGCGTCGGCCCAGTCGCTGAATCGCTTGACCGCGAGGGTGTCCCCGGCCACCGCGAAGCGATAGCTGACGCGGCTGGCCGGCTGCACGAGCCCGGTGCGCGGCACATCGGCCTGGTTGAGCATCACGCGCGGCGCGAAGCTCATGAAGCCGGCGCCGCGGTCGGGCTCCAGCGTGATCACGCGCGCGATGCGCAGGCCGGCATCGCCCAGCAGCAGCGTGTCGCCCATCTTGAGGCCCAGAGCTTCCAGCAGCGAGGCATCGACCCATACCTCGCCAGGCGCGGGCACCTCGCGCGTGGGTTGCCCCGGCACGTCGGGCGCGGCGCTGACCTGCAGGCTGCCGCGCAGCGGATAGCCGGCCTCCACCGCCTTGAGCGCCACCAGCTTGGTCGCACCGCCCTGCTCCTCGCTGGCACGCGCCATGGTCGGAAAGCCGTAGGTCCCTGCGGTCTGAAGGCCGAGCGAGCGGGCGCGCTCGATGAAGGGCGCTGGCGTCGGGTTGTCGCTCGCGAGCACGGCATCGCCGCCGATCAGCTGGCGC
Source organism: Variovorax sp. WDL1 (assembly GCF_001541225.1). GTDB lineage: Bacteria > Pseudomonadota > Gammaproteobacteria > Burkholderiales > Burkholderiaceae_C > Variovorax. The sequence continues at coordinate 161,434 of NZ_LMTS01000163.1, read as the reverse complement.
GCATCGCGCTGCAGGCCGCCCTTGAGCCGGTCGGCAAAGAAGCCGACGGCGGTGAGGGCGGCCACGGCGAGCAGCACGGCGACGATCAGAAGGCGCAGCTCGCCGGCGCGCAGATCGCGCCAGAGCGTGCGCCAGCCCAGGCGGAAGGAGGCGTTCATGGGACGACGATAGCCGATGCCTGGACGGGATGCTGGAACATCCCGGCTTTCGAGCGGCCTAACGCGACGCCAGTTCGGGTTGCAGCGACAGCCGTTCGACGCCCGCGTAGCAGACGAAGCGCCGGTTGGTCGCGCGTCCGATGGCGCACAGGCCCACGCGCGTGGCGACCTCGTGGCCCATCTGCGTGATGCCGCTGCGCGAGACCACGATGGCCACGCCCATCTGGGCCGACTTGATCACCATCTCGCTGGTGAGGCGTCCGGTGGTGTAGAACGCGCGCCCGCCTTCGAGCCGCCCGGCCGGCTGCATCGCGATCCAGCCGGCGATGGTGTCGATGGCGTTGTGGCGGCCGACGTCCTCGACGAAGCACTGCATGTGCGCATCGTCGTCGCCCTCGCCCAGCGTGAACAGCGCGCAGCCATGCACCGAGCCGGCCGACTTGTAGGTGCTCTCCTGGAGGCGGATCGCGTTGACCAGCGCATAGAGCTGCGACTGGCGCAGCCGCGTCGCAGGCAGCTCCAGGCGATCGATGCCGGCCATCAGCTCCCCGAACACGCTGCCCTGGCCGCAGCCGGTGGTGACCACCTTCTTGGCGGTGCGCTCCTCGATGCGGTCGATGCCCGCATGGGTCTTCACGGCCGCAGCTCCCACCTCCCAGTCGACCGTGATCGATTCGACGTCCGCCGCCGACTCGATGAGCCGCTGGTTCAGGAGATAGCCGAGCACCAGCAGTTCCGGCTGGGCGCCGAGTGTCATCAGGGTGACGAGCTCGCGCCGGTCGACGTAGACCGTCAGGTCGCGTTCGGCCGGGATCGAGACCAAGCCGTGCTCGCCATGCTCGTCGACAACGTGCACTTCGCGCGTGAGCTCGGCGCGCGCCGAGGTCAGGCGCGGAAGCGGCGGGGCACGCGTCACTGCATGCGTCACTGCTTCGGCGTGGGATTGAGGACCGCGGCGGGCTGGTTGATGCTCGGCGGCGAGGAGGCATTGCCGGGCGGCGAGTGGGCGCCCGATGCCTCGATCGGCTTCTGCTCCGGCGGCGTGAAGGCGAAGGGGCCCGGGTCGGCGCAGGCCGGGAGGGGAATCGGCGGCGGCAATTGCTTGCCGGCCGCTGCCGCGTCCGCGCGGTACTTGGCGGCCACCTTGTCCTGCGACATGCATAGCTGGTAGGCCTCCACCTTCCCGGTCCATGCGGTCCTGGCGGCGGTTTCGGCGGCCTTGGCCTTGGCTTCGGGCGTGTCGGGCGGCGGCGGCAGCTTGGCGAATGCGGTGCCGGCCAGTGCCAGGCCGCAGGCGATCACGATCTTCTTCATGAGGGGTTTCCTTCGACACGGGCGGTGTTCACCGGCATGGCGGGGGCGGGCTCGGCGCTGCGCTTAGCCGGGATCTTGCCGGCGGCAATGTCGTCGTACCAGTATTCGTGGTGCTCGCGCGCCCAGGTTTCGTCCACGTAGCCGTGGCGCATCGCGGCGTAGGCGCCCGTCATGCCCAGCGTGCCGATGTAGATGTGGCCCAGGATCATCGCCATCATCAGCATCGTCGCGACGCCATGGATCATGTGCGCCACCTGCATCTCGCCGCGCGTGTAGACGAAGCCGGGCAGCAGCTTGTCCAGGAACAGGCCAGAACCGGCGACGATGGTGCCCAGCACCAGGACACCGCCCCAGAACACGAGCTTTTCCCCGGCATTGAAGCGGTGCGACGGCACCTCCTTGCCGCCGAACAGGCCGCCGAACTTGGCCAGCCATTTGAAGTCCGCCATGCGCGGCAGGTTGTCTCGCACGAAGGTGATGAACATCAGCACCAGCGTGACAACGAACAGCGGGCCGACGAAGTTGTGGATGGTCTTGAGCGCGTAGGTCAGGCCGCCGAAAAGCGTCGCGCCGATGATCGGAAGCAGGAAGAACTGGCCGAACGCCATCACCAGCCCGGAGACCGCCAGCACCACGAAGGCGGTCGCGTTCGACCAGTGGGTGGCGCGCTCGAACGGGGTGAAACGCTCGATCTTGCGACCTGTGGGCGCACCGTGCAGGCGAATCGGCCCGTGCGTGAAGTAGTAGATCGCGATGGCCAGCAGCACCACGAAGAGCAGCGCGGCACCGTAGGGAATGATCCAGTCGTTGCGCACCTGGCGCCAGGCCTCGCCGGCGTTGGTGAAGCGCGAGCCCGGGTACTTCACGAAAGGCTGGATCAGGTTGCCGGCCTCGGGCGCCTGCGAAGCGGGCAGGCTGCTGTAGCCGGTCACGCCCTGCCCCACCTGCCGCCACATCGGCGCGTTGTTGCCAGGCTGCACCTTCATGCGCTCGCCGTTGCTTTGCTGAAAGTAGTTCGGATCGGCGCTGGCCTCCGGCTTGACCTCGAAGATGTTCTGGCTGCGGATGCCACCGGGCTGCTGCGCCGCAGGTGCCTCGACGGAAGGCGCCTGCGGCGCGGGCGTACCGCTGACCGCACCGCCGGCAGCGGGGTTCTGCGCCTGCGCCACGGCCAGGCCGGAGGCCAGAGCGGCGGTCAGCGCCAGGGCGTTCAGCAGCTTGTTCATGCAACTCATGCAGCAGACTCCTTGCGCTTCGTCAGTTGTCGCGGGTGTAGTCGTTCTGGCCGTTTTGCGTCCGGACCTTGAGCTGCTGCTGCCAGGCGTTCTTGTCGCCCACCTTCCAGCCCGAGGCGGTGAACGCGGTGCCGGCGGTCGCCTGCGTGCCGGAGTTCGCGCCGGTGCTGGTGCCGGTCCAGGGCGCGGCGTCGTACTTCACGCCCTGGGCGTTGGTCTGCGGCTTCTCGCCGCAGGCCGCGAGCAGCGCCGCGGCCGCCGCCGCAATGAGGGCCGCGCGCCTCACTTGGTGCCTCCGTTGGTCGGCGTGCCGGCCTGCTGCGAGCCGTAGGCCGTGCCCCAGCCCCAGACCTCGGCGCCCTTGCCGCGATGCAGCACACGGGTGCGGAAGATGTCGGCCACCACGTCGCCGTCGCCGGCCAGCAGCGCCTTGGTCGAGCACATCTCGGCGCAGGCCGGAAGCTTCCCCTCGGCCAGGCGGTTGCGGCCGTACTTCTCGAACTCGGCCTGCGAGCCGTTGGCCTCGGGGCCGCCGGCGCAGAAGGTGCACTTGTCCATCTTGCCGCGTGCGCCGAAGGTGCCCTGGGCCGGGAACTGGGGTGCGCCGAACGGGCAGGCGTAGGAGCAGTAGCCGCAGCCTATGCATACGTCCTTGTCGTGCAGCACCACGCCCTCTTCCGTGCGGTAGAAGCATTGCACCGGACACACCGCCATGCAGGGGGCGTCGGAGCAATGCATGCAGGCCACCGAGATCGACTTCTCGCCCGGCACCCCGTCGTTGAGCGTGACCACCCGGCGGCGGTTCACGCCCCAGGGCACCTCGTTCTCGTTCTTGCAGGCGGTGACGCAGCCGTTGCACTCGATGCAGCGCTCGGCGTCGCAGACAAACTTCATTCGTGCCATTGCGGTGTTCCCTTTAAGCCTTTTCGATGTTGCAGACCGTGGTCTTGGTCTCTTGCATCATGGTCACGCTGTCGTAGCCATAGGTGGTCGAGGTGTTGATCGCCTCGCCGCGCACCACGGGCGCCGCGCCAGCCGGGTAGTAGGCCAGCATGTCCGCCCCCTGCCAGTGGCCCGAGAAATGGAAGGGCATGAACACGGTGTCAGGCCCCACCCGCTCGGTGACCAGCGCCTGCACGTTGAGCTTGGCGCCGGTGGGGGTGTGCACCCAGGCGCGCTCGCCGTTGCGGATGTTCTTCTCGGCCGCGACCTTCGGGTTGATCTCGATGAACATCTCCTGCTGCAGCTCGGCGAGCCACGGGTTGGAGCGGGTTTCCTCGCCGCCGCCCTCGTACTCGACCAGCCGGCCGGAGGTCATGATGTAGGGGAACTTCTCGGCCACCTTGTCCGCGATGTTCTTCTGCTGCACGCTCTTGTAGAGGGTGGGCAGGCGCCAGAAGGCCATCTTGTCGTCGTGCGTCGGGTACTTGGCCATCAGGTCCGGCCGCGTGCCGTAGAGCGGCTCGCGGTGCTGCGGGATCGCGTCGGGGAAGTTCCACACCAGCGCGCGCGCCTTGGCATTGCCGAAGGGGTGGCAGCCGTGGTTCTTCATGGCCACGCGGATGATGCCGCCGGAAGAGTCGGTCTTCCAGTTCTTGCCCTCGGCCTTGGGCTTCTCGGCCTCGGTGAGCTCGTCCCACCAGCCGAGCTTCTTGAGCAGCAGGTGGTCGAATTCCGGGTAGCCGGTGGTGATCTCGGCGCCCGCGGAATGCGAGCCGTCCTCGGCCAGCAGGTTCTTGCCGCTGCGCTCCACGCCGAAGTTGGCGCGGAAGTTGCCGCCGCCGTCCATCACGTGCCGGCTGGTGTCGTACAGGTTGGCGCTGCCCGGGTGCTTGAGCTCGGGCGTGCCGTAGCAGGGCCAGGGGAGGCCGAAGTAGTCGCCCGTGAGGTCGTAGCCGTTGACCTTGTCCTTGCCGGACTTCGCGCGCAGCGTGCGCACGTCGAAGGCGCCCATGTTGCGCATGTGGGCCTGCAGGCGCTCGGGACTCTGGCCGGTGTAGCCGATGGTCCAGGTGCACTTGTTGATCTCGCGCAGGATGTCGTCGGGGATGGGCTCGTCCATGCCCTTGACCTTCTGCATGCGGTAGTTCTTGCTGAGCTCCTTGCCGAAGCCCAGCCGGTCGGCGAACTGCTGCATGATCATGTGGTCGCTGCGGCTCTCCCACAGCGGCTCGATGACCTTCTCGCGCCATTGCAGCGAGCGGTTCGAGGCGGTGACCGAGCCGCTGGTCTCGAACTGGGTGCAGGCCGGCAGCAAATAGACCGCGCGCTTGGGGTTCAGGTCCTCGGGCCGTCCCGGCATGGCGGCCATGGCCGCGGTTGCCGATGGGTACGGGTCGACCACCACCAGCAGGTCCAGCTTGTCCATCGCGCGCTTCATCTCGAGGCCGCGGGTCTGCGAGTTGGGCGCGTGGCCCCAGTAGAAGACCCCGCGCAGGTTGGAGTCCTGGTCGATCAGCTCGTTCTTCTCGAGCACGCCGTCGATCCAGCGCGAGACCGTGATGCCTGGCTTGCTCATCATCGCGGGCGATGCGAACTGCTTCTTGATCCACTCGAAGTCCACTCCCCATGTGGAAGCGAAGTGCTTCCAGGCGCCCTCGGCGATGCCGTAGTAGCCGGGCAGCGAGTCGGGGTTGGGGCCGACGTCGGTGGCGCCCTGCACGTTGTCGTGGCCGCGGAAGATGTTGGTGCCGCCGCCCGACTTGCCGACGTTGCCCAGCGCCAGCTGCAGGATGCAGGAGGCGCGCACCATGGCGTTGCCGATGCTGTGCTGCGTCTGGCCCATGCACCAGACGATGGTGCCCGGGCGGTTCTCGTGGAGCCAGGTCGCGACCTTCAGCATCTGGGCCTCCTTGACGCCGCAGGCCTCCTCGACCTTGTCTGGCGTCCACTTGGCCATCACGTCGGCGCGCACCTCTTCCATGCCGAAGACGCGGTCGTTGATGTATTTCTTGTCTTCCCAGCCGTTCTTGAAGATGTGGTGCAGCAGGCCGAACAGGAACGGAATGTCCGATCCGGAGCGGATGCGCACGTACTCGTCGGCCTTCGCCGCGGTGCGGGTGAAGCGCGGGTCGACCACGATCATCTTGCAGCCGTTTTCCTTGGCATGCAGCATGTGCAGCATGCTCACCGGGTGCGCCTCGGCCGCGTTCGAGCCGATGTACAGCGCCACCTTCGAATTGCGCATGTCGTTGTACGAATTGGTCATGGCGCCGTAGCCCCATGTGTTCGCCACGCCCGCGACGGTGGTCGAGTGGCAGATCCGCGCCTGGTGGTCGCAGTTGTTGCTGCCGAAGAAGCTCACGAACTTGCGCATCAGGTACGCCTGCTCGTTGCTGTGTTTGCTGGAGCCGATCCAGTAGACCGAATCGGGCCCGCTGGCCTGGCGCAGCTCCTTGAGCCTGGCGGTGATCTCGTCGAGCGCCTGGTCCCAGCCGATGCGCTGGTACTTGCCGTCGACCAGCTTCATCGGGTAGCGCAGCCGGTACTCGCCGTGGCCGTGCTCGCGCAGCGCGGCACCCTTGGCGCAGTGGGCACCCAGGTTGAGCGGCGAGTCGAAGACCGGCTCCTGCCGGACCCAGACGCCGTTCTCGACCACGGCGTCGGAGGCGCAGCCGACCGAGCAGTGGGTGCAGACGGTGCGCCGGACCTCGATCTTGCCCGCGCCGACGGCTGCGGGCCTGCCCTCGACGGCCTGCGCCTTGCGCATCAGCGTGAGCTGGCCGGCGGCCAGGCCGACGCCGACCCCGAGGCCCGAGCGCCGCAGGAAGGCGCGCCGGTCCATGGTCGGCAGGGCGTTGGAGAGGCCACGTCGCAGGCTGTGGACGAAAGGCGAGGCGGACGAAGGCGAAGAGGCGTGAATCGATTCGCCGTCACGCACGGTGACGGTCGACTTGCGGGTCAGCAGCATGGTGTGTCGTTCCTCAGGCCGAAGTGGACTGGTAGTAGCGCTTGACGTGTTCGCTCAGGCTGTAGCCGCCGCCCTTGTCGGGCGCGGGTTTGGGGGCGGGAGTAGCGGCGGAGGCTGGCGCCTCGACAACCTTGGGCAGCACCGTGACGGCAGCTGCGGCTGCGCCGACCGAGGCGGCGCCCAGGAAAAAACCCCGGCGGGACGCCGGCTTGGTGCCGGCGGCTTGGCTGTCCTGCATATCTTCTCCAGGAGTGGCTCATCAAAACTGGATATGAAACCAGTTACATATGTTTGGATACTAGTCCAGACCCTAATACCACGGCAATGGAAAGGCCCTTGGGTTGGCGTTGGCCTCACTCCGGCGTGTCGGAGGCCTGGGCCTCGACCTCGCCAAAGGGGCGGGTCAATGAGGCCAAGAGCGGTATAGAAACGCGCCTCCGGATGCTGCGCCTCCGCATCGCACAAGGCAGGCATCCAGGGCTGCGCATGGGTGGTAAAGAAGGCCCTGCTGCCGGGTCAGGTCGCGACAGCGACGTCTCGCCCGCGATCAGGTAGCGCGTTACCTTGAACATGCAGACCAAGTGGTCGTCGGTCTCGGACCGCGCCTGCTCGCGCATCAGGCCCAGCCGCAGGTCGCCGCGCGGGCGCGCAAGCGCCTTGGCGTTGAGGAAGTCGCTCCGAATGAGCTACCGCCAGATGCGTCAATGACTCAAATCTGCGGGCAGGAAATCAATATTGCCCATGTCATCGCTGCTGTCGTGTCGACTGCCTCGGCGATGACAGTTTCAATAATAGCGGCGAACTTTCTTGGACTTGTCGTAAGCACCAGGCAAAAGCCTTGAAGAGCCTTGCTATCGACGCCAGCCAACGCCTTACCCCCGGATGTTGCTCGGGGGTAGAAAGGTCAATATGTTTAAAGAATGCCGTCCACTGGGCTGGTAGACCTGCCACTCGCTTTCGTAGTCGGCCCGCGGGCTATTATCGGTTCAACTCTCCAATGCCTTATTGCCCGGTTCAAAGGACGACACCCCTTTGAGCATTTGATCCAAGAGGCCATCGATCGCCCGTTCCCTTTTTTCCTTCGCCCCTTCGATGAAACGATCTTTCATCTGACGATCGAGACGTCTTGCGCCAATTTTCTCGGGAATATTCGCTTTCCGAAGTTGTTCGTTTCTCATCAAATCATCCACACTCAAGCCACCTGGCTTGCCATTGCGTTTGGCGGGCTCGATCGTCATTTTACCAAACGCTGCGGGAACATATTCTTCTCGGTCCAAAAGCGCGCGCTCTTCCTCGCTCATAGGGTTCATCCTGTCGGCAGGAGGCAATTCGATATGCTCCGACGGTTCGGCGTCGTTGAGCTTTGCGGTCTTCGTAAAGAGTCCGAGAACTTCGCTGGCGTCGAGAAGGGAGTTCATGCCTTTTTTGGACAGCAGGTAGATCTCACCGCAAAGATTTTCCTCAGACGTCAGTTCCTCGATCAATGACAAAATTGCAAAGCCATATCTTCGCATTTCTCCATATTCGCTTGGTCGCAATTGTTCGGACAGGGCGCTGCCTTGCGTGAGCTGCTTTCCAAGGGAAAACAAGGCGTCTACGCAGCGATCGTATGTTTCCACGAAGGTGGCAAATTCTTGACGAAATTGCTGCGTGGCACGAAGCTCAAGGTTGTCAGGCTTGCTTTGAAGATTTTTTTTCTGAATTTGATCACCGCTCTGTTTTATTTTCCCTTCGAGCTCGGTACGTTCTTGCTGGAGGTCGGCGTAGAAAGCATCCATTTCCGCTACTAGATTCTTGGCACTCTTCTCAAGATCGTTCACAAATTGAAGCGGGGCCTCCTGCAGGTGCCTAAGCTTCACCTCGCCTTTGTTCAAGGTTTCTTCGACACCAGAAGCCTCGGGAAGATGTTGGAGTCGGTATTTTGCCGGAATCAGCTGCATGCCTTCCAGCGGAGCCAGATTCCCCATCGCATTCAAGAAGCGCTGAGCCTCGCGCTGCTTTATCTTCTTCTGTAGGTTCAAGCGCCGAGCGTTGTTCCGTTCCAGCTTTTTATCTGTTTTACCTTGTGGGTTGCTCGGCGACGTCGATTTGTCTCGTGCCGCTTCTACTTTCCGGTCCCAGCCTTCCTTAAGTAAGCTGACAGATTTTTCAAATCGAGTGAATTTGCTTTGACCTTGCCCGTCAAGATTGACTTCCATCAGGTCCTGGCGAATTCGCTGAACCGATGGAAGTACCCCATTATGTACTCGGTTATTTTGGGTCCCCCGGGCGCGCCCGGCTTCTTTTACGGCGGTTTTGCATTCTTGAATTTCAATAAGCGCAATGGCTTTTTTCACAACTTCCACATGCGGCATGTACTTCGATTTTTCCAGCGGTGTCTTGCTGTCATCGATGTAGTTTTTCAATGCGTGGAGAGATGTCTGCACGTCGTCAACATCAACGAGCAGGGCGTTGTTTTGCGCCTTTGCAAGAAGACCTTTGAGATTGTTTCTCACGGTCTCGTCGAAAGCCTTCTTTGGATTCATCAGCTCATTCCAGCGTCTCCTGAAAGAAACCTTTTCTTTGACGACTCTGTTTAAAGATTTCTCGCTTGGCCCGGTTTTCTGGGCGGGCTGACGCAGGGATGTCGCGCCGAGAGCGATCTTGGAGGCAGAAATTCGAGGGGTCATATGCAAAAAATGAATGATAGAGATTAGGGAAAATCGTGGTGAGATTTGCGGTGAGTCAAATGCGCAACCCTGCGGCATCGATGCCTGAGGGCTCGTCCGGTTCACTGTGCCTTATGCCTTGGAGCGCTGCCTCCCAAAGCACGCGGGAGGCTTCTAAACGCATCAACTCTTGCGCTAGCCCAGATACGGCTGAATCGGTCGGGTACATATCGGCCATGAGCAGCAGATCGCCGTCTTCGTGGTCGCGCCCCAAACGCAGTGTGCCGTTGTGATGCCCCTGGGCGTTGTAGGTCAACGCAAGCTTGTAGGCCAGCAATTCATGCTCGGGTTCGAGCCGGCCGAGAGCGGTGGTAAATACCAGGCGCGGCGGACTGGTGACCCATTCGGCCAGGATGTCGTCCCCGCTAGCCAGTTCAATCAGCCAGCTTGAGTTGTCCAGCGACGTGACTGTGCCCAGTTCCGGCTCGGCATTGGTTGCCTCGTTGAAGGCGACTTCGATGTCGTGGGGGGTGAGCCAGGGCATGGGGCTCGCTCCGGGTTGTGCGACGTCATGAGGGTCAGGTTCCATTTATCCACCTCGGCGATTGAAGGCAGCCTCGAATGACAAATCACGCTCGATGGAGAACAAGGCATCCCCAGCTGCTTCCCGGATTCGGACTCGCGCGACGATACATGCCTCATCTCTGGTGAGGCTGCTGCAGCGAACAAACTTCAGAATCGCCCGGCGGAGCAAGACCGAAGTCGGAGGCCTCCGCAAGAAGTGCAGCGGTAACCCAGCGAGCCTCTGCAATGCCGCAACGCGCCCGTATCGGGCGGACAGCATCGATCCCATGTCAGACAGGGCACACAGGGCAGACAGGGCGGGCTTACGACACAGCTCACCAGCTGCGCTGAGCTTCAGGGCAGGCTAATCCAGCATGTCGAAACCCTGAGCCTCTACCTCGGCAAAGGCCCGCGTCAACGCAGACAAGGCGCCATAGAAATGCGCCTTCGGATGCTGCGCCACCGCATCGCACATGGCGGGCATCCACGGCTGCACATGCGTGGCGAAGAAGGCCTGCTGCTGCGTGAGGTTGGCCACCGCGACGTCCTCGCCCGCGATCAGGTAGCGCATCACCTCGAACAGGCAGGCCACGTGATCCTCGGTCTCCGACACCGCCTGCTCGCGCGCGAGGCCCAGCCGGTCCAGGTCGCCGCGCAGGCGCGCAAGCGGCTTGTCGTTGAGGAAACCGCTGAGATAGTGCGAGCCGAACAGGTACACATCGGGCTTGCCGATGCCGCCGAAGAGCGCGTCGTACTCGTCACGCACCGCTGCCGCGTCGAGGCCGCGCGCCACGCCCACCAGCTGGCGCCAGGGCTCCTCCAGAAAGGCGCCGGCGGCCGGCGCCTCGGTGGGCGCGACCTGGAAGGCGGCGAGCAGCTCGGCGTCGGGGGCGGCATACCAGAGCCGCGCGAGCAGCCCGTAGAGCTCCGCGCGCGCGAGTTCCTCGTCGAGCGCTGAAGTGGCAGGGAAGCTCTCGCTCATCAAAAAACCTCCGCGCAAAGCGCCGCGGTATTCGCCTTGGGAACGGCCCTGCGGCTCATAGCTGCGTGATCTTGAGTTCGTTGGAGGCGCTGTACAGGTCGATGACCCGGCAGTCGCTGCACATCTTGAGGCGCTCCAGCGCCTCGCCCTGGAACATCGCGTGGCCGGCCAGCTTGCCGAGCATGGCCTCGATGGCCTTCTGGGTGCCGAAGGGCTTGTCGCAGCGGATGCAGCGCCAGGGCTTCGCTTCGTTGAGGACCACCGGCTGGCTGCGCTCGGGCGCCACGAGCAGCCGCGGCACGAGCGAGATCGCATCCTCGGGGCAGGTGCTTGCGCACAGGCCGCACTGCACGCAGTTCTTCTCGACGAAGCGCAGCTGCGGCGCGTTGGGGTTGTCCTGCAGGGCGCTCGCCGGGCAGGCGCTCACGCAGGCCAGGCACATCGTGCACTTGTTCTTGTCGACGTCGATGGCGCCGTAGGGCGAGGCCGCTGGCAGCGCGATGGCGAGCGGCGAGTCGCGGCCGGTCTTCATGGCCGGGGCGGCATCCACGAGGTGGTCCAGCGCGAGTTCGAGGGTGCTGCGCTTCTCGGCGCCGACCGCGAAGCGCGCCGGCGCCGCCGGGCGTTGCGGTTGCGCCTCGCGCAGTTGCGCCAGCGCCTGGTCCAGCGCGGCGGGCTCGCCCGCCTCGATCAGCCGGAAATGCGTGCCGGCGTAGCCCAGGCCCGCGAGCACGGCCTGCGCGATGTTCATCTGCGCGCGCAGCGCATCGATGTACGCGGGCGCCTCCTCGCCGGTGGCCAGCACCGCCACTTGCGAGGCGCCGAAGGCAATGGCGCTCAGCCACAGGTCGATGCCGGTGCTCGCCGCGTGCCAGAGCCCGACCGGAATCACCTGTGCCGGGACGCCCTGCGCGCGGCCGAGGCGCGCCTCGCGGCCCAACTTCTCGATCAGGGCCTGGCCGCCTTCGCGGCCGTGCAGCAGCAGGACCGCATCGCGCCCGCCCGCCACCGCATAGGTGGAGAGCAGCGTGCGCAGCCGCGTCCCCTGGTCGGGCGCATGCGGATAGGCGTAGGCCAGCGCGCCGGTCGGACACACGGTGGTGCAGGCGCCGCAGCCGACGCAGAGGTTCGGGTTGACGACGATGCGCTGGCGCCCCTTGTCGCTGCTCACCGCATGGGCCGAGCAGACCTCGATGCAGGCGTTGCAGCCCACCTGCTCGTTGCGGCTGTGGGCGCAGAGCTTCTGGCGGTAGTCGAAGAACTTCGGTTTCTCGAACTCGCCCACCAGCTCGCGCAGCTGCAGCAGGGTCGAAGGCGCGAGCGCATTCGCCAGGCCGCCGCGCAGGTGGAAGTAGCCCTGCGGCGGCGCGTGCCAGTCGATCAGCGGCGCCTCGCCGAGGTCGAGCACCAGGTCGAAGCCGGCCTCGAGGGCCTCGGCCGGGCGGCTGAAGTCGATGGCGCCGGCCACGGTGCAGGCGCGCTCGCAGTCGCGGTGCGACTGGCACTTCGCGTTGTCGATCTGGTAGTCCAGGCCGATCGCCTGTTCGGGGCAGGCCACCAGGCAGGCATTGCAGCGGGTGCAGAGGTCGAGGTCGATCGCGTTGTCGCGCGTCCAGCGCAGTTGGAAGGCGCCGAGCCAGCCGGCGAGCGCATCGATGCGGCCGGCGACCACGGGCCAGCGGCGTTCCTGCGCGCCGCCTGTGCTGCCGGGGCCGCGCGAGAAGATCGTGACCTCCAGCGTATCGGCCAGCAGCGCAGCCACGCGCTCCGCCTCGTCGAGCGCGCCGACCACCAGCACCCGGCCCTGGCTCTTGTAGCTGACGATGCCGACCGGCTCGGGCTCCGGCAGCCGGGCCTGCGCGAGCAGCGCCGCGATCTTGGGGCTGGCGCCCGCCGCATCGCGGCTCCAGCCGCCGGTTTCGCGGATGTTGACGAAGCGGATCGGCGACTCGGCGCCGGGCGTCTGCTGCGCGAGCTCGCCGAACAGGCGTTTCTCCTGCGTGCAGGCGACCACCACGTCGTCGCCGGACTGGATCGCGCGCTGGAAAGCCGGCGCCTCACGGCGGCACAGCGTGGAATGCAGGGGCAGTGTTTCAGCCAGCGCCGCGCCGAGGGTCTTCGGCTCGAGCGGCATCGTCTTGTTGCAGTCGCAGATCAGCGTGGTGGTCATCGGCTTCTTGGCGTGTCGGCTGCACATCGGCGGCAACCGGCTGGCTGGGAACGGGATCCGTGGGGGTCGACTGTGCCACGTCCGGCATTGCGTCGCCCTCAGGGTTTTTGTCGGGCTGTTCCTCGAACAGCTTCATGAACTTCGCGCTGGCCATCTGGCGCAGGACGCTCTCGGGCACCGGGGTCGAAACGGAATAGTCGTCGATGTAGGTGTCGAGGCCATCCATGACATTGAAGTGCGGATCGGCGAACAGCTTCTTGAGTGCGGCGTTCTTGACCTCGGGCGCGACGTTGCCGGCAAGGAAGGGCTTGAAGTCGGATTCGGGGGTCAGGCCTTCGATATCTGCAAGCGTCGGCGCCACCGGAGTTTCTGTCTCCGCTTCCGGAACGGGGGTGGGTTGGGGGCGCGCAGCCTGCGCAACCGGCGCAGGCTCCGAAGGCACCACCGCCTCCTCCGGCACCTCCCCTTCCCTCACCTGCTGCTTGCGCCGCGACCACCGCTCGAAGAACCCTTCAGACATCGCCCGCTCCCCGCCCGCGCTTCTTCTCGGTCGAAATACTGGCCGCATTGCCGAAGCGGTCGACCAGCGGCCTGAAGCTCTGCGGCCGCTGTCGGCGCCTGGGTTCGGCCACGTGATGCTCGTCGACCCAGGTGCGCAGCCATTCGACCACCTCCGGCGGCGCCGGCACCTGCTCGACGTTCTCCTGCGCATCCAGCCAGCGGCCGGCCTCGTTGTAGCTGAGCGTCACCACCAACGGGCGCGCGATCGGCTCCGGCGCCACGGTCGCCTCCTCTTCAAGGCGCCACAGCACAAACCAGCCCGGCATGGGTGTGGTCGCGTTCAGTTGGTAGCCGTCGGTGTCGTCGCGAAACAATTCGACCTTGAAGCCCGGATGCAGCCAGCGCTGCAATTCGTCGTCCTGCTCCAGCAGGCGCGGCGCGCTGCCGAAGCCGGGCTCGTCGGGCACGACGCCCTCGAGCGTCCAGCGCCAGGGCTGCCAATGGCTCGAGGGTCCGTGCAACCGTTCACGTCGCATCACGACCGCGACTTCGAGCGAGGGGCGCGCGCCAGCGTCGATGGGGGGACCGGAAGGCGGGTTCATGCGCCCGACGATAGCCGATGCGCCAGATGTGGACACGGCGCCGCGGCTATTGCGCGGCGTGCTGCCGGCAATCCTGTTCAGGGCAGCAGGACACGCGCATCGGGCTCATGCCCCCTGCCTTCCTCAATGCGCGGCAGCCTCCACCGCCCCGGTCCCGTAGCCCGCCGCCGCTATGGGCGTTCCGCCCGCCAGGACCTGCACCGCGCAGTACTTGAACTCGGGAATCTTTCCCATCGGGTCGAGCGCTGCGTTGGTCATCAGGTTGGCAGCAGCTTCGTAGTACGCGAAGGGCACGAAGACCGCGCCATTCGGTGTGCCGTCGTCGCGCCGCACGTGGATCGCCACCTCGCCACGGCGCGAGCGGATGGTGATCACGTCGCCCGCCTTCAAGCCCAGCGCATCGATATCGCCCTGGTTCATCGACGCCGTGGCCATGGGCTCCAGCGCGTCGAGCACCGTCGCGCGGCGCGTCATGCTGCCGGTGTGCCAGTGCTCCAGCTGGCGGCCGGTGATCAGCACGAAGGGGTACTGCGCGTCGGGCCGCTCGTCGGCCGGGATGATGTCGGCCGGCACCAGCTTCACGCGGCCGTCCGCAGTCGGGAAGCTGTCGATGAAGACGGTCGGCTGGCCCGGATCGTCGGCGCTCAGGCAGGGGTAGGTCACGCTGGACTCGCGCTGCAGCCGCTCCCAGCTGATGCCGCTGATGGCGGCGTGCATGGCCTGGCGCATTTCCTCATAGACCGCGGCGACGCCGCATTCCTCGCCTTCGTAGTTCCACGACAGGCCCATGCGCTGCGCGATCTGCTGAACGATCCACAAGTCGGGCTTGGCGTCGCCCGGCGGATCCAGCGCCCGTTTGCCCAGCTGCACCATGCGATCGGTGTTGCTCACCGTGCCGGTCTTCTCGGGCCAGGCGCTGGCGGGCAGCACCACGTCGGCCAGCCACGCGGTCTCGGTCATGAAGATGTCCTGCACCACCAGGTGCTCCAGGCTCGCGAGTGCGTGGCGCGCATGGTTGAGGTCCGGGTCGCTCATCGCGGGGTTCTCGCCCATGATGTACATGCCGCGGATCTTGTGCGGGTCGTCCTCCGGCGCCAGCGCCTTGTGCATGATCTCGACCACCGTGTAGCCGGGCTTCTCGTCCAGCGGCACGCCCCAGAAGTCCTCGAACCACGCATGCGCCTCGGCGTTGTCCACGCGCTGGTAATTGGGGAACATCATCGGGATCAGCCCGGCGTCGCTCGCCCCCTGCACGTTGTTCTGGCCGCGCAGCGGATGCAGGCCCGAGCCGGGCTTGCCGATCTGGCCGGTGACGGTGACCAGCGCGATCAGGCAGCGTGCGTTGTCGGTGCCATGCACGTGCTGGCTGATGCCCATGCCCCACAGCACCATCGCGCCCTTGGCCGTGGCAATGGCGCGCGCCACCTCGCGCAGCGTCTCGGCGGGAATGCCGCAGATCGGCGCCATGGCCTCGGGGCTGTAGCCCTTGACGTTCTCGCGCAGCGCCTCGAAGTTGCTGGCGCGATCGCGCACGAAGGTCTCGTCGACCAGGCCCTCGTCGATGACCGTGTGGATCAGCGCGTTGAGCATGGCCACGTCGGTGTCGGCCTTGAACTGCAGGGTGCGCCAGGCGTGCCTGCCGATGTCGGTGACGCGCGGATCGGCGAGCACGATCTTCGCGCCGCGCTTGGCGGCGTTCTTCATCCAGGTCGCGGCGACCGGGTGGTTGGCGGTCGGGTTGGAGCCGATGATGAAGATCAGGTCCGCGTGCTCCACGTCGTTGACCTGGTTGCTCACCGCGCCCGAGCCCACGCCTTCGAGCAGGGCCGCCACGCTGGAGGCATGGCACAGGCGCGTGCAGTGGTCGACGTTGTTGCTGCGAAAGCCGGTGCGCACCAGCTTCTGGAACAGGTAGGCCTCTTCGTTGCTGCCCTTGGCGGAGCCGAAGCCGGCGAGCGCCTTGTTGCCATGCGTGTCGCGCAGATCCTTGAGCTTGCCGGCCGCGAGTTCGAGCGCCTCTTCCCAGCTGGCCTCGCGGAAGGTGTCGCGCCAGTCGCCGGGGCGCGGTGCGTCGCTGAAGCCCTTGGGCACGCCGGCCTTGCGGATCAGCGGCTTGGTGAGGCGCTGCGGATGGTGCGCGTAGTCGAAGCCGAAGCGGCCCTTGACGCAGAGCCGGCCATGGTTGGCCGGGCCGTCGCGGCCGTCGACGCTGACGATCTTCTCGTCCTTGACGTTGTAGGTGATCAGGCAGCCCACGCCGCAGAAGGGGCAGACGGAGTCGACCTTGCGGTCGACCTGCTGCGAGCCGATGTGGCTCTTGGGCATCAGGGCGCCGGTGGGGCAGGCCTGCACGCATTCGCCGCAGGCCACGCAGGTGCTGTCGCCCATCGGGTCGTCGAGGTCGAAGACGATCCTGGATGCGGCCCCGCGCAGGGCGTAGCCGATGACGTCGTTGACCTGCTCTTCGCGGCAGGCGCGCACGCAGCGGTTGCACTGGATGCAGGCGTCGAGGTTGACGGCCATGGCGGGGTGGGAGATGTCGGCGGCCGGCTGTTCGCGCCGCAGTGCCTTGAGCGCGGGGCGGACGTTCACTTCGAGGCGCTCGGCCCATTCGCTGAGTTCGCCATGCTGGCCAACCGCTTCGCCGACGGCTGCCTCTCCAACACCTTCATCGTTCCACTTGTACCCCGCGTCGGGCATGTCGGACAGCAGCATCTCGACCACCATCCGCTGGCTCTTGCGCGCCCGCTCGCTCGTGGCCTGCACCTCCATCCCGGCGGTCACGTTGCGGCAGCAGCTCGGCGCCAGCACGCGCTCTCCTTTCAGCTCCACCACGCAGGACCGGCAATTGCCGTCGGGCCGCAGCCCTTCCTTGTAGCAAAGCCGCGGGATCTCGACCCCATGCCGCTGCGCGGCCTGCAGGATGCTCTCGCCCTCGAAGGCCTGGACCGCCCGCCCGTCGAGCGTGAACTCGACGGTCTGCGGCATCAGTTCGTTCAGCTTGGCGGGCGCGTTCATTCGATCTCCTGCGGAAAGTACTTCTGGATGCAGCGGATCGGATTGGGCGCCGCCTGGCCGAGCCCGCAGATCGATGCATCGCCCATGACCTGCGCCAGGTCCTCCAGCGTGGCCTGGTCCCACACCGGCGCCTCCATCAGCGCCGCGGCCTTGGCCGTGCCCACGCGGCAGGGCGTGCACTGGCCGCAGCTCTCGTGCTCGAAGAAGCGCATCACGTTGCGCGCCGCATCGCGCGCCTTGTCGTGCTGGCTCAGCACCATCACGGCGGCGGAGCCGATGAAGCAGCCGTGGGGCTGCAGGGTGTCGAAGTCCAGCGGGATGTCGTTCATGCGGGCCGGCAGGATGCCGCCCGAGGCGCCGCCGGGCAGGTAGGCGTAGAGCTGGTGGCCGTCCATCATGCCGCCGCAGTACTCGTCGATCAGCTCCTGCACCGTGATGCCCGCAGGTGCGAGCTTGACGCCGGGCTGCTTCACCCGCCCGCTCACGCTGAAGCTGCGCAGCCCCTTGCGCCCGTGGCGGCCGAAGCCGCTGAACCACTGGGGGCCCCGCTGGACGATGTCGCGGACCCAGTAGAGGGTCTCGAAGTTGTGCTCCAGCGTGGGCCGGCCGAACAGGCCGACCTGCGCGATGTAGGGCGGGCGCATGCGGGGCTCGCCGCGCTTGCCCTCGATGCTCTCGATCATCGCGGACTCCTCGCCGCAGATGTAGGCGCCGGCGCCGCGCCTGAGCTCGATGCGCGGCAACTCGCAGGGCGGATCGGCCCGAAGCCTGGCCAACTCGGCCTCCAGCAGCGCGCGGCAGTCGTGGTATTCGTCCCGCAGGTAGATGTAGCAGGCCTCGGTGCCCACGACCTGCGCCGCGATCAGCAGGCCTTCGAGGAAGCGGTGTGGATCGCGCTCGAGGTAGGCGCGGTCCTTGAAGGTGCCGGGCTCGCCCTCGTCGATGTTGACTGCCATGAGCCGGGGCGCCGGCTGCTCGCGCACGATGCGCCACTTGCGCCCCGCCGGGAAGCCCGCGCCGCCGAGGCCGCGCAGGCCGGAGTCTTCCATGGCCTGGACCACGGCCTGCGCGTCCTGCTCGCCGTTGACCAGCGCCGCGGCAAGGGCGTAGCCGCCGTTGGCGCGGTAGGTGGCGTAGTCGGTGAAGGGAGGCAGCGTCTGCACCGCGTCGAGCGGCGGCGTCACGCTTTTTTCGGCGAAGTCCGAGGGCTCGAAATGCCCGGTCTCGCGTGGCGGCAGCGCAGATTCCAGCGCCAGCAGGATCTTGTCCGCGTTCGCCATCGGCACGGCGCGCTGGTGGACAGCCGCGGCGGGCGCCTGCTCGCAGCGGCCGATGCAGGGCGCGGAGATCACGCGCACGTCCTGGCGGCCCGCCGCACCGAGCAGCGCAGGCAGCCGCGCCAGCAGGTCCCGGGCGCCCGCCAGCTCGCAGGCCAGTCCGTCGCACACGCGCACGGTGAGGCCGGGCGCCTGCTCGTCGCCGCGCAGGATCTCGAAGTGGTGATAGAAGGTCGCGACCTCGTAGACCTCGGCCATCGGGATGTTCGTGAGCGAGGCCAGCGCCACCAGGTGCCGGTCGTGCAGGCCGAGGCTGGCGTCGTTGAGCCGGTGCAGGTGCTCGATGAGAAGGTCGCGGGGCCAGCCGCCGTCGGGCTTCGGGCCGAGGAGCTCGCGCACTTCCCGCAGCGCCTCCGCCTCGGGCTGGCGCCCCTTGAGCTTGCTCTTGCGCCGGATGCGCTCACGCAACTGGTCGGGGGTGGCGAGTGGAATCGCCTGGATCTCGTTCTGGGTGCCTGGGTGGTTCATTGCCTCGGCCGTCGACGGCGGGATGCCTCGGCTGCACTGTGGAGCGCCCGGCGGCGCTTGGCAAATTGAATCCGCACATGGAGTGATTCAATTCGAAAATGAAGGCCGCCAGCGGCGCGCAGCCCTGCGCAGACCTTTCGCGCTATCCTGACCCGGACGGGGCATCAGGCTCCGCTGGAGACGATCATGCACTTTCCATCGATAGTGGCCACCGCCGCGCTGCTGGCCCTTGCGCAGGCGGGCTTTGCCCAGAACCAGATGCTCGATGCGCTCAAGGACAACCTGGGCGGCGCGAAGGCAGGAACCGAGTCGGGCACCGCCGGCAATGCCGGAACGACGGGGGCCGCGGGCGCCGCGCTCGCCAAGAGCCTCGGCATTTCGATGCCCGCCATCGGAGCGAGCAGCATGGGCAATGCAGCCGGCGTGCTCCAGTACTGCATCAAGAACAACTACCTGAGCAACAACGCGGCCGGCGGCGTCAAGGACAAGCTGCTGGGCATGGTCACCGGCAACAAGGCGCAGCAGACGGGGTTCGCCAATGGGAGCAAGGGCCTGCTGCAAGGCAGCGACGGCGCTTCGCTCAACCTCAAGAGCCTGGGTGCCAAGCTCAAGACCCAGGCCTGCGACTACGTGCTCACCAACGCGAAATCGCTCGTCTAGCCGCCGACCCGGGCCATCGCCGAGGAGGCGCCGCTGGAGGCGCCGAGCGAGCCGCTGTGGGCCGCCACCTCGGCGCGCCAGCCGGGCTCCTGCAGCATCGCCAGCGCGGCATCGAGCGCGCGGGAGGGTCGCACGGCCGTCTGGGTCATGAAGCCGATCGGCGTGCGCACCTCCGGCGCCACCAGGGGCAGCGCCTCGAGGGCGCCCTGGCCGCGCACCGCGTCCACCATGGCACCGGGCAGCACTGCGCAGACCTCGCCCGACATAACGCTGAGCGCGAGCGTCAGCACCGAGTTGGTTTCTATGGCCGGCGCGACGGTGGCGCCCGCCGACGCGAAGGCCTGGTCCACGATGGCGCGGTTGTGCATCTCGGGCGTCAGCAGGCACAGCGGCAGGCGCGCCGCCTCGGCCCAGCCCACGGGGGCGCCGATGCGCAGGGCCGCCGCCTCGGCTTCCTTGCCGCGGCGCAGCAAGAAATAGTGTTCGATGCTCTGCGGCCAGGCCGTGAGCTTGACCTCGCGCAGGTGCATGCGCTCCGTGTAGCCGAGCGCGATGTCCAGCGACAGGTTCTCCAGCCCGGTCTCGAGCTCCAGCGAGCTCATCGACAGCACGGTCGGCGCGATGCCCGGATGCCGCGCCTGCAGCCGTGCCGCAAAACGCGCCAGCATGGGAATCGCGGTCGGCACGGCGGCCATGCGCAGGCCGCCGCGCGGATGCGCCTCCTCGCTCTTGAGCAGCTGTTGCAGCACCTCGTTCTCGTGCAGCATGCGGTGCGCCGCGGCCAGCACCGCCTCGCCCTCGTGCGTGAGACCGGCGTAGGTGCGCCCGCGCTTGACGATCACCACGCCGAACTCGGACTCCAGCGCGCGCAGCGCATTCGACAGCGCCGGCTGCGTGATGTAGCAGGCCTGCGCGGCGCGGCCGAAATGGCGGTGCTCGCTCAGCGCGACCAGGTAGCGCATCGACGCGAGCAGGTTCATGCAGCCGGGGTCACGTGTTCTTGCTGACCGTGATGGTGGGGAACTTGGCCGAGAAGTCCTTGGCCTTCTCGGCGATGCCCACTGCGACCCGCCGCGCGACCGCCTTGTAGATGCCCGCCACTTCGCCATCGGGATCGGCCACCACCGTCGGCTTGCCGCTGTCGGCCTGCAGCCGGATGTTGATGTCCAGCGGCAGCGCGCCCAGGTAGGCCATGTCGTATTGCTCGGCCATCTTCTTGCCGCCCTCGGCACCGAAGATGTGCTCGACGTGGCCGCAGTTGGAGCACACGTGCACCGCCATGTTCTCCACGATGCCGAGGATGGGCACGCCCACCTTCTCGAACATCTTGATGCCCTTCCTGGCGTCGAGCAGCGCGATGTCCTGCGGCGTGGTGACGATCACCGCGCCGGTCATCGGCACGCGCTGCGACAGCGTGAGCTGGATGTCGCCGGTGCCCGGAGGCATGTCGACGATCAGGTAGTCGAGGTCCTTCCAGTTGGTCTGGCGCAGGAGCTGCTCCAGCGCCTGCGTGGCCATGGGGCCGCGCCAGATCATGGCCTCGTCCTGGTCGACCAGGAAGCCGATGGACATCACCTGCACGCCGTGGTTCTCCAGCGGCTCCATGGTCTTGCCGTCCTCGCTCTCCGGCCGGCGCGAGATGCCCAGCATCATCGGCTGGCTGGGGCCGTAGATGTCGGCATCGAGCAGGCCGACGCTGGCCCCTTCGGCCGCTAGCGCGAGCGCGAGGTTGGCGGCAGTGGTGCTCTTGCCCACCCCGCCCTTGCCCGAGGCCACGGCGATGATGTTCTTGACGTTGGGCATCAGCTGCACGCCACGCTGCACCGCATGGCTGATCACCTTGGTGGCGATGTTGGCCGAGACGTTCTCGACGCCGGGCACGGTCTTCGCCGCCGCGACCAGCGCCTTGCGCAGCGCCGGGGCCTGGCTCTTGGCGGGGTAGCCGAGCTCGATGTCGAACGAGACGTCGCCCTCGTGGATCTGGAGGTTCTTCAGCGACTTGGTGCTGACGAAGTCCTTGCCCGTGTTGGGGTCGAGGACGGACTTGAGCGCTTCGGTGAGCGCCTGGGGTGTAACGGTCATGGGGGCTCCTGATGGCGGGTAGTCTAGTGCGGTGCCGAGGGGGCGCCCGCCGGCCGCCGGTTGACCCTACAGGGCAGCGCGGGCACCCAGGCGGCCTGCGCCTGGCCCACCAGGCGGGCAAGCCGAGGACATACGGGGACTCGTCCCTGCAACAAGACCTTGGCCCGGGGCAGGCCCAGCGTCTGCTACAGGCTGTCCTTGCTGACGGCCATGGCCTCGACCACGAGCGCGTCCACGCGCCGGGCTCAGGCCTGGTCCGCGATGCCCAGTTCCGAACAGATGCGCGCGGTCAACGCCTTGAGGGCCGCGACCTCGGCCTCGAGGCGGGCGACGTTGGCCTTCAGCGCGGCCACCTCGCCCAGCGAAGCATCGCCGCGGCCCGCCGGCGCTCCCGCAGTCTCCAACATATGTTCCAACGGCGGACCGGCCAGCAGGTGCATCCAGCGGCTCTCGCGTGCCCCCGGCAGCCGCCCCAGCTTCACGACCAGCGCGCCGGCCGGCCGCTCGGCCAGCTCGTCCAGGAAGGCTTCGACCGAGGAGATGTCGGCGAAGTTGTGCATCCGCTCGCTGGCGATGCGCAGTTCGCCGGCGGTCTGCGGGCCGCGCAGCATCAGCACTGTCAGCAGGATGGTCGACTGGGAGGGCACGCGCAGCACGCGCTCGATGTTGTGCTCGTAGCGCGCGACGCGTCCGCCGCTCGATTCCATGACGAGGCTGTAGCCCTTGAGGCTGTCCAGCGCGGCCTGGGCCTCGGTCTCGGACAGCTCCATCAGCGGGTTGCGGCTGGTCTTCTGGTTGCAGCCGGACACCAGGGTGTTGAGCGTCAGCGGGTAGCTGTCGGGCACGGTGCGCTGCTTCTCGGCCAGCACGCCGAGGACGCGTGTTTCGACGGCGGACAGGATCGGCAGGGCAGAGGTCATGGCAGCGGCTCGGAAAGGGGGCCAAAGTGTAAGCGCCGTGCGCCGCCTAAAATGCCCCTCCCGCCGGCCGCACGGCCGCCGGCTCCCGTCCGTTCCCGCAGAAAGCGCCCCTCGATGCCCCAGCGCAAGCTCTTCGTCACCACCGCCCTGCCGTATGCCAATGGCAAGTTCCACGTCGGCCACATCATGGAATACATCCAGGCCGACATCTGGGTGCGGTTCCAGCGCATGCAGGGCCATATGGTGCACTTCGTGGGCGCAGACGATGCGCACGGCGCGCCGATCATGATCGCGGCCGAGAAGGCCGGCAAGACGCCCCAGGAATTCGTCGGCGAGATTGCGGCCGGCCGCAAGGAATACCTCGACGGCTTCCACATCCGCTTCGACAACTGGCACTCCACCGACAGCCCGGAGAACACCGAACTGGCCCAGGGCATCTACAGGAAGCTCAAGGCGGCGGACATGATTGCCGCGCGCACCATCGAGCAGTTCTACGATCCGGTGAAGGGCATGTTCCTGCCCGACCGCTACATCAAGGGCGAATGCCCGGTGTGCCACGCCAAGGACCAGTACGGCGACTCCTGCGAGGTGTGCAGCAGCGTGTATGCGCCCACCGAGCTCATCAACCCCTATTCGACGCTGACCGGCGCGGCCCCCGAGCTGCGAAGCTCCGAGCACTTCTTCTTCAAGCTTTCCGACCCGAAGGTGGTCGACTTCCTCAAGGCCTGGACCCAGGACGGCAAGCTGCAACCCGAGATGGCCAAGAAGGCCAGCGAGTGGTTCGAGGCCGGCATGGCCGACTGGGACATCTCGCGCGAGGCGCCCTACTTCGGCATCGAGATCCCGGATGCGCCGGGCAAGTACTTCTATGTCTGGCTGGACGCGCCCGTCGGCTACCTGGCCAGCCTGAAGAACCATTTCGACAAGGGACAGGCTGCGGCCCACTGGCACGAGCCCTCGCGCACCACGCAGAGCTTCGACGACTTCGTGGCCGATCCGGCGGTGGAGCAGGTGCACTTCATCGGCAAGGACATCGTCTACTTCCACACGCTTTTCTGGCCCGCGATGCTGCAGTTCAGCGGCCGCAAGACGCCCGGCCAGGTGAACGTGCACGGCTTCATCACCGTCTCGGGCGAGAAGATGAGCAAGAGCCGCGGCACCGGCATCGACCCGCTCAAGTACCTCTCGATCGGCATGAACCCCGAGTGGCTGCGCTACTACATCGCGGCCAAGCTCAACGCCAAGGTGGAGGATGTCGACTTCAACCCCGACGACTTCATCGCCCGCGTGAACGCCGACCTGATCGGCAAGTACATCAACATCGCGAGCCGCGCGGCCGGCTTCGTCGCCAAGCGCTTCGGGGGCAAGCTGGGCATCGTGAGCACCGACGGCGCGGCGCTGCTGGCAACGCTGCAGGAAGCCGCCCGGCCGCTCGCCGCGCTTTACGACGGGCGCGACTTCGCGCGCGCACTCCGCGAGATCATGGCGCTGGCCGACAAGGTCAACGAGTACGTGGACCAGAACAAGCCCTGGGAACTGGCCAAGCAGGCCGGCATGGAGACGCGGCTGCACGACGTATGCACCACCTGCATCGAGGCCTTCCGCTTGATGACCATCTACCTGAAGCCGGTATTGCCGGCACTGGCGGCGCAGGTCGAGGGCTTCCTGCGAAGCGAGCCGCTGGTGTTCGCCGATGCGGCGCGGCTGCTCGGCGAAGGCCATGCGATCGCCGAATACAAGCACCTCATGCAGCGCGTGGACGTCAAGCAGATCGACCAGCTGTTCGAAGCGCCCGAGCCGGCGGCAGAAGCAACCGCAGCCACTGCCCTGCCCGGCGGCGAAGGCATCGCGCCGACCATCACCATCGACGACTTCGCGAAGATCGATCTGCGCATCGCCAGGATCGTGACCTGCCAGAAGGTCGAGGGCTCCACCAAGCTGCTGCACCTGACGCTCGATGCCGGTGAAGGGCGCACCCGCAACGTGTTCTCCGGCATCGCCTCCGCCTACCAGCCCGAGCAGCTGGTAGGCAAGCTCACCGTGCTGGTCGCGAACCTGGCGCCGCGCAAGATGAAGTTCGGCGTTTCCGAAGGCATGGTGCTGGCCGCCAGCCATGCCGACGAAAAGGCGCAGCCGGGGATCTACGTGCTCGAGCCCTCGACTGGCGCTCAGCCGGGGATGCGGGTACGCTGACGCGCCTCCCACCAGAGCGCAGCCTGCCCGTGAAGCACATTGCCCTGTCCGCCATCCTCATCCTCGCATGCAGCCTGCCGCTGGGCGGCTGTGCCGTCGTCACCGTGGCCAGCACCGCGGTGAGCGTGACCGCCGGCGCCGTGGGCCTGGCGGCCGATGCGGCCATCGGCACCGCGCGCATCACCGGCAAGGCAGTGGGCGCCGCGGCCGACGCCGTGCTGCCCGGCGAGGACGAATCCCGCTGAGGCCGGGCAGGAAGGCGCGTCCACAATAGCGCCATGAGTTCGCCCCCACCGATCGCACGCTTCCGTCCCCGGCTGATCGACGCGCTGGCGGGCTACAACCAACAGCGCTTTCTCAAGGACCTTGGCGCCGGCCTCACGGTGGGTATCGTGGCACTGCCGCTGGCCATGGCCTTCGCCATCGCCTCCGGGCTCAAGCCGGAGGCCGGCATCTGGACCGCGATCATCGCCGGTTTCCTGGTCGCGGCCCTGGGCGGATCGGCGGTGCAGATCGGCGGGCCGGCCGGCGCCTTCATCGTGATCGTCTACGGCATCGTCGAGCGCTACGGCGTGGCCAATCTGCTGATCGCCACCGCCGGCGCCGGCGTGCTGCTGTTCCTGATGGGGCTGTTCCGGCTCGGCACGCTGGTGCGCTACGTGCCGGTGTCGATCGTGATCGGCTTCACCAACGGCATCGCAGCGCTCATCCTGATCTCGCAGCTCAAGGACTGGCTGGGGCTGACCATCCCGAAGATGCCAGCCGACATGTTCTCGCAGTTGCACACGCTGGCCATCCACATCGGCTCCTTCAATCCGTACGCCTTCGGGCTCGGCTCGGCCTGCCTCGTCGGGCTGTTCCTATGGCCCACGCTGTTGCACGACAAGACGCGTTTCGGCTACGGGGTGCGCCTCGTGCTGGGCCGGATCGCCGAGCTGCGCGCCGTGCGCGCCGGTTCGCGCGTACCGGGGCCGATCGTCGCGCTCGTCACGCTCACCCTGGTGTCCTGGGGCTTCAGCCTGCCGGTGGAGACCATCGGCACCCGATTCGGAGGCATTCCGCAAGGCATGGCGAGCTTTGCACTCCCCGAGTTCACCTGGGAAACCGTCAAGCAGCTGGTGACACCCACTCTCACCATCGCGCTGCTGGGCGCGATCGAATCGCTGCTGTGCGCGCGTGTCGCCGACCAGGTGAGCGGGCTGCCGCGCCACGACCCGAACCAGGAGCTGATGGCGCAAGGCGTGGCGAACCTGGTCACGCCCTTCTTCGGCGGCATGCCGGCCACCGGCACCATCGCCCGCACGGTGACCAACGTGCGCGCGGGTGCGAACTCGCCCATTGCCGGCATCGTGCATGCGATCACGCTGCTGGTGGTGGTGCTGCTGGCCGCGCCGCTCGCCCAGCACGTGCCGCTGTCGGTGCTGGCCGGCATCCTGCTCTTCGTCGGCTGGAACATGGGGGAGTGGCGGGAGTTGTCGCCCTACGTCCTGCGTCGCGCCAGCCGCGACTACCGCGTGCTGATGCTGGGGACCTTCTTCCTCACCGTCGTGTTCGACCTCACGGTGGCGGTGCAGGCTGGCATCGTGCTGGCATGTGCGCTGTTCGTGCGCCGCATGAGCAAGCTGTTCAGCGTCGAGATGGTGGCGCTGGAGCCGCCGGTACTGACCTTCAGGCTCTACGGGGCCCTTTTCTTCGGCGCCGCCGCCAAGCTCGACCCGACGGTGCAAGCGATCGAGAGGGCGCCACGCGGCCTGACGGTGGTGCTCGACGCGATGCACCTGATCCTGCTCGACACGACCGGGCTCGACGCGCTGCGCCAGGTGCACAAGGCCGTGCTGGCGCGCGGCGGCGTGCTGCGCATCGACTCGGTGCAGGCGCAACCGCTCGAGGTGATGGAGCGCTCCGGCTTCGCGGACGAGCTCCGCTCGGCTACGCCGGGACCGGCAGCACACTGAAGCCACCGCGGCTGCCTTTCGGCCGCACACACACTGGAACCGGGTGAACCCGCCCGTTACCAATGAACGACCACCGATGTCTCTCAGCACATCGTGACGATCGCGCCGCTTCGCGCGTCGAGAGAAAAGCAACCCGGAGAATGCAATGCAAGACAGGAAAGAGGCGCACCGGCGTTTCGTCGAGTTCACGTGCGCGTTCTATCGCAGCGCCGGATGGGAAGCCCCTGTGTTCGAATCGAATCCAGACACAGCGGTGGCCTTCATGGCGCATGTCGACGATATCGCCTTCAGCATCGGCTACGACCCGCTGGGCGGCGAAAGCTGCCTGTTCGTCTACTGTGTGTTCGGGGCCGTGTCGCCGAACATCGGAGCGCAACCGCTGCGCCGGCTGCTCGAACGAAATGGGTCGAGCGCGCATGAATACGGGACGTATTGCATAGACGCCAGCACCCAGGAGCTTGCCTGCCACATGCGCAGGACGACGGACGTCGATATCGGCACGCTCAAGGCGGACATGGCGGCGCTTGCAGCACAAGCCCATCAGTGGCGGCGGAATGGTGATCTGGCAGATGACGCGCAGGTCGGGACTGCTGGTGGCAAAGCCAATGAGCTGTCCGTGTGGACAGCCCGATTCGCATGAGCCAGTCCAAGATGCAAAGGAGCAGCAAGTGAGAGGCACGTCAAGCCGCCAGGAGCACCGCCGGATCGACTTTCGCAGCAGAGACACGGACTCTTCTCAAAGGAAGCGCCCGCATCGCGATCCGAGCCCAGAGTACGTGCCCGCGCGATGGCGCGATCGCGACCAGCGACAACGAGACATTCAGTCGAAGGACGTCACGGTAGAGCTCGGCGCACTGCTCGAGACGCACGGTTCCCCGAGCCGCATCGCCTGGCAACAGGCGCCAAACGCGGGGGCTTGCCGTGCCTATCGGCGCGGCAGCGCGCGCGAGGCAAACGTTCTGGACCAGACCGCCCGGCATGTTCGCGACATCAGATACTCGTTGGACGACGCTCGAGCATGCCTATTGGCGCTGAGAAAGGTCGGCCTCGCGCCCGACGTCAAGGTCTACGGGGCCTTGGTTGCGCGCTGCGTAGCGCGCGGCGAGATCAATGAAGCCCTCGAAGTACTTGCAGAAATGCTCACCTTCCGTGTCGTTCCCGACGCAAGGCTGTACAACCTTCTCGTACAGGCATGCGACAAGGCTGGCATGGACGATCAGGTCCAACAGCTTTATGCGGCCATGCACCAGGCAGGGATTGCCCGCAATGCATCCATCTGCGGTCTACATAGGAACAAGCCGAAAGAAGGGGCTGAGGACGTCAGGCGTGTCACCGCAGCGTGCCTGTTCGACCATCGGCATCGAGCGTCGTGGCTGGAGGCCCTGGCATGCCTGGGGGAGATGAAGAAGATGGGCGTCGAGCCCGATGACCTGATCTTCAGGGGCGCAGTCCTCGCCTATCCGAAGGAGTGCCTGGCCAAGGACGTGAGTCAAATCCTTGACGAACTCAAGCACGCCGGCATTCCGGTGGGTATTGCTGTTCTGGCCCAGCTCATCGACATGTGCGAACAGGAGGACCAGAAGGACAGGGCGATGGAACTGCTCAAGGAGGGGATGCGGCTGGAACCCCCTCTTTTCAAACCCGAACTCGGCCTCGGTCCCGGGGGCACCCTCATCTCCTTCTACTCACACGGCGTCCTCAACGGAGCCACGAGAGAATTCGACACCACTCTCTCCAACCTTGCCCGGACATTGATCAGGTTTCATTATTCGAACAAGGCAATCGGCGCTGGTACGCAGTTCGACGTCGGAATGAGAAATGCACGCTTGAAGAGCATCGTCGCCCAATGCATGCGGGACATGGGCTTTTTTCCGGTGACGGGCATCAAGACCGATGGGACGCAAAACCCGGCCCGGTTGGAATCTGGTCAGACAGTGCTTTCCAGGTGCCTGCATTACGGCGACCTGAACAACGCCCTGGCGGTGCTTCGCGAGATCATGGACCAAGGCTTCCTGCCCGACGCGGCCGCGTGCAGCAAGCTGATCTCTGCATGCCACGAACATGGACGAACGAATGACAGTGCCGACGTGTGCAGTGCCTTGATCGTTGCCTGTGCAAAGCCAGAGCGGCCAGAACGCCTCGACGACGCGCTCCACTACTTCCGCCAGATGGTCGACCTCGGCGGCTATCCGGATGCGGCCGCCTGCAAGGCACTGATCCACGCGTGCGGCAGTGCCGGACGGCGCGACGACGCATTGGCGGTCTTCGGAAAGTGCCTCGCTTTCCCGTTGAAATTCAAGCTTGCCTTCTGCAATGCAATGATCTCGATGTGCGAACAGCTTGAATGGACCCACGAGGCTCGCCTGGCCTTCAACGGGATGCTTGGCGCTGGAGTGCAACCGAACGCAGGCACCTACTTCTCTCTCATTGCCGCCTATCAACGCGACGGTCAACCGAAGGAGAAGGTCGAACGGCTCATCTCCGATGCAGTTCGCGAGGGTCACTTCGATCCGGGGTTGGGTTACGTCGTCGCGCAATCAGAATGGGAAACAGTGCCCATCCTGGAGTTCAGCGTCGACGCGATCGTCGCGAAGCCAGTGAAAGGTGCTGCTCCACGCACCGTGCCGCCGCATCTGGCGCTGGCGCTGTTCAGGCATCACCGGTCACACGGCCGCATCGATGCGAACACGCAATGGATCGCGGACGACACCATCAAGGCCAAGGTCGCGGAGCTGATATCCGGGTGATGCCCGGAACAGGCCCTCACCGGCGGTCATTGCGCCTCGGTGCTTCGATCGGGCGACGAGCCCGCGCTCACCACGCGCTGGTCGTCGTTCAGCGTGGCGGTGAACACCATCGGCGAGTTCGGCGGCTGCACCCAGCGCCATTCCCACGCGGTCTCGTTCTTCAGCGGATAGGGCGTGCGCCGCGCCGGCTTGCCGAGCAGCTTGCGCAGGTCCTCCATGGCCATGCCGGGCTGCACCCGGGCGAAGTTCTCGGGCGTGAGCACCTGGCGCAGCGCCGCCATCTTGCCGTCTGGGCCGATCGTGATCATGTAGTTCTTCTGGCCCTGCGGCTGGCGGTTGTATTCGAAGACGCGGCCTGCCGGCGAGTCCCAGACGTTCTCGGGCTCGCCGAAGCGCGCACGCACGTCGGCCTCGGTCGAAACGCCCTCTTCCAGCTCGCTGATGCGCCGCGGATCGCAGCCCGCGAGGCAGAGTGCGGCGGCCAGCAGGGCGGCTGCCGCGGCCCTGCGCCCGATTCGTCGTTGCACCATTCGACCCCCTTCGGTTCATCAGGGGCAAGAGTCTATGCGGTCGACGAGCCCCCATCGATTCCCCGGCGCATGGGCAGGCCTCATGGGATAGTTGGCCACCTCCCAGGCTCCCTGGATACGCCCCCCCGGTAAAATCCGCCTCCAAAGGTCCAACCCCATGTCCATCTTCGCCCGCCCCCACTACACCTCCGAGATCACGAACTTCATCGAGGAAATGAAGCAGAAGAAGCCCACGCTCGAAGCCGAGCAGCGCGCCGGCCGCGGCCTGCTGTGGGACAAGCACCTGGACCGCGGCGCGCTCGAGGAGTACCGGGAAGCCCGGGTGCCGCAGCAGCCCTACGTCTACCAGACCCGAGTGAAGTAAGCAGTGCCGATCCGGCCCGTAGCGAGCCACCGCGGCGCGAGCGGCAGCGAGCAGGCTCGCACCGAAGGCGCCGAGATCGTCGCGGACGACGACGCGCCGCCGATCGCCGCGATGCCCGAGGTGATCGACCAGGTCGCGCTGGCCCGGCTCTATGGCGAGCCGCTGTTCGCGCTGCCGAGCGACCTCTACATCCCCCCCGAGGCGCTGCAGGTCTTCCTCGAGGCTTTCGAGGGGCCGCTGGACCTGCTGCTCTACCTGATCCGCAAGCAGAACTTCAACATTCTCGACATCCCGATGGCGGGGCTGACGCGCCAGTACCTGGCCTATGTCGACCAGGTGCGCCAAACCAACCTCGAACTCGCAGCCGAGTACCTGCTGATGGCGGCGATGCTGATCGAGATCAAGTCGCGCATGCTGCTGCCGCCGAAGAAGACAGCCGAGGGCGAGGAGGTCGAGGACCCGCGGGCCGAGCTGGTGCGCCGCCTGCTCGAATACGAGCAGGCCAAGCTGCAGGCTGCCTCGCTCAGCGCGATGCCGCAGGCGGGCCGCGATTTCTGGAAGGCGCAGGTCTACATCGAGCAATCGCTCAAGCCGCGCTTTCCCGACGTGAACGTGGTCGACCTGCGCGACGCCTGGGCCGACATCCTGCGCCGCGCCAAGCTCGTGCAGCACCACAAGATCTCCCGCGAGGAGCTCAGCGTGCGCGAGCACATGAGCATCGTGCTGCGCCATCTGCAGGGCCGGCAGTTCGTCGAGTTCGAGAAGCTGTTCGACATCGACCGCGGCACGCCGGTGATGATCGTCACCTTCATCGCCATGCTGGAGCTGGCGAAGGAGACGCTGATCGACATCACGCAGGCCGAGGCCTTCGCGCCCATCTACGTGCGGCTGGCCTATTCGCCCGCCTGACTCTCTCCACAGCCAACGCGCCTTCCTCCTCCATGGCATCGAACGATTTCGACGTTCTCATCGTCGGCAGCGGGCTCGCGGGCCTCAGCGCCGCGCTGCACCTCGCGCCCACGCACCGCGTGGCGGTGATCACCAAGCGGGCGCTGGCCGATGGCGCCAGCCAGTGGGCGCAGGGTGGGATCGCCGCGGTGCTGGGCGAGGACGACAGCCTGCAGTCCCATGTGGACGACACGCTGGTCGCCGGCGCCGGCCTCTGCGACCTGGCGGCCACGCGCTTCGTGGTGGAGCACGCACCCGAGGCCATCTCCTGGCTGCGCGGCCTCGGCGTGCCCTTCTCGCTGGAGAACGGCGAGCTGCACCTGACGCGCGAGGGCGGGCACAGCCAGCGCCGCATCGTCCACGCCACCGATGCGACCGGCGCCGCGGTGCAGCGCACGCTGATCGACACCGTGCGCCGCACGCAGAACGTGACGCTGTTCGAGCAGCACACGCTGGTGGACCTGATCACCGGCCACAAGCTGGGCTTGAAGGACGCGGCCTGCCTGGGCCTCTATGCACTGGACGAGGCCACCGACGAGGTGCTCACCTTCCGCGCGCCCCATACCATCCTGGCCACCGGCGGCGCGGGCAAGGTCTATCTCTACACCACCAATCCCGACACCGCCACCGGCGACGGCATCGCCGCGGCGTGGCGTGCGGGCTGCCGGGTGGCGAACATGGAGTTCATCCAGTTCCACCCGACATGCCTGTACCACCCGCATGCCAAGTCCTTCCTGATCAGCGAGGCGGTGCGGGGCGAAGGCGGGCTGCTGAAGCTGCCTGAATCAGCCGGGGGCACCCGCTTCATGCCTGCGCACGATGCGCGCGCCGAACTCGCGCCGCGCGACGTGGTGGCGCGTGCCATCGACTTCGAGATGAAGAAGCACGGGCTGGATTGCGTGCACCTGGACATCTCGCACCAGAGCCCCGGCTTCCTGCGCGAACATTTCCCCAACATCCTCGCGCGCTGCGCCGAGCTGGGCATCGACATCACGCGCGAACCGATCCCGGTGGTGCCGGCTGCGCACTACACCTGCGGCGGGGTGCTCACCGACCTCGCAGGCCGCACCGACGTGCCGGGCCTGCACGTGATCGGCGAGACCGCCTGCACCGGGCTGCATGGCGCCAACCGGCTGGCCAGCAACTCGCTGCTCGAATGCATGGTGTTCGCCCGCGCCGCGGCGCAGGCGATCGCCGAGGCGCCGGCGCGTGCCGGCGTCGCGCTGCCGGCCTGGGACGACAGCCGCGTCACCGACGCCGACGAGACGGTGGTCATCTCGCACAACTGGGATGAGCTGCGCCGATTCATGTGGGACTACGTGGGCATCGTGCGCACGAACAAGCGGCTGGAGCGCGCGGCCCATCGCATCGCGCTGCTGGATCGCGAGATCCAGGAGTTCTACGCCCATTTCCACGTCACGCGCGACCTGCTCGAGCTGCGCAACCTGGTGCAGGTGGCCGCGCTCATCGTGCGCTCGGCGCAGGCCCGGCGCGAGAGCCGCGGGCTGCACTTCAGCCGCGACTATCCTTCGCTCGCCGCGCCTGCAGCGCCGACCATCCTGGTGCCGCCGGCCATCTGAAGATCGAGCCGCAGGCGCGCAAAGTTCCTGACCGGAATTTTTCTTTGAAGGGTTCTCCACTAGCATTCGACGCCTTGCTCTGCGCGGCCCGGATCCAGGCCATCGGCAAGATTCCCCACCCACCCTTCGCCTCGCATCCCATGTTCCGTACCCTGCTCAAGTCCAAGATCCATCGCGCGACCGTCACCGACTGCGAGCTGCACTACGAGGGCTCCTGCGCCATCGACGAAGACCTGCTGGAGGCCGCCAACCTGGCCGAGAACGAGCAGATCCACGTCTGGAACATCAACAACGGCGAGCGCTTCGTGACCTACGCGATCCGCGGCCAGCGCGGCAGCGGCATCATCTCGCTCAACGGCTCGGCCGCGCGCCGGGCCTCGCTGGGCGACCTGGTCATCATCGCCGCCTTCGGCCTGGTGCCCGAGGATCAGGTGCGCAGCCACCAGCCGAAGCTGGTGTTCGTGGACGGCGCCAACCGCGTCAAGGAAGAGCGCGCGCATATCCCGGTGCAGCCTGCATCGGGCGAAGCCGTCCCCGCCTGAGCGCGCAGCCCCGGAGCGCCTTGCGCGCCCGACCCCGACCCGGCCTCGGCCGATCCCCGGAGAAGTCCCGACCATGCCATCCACGCCTGCCGCCAGCGCGGCCACGCCCTACGGCACCCTGCCGCCCGCCTCGGCGCCTGCGCAGCGCAAGCCACTGAGCCTGCCACGCCTGGCCGACATGCACGCGCGCGGCGAAAAGATCGTCATGCTGACCGCCTACGACGCCACCTTCGCGGCCATCGCCGATGCGGCCGGCGTCGAATGCATCCTGGTGGGCGACTCGCTGGGCATGGTCTGCCAGGGCCTGCACAGCACGGTGGGCGTGACGCTGGAGACCATGCGCTACCACACCGAAAGCGTGTTTCGCGGACTTCACCGCGTGCAGGGCACCGCCTGGCTGATTGCAGACCTGCCGTTCGGCAGCTACCACGAGTCGCGCGAGCAGGCGCTGCGCAGCGCCACGGTGCTGATGCAGGCCGGCGCACACATGGTCAAGCTCGAGGGCGGCGGCTGGACCAGCGACACCGTGCGTTTCCTGGTCGAGCGCGGCATCCCGGTCTGCGCCCACCTGGGCCTCACGCCGCAGACGGTGCACGCCCTGGGCGGCTACCGTGTCCAAGGCAAGGGCGACGAAGCCGCGGCCCGGCTCAAGCGCGAGGCCCAGGCGCTGCAGGACGCGGGCGCCGCGATGCTGGTGCTGGAGATGGTGCCGGCCGCGCTGGCCGCAGAGCTGACGGGCGAGCTGAAGCACTGCGCCACCATCGGCATCGGTGCCGGCCGCGGCACCGCGGGCCAGGTGCTGGTGCTGCACGACATGCTGGGCATGAACCTCGGAAAAATGGCGAAGTTCGTGCGCAACTTCATGCAGGGCGCCGACGGCATCGCCCCGGCCATCGAGGCCTATGTGCGCGCGGTGAAGGACGGCAGCTTTCCCGACGATCGGCTCCACGCCTGGTAGGAACACCCCATGCATATTGCACGCACCCTTCCCGAACTGCGCGAATTCCTGGGCCGCTACCAGCGCCCCGCCCTGGTCGCCACCATGGGCAACCTGCACGAAGGGCACATGGCGCTGGTGCGCGAGGCCAAGCCGCTGGGCGACGTCACGGTGGCCAGCATCTTCGTCAACCGGCTGCAGTTCCTGCCGCACGAGGACTTCGACAGCTACCCGCGCACCTGGGACAGCGACTGCGAGAAGCTGCGCTCGGTCGGCTGCGACCTGCTGTTCGCGCCCGACGAAAAGGCGCTTTATCCCGAGCCCCAGACCTGCAAGGTGCATCCCGACCCGGTGCTGGCCGACCTCCTCGAAGGGCATTTCCGGCCCGGCTTCTTCGTCGGCGTCTGCACGGTGGTGATGAAGCTCTTCGCCTGCGTGCAGCCGCGCTTCACGGTGTTCGGCAAGAAGGACTACCAGCAGCTCATGATCATCCGCCACATGGTGCGGCAATTCGCGTTGCCCATCGAGGTCGTGGGCAGCGAGACGCGGCGCGCCGAGGACGGACTGGCGCTGTCCTCGCGCAACGGTTACCTGAGCGAGGCAGAGCGGGCCGAGGCGGTGCAGTTGTCGAAGGCCCTGCGCGCGATGGCCGATGCGGTGCGCTCGGGTGAGCGCGATCTCGCGGCGATCGAGGCGCGCGCGATGCATTCGCTGGAAGCGCGGGGCTGGAAGCCCGACTACCTGGTGCTGCGCCGCCGCGCCGAT
>NZ_LMTS01000163.1:84722-126261 GCF_001541225.1 Variovorax sp. WDL1 | reverse complement strand
CCGGCGAGCCGCTGGTGGCGCTGGCGGCGGCCAGGCTCGGCTCGACGAGGTTGATCGACAACCTGGAAATCGACTCCTGAATTCCTGATGAGCGACGGCGTCCCGGTTCAGGCCGCCGGCGGGTCGAGCTCCGCGTCGATCCAGCCCCGCAGGCTGTTCACGAAGGCCAGCGCCTCCACCCGCGGCAGGTCCTGCAGGCGCACCACCGACTCCGCCATCCGGCCTTCGCGCAGCCAGCGCTCCCGGCCGACCCCGCCCAGCAGGCCGCAGGCCAGCGGCGGCGTTACCCAGCTGCCACCGATCAGCAAGGCGACGTTGCCGCGCGTGCATTCGGTCAGCTCGCCGCGCAGGTTCCAAAGCAGGGTGTCGAACACGCCCGCACGCGTGGGTGCGAAGGCCTCGTAATGCGAGCGGCGTGTAGTCTTGAAACGCACGAACTCGCTGCCTGATGCGCCGAAGGCCCGGTCGGCCAGCTGCAGGCGCACGCGCTGCGGCGCGGCGCTCTGCGCGTCGGCCTGCACCTGCACGCGGCCGCCGTGGTCGAGCAGAAGGCGCACGCGCCAGTGGCCCCGCGGATGCGCCTGGCGCAGCGCTTCCAGGCGCTGCGCTGCGGCAAGCTCCTGCCAGGGGTAGCCGAAGTGCCCTGCCGCGGCGGCCATGCGTGCGAGGTGCGCCGGCGCATCGCGCAGGCGGCCGTCTTCCAGCGCGAGCGTCTCCAGCAGTTCGAAGGGCGTGCTGGCGCGATCGAGGAAGGCGCGCTTGTGCTGCCATTCCAGCCATTCGCCGTCCGGCTGCGATTCGGCGACGACGCCGCTGCCGATGCCGCAACGGGCCACCCCACCGCGCAGCGTGACGGTGCGGATCGGCACGTTGAAGGTGGCATCGCCGCCCGGCCGGACCACGCCCACGGCGCCGCAGTAGACGCCCCGGGGCCCGGGCTCCAGCGCGCGGATCATGCGCATGGCACCGACCTTGGGGGCGCCCGTCACCGATCCGCACGGGAAGAGCGCCGCGAACACGTCGGCCAGCGTGCAGCCCGGCCGCGTCCGCGCCTCGATGTCGGAGGTCATCTGCCAAACGGTCGGCAAAGCCTCGGCATGGAACAGCCGGGGCACGCGCACCGAGAACGGCTCGGCGAGGCGCGACATGTCGTTGCGCAGCAGATCGACGATCATGACGTTCTCGGCGCGCTCCTTGGCCGATCGGCGCAGGCGGGCCGCAGCCTCGGCATCTTCCTGCGCGGTTGCGCCGCGCGCGGCCGTGCCCTTCATGGGGCGCGCGAGCAGCCGGCCGGCTCGCCAGTCGAAGAACAACTCGGGCGACGCCGACAGGACTTGCTCCTCGCCATCGTCGATGAAGGCCGCGTAGCCGCCGGGCTGCGCACGCTGCAGGGCAGCAAACAGGGCGCGCGCCGCGGCATGCGGGCCCGCACCCGCAGCCACGTCGAGACGGCCGCGCAACATCGAGGTGTAGTTCACCTGGTAGAGATCACCGGCAGCGATGGCCTCGCGCAGCCGGGCCAGCGCGAGGTCGAACTCGCGCCGGGACAGCGTCTCGTCCCACGTCAACGCCGGCTGGGCCGCATCGTGATCGTCTCCGGGCCAGGGCAGCGCCCTCTCGTGGATACCGAACCAGGCGAGCGGTCCGTCTGGATCGTGCACCGCCAGTGCCGGATCGAAAGCGCAGGCGGCCTCGTAGCGCAGGTAGCCCACGCACCAGCGGCCGTGCCGGGCCTGCGCCTGCACTGCGTCCAGCAAGGGCCGGACCTCGGCCGCCGTGCGCGCCTGCAGGATCTCGCGCGGCACTCCGAAGGCATGCCGCAGCCGCGGCGCATCGCGCGTTTCGCCGGGAGAAGAAAAGTCGATGAGCGCGGAGACGGGCGCCATCAGGCCGCGCCGATACCGGTGACCAGGCTGCCCGCCGGAAGCCCCTTCTTGAGGCCGGCTGTGAAGGCCAGCATGCGATCGATCGGCACGCGCGCACGCAAGCCCAGCGCGGCGTCGACGTGCACCTCGCCCTCGCCTGTCTCCAGCACGCGCGCCAGGCCGGCCAGCCCGTTCATCGCCATCCACGGGCAGTGCGCGCAGCTCTTGCAGGTGGCGCCGTTGCCGGCGGTGGGCGCCTCGATGAAGGTCTTGCCGGGGTTGAGCGTGCGCAGCTTGTGCAGGAGGCCGGTGTCGGTGGCGACGATGAATTCGCGCGCATCCATGCGCTGCGCGGCGGCGAGGATGCCAGAGGTGGAGCCCACGGCGTCGGCCAGCGCAATCACCGGAGCCGGCGACTCGGGATGCACCAGCACCTTCGCGCCTGGATGGGCCTCGATCAGCAGTTCGAGCTCGAGGGCCTTGAACTCGTCATGCACGATGCAGGCGCCGTCCCAGCTCAGCATGTCGGCGCCGGTCTCGCGCCGGATGTAGTCGCCCAGGTGCCGGTCGGGGGCCCACAGGATCTTGCGGCCTTGTGCGTGCAGGGCACCCACCACGTCGAGCGCACAGCTGGAGGTGACCAGCCAGTCGGCACGCGCCTTCACGGCTGCGCTGGTGTTGGCATAGACGACCACCGTGCGGTCGGGGTGTTGGTCGCAGAAGGCGCTGAAGGCTTCGGCCGGACAACCCAGGTCCAGCGAGCAGGTGGCGTCCGGGTCGGGCATCAGCACGCGCTTCTCGGGCGAGAGGATCTTCGCCGTCTCGCCCATGAAGCGCACGCCGGAGACCACGAGGGTCCGCGCCGGATGGTCGCGGCCGAAGCGCGCCATCTCGAGCGAATCGCTGACGATGCCGCCGGTCTCCTCGGCCAGGTCCTGCAGGTCGGGATGCACGTAGTAGTGCGAGACCATCACCGCATTGCGCTCGCGCAGGAGACGGCGGATGCGGGACTTGAGCGCCTCGCGCTCGTCCGGCGAGGGCTCGGCCGGCACGCGCGCCCAGGCGTGGCGCGTGTCGCAGGCGGCACCGGAAACCGGCTGCTCGTAGTCGACGCTGATGACTGCTGATGTCATGGATCACGCTTCCTGGAAACGCATCGAGAAATCGATCGCCTTGATGTCCTTGGTCAGGGCACCGATGGAGATGCGGTCCACGCCGGTCTCGGCCAGGCCGCGCACGCTGTCCAGCGTGACGCCGCCCGAGATCTCCAGCACGGCGCGGGTGCTTGCGGCCGCAGCGTTTCGGCGCACGGCCTCGCGCAGGGTCGGCAGGTCCATGTTGTCCAGCAGGATCATGCGGGCGCCCTGGGCCAGCGCCTCGTCGAGCTGGTCCAGGGTCTCCACCTCGATCTCGACGAACCTGGCCCGGCGACCTGCTTCACCGGCGGCCCGCAGCGCAGCGCCGACGCCGCCGGCGGCAGCGATGTGGTTCTCCTTGATGAGGATGGCGTCGTAGAGGCCGATGCGGTGGTTGGTGCCGCCGCCGGCACGCACGGCGTACTTCTGCGCCAGGCGCAGGCCCGGCAGGGTCTTGCGGGTGTCGACGATCACGGCGCGCGTACCGCGCACCGCCTCCACGTAGGCGGCCGTGCGCGTCGCCACTGCGCTGAGCAGTTGCAGGAAGTTGAGCGCGGTGCGCTCGGCAGTCAGCAAGGCGCGGGCGTCGCCCTCGATCTCCAGCACCACCTGGTCGGCCGCGCAGCGTGCGCCTTCCGCGCCATGCCAGGCGATCCGCGCCTGCGGATCGAGCTGCCGCACGACGGCCTCCACCCAGGGCGCGCCACACAGCACGGCGGGCTCGCGCAGCAGCACGCGCGCAACGGCACGTGTGCCGGCGGGCACCAGGGCGGCGGTGAGGTCGCCGTCGCCGGCATCCTCGCGCAGGGCGCGCGCGCCATCGGCAGCGGCCAGCTCGGCAATCCGGGCCGGGGAAAAGTCGAAGAAGCTGTCGTCCATATCGTGTTGTTCTGTCCGTCTTCGAGCGGAAGCCGGCTTCAGGGCGCTTCTACGCCGGGCTCGCGGCTCATCAGTTCCGTGACCGCCTCGGCGGGCCGCACGCGACCGTCGAGCAGGGCCACCACGCTCTCCGCGATCGGCATCTCGACGCCGAGGTGGCGCGCGCGCTGAACCACGGTGCGCGCGCAGTAGACGCCCTCGGCCACATGGCCGAGCGAGTCCACGGCCTGCGCCAGCGTCTGCCCCTGGGCCAGGAGCAGGCCGACCTTGCGGTTGCGAGAAAGGTCGCCGGTGGCGGTCAGCACCAGGTCGCCCAGGCCCGAAAGCCCCATGAAGGTGTCGGGCCGTGCGCCAAGGGCCACGCCCAGGCGCGTCATCTCGGCGAGGCCGCGGGTGATCAGGGCCGCGCGTGCATTGAGGCCGAGAGCCAGGCCGTCGGCCAGGCCGGTGGCGATCGCCAGCACGTTCTTCACGGCGCCGCCGACCTCGACCCCCACGATGTCCTCATTGGCGTAGACACGCAGGCTCGGACCGTGGAAGGCACCGACCAGCGCCTCACGCAGACCGGGATGGGCGCTGGCGGCGACCAGCGCGGTGGGCCGGCCCTGCGCGACCTCCTGGGCAAAGCTGGGACCGCTGAGCACGCCGGCCACCAGGCCGGGCGCCACCTGGGCCTGGATCTCGTGGGCCAGCAGGCCGTCGGCACCGGCCAGGGCGGGCTCCACGCCCTTGCACAGCCAGGCCACCGGGCAGGCCGCATCGCGCAGCAGCAGGAGCTGCTCGCGCAGGGCGGCCATGGGAGTGGCGATGATCGCCAGATCCGCATCGGCGACCGCGGCGGGAACGGTGCCGCTGCGCAAGGCAAGGGACGGCGGAAGCGGGATGCCGGGCAGGTAGCGCGCGTTCTCGCGCGCCGCCATCATGGCCTGCACCTGGGCCGCGTCGCGCGCCCAGAGGCTGACCGCATGGCGGCCGGCCGCATTGACCGCCAGCGCCGTTCCCCAGGCGCCGGCGCCGAGCACGCAGATCTTCATCGGCGGCTGCGCAACGTGCCGAGGTCTTACTGCGTGATGATCGGCGAGGCCTGGCCGGCCGCCTGGGCCTGCTGCTGCTCGAACATGGCCTGGAAGTTGATTTCGGCCAGGTGAACCGGCGGGAAGCCGCCGCGCTGGATCACGTCGGCCACGTTGCCGCGGAGGTAGGGGTAGACGATCTGCGGGCACGCAATGCCGAGGATCGGGCCCATCTGCTCTTCGGGCAGGTTGCGGATCTCGAAGATGCCGGCCTGCTTGGCCTCGACCAGGAACACGGTGCGGTCCTGGATCTTGGTCTGCACGGTGGCGGAGACGGTGATCTCGAAGATGCCGTCGGTCACCGGCTGGGCATCGACGCCGAGCTGGATGTCGACCGTGGGCTGCTCCTGCTCCAGCAGGATGGCCGGCGAGTTCGGCTGCTCGAGCGACAGGTCTTTCAGGTAGACGCGCTGGATCTGGAAGACGGGGTCTTGGGCTTGCTGGTCGGCCATGGCAGAACTTTCGAAGGTCAAAACAACGCCCGCCGGGGGAAAAGATGTCCCGACGGCGGGCTGGCGTGTTTGGATGGGTGGGAAAAGGGCGATTATCGCCCCGCGGCGTCAGTCGCCCTGCAGCAGCGGCACCAGCGCGCCGCGGCTGTCGAGCGCGATCAGGTCGTCGCAGCCGCCGACATGCGTGTCGCCGATGAAAATCTGCGGGACGGTGCGCCGCTGGGTGATGTTCATCATCGTGATCCGGGCTTGCGGATCGCTGTCGATGCGGATTTCCTCGATCTGTTCGACGCCCTTGGCTTTGAGAATCTGCTTCGCGCGAATGCAATAAGGGCAGACGGCGGTGGTGTACATCTTGAC
This sequence comes from Variovorax sp. WDL1, assembly GCF_001541225.1. GTDB lineage: Bacteria > Pseudomonadota > Gammaproteobacteria > Burkholderiales > Burkholderiaceae_C > Variovorax. The sequence goes on along the minus strand of NZ_LMTS01000163.1, from coordinate 120,496 downwards.
GGCTTGCATCGTGCTCATGTGGGTGGGAAGTTCAGGCCTTTTCGACCGGCAGGTTAGCCTCTTTCCAGGATTTCAGCCCGCCGGCCACCGCTTGGGCTTGCTCGTAACCGAGTTTCTTGGCGATGGCCACGGCACGCTGGGCCCGCGCTCCGGTGGCGCACACCAGCAGCAGGGGCACCGTCTTGTTCTTGACCGCGGCAGCGAGCTTTTCCTCGAGCTGGTTGAGCGGCACGTTCTTGGCGCCGGTCATGTGGCCGGCGGCGAATTCCTCCGGCTCGCGCACATCGACCACCACGGCGCGCTCGCGGTTGATCAGCTGCACCGCGCCCTGCGCCGTCAGTGATCCGGAGGTGGCTCCACGCAGCAGCGGCCAGGCCAGCATGCTGCCGGAGCTGAGCGCAATCAGGATCAACATCCAGTTGTCGACGATGAATTTCACGGTGTTCTCTTGAGTGGCAAACCGCGGATTTTAGAATGTCGGGTTTTGGCAAGCGTTCCCAAAGGCCTCCCCCATGCACAAACTGGTACTGATCCGCCACGGCGAATCGACCTGGAATCTCGAAAACCGCTTCACCGGCTGGACCGATGTCGACCTCACTCCACTCGGCATCGAGCAGGCCAAGCAGTCTGGCCGGCTGCTGAAGGCCGAGGGGTATGACTTCGACGTCGCCTACACCAGCGTGCTCAAGCGCGCCACCCGCACGCTGTGGCACACGCTCGACGAGCTGGACCGCACCTGGCTGCCGGTGGTGCATTCGTGGCGCCTCAACGAGCGCCACTACGGGGCGCTTCAGGGCCTCAACAAGGCCGAGACGGCCAAGAAGTACGGAGACGAGCAGGTGCTGATCTGGCGCCGCAGCTACAGCGTGCCCCCGCCGGCGCTCGACCCCGGCGATCCGCGCAGCGAGCGCGGCGATCCGCGCTACGCCAAGCTCGCACCCGAACAGGTGCCGCTGACCGAATGCCTGAAGGACACGGTGGCGCGCGTGCTGCCCTTCTGGAACGAATCGATGGCGCCGGCGATCCGCGCCGGCCGGCGGCTGGTGGTGGCAGCGCACGGCAACTCGATCCGCGCGCTGGTCAAATACCTGGACGGCATCTCCGACGACGACATCGTCGGACTCAACATTCCGAATGGCATTCCGCTGGTCTACGAACTCGACGACGAGCTCAAGCCGCTGCGGCACTACTACCTCGGCGATGCGGCAGCCGCCGAGAAGGCTGCAGCGGCCATCGCCGCACAAGGCAAAGCCCGAGCCTGAAAATCTGCTGCGGCGCCATCGGGTACGCGGAACCACGGCAGACAACTTGCTTCCAAGCTGTGTATATTGGTTTGACAGGCGACAAGGATATTTAAATGGGGCAGAAACTCAAGATCACGGGCTGGGTCGCAGCCGGCGCCTTTGCAGGCGCGCTGACCACGGTCTCGTTGCAAACAGTTGCACGAGGTTCGCTGGCCCCACTGCCGCTGGAAGAACTGCAGCAGCTCGCAGCCGTGTTCGGGATGGTGAAGAGCGATTACGTCGAGCAGGTCGACGAGAAGAAGCTCATCTCGGACGCGATCTCCGGCATGGTCGCCGGGCTCGACCCGCATTCGCAGTACTTCGACAAGAAGTCCTTCAAGGAATTTCGAGAGGGCACCACCGGCCGCTTCGTCGGCGTGGGCATCGAGATCTCGCAGGAAGACGGCCTGATCAAGGTGGTGTCGCCGATCGAGGGCTCGCCCGCCTTCCGCGCCGGCCTCAAGCCCAACGACATGATCACCCGCATCGACGACACGGCGGTGCGCGGGCTCTCGCTCAACGAGGCGGTCAAGCGCATGCGCGGCGAGGCCAACACCAAGGTGCTGCTGACGATCTTCCGCAAGGATGAGAACCGCACCTTCCCGGTGACCATCACGCGCGAGGAGATCCGTACGCAGTCGGTGCGAGGCAAGGTGATGGAGCCGGGCTACGGCTGGATCCGCCTGTCGCAGTTCCAGGAGCGCACGGTCGACGACTTCGTCAAGAAGGTCGAGGAGATCTACAAGCAGGAGCCCAACCTCAAGGGCCTGGTGCTTGACCTGCGCAACGACCCGGGCGGCCTGCTCGACGCGGCGGTGGCCATCTCGGCTGCGTTCCTGCCCGAGAACGTCACGGTGGTATCCACCGACGGCCAGTTGCCCGAGAGCAAGTCGGTCTACAAGGCCGCGCCCGAGTACTACCAGCGCCGCGCGGGCAGCGACCCGCTGCGCAACCTCCCGCCCTCGCTCAAGACGGTACCGCTGGTGGTGCTGGTGAACGAAGGTTCGGCTTCCGCCAGCGAGATCGTGGCGGGTGCGCTTCAGGACCACAAGCGCGCGATCATCATGGGCAGCCAGACCTTCGGCAAGGGCTCGGTGCAGACGGTGCGCCCGCTCGGCCCGGACACCGGCCTCAAGATCACGACGGCGCGCTACTACACGCCCAGCGGCACCTCGATCCAGGCCAAGGGCATCGTGCCCAACGTGCTGGTCGATGAGAGCGCCGAAGGCAGTCCCTTCGCGGCGCTGCGCATGCGCGAGGCCGACCTTGAGAAGCATCTGGCGAGCGGCCAGGGCCCCGAGGCCAAGGACCCCGAGCGGGAGAAGGCCCGCGACGAAGCGCGCAAGCGCCTCGAGGAGGAAGCCAAGAAGCCGCCGCAGGACCGCAAGGTGCCCGAGTTCGGCAACGAGAAGGACTTCCCGCTGATGCAGGCGCTGAACCGGCTGAAGGGCCAGCCCGTGCTCGTGAGCAAGACGCAGGTGATCGTCGAGAACAAGGAAGAAAAGAAGGAAAACTGATCCGGCACGCCAGCTCCCGTCGGGGGAGCGCCGGCATCGGCCCGCGCGGCGCATGGAAGACCAGGACCTGCTGCGCTATTCGCGCCACATCCTCCTCGAGGAATTCGGCATCGACGGCCAGGGACGCGTCAGCGCCGGTCACGCGCTGGTGATCGGCGCCGGCGGACTGGGCTCGCCGGTAGCGCTCTATCTCGCGGCGGCCGGCGTCGGCCACATAACGCTGGTCGACGACGACGAGGTCGACCTCACCAACCTCCAGCGCCAGATCGCCCACAGCACTGCCCGCGTCGGCCAGGCAAAGGTCGAGTCGGCGGCCGCGGCGATGCGGGACATCAATCCGGAGATCCGCATCGAGACCCACGTGCAGCGCGCCGACGAGGCCCTGCTGCATCGGCTGGTGGCAGCGGCCGACGTCGTCATCGACTGCAGCGACAACTTCTCCACCCGGCAGGCCGTGAACCGCGCGTGCGTGGCTCACGCCAGGCCACTGGTGGCCGGCGCGGCGATCCGTTTCGACGGCCAGCTGAGCGTGTACGACACGCGCGATGCCGCCTCGCCCTGCTACGCCTGTCTGTTTCCCCCCGATGCACATTTCGAGGAAACGCGCTGCGCAGTGCTGGGGGTGTTTGCGCCGGTGGTCGGCACCATCGGGATGCTGGAAGCGCACGAAGCGCTGAAACTGCTCGCTGGCATCGGCCCCTCGCTGGCGGGCAGCCTGCTGATGTTCGACGGACGCCGCACGGCCTTCGACACATTGCGCGTCGCGCGCGATCCGGCTTGCAGCGTCTGCGCCCACCGGCCGGCGGCGACCTGATCGCCACCGCGCAACCTCTTCGCGACTGTTACTGCTTCCTGGCCTTGGCTGCGCCGGCCGCCGCCTCGCCCGCACCAGGCCGCTTGGCTTGGGCCAGGACACCCTGGCAGTCCGCATCCGCGCCCGGCCCGGTCTCGACGGTAGCGGCAAGCGCGAGCAAGGGGTTGAGGGCTCCCAGCACGATGGCCGCAGCGCCGCGCGTGGCCAGCGATCCAGCCTCCAGACCGGCGCTGGGCGAGGCAAACGTGCCGCCAATGATCAGCGGCGTGCGCAGGGACAGGATGCTCCTGTCCTTCGGCTGGGGCCTCACCACGAAGTCCAGCGTCTCCTTTGACAGGTTGATCTGGCCGCTCGCGTTGAACAGGGTGTCCTCCGTATCAAGCACGACGCTGCGGCTCACCATGGTGCCCTTTTCGACGTCGAAGGCCATTGCGGCACAGCGCAGCACCACGTTCTCGTCGCCGCGCAGAAGAAACTTGATGATCTCGCCGCCATCCAGCCCCATGAACTCCAGCAGCAGGTTGCTGAACTCCCCGCGACCCGTCAGCGCGGCAACGTCGCCGGAAGCATTGCCCAGCCAGCTCGCCACCGAGTTGCCGCGCCCGGAAAGATTGATCCGCCCATCGAGCTTGCCGAAACTGGTGCGCATGGTTTCGACCTTGGGAATCAGCCGGCTGAGTTGCATCCTGCGCACGTCCAGCGCCGCCCGGATGTCGGCCGGGTTCTGCGCGCCGTCGATGCGCACGGCACCGGCAAGCGACCCGCCGGCCACTCCCAGGTTGAGCGGATCGAGCGTCAGCACGCCGTCCCGCAGCTTCACTTGCACGCTGCCCTTGTCCAGCGGCAGCTCACGGACGTTCCTGATCCGGTCGGCCGTGTACTTCACCTCGGCGTTCATGGCGCGCAGCCGCTCGAAGTCCAGCGTGGCGGTGGGCAGCACCTTGCGGCCGGGATCGCGCCGCGCACGCTTGACCTCGGTGATGCTCGGCGGCGGTGCCAGGCCCTCGATGGCCTTGGCCGAGCGCTCGGTGGGCGGCAGGCCGATCAGCGGGCCGAGGTCGTCCATGTCCATCACGCGCGAGCGCAGGGCACCGGACAGGAAGGGGACCTTGTTCGACTGGTCGAACTTCATGTCGCCCCCGATGTCGGAGAGGCCCAGCTTGCCCTGGAGACCCGCCGCCTCCCATAGCTTGGCGCGCTTGCGCAGCTCGCCGCTCAACGCATAGGGCGAGGTCTGCGGCAATGCGATCCCGAGCAAGCCGTACAGGTCGCCCAGGTTCTGGCCCTTGAGCTCGAAACGGGCATCGACGCCGTCCAGGTTTGCCAGCTCCGCCACCGTGCCCTTCGCCTTCAGGCGCGTGTGGCCAGCGGCCGCATCGATCTCCAGCGGGAACGGAGGCTGGCCGGCCGCGTTGAGCTGCAATACGTTGCCGGTCCGCCCCTCAGCCGTCAGCGGCTGTCGCTGGTAGCGCCCCTTGATGCGAAAGTCGAGCGGCAGCTCCCCGCGACTGCTGTCGTAACTGAAGTCGGCGCCCAGATCGACCCCGAGGTGTGCGGCCAGGAAGTCGAGCGTGCCCCGGTCGACCTCCAGAAGGCCGATCACCGGGACGGTGCCTTCGTCCGCGGTGTCCTTGCCCAGGGCCCAGGTGCGCCGGCCGTCCTCTTCCATCTGCAGGCCCAGCGCGGGCGAGGCCAGAAAAATGCGTGGAATCACAACCCGCTTCGACAGCAGCGGCCACAGCCGGATGTCGAAGGTCGCGCGCTCCGCCCGGACCAAGTAGGGCTCCCGCGCCCATGGGGGGTTGGCAAACTCGATGCCGTCGAGTTTGACGGTGGCCGCGCGCCACCCCAGATCGACATCCAGGCGGCGAGTGATCTCGAACTTGCGGCCTGTCTGCTCGCTGACATAGCGATTGACCGGCCCGCGCAGCGCATCCCACGGAAACAGGGCCAGCAGCAGCAGCAGCGCCGCCAACAGCCCCAGCACCACCGCGCCGACCCTCATCCAGATCGACAGACGCGGCTTGGGGGCGGGCGACGCGGTCACGGCACGGTCGTCTTCTGATCCGGCGTCGAGGTGATGGAGGCGGGAGAGGCGAGGAAGCCCAGGGCAGTGGTGCCCACGGTAGCGGCCGCGGTGGCGGCCTCGACCACCTTCAACTCTGCGCTCGCGGGTTCCCCGAGAGCAACGACTGCGGCGGCGGCCAGGGTCAACAGGCTGATGGCCCCGTAGTTCCACATCATCTTCATCTTGGCACCTCGGCGACGGAACTCGAAGCTGCGGCAGGAGCGCCGCAACTCTATCCCCCTGAAGGGTAAGGAGCGCCGCCCTGCGCGAGGGTCGGCATCCGACCGCAGCGGTTGTGAGGCTCGGCCTACGGGCAGTCAGACCACAGAACTCGTAAGAACGCGCCTACATCCGCACGGCGCCGCAGGCGGCATGATCCGGCTCAGTCATTCGTAGCAACATTTACAAACTAGCTTTCATCGCGGTCATCCGCTAAGGTCGCGGAGTTTCATTCCAGGCAGACACGCGGTTCTCCATGGACCTCAGATTGAAAACCTACATCGTCGAAGACAACGTCACGATCCGCGAGAACCTCGTCGGCACTCTGGAAGAGCTCACGTGCATTTCGGCAGTCGGCTTCGCCGAAACCGAGGCAGAGGCTGTCCGCTGGCTTGCGGAGAACAGCGAGCACTGGGAACTGGCCATCGTCGACCTGTTTCTCAAGCAGGGCAGTGGTCTCGGCGTGCTGCAGGCTGTCAGCACGCGCCGGCCCGATCAGAAGATCGTGGTGCTCAGCAACTACGCCACGCCCGACATCCGCAAGCGGTGCGCCCAGTTCGGGGTGGATGCGGTCTTCGACAAGTCGAACGAGATCGATGCGCTCATCGACTTCTGCATCGAGCAGGCCTCGGCGCTGCGGCAGACCTCGGGTTCGAGCTGAAGCCACGCAACCCGATTGCGCTCATGGCCCCGCCCATGCGGCGCCCCCGTTCCGCTAAGGGCGCCTTCCGCGCTTCAATCGATCAGCTTGTTCTTCAGCGCGTAATACGTGAGGTCGCTGTTGGAGGAGAGGTTCATCTTTTCCATGAGCCTCGTGCGATAGGTGCTGACTGTCTTGACCGAGAGCGACAGGGTCTTGGCGATGTCACCCGCCGTCTCTCCCTTGGCCAGCTTGAGGAAGACCTGGAACTCGCGTTCAGACAGCTGCTCGTGCGGGGCCGCGTCGTCCTTGCGGTCGAGCTGCCGCGCCAGCAGTTCGGCCACGGCGGGCGTGATGTAGCGGCGGCCCAGCGAGATGGTGCGAATGGCGTTCACGATTTCCATCGGATCGCATTCCTTGTTGAGGTAGCCGCTCGCGCCCTGCCGGATCAGGTTCATCGCGTAGTGCTCCTCGGGGTAGCCGCTGAGGATGAGGATGCCGACGTCCGGAGCCTTGGCGCGGATCATTGCCAGCGCGTCGATGCCGCTCTGCCCGGGCATCGAAAGGTCCATCACCAGCACGTCGAGCTCCGTGGTGCGCACGAGCTCGATCGCCTCGCGCCCGCTCGCTGCCTCCCCGACCACGCGCAGATCGACGTGCTCCGAGAAGAACTGGCGCAGGCCGGAGCGCACGATGGCATGGTCATCCACAATTCCGATTTTGATCATCTGATACCTTCTTTGTCGTGTCGCGGCCTTTTGCGTCGCTGCAAACTGCCCCCTGGTTCACGTCGATTATTCCTGAATTTGAACTGCTCGCGTCCCGCGGAGACCCCATGCGCTGGTTAGCTTTCCCCAAGATGGCCGCCGGCCTCACGCTCGCGATGCTCGCGGCGCTTGCGCTCGTGGGCATCAACGAGGCAGGCTACCGGCAATCCACGAAGGCGCTGACCGAGGTCAGCGAGGCGCAGCGCGTTCGACTCGCGCTCAATCTTCTGCTGCAGAGCATTGTCGATGCCGAAACGGGTCAGCGAGGCTATTTGTTGACCGGAGAGGCACGCTATCGCGAACCTTATGACAGCGCCGTCAAGAAGGTCGATGGCCAACTGGCCGCGCTCCAGTCGCTCTACGCCCATCGCCCTGCCGAAACTGCGCGGCTGGCCGAGCTCACCAAGCATGTCTCGCGCAAGCTCGCCGAGATCGACATGAGCGTACGGCTGCGGCGGGAGGGCAACGACGATGCCTGGAAATTCGTGATCACCACCGATGTCGGCCGCGAGGAGATGGAAGCCATCCGGCAGCAGACCGCCGAGCTGACAGCGCTCAGCAACGAAGCCCTGATGCGGGGGCAGGCACAGATCGCGAGGTCGCTGCGCTTCGCCCGCATCGGCATCGGGCTGGTGGCGCTGGCGGGGCTGGCGGCCTTCTATCTCTACCTGCGCCAGACGCATGCCCTGCGCTCGGCCGGCGAGCGCCAGCAGGAAGCCTTGCAGCGCGAGCGCAACGCGCTGGAGGACGAGGTGCGCGAGCGGACTGCGACGCTCGCCGAGCTCGCCACCCATCTCCAGGAGGTGCGCGAGACCGAGCGCGGCTTCCTGGCCCGCGAGCTGCACGACGAACTGGGTTCCCTGCTGACCGCTGCCAAGCTCGACGTCGCACGGTTGAAGTCCCGCCTGGTCGATTCGCCGGAAGCGATACAGCGGTTGCAGCACATGAACGAACTGCTCAACAGCGGCATCGCTCTCAAACGCCGGATCATCGAGGACCTGAGACCGTCCTCGCTCGCCAACCTCGGCCTGATTGCCTCGCTGGAGATCCTGGGGCGCGAGTTCGCCGAGCGCTCCGGCGTCGAGGTCGAGATGGTGCTCGAGCCGGTGTCACTCGACGAAGCCAACCAGCTCACCGTCTATCGGATGGTGCAGGAAAGCCTGACCAACATCGGCAAGTACGCGCATGCGACCGAAGCCAGCATCGTGATGAAGAACTACGGCAACCATGTCGTGGTGGAGGTGAGCGACAACGGCAAGGGCTTCGACCTCCAGGCCACCCGCGCGTCCTCCCACGGCCTGGCAGGCATGCAGCATCGCGTCCAGACGGCCAAGGGCAAGCTGACCATATCGTCGATCCCGGGCCAAGGGACGCGCCTGAGCGCCAGCCTGCCCACCGCCGCCGCGGCCGCCCCTTCCACGGCCAGTCAGCTGGCCTGAGCGCAGTCCTCGCATCCGCAGGGTGCCTTTCGGCCCTCTCCTACGCCCCCAGGCCTCGGCTGCTGACAGGGTCTTTATGGGCCCTCGTTTAACTTTCGCTCCATGCTCTCGCCAACGCGAAGAGCCGTGATCCACAACAACGAGACGAGCTCGCGAAAGGAGTCCAGCATGTTGTACTACGCAGTCGTGTTCCTGGTCATTGCGCTGATCGCCGCGGTCTTCGGTTTCGGTGGCATCGCGGCCAGCGCGGTGGGTATCGCCAAGATCCTCTTCGTCATCTTCATCGTGCTGGCGCTCGCCAGTTTCATCGCGGGCTTGATGCGACGATGACTGCGTCGTTACGATGAGCAGGCTCTCGCAATTTTTCTCCCGGAAGGACTTTTCTCATGAGCACGATCAAGACCCCGTCGCAGGTTGCTGAAGAGGCACGTCAAGCTGCCAGCGACGCCCTCGACACCACCCGCGCCTATGCCCAGAACGCGGTGAATGCTGCAGGCGAGAAGGTTCGCGACCTGCGCCGCGAGGCCGAACCCACGGTCGAGCAGCTCGCGGCCCGCGTGCAGCAAGCCGTGCAGCGCGGCCTGGATGCCGCCTCGACGACCAGCGCCCGCGCCCAGCGCCGCCTGGAACAGGCGGCTGACGTTACAGGCCGCTACATTGCGGATCAGCCAGTGCGCTCGGTGCTCGTTGCAGCCGCAGCCGGCGCCGTCATCACCGCGCTGATCGTGCTCGCCAGCCGCCGCAGCCGGGACGACTATTGACCTGAAGCCGCCCCGTCGCCTGCCGCACCATGTTCCATCCCATTTTTTCCTCGGTGCTCAGGCGCCCCGAGCTGTTCGCCGAACATGCCTCGAACTACGCGGCGCTGCTCAGGCTGGAGGCTGCAGAAGCCAGCAAGGGCCTGATAGCGCGGGTCGTTGCCGGTGTCCTGGCAGCGGTCGCGGGCATGCTGGCCCTTGGGCTGACGGGGACGGCCATCATGCTGGGAGTGGTCCAGGGTGGGTTTCATTGGGTGCTGGTCGCTGTTCCCGGCGTGTCGGCGGCCATCGCGCTGATCGCCGGCTACGTGGCCGCGCGCCCCATCGAATTCCACGGCTTCAACGAGTTGCGCGCACAGGTGGATGCCGATATCCATGCCCTCCGTGCTGCGGGAGACGCCAATGCCCGCTGAGCCAGAGAGCCTGACGCCGCAGCAGCGCCTCGCCATTTCGCGCCGTGCGCTGGTCGCGCAGCTGCAGGGACGCGAACAGCCCGCATACGACAGAGAGCCGGTTGATGAAGCAACTGCGCATGAAACGCGGCGCGAAACGATCATCGATCGCGTGGCGTGGGCTTCGGTGGCACGCAACGTGGTGCAGCGCTGGTGGCGCCGCCATCCGGCCAACGCGGCCGGACAGCTCGCCCGCCCCCTGATCGAACGCTATGCGCGCGAACAGCCGGTCAAGCTCATCGCCGCCGCGGCGGGGACCGGGGCGCTGGTCGTGCTGATCAGGCCCTGGCGCCTGTTGTCCATCACGGCAGTGCTCGCCGCAGTGCTCAAGACATCCGACGTGGCCGATCTCGTGACCACGCTGATGCACAAGAACCCGAATAGCCCCCCACAAAAGGATTCCCCATGACGAACGCAACAGCCGAGAAACCCCAGCGCCTGGTGCTGGACCAGGCCAAGATCGACGCCGCCTCCCAAAACCTCGACGACGGTGCGGTGACGCCTGGGTATGGGCCGTGGCGCGACGACCTCGTGCAACTGCTCAACGAAGCCCTGGCGACCGAGCTGGTTTGCGTATTGCGCTACAAGCGTCACTACTTCACCGCGAGCGGTCAGGCCTCACCGGCAATTGCCGACGAGTTCCTGGTTCACGCGAACGAAGAGTCTGCCCACGCGGACAAGATTGCGGAGCGCATCGTGCAGCTGGGTGGCGATCCGGACTTCAACCCGCAGACGCTGCGCGAGCGCAGCCACGCCCAGTACGACGAATCCAAGGACCTGCAGGCCATGGTGCGCGCCAACCTGGTGGCCGAGCGCATCGCCATCGAGACTTACCGGCAGATGATCTCGCTGCTCGGCGACAAGGACCCCACCACCCGTCGCATGCTGGAGGAGATCCTCGCCGACGAGGAAGAGCATGCCGACGAGCTGAAGGACTGGCTCGGCCACTGAGACGGCGTGCGAAGCGCGTGCCAGCAAAAAAAGCCCGGCGGTGCCGGGCTTTTTTGCTGGCCTGCCCATGGGGCCTACATCGTCTTGACCTGCAGCTGGTTGTCGACCGCGCCGACACCCTTCACCGCCTTGGCGATCTCCGTCGCGCGGATCTTGGCCGCTGCATTGGGCGCCGGCCCCTTCAGCATGACAGTTCCGCCCTTGGTGTCGACGTCGATCCTCGTCGCGTTCAGGTCGGGATCCTTCGCCAAGCCGGCCGACACGGCGGCGGTAATCGCTGCGTCGTCGACGGTGGCGGCCACCGAGGCGCTTGCTGTCCTGGCCGCGTCGGCGGCTTCCTGGGTCTCTCGCTTGATCGTGGATTCGGCCGACGCGCTCGACGACTCGGCCTTCTGCACGGCTTCCCGGGCCAGGCGTTCGGCCTTCGCCTTCGCCTCGTCTCCTGCCTGCTCGGTCTTGGCGATGGCAGAATCCAGCTTCTCGCCTGCCGTCTGGTTGCCGCCCTTGTCGCAGGCGGCGAGCACAAGGACACCACCCGCCAGCAGCAGTGCCAGCCGGTTGCGATCGGAAATGGGTGTGATCATGACAAGCTCCTTGGATGAGCGGTCCGTTCGGACCACGCGCCAGCGTAGCGAGGGGGCACCAAAGTCGGCCACGGCACCATCCTTGAGGTCCTGTAGGACTTCAGGCGGTGAGGATCCAGCCTTCCAGCGGGTCCATGGCCACCGGCAGCCCGTAGCCCGGGCCGGCGCTCATCCGGCGGGCCGCGCCCCAAGCGGCCTGCACAAGGCAAAGCGCCGCATCAAGGGAGTCGCCACGCGCGTCGGCCAGCAACTGGGCGCGCTCGTCACCGCCCAGCTCCAGCCTGAGGCCCAGGCGCGTGGCGCCGCCTTCGAGCGCAGCGAGCAGTTCGGCGCGCGCTTCGCTCCGCTGCGCGGTCTGGAAGGCGGCATCGTCGCTCTTGTAGCTGCGTCGGCCGATCAGCTCTCGCGCCAGCAGGCCCGGGTAACCCTCCAAAGCGATGCGCTTGGCCGCGCTGGCCGGCGCATGCAGGCCCGGCAGGGCCGCACCGGCCTCCAGCAGTCGCGGCACGCCGGCATGCAGCATGAAGGCGACGGGCGGGTTGACCCATTTCATCGAAGGGCTGGAGCCGGCCGGCGCGTCGGTCGCGCGGTGTGCGAACTTGCCGCCGGCGGGGCGCGCTGCGCAGAAGGCGGCAAAAGTCTCGCGGATCAGGGCCCGATCCAGGCTCGTAAAGTGCGCGATGAGTGCCCGCCATTGCATTGGCCAGCCGAGATGCGTGACCAGTTCACGCGGCAGGCCGAAAGGAAAGTCGAAAGCTCCGATCCAGGCAGGCTGGTCGGCCAACCACCCGCGCCAGGCTTCCAGCGAGGCGAAGCGCTCGAGCCGCCGCAAGGCCACGCCATCCGGGGTGGCGTAGCCAAGGGCCAGCACGATGGGCTTGCGCGCGCTCGGCGCGCTGGAGAAATCGCAGCCCAGCAGCGGGGCGGGCACCGCGGAGAGGCCCCTCAGTGGCGGCCGACGATGGCTGCAGTTGCCATCAGCTCTTCCAGCAGCGCGAGCGAAACCTTGCCCGAGACCGAATACGGGTCCAGCTCCGGTTTTTCAGAGTACTTGAGCAGGGTCGAGACGTTGAGCTTGGACAGGTTGACCTGTCCCATCGTCCAACCGCCGAAGCGGCGTTCCGAGATTTCCTCGTAGTGCAGCAGCACCACGTCCTTGTGCCGCGGGTCTCGCTGGATGTGGCCATAGAGCTCGCTGATGGCGGTCCGTCCCCCCTCGATGGCCTGCAGGAACACCCCGCCGCCATAGCAAAGGATGCCTGTGATGCCGCAGGCGGGGTTGTGGGAGCGCGATTGCGCAAGGATGGCCTCCACTGCCCCGGGGCTGGTGTCGACGGCACGGCTGACATAGAGCAGGCGTACGAGCATGGCATTCAACTCCGGCGCGGGATCAGCGCGAGGAATTCGCGCCGCAGGTTGGAATCCTTGAGGAAGACGCCGCGCATCACGGAGTTGATCATCTTGCTGTCCATCTCCTTGACGCCGCGCCACTGCATGCAGAAATGCTCGGCCTCCATCACCAGCGCCAGCCCGTCCGGCTGGGTGCGCTCCTGGATCAGGTCGGCCAGCTGGACCACGGCCTCTTCCTGGATCTGGGGCCGGCTCATGACCCACTCGGCCAGCCGCGCGTACTTCGACAGGCCGATGACATTGGTCTTCTCGTTCGGCATCACACCGATCCAGAGCTTGCCGATGATCGGGCAGAAGTGGTGCGAGCAGGCGCTGCGCACCGTGATGGGGCCGACGATCATGAGCTCGTTCAGATGCTCGGCGTTGGGGAACTCGGTGAGCGAAGGCGGGGCCACGTAGCGGCCCTTGAATACCTCGTTCAGGTACATCTTGGCGACGCGGCGCGCGGTGTTCCCGGTGTTGTGATCGTTATCGAGGTCGATCACCAGGGCCTCGAGCACGTCCTTCATCTTGTGCTCGACCTCGTCGAGCAGGCTCTCGAGCTCGCCGGGTTCGATGAACTCGGCGATATTGTCGTTGGCATGGAAGCGCTGGCGCGCGGCGAGCAGGCGCTCGCGGATCTTCACGGAGACAGGCGTGCCCTCATCCCCGGCGTCCGGCTCGGGGCGCTCGGCGGTATCGATTTTCCTTAGCATCAGCGCATCCTAACAGCGAATGAACTCCAGCGAATATCCCTGCAGCGCGCTTCCTGCCTGATCCTAAAGCTATTGTTTTGATAGCACAAAGTCCGCGACCAGCGGCAGATGATCGGACATTCGGGCCCAGATCGGCCCGCGCGGCACGGTGGTCGCCACCGCCTCGACCTGCCGGCCGTAGATGAAGTCGAGCTGCGTCACCGGCAGCCGCGAGGGATAGGTCAGCGTGCGCGGCCCGCGCAGGTCGCTGGTGTCGCGCAGGCCCATGGCGTTCATCGCGTAGCGCATGCGTGCACCCCAGTCGTTGAAGTCGCCGGCCACCACCAGGGCCTCGCCCGGCGGAATCTCGCGGTCGATGAACTCGCGCAGCAAGCCGACCTGGCGCACCCGGCTGCCCCGGATCAGCCCCAGGTGCACCACGATCGCATGCACCGGCTGGCCTTCGACCTCGATCGCCACATGCAGCAGGCCGCGCTGCTCGAATCGGTGGTCGGAAATGTCCTGGTGGGTCTTGCGCAGCACCGGCCAGCGCGTCAGGAGCGCGTTGCCATGTTCGCCATGCCGCGTGATGGCATTGGTCTCGTAGATCGCGGTGTAGCCCTCGGGGGCCAGAAAGTCGGCTTGCGGCAGCTCGGGCCAGTGCCGGAACCGGGAGGCGGCCTGGCGGTTCATCTTGCGCACTTCCTGCAGGCAGACGATGTCGGCGTCCAACTGCTCGATGGCATGGCCGAGGTTGTGGATCTCGAGCCGCCGCGTCGGTCCGATACCTTGCACCCCCTTGTGGATGTTGTAGGTGGCGACGCGGAGGTTGCTGCCGCTCGGGGTGCTGCTCGGCGGATTCATTGCGCAAATTTTGGCAGCAGCAGGATCGCTTCTGCGTTCGAAGGGGAAAAACAGGCATCGGCCGCCTCGCGGTAGGGCAACCAGCGCCAAGCCGTGTGCTCGCGCGGGTCCAGCCGCGGGCTCAGGCGCTCGGGCACGCACAGGCCGAACAGGTGCTCGGTGTTGTGAGTGACGCCGGGCGCGTAGCGGGCACGCCAGCGCGGGTAGATCTCGTACACGTTCTGGAGCTGCCAGTCGCACAGGCTGCAGCCCAGTGCGCTGCCTTCACGGCAGTCGATGCCGGTCTCCTCCGCGACTTCGCGCGCCGCCGTCAGCGCCAGGGGCTCTTCTTCCGTGTCCTTGCTGCCGGTGACGGACTGCCAGAAATCCTGCGCGTCCGCCCGCCGGATCAGCAGCACCTCGAGCGCCGGTGTGTGAATCACGACCAGCACCGATTCGGGAATCTTCCAGGGCCGCCCGCTCATGCTTGCGCCCCCTTCACTCTCAAGCGGCCGGCTGGGGGTTGCGCAAGCGGATGTGCAGCTCGCGCAGCTGCTTCTCGTCGACCGGACTCGGCGCCTGCGTCAGCAGGTCCTGGGCGCGCTGGGTCTTGGGGAAGGCAATCACGTCGCGGATGGACTCGGCGCCCGTCATCAGCATGACCAGCCGATCGAGGCCGATCGCGATGCCGCCATGGGGCGGCGCACCGTACTGCAGCGCATCCAGAAGGAAGCCGAACTTGTTCTGCGCATCCTCAGGGCTGATCTTGAGGGCCCGGAAGACCTTGCTCTGCACCTCCTCGCGGTGAATACGCACAGAGCCGCCGCCCATCTCGATGCCGTTGAGCACCATGTCGTAGGCCTTGGCAATGCACTTCTCGGGAGCGGTGTCCATGAGATCCTCGTGGCCGTCCTTGGGCGAGGTGAACGGGTGGTGCACGGCCGACCAGCGCTGGCCGTCCTCGTCGAACTCGAACATCGGGAAGTCGACCACCCACAAAGGCGCCCAGCGCTCCTCGAACAGGGCGTTCTTTCGGCCGAAGGCGCTGTGGCCGATCTTCACGCGCAGCGCGCCGATGGCGTCGTTGACGATCTTCTCCTTGTCGGCGCCGAAGAACAGGATGTCGCCGTTGCGTGCGCCGGTGCGCGCGATGATCTCGGCCAGCGAAGCGTCGTTGAGGTTCTTCACGATCGGGCTCTGCAGGCCCTCGCGCCCCTGGGCCGCGTCGTTGACCTTGATATAGGCCAGGCCCTTGGCGCCGTAGATCTTGACGAACTCCGTGTAGGCATCGATGTCGCCGCGCGAGAGGCCGCCCTCGGCGCCGCCGCCGGGCACGCGCAGCGCGACCACGCGGCCGCCAGTCATGCCGGCCGCCTGCGCGAAGACCTTGAACTCGACATTGCGCATCACGTCGGTCAGCTCGGTGAACTCCAGTTTCACGCGCAGGTCGGGCTTGTCGGAGCCGTACTTGAACATCGCGTCTGCATAGCTCATGACCGGGAAGGGCGGCAGCTCGACCTGCGCCGCGCCGCGGAACACCTTGCGGATCATGCCTTCGAACATTTCGCGGATCTCCTCTTCGGCCATGAAGGAGGTCTCGATGTCGATCTGCGTGAACTCGGGCTGGCGGTCGGCGCGCAGGTCCTCGTCGCGGAAGCACTTGACGATCTGGTAGTAGCGGTCGAAGCCGGACACCATCAGCAGCTGCTTGAAGAGCTGGGGCGACTGCGGCAACGCGAAGAAGCTGCCGTCGTGCACGCGGCTGGGCACCAGGTAGTCGCGAGCGCCCTCGGGCGTCGATTTGCCGAGCATCGGCGTCTCGATGTCGATGAAGCCGTTGGCGTCGAGGAACTTTCGCACCTCCATCGTGACCTTGTAGCGCAGCATCATGTTGCGCTGCATGGCCGGACGGCGCAGGTCCAGCACGCGATGCGTGAGACGGGTGGTCTCGGACAGGTTGTCGTCATCGAGCTGGAAGGGCGGCGTCACCGAGGGGTTGATCACCTTCAGCTCGTGGCTGAGCACCTCGATCTTGCCGCTCTTGAGGTTCTCGTTGATCGTGCCCTCGGGGCGCGCGCGCACCAGGCCCGTGACCTGCACGCAAAACTCGTTGCGCAGGCCTTCCGCGGTGGCGAAGGTGGCGGCGCGGTCGGGGTCGCACACCACCTGGACATAGCCTTCGCGGTCGCGCAGGTCGATGAAGATCACGCCACCATGATCGCGGCGGCGATTGACCCAGCCGGACAGGGTGACGGTTTGGCCCAGCAGGGCTTCGGTCACGAGACCGCAATAGTGTGTACGCATGGCCATAGTGGATTCCGGCGCCGTGGGGGCGCGTGTTCTATCTGTTCGCGATGGTCGCGGGGCCGCCGGGAACGACCACGCCCATCGACACGATGTACTTGAGCGCGTCGTCCACGCTCATCCTGAGTTCGATGCAGTCGCTGCGCTTGAGCATCACGAAGTAGCCGCCCGTCGGGTTGGGCGTGGTGGGCACGTAGACGCTCAGGTAGTCGCCGCCGCCCAGTACCGAAAGCACCTCGCCGCCTGGAGCGCCGGTCACGAAGGCGATGGTCCAGACGCCGTCGCGCGGCCACTGGACCAGCACCGCGGTTCGGAAGGCATTGCCGTTCTCGGAGAACAGCGTGTCCGACACCTGCTTGACGCTGGAATAGATCGAGCGCACAACCGGGATGCGGCGCACCACCGCGTCGCCCCAGCCCAGCAGGCGCTTGCCGATGAAGTTGCTGGCTGTCGCGCCCACGACCAGCAGGATCGCCAGCGTCAGCAGCACGCCCAGCCCGCGCACCTTGCGCGCGGTGAGCCACTGCTGCCAGTGCTCGGGCAGGAGCCACAGCGTCTGATCCAGCGTGCCGATGATCCAGTTCAGCACGCCCAGCGTGATGACCAACGGCACGATGACCAACAGGCCGGACAGCAACCATTTGCGCAGGGCGAGCATGTGGCGTGGGCGCGGCTCTCAGTCGCCCTTGGAGGCAGCTGGCGCAGGTGCGGCCGCCGGGGCCGTGGTGGGCGACGTGGATGCCGCGGGCGCGTCGGCGGCGCCGGTCGAGGCGGCAGCGCCCTCTGCGGGCGCGCTCGTCCCCTTGTCGGCATTGCCTTTCTCGGCCGCCTTCTTGCCGCCGCCATCGCGGAAATCGGTCACGTACCAGCCCGAGCCCTTCAGCTGGAAGCCGGCTGCGGTGACCTGCTTGCTGAACGCGCTGGCGCCGCACTGCGGGCACTCCGTCAGCGGCGCATCGGACAGTTTCTGCAGCACGTCCTTGGCAAAGCCGCAGGCGCTGCACTTGTAGGCGTAGATAGGCATGGGTAGGAGGAGAGAAAGAGCGGCCGGCGGCCGCTCGCAAAGCCTTTAATTATAGGTTGGCATGCAGGTGCCATGAGGGTTGCTCTTCCTGCCTCCACGACCGGCCCACGAGGCGTACTTCACACCTTTTCAAACAGGATCGACCGCAAGCGGGCGGTGCGGCGTACGCCGATTGGCGAGCCATTGCGGCCCCAGCGAGCCTGCGAACATGCCCGCGAAGGACGCCAGCACGCCGGCAAGCTGGGCCGGGAATTCCTCGCCCCACGGCATGGCGAGGAACAACAGCCACACCCCGATGCCGAGCACCACCGAGGCCACCGCGCCCTGGGTGGTGGCCCGCTGCCAGTAAAGGCCGCAGACCAGCGGCACGAAGGCGCCCACCAGCGGCACCTGGTACGCGCCCGAGACCAGTTCGTAGATAGGGGTGCCTTGCATCCGGATCGCATAGGCGAGTACCGCGGCGCTGAACAGCAGCACCGTGATGCGCATGGTCAGCAGGTTCTCGCGGTCGGTGCCGGCCGGGCGGAACTGGCGCCAGATGTTCTCCGTGAACGTGACGCTGGGCGCCAGCAGGGTGGCCGACGCGGTGGACTTGATGGCCGACAGCAGCGCGCCGAAGAAGAACACCTGCATCACGAACGGCATCTTCTCCAACACCAGGGCGGGCAGAACCTTCTGCGGGTCCTCCTTGAGCAGCACCGCGGTTTGCTCCGGCATGATGAGCAGGGCGCTCGCCACCAGGAACATGGGCACGAAGGCGAACAGGATGTAGGCGATGCCGCCGATCACCGGGCCGCGGGTCGAGGCCTTGACGCTGTTGGCCGACATGACGCGCTGGAACACGTCCTGCTGCGGAATGGAGCCCAGCATCATGGTGATGGCCGCGGCGAAGAAGAAGATGATGTCCTTCCAGCTCGGCTCGGGCCAGAAGCGGAACAGGTCCTTGCTGGCCGCGAAGGCCACCACCTTGTCGGCGCCGCCGGCCATGTTGCCGGCGAACATCGCGATCACCGCCAAGCCGAGCACCAGGATAATCATCTGGATGAAGTCGGTCACCGCCACCGACCACATGCCGCCGAACAGCGTGTAGGCCAGGATCGAGATCACCCCGATGACCATGCCGGCCGTGATGCTGACGACGCCGCCCGACAGCAGGTTGAACACCAGCCCGAGCGCCGTGACCTGCGCCGAGACCCATCCCAGGTAACTCAGCATGATGATCAGCGAACAGGCGACCTCGACGGTGCGGCCGAAGCGCTCGCGGTAGTAGTCGCTGATGGTGAGCAGCGTCATGCGGTAGAGCTTGCCGGCAAAGAACAGGCCGACCAGGATCAGGCAGGTGCCGGCGCCGAAGGGGTCCTCGACCACGCCCTGAAGCCCGCCTTCGATGAACTTGGCGGGGATGCCCAGCACGGTCTCCGAGCCGAACCAGGTGGCGAAGGTCGTGGTCACGATCATGAAGAGCGGCAGGTGCCGCCCGGCGATCGCGAAGTCGGTGGTGTTCTTCACGCGCCTGGCGGCATACAGTCCGATGGCGATCGTGACGAGCAGGTAGACGATGACCAGTGTCAGCAGCACAGCGGAATCCTCCTATTCAGAACAGACGCACGCGCACCAGCACCTGCATCGCGATCAACCCCAATACAAAACCTATGCCACCGTAGATGATCGCCTGCAGGAGCCGGTTGGTCCGCCTTTGAGCGGCCAGCAGCTCCAGCAGTTCGCGGCGGTGGTCGGCGGGCCGATTTTCAAGGAAATCGTGCATCAGCCGAGGCAGCTGCGGCAGCAGCTTGGCGTAGCGCGGCGCCTCGGCGCGCAGCTGCTCCAGCAGCTTGCGCGGGCCGATCTGGTCGCTCATCCACTTCTCCAGGAACGGCTTGGCCGTATGCCACAGGTCCAGCTCCGGGTCGATCTGGCGGCCCAGCCCCTCGATGTTGAGCAGGGTCTTCTGCAGAAGCACGAGCTGCGGCTGGATCTCGACATGGAAGCGGCGCGAGGTCTGGAACAGGCGCATCAGCACCATGCCCAGCGAGATTTCCTTGAGCGGGCGATCGAAATAAGGCTCGCAGACGGTGCGGATCGCGGCCTCCAGCTCGTCGATGCGCGTGCCTTCGGGCACCCAGCCGCTCTCGAGGTGCAGCTCCGCCACCCGCTTGTAGTCGCGGCGGAAGAAGGCGGCGAAGTTCTGCGCCAGGTACTCCTTGTCGGACTCGGTCAGCGTGCCGACGATGCCGAAATCCAGCGAGATGTAGCGCCCGAAGGTGGCCGGGTCCAGGCTGACCTGGATGTTGCCGGGGTGCATGTCGGCATGGAAGAAGCCGTCGCGGAACACCTGCGTGAAGAAGATGGTGACCCCGTCGCGCGCCAGCTTCGGGATGTCGACGCCGGCGGCGCGCAAGCGGTCGAGCTGTGCAATAGGCACGCCCTTCATCCGCTCCATCACGATCACCTCGGGATGGCAGAAGTCCCAGAACATCTCGGGGATCATTACCAGCTCGAGCTTGGTCATGTTGCGCCGCAGCTGCGCCGCGTTGGCGGCCTCGCGCACCAGGTCGAGCTCGTCATGCAGGTACTTGTCGAACTCGGCCACCACCTCGCGCGGCTTGAGGCGCTTGGCGTCGCTCGACAAGCTCCCGACCCAGGCCGCCATCATGGCCATCAACTCGAGGTCCTTCTCGATCACGTCGCGCATGCCGGGCCGCAGCACCTTGACCGCGACCTCGCGAACCTCCCCGCCAGGTTCGCGCAGGGTCGCGAAGTGCACCTGGGCGATCGAGGCGCTGGCCACCGGCGTCTCGTCGAAGTCGACGAAAACCTCGCCCACCGGCCGGCGAAAAGCGCGCTCGATGGTCGCGATCGCGATCCTGGAGTCGAAGGGCGGCACCCGGTCCTGCAGCCAGGCCAGCTCGTCGGCGATGTCCGCCGGCAGCAGGTCGCGCCGCGTCGACAGCACCTGCCCGAACTTGACGAAGATCGGCCCCAGCCTCTCCAGGGCCTCGCGCAGCCGCTGGCCCCGGGGCGCATCGAGCTTGCGGCCGAAGGACACGATGCGCGCCACCACCCGCAGCCAGGGCTTCTGGAAGCTGGTGAGGACGAGCTCGTCGAGCCCGTAGCGCAGCGCGACCAGGACGATGAAGACCCCGCGGTAAAAGCGCCTCATTCGGCGCCTGCGGAGCCCGCGGGCTTGCCTCCGCGCTCACCGACGAATTGCCGCAGTCCCTCCACGACGCGCCGCGCGCCGTTGGCAATGGTGTGGGCCGGCACATCGCCGATGACGCGCGCCAGATCGTCTTCCACGTCCCAGCGCACGTGGTCGACCAGCCAGTTGACCTCGGCGGCCAGCTGCACGTCGCCCTCGATCTGCACCGCCGGCTTCTCGCCGCGCGCGGCAGCCCGCGCCAAGCCGAAGGGCGAGGTCTCGGCCAGTACCAGCATGAGCTCAGGCGCCGCGCCCTCCGGTGCCAGGTCGAGCAGTCCGGCCGGCGTGGCGACAACCTTCATAGTCACGAAGCGCCATTCGAATTCGACCACCCTGCCTTGCTGGCGCGCCAGGCGCTGCTGGGCCTCGGGCTCCTGCTGCAGCACGTGATTGAGGAAGAGCACGGCGCGATGCTGGACCTCGTGAATCACCCAGCCCGGCGGCTGCAGGCGGCTGCCGACGCGGTTGATGAAATCGTCGAGAAAAGAAAAAGGGGACGATGGTGTGACCATGTCCCCATTATCCGGTCTTGCGACCGGCTTCGAAGCGTCAGGCGCCTACTGCAGGGCCTGCACGCCCGCCACCAGCCAGCCGCTCGAACCGCTGGTCGGCTTGGTCATGTTCCAGACCTCGCGGAAGGGGCTCGGGCCAGAGGACAGGTCCTCGCGGATCATGCCGGAGAACTCGACGCTCGCCAGGTAGGCATCGGGCAGCTCCTCGATGCCCAGCAGCTTGGCATCCAGCATGACCACCTCGGTCTTGTTGGCCTGGCCACCCGTATGAGCCTCGCGCTCCCCCAGCTGCTGGCGGATCTCGCCCACCATGCCGTCGGTCATCATCGAGCGCAAGGTGCCGATGTCGGCACGGTCCCAGGCGTCCTGCAGCGTCACGAAGTTGCGCTTCGCCGCAGTCAGGAAGCCGTCGGTGTCGAAGCCGGCCGGAATGCCCCAGGACTGCGCGCCGCTCAGCGCCGAGCCGATCAGGCTGCCGCCGCTGGCCGCCGCAGCACCCGCCATCGACGAACCACCGCGGTCGGCCGCGTGCTCGGGCTGTGCCGGGCTGGCGTCGAAGGCCGCGGTGTTGCGCTCCCAGGGGCGGGCAGAAGCGTCGTTGCCGACGTTGTTCGGGCTGTACTGCACGGGCGAAGCAGGGTTGCCGGGACCGCCTGCACCCTGGAAGGCGAAGCCGCCGCTGCGCTGGGTGCCGTTGGCACGCGACCGGGCTGCGAAGATGCGCCACACCACCACGGCTGCAAGCACCAGGAGCGCGATCAGCAGGATGTTGCCGAAGGCCGCGCCCAGCCCGAGCGAGTTGG
The DNA here is from genome assembly GCF_001541225.1 of Variovorax sp. WDL1. Classification (GTDB taxonomy): domain Bacteria; phylum Pseudomonadota; class Gammaproteobacteria; order Burkholderiales; family Burkholderiaceae_C; genus Variovorax. Next base: position 98,235 of record NZ_LMTS01000163.1, on the reverse strand, counting down.
CGAGCCAGGCCAGGCCCAGGCCCGCGGCCAAACCGCCGAGCATGGCGCCCCACGGCCGCTTGGGCGCTGCAGCGGGCGCCGCCGCGGCCGGCTTGGCCGCTGCGCTGTTCACGTTGCTCTGTGCGGGCGCGCCGGGCGCAGCCGGCGCGGTGGGGGCCGCCTCGCGCTGCGTCACGTTGCTCGACTGCTTGCCGACGGACTTCCCGCCACCCAGGCGGCGTGCGTCGGCATCCATGCTTCCGACAGCCAGGGCACAAACCAACAGGACGGATAACAAACTTTTCATGACGTCTCCTCTAACGGCAAAGAAATCTCTTCTGATCATCATCAGCACTTGATTCCAACATGCAGGGCAACGACGCCCCCTGTCATGTTGTGATAGTCCACATGACCGAAACCGCCCTCTTTCATGAGGGTCTTGAGCTCCTCCTGCGAGGGATGCACCCGGATCGATTCGGCCAGGTAGCGGTAGCTCGCGTCATCGCCCGCCACCACCTTGCCCAGGCGCGGCAGAACGTTGAAGGAGTACCAGTCGTAGACCTTCGACAAGGGCTTGGCAACCTTGGAAAACTCAAGCACAAGCAGCTTGCCGCGCGGCTTGAGCACCCGGTTCATCTCCTTGAGTGCCAGGTCCTTGTGCGTCATGTTGCGCAGACCGAAGGCGACACTCACCAGGTCGAAATGGTTGTCGGGGAAGGGCAGCTTCTCGGCATCGCAGACCAGCGTGGGCAGCGCGACGCCGGCATCGAGCAGCCGGTCGCGGCCCGCGCGCAGCATGGCCTCGTTGATGTCGGTGTGGATCACCTCGCCGCTGGCGCCCACCTTCTTCGCGAAGGCCAGCGCGAGGTCGCCGGTACCGCCCGCGATGTCCAGCACCTTCGAGCCCTCTCCGACATTGGCGACCATCACGGTGTAGGCCTTCCAGGCACGGTGCAGGCCACCCGACATCAGGTCGTTCATCAGGTCGTAGCGGTTGGCGACCGAATCGAACACGCCGCGTACGCGCCGTGCCTTGTCGCCTTCCTCGACCGTCTCGAAGCCAAAATGAGTGCTGCTCATCCGTCCGATGTTAGGTCGGAAGCGTTCATGTCAAGCCGACGCCCCTGCAAGGACGCCGGGCATTCGTTGCTTTTGCGGCGAGGGGGCTCGGCTTCTTCAGTGGCTGCCGCAGGCGTGGCCACCCTTCTCGGCCATCGGCGCATCGCGATCGACGCCGGCAGCGGCGAGGCGCCGCTCGTACTCGGCCCACAGGTCGCCCTGCTTCGCGCCTAATTCGTACAACAGGTCCCACGAGTAGATGCCGGTGTCGTGGCCGTCGGAGAAGCTGGGCTGCACGGCGTAGTTGCCGACCGGCTGCAGGTCCAGCAGGTTCACGTCGCGCTTGCCGGTCTGCAGCACTTCCTGTCCCGGCCCATGGCCCTGCACCTCCGCCGAGGGCGAATAGATGCGCATCAGCTCGAAGGGGATGCGGAAGCTCGCGCCATCGGAAAAGCTCACCTCCAGCACGCGCGATTGGCTGTGAACGGTGATCGACTGGGGCGTCGGCGCGCCCGTTTGCAAACCTGCCATCAAGAACTCCTTGTCGCCAGACGCCGGGCCATGTCCCGCTCCAGCGCCTCCAGTTTGACCTCGATCGCGGCCTCGCGCTGCAGGTCGCGGTCGCGTTGCGCAGCAGCCCAGACCGGCGCCGGGAAGCGCGCGTCCCAGTCGAAGCGCGCGATCACGTGCCAATGCAGGTGCGGCACCATGTTGCCGAGGGCTGCGAGGTTGATCTTGGCGGGTGCCAGCGTGTCGCGCAGGCATCGCTCCACCGCCACCACCGCGTCCATGCACAGCGCGCGATCTTCCGGCGCAAGATCGGACCACTCGGCCACATGGTCTTTCCAGACGACACGATAGAAGGCAGGAAAACCCTCCTCGGCCGCGTGGATGACGCGAAATTCGGGCGCCTCGAAAACCACGCGGCCCCCGGGCTCCTCGCACAGCGGGCAACCCGCCACGCGCAGCCCCGTCATACCAGCACCCGCTCGATCCCGCCCTGGTTGGCAGCCGCCACGTACGTTGGCATCCAGTCCTTTCCGAGGATCCTGTTGGCCATCTCGACCACGATGTAATCGGCCTCGAGCAGGCCGTTCTCGAGGTCCTTGCCGTAGCGGCTCAGGCCCTGCAGGCAGCTCGGGCAGCTGGTGAGGATCTTGACGTTGTCCTTGGGAGCGACCATGCCGCCGCTGCGCAGCGCCGCCTCGCCCTTGCGCAGCTCCTCTTCCTTGCGGAAGCGGACCTGCGTCGAGATGTCCGGCCGCGTCACGCCCAGCGTGCCCGACTCGCCGCAGCAGCGGTCGTTCTTGAGCACCTGGTCGCCGACCAGCGCCTTCACCGTCTTCATCGGGTCCTGCAGCTTCATCGGGCTGTGGCAAGGATCGTGATAGAGGTAGGCGGAGCCGTTGCCCCCGTTGGCATTGGCCGCGTTGTCCAGGGTGATGCCCTTCTCGAGCAGATACTCATGGATGTCGATGATCCGGCAGCCAGGGAAGATCTTCTCGAACTGGTAGCCCTGGAGCTGGTCGTAGCAGGTGCCGCAACTCACCACCACGGTCTTGATGTCCAGGTAGTTCAGCGTGTTGGCGACGCGATGGAAGAGCACCCGGTTGTCGGTGATCATCTTCTCGGCCCGGTCGTACTGGCCGCTGCCGCGCTGGGGGTAGCCGCAGCAGAGATAACCCGGCGGCAGCACGGTCTGGACGCCCGCGTGCCACAGCATCGCCTGCGTGGCCAGACCCACCTGGGAGAACAGGCGCTCCGAGCCGCAGCCCGGGAAATAGAACACGGCCTCGGTCTCTGGCGTGGTGGCCTTCGGATCGCGGATGATCGGGACGTAGTCGGCATCCTCGATGTCCAGCAGCGCCCGCGCGGTCTTGTTGGGCAGGCCGCCCGGCATCTTCTTGTTGACGAAGTGGATCACCTGCTCCTTGAGCGGCGCCGGCCCCAGTGTGGCCGGCGGCGCGGCGGTCTGCTTCCTGGCCAGTCCGCGCAGCAGGTCGTTGGCCAGGCGCTGGGCCTTGAAGCCGATGCCCACCATGCCGATGCGCATGGCCTTGATGGTCTGCGGGTTGGTGGCATTGAGGAACAGCATCGCGGCGGCGTTGCCGGGCCGGAAGGACTTCTGCCCCATCTTGCGCAGCAGGTTGCGCATGTTCATCGAGACGTCGCCGAAGTCGATGTTCACCGGGCACGGCGTGAGGCACTTGTGGCAGACAGTGCAGTGGTCCGCCACATCCTCGAACTCCTCCCAGTGCTTGATGCTGACGCCGCGCCGGGTCTGCTCCTCGTAGAGGAAGGCCTCGACGAGCAGCGAGGTCGCGAGGATCTTGTTGCGCGGCGAGTAGAGCAGGTTGGCGCGCGGCACATGGGTGGCGCACACGGGCTTGCACTTGCCGCAGCGCAGGCAGTCCTTCACGCTGTCGGCAATGGCGCCGATGTCGCTCTGCTGCATGATCAGCGACTCGTGGCCCATCAGTCCGAAGCTGGGCGTATAGGCATTGGTGAGGTCGGCATAGAGGCCAGGCCCGGCGTGCATCGAGGGCCGCAGCAGCTTGCCCTTGTTGAAGCGTCCTTCGGGGTCGATGCGGTGCTTGTAGTCCGCGAAGGGCCGCAGCTCGTCATCGGACAGGAACTCGAGCTTGGTGATGCCGATGCCGTGCTCGCCGGAGATCACGCCGTCGAGGCTGCGCGCCAGCCCCATGATGCGCGCCACTGCCGCATGCGCGGTCTGCAGCATCTCGTAGTTGTCGCTGTTGACCGGGATATTCGTGTGAACGTTCCCATCCCCGGCATGCATGTGCAGCGCAACCCAGACCCGACCCTTGAGCACCCGCTGGTGGATCGCGTTGCACTCGGCCAGGATGGGCGCGAACTCCGCGCCGGAGAAGATGGCGGCAAGGGGAGCGCGGATCTGCGTCTTCCAGCTGGCTCGCAAGGAATGGTCCTGCAGCTGCGGGAACAGCGTGTCGATCTGGTCCAGCCACCCCTGCCACAGCGCACGCACCTCGCGCACAAGCGCCACGGCCTGGGCCACGCGGTCCTCCAGCAGCTCGGCCGAAGAGATCTCGCTGGCGTCATCGCTCTTGCCCAGCGGCAAATGGCCGCGCAGGAAGAAGGCTTCCAGCTCGTCGGCGAGCGCCAGCTTGTTCTGCAGCGACAGCTCTATGTTGATGCGCTCGATGCCGTCGGTGTACTCGGCCATCCGCGGCAAGGGGATCACCACGTCCTCGTTGATCTTGAAGGCGTTGGTGTGGCGGCTGATTGCAGCGGTGCGCTTGCGGTCCAGCCAGAACTTCTTGCGCGCCTCGGGGCTGATGGCGATAAAGCCCTCGCCGCTGCGCGAATTGGCGATGCGCACTACTTCCGAGGTCACCCGCGCGACGGCGTCGGCATCGTCGCCAGCGATGTCGCCGAACAGCACCATCTTGGGCAGGCCACCGTGCTTCTTTGACTTCGTCGCGTAGCCGACGGCCTTCAGGTAGCGATCATCCAGATGCTCCAGGCCCGCGAGCAGCACTCCAGAGCGCTTTTGCTCCGCGAACATGAAGTCCTTGATCTCGACGATGCTGGGCACCGCGTCCTTGGCATTGCCGAAGAACTCGAGGCACACGGTGCGGGTGTGTGCCGGCATGCGGTGCACCACCCAGCGGCAGCTGGTGATCAGGCCGTCGCAACCCTCCTTCTGGATGCCCGGCAGGCCAGAGAGGAACTTGTCGGTCACGTCCTTGCCCAGGCCCTCCTTGCGGAAGGTCTTGCCCGGGATCTCGAGCCGTTCGGTGCGCAGCTTGGTCCGGCCGTCGGCCGCGAAATACTGCAGATCGAACACGGCGCTCTCGGCGTCGTGGATCTTGCCCAGGTTGTGGCCGATGCGCGTGATCTCCAGCCATTCGGCGTCCGGGGTCACCATGCGCCAGGAAGCCAGGTTGTCGAGCGCGGTGCCCCACAGCACCGCCTTCTTGCCGCCCGCGTTCATCGCCACGTTGCCGCCGACGCAGGAAGCCTCGGCCGAGGTGGGGTCGACCGCGAACACGAAGCCCGCGCGCTCCGCCGCGTCGGCCACGCGCTGGGTCACCACGCCGGCCTCGGTCCAGACGGTGGGTACGGGCTGGTCGACGCCTGGCAGGGAGATCATTTCGACCTCGGTCATCGACTCCAGCTTCTCGGTGTTGATGACGGCGCTGTTCCAGGCCAGCGGGATCGCCCCGCCTGTGTAGCCGGTGCCGCCGCCGCGCGGGATGATGGTGAGCCCGAGTTCGATGCAGCCCTTGACCAGCGCGGCCATCTCGGCCTCGCTGTCCGGCGTCAGCACGACGAAGGGATATTCGACGCGCCAGTCGGTTGCGTCGGTGACGTGCGACACGCGCGAGAGGCCATCGAACTTGATGTTGTCGCGCGCAGTGAGCCGGCCCAGGGTGCGCGTGGTCTTGCGGCGCAATGCCGCGACATCGCGGAACAGGGTGTCGAAGGCCTGCACCGCCTGCGCCACCAGCGCGGTGAGTTCGCCCACCAGTGCATCACGCTGGGCGGCGCCGTCGGGGGTGCGCCGCTTCTGCACCTCGGACAGGCGATGGTTGAGCGCATCCACCAACTGGCCGCGGCGGCGCGGGTTGTCCAGCAGGTCGTCGACCAGGTAGGGATTGCGCTGCACCACCCAGATGTCGCCCAGCACCTCGTACAGCATGCGGGCGGAGCGGCCGGTGCGGCGCTCGGCGCGCAAGGTCTGCAGCAGATCCCAGCCGCGCTCGCCCAGGAGGCGGATCACGATCTCGCGGTCGGAGAAGCTGGTGTAGTTGTAGGGGATCTCACGCAATCGCGCGGGCTCTGCGGCCTGCGACAACAACGCCGTCAACGCGGTCGGTGCATTCATCGGGGTGGGCCTCGGTCGGGCGCTGCGCGCCCCTGAACCAGGGCCGTCGATTTTAAGTCAGGGGCGCGTGCTGCGCCGGTCGTCCAGCGCTCAGAACAGCACCCGGCTGCGGATCGTGCCCGGCACCTGCGCCAGTTTTTCGAGCGCGAGGTCGGAATAGGCGGCGTCGATGTCCGTCACCACATAGCCCACCTTCTCGTTGGTCTGCAGGTACTGTGAGGCGATGTTGATCTTGTTCTCGGCGAACACGCCGTTGATGTCCGAGAGCACGCCCGGCACGTTGCGGTGGATGTGCAGCAGCCGGTGCTTGCCCGGGTGCGCCGGCAGCGCCACCTCGGGGAAGTTGACCGACGAGGTCGAGGTGCCGTTGTCGCTGTACTTGACCAGCTTCTCGGCCACCTCGAGGCCGATGTTGGCCTGCGCCTCCATGGTGGAGCCGCCGATGTGCGGCGTGAGGATCGCGTTGTCCAGGCCGCGCAGCGGCGACTGGAACTCCTCCTTGTTGCTGCGAGGCTCGACCGGGAACACGTCTATCGCGGCGCCCAGCAGCTTCTTCTGCTTCAGCGCCTGGGCGAGCGCCTCGATGTCGACCACCGTGCCGCGCGAGGCATTGATCAGGATGGAGCCGGGCCGCATGGCCGCGATCTCCTTCGCGCCGATCATCCATTGGGTGGCCGGCGTCTCCGGCACGTGCAGGCTCACGATGTCGCTCTGAAGCAGCAGTTCGTTCAGCGTGCGCACCTGCCTCGCGTTGCCCAACGGCAGCTTGGTGACCACGTCGAAGAAGGCCACCTGCATGCCCAGCGCCTCGGCCAGCACCGAGAGCTGCGCGCCGATGGAACCGTAGCCCACGATGCCCAGCGTCTTGCCTCGGATCTCGAAGGCGTTCTCGGCCGACTTGAGCCAGCCGCCGCGGTGCGCCACCGCGCTCTTCTCGGGGATGCCGCGCAGGAGCAGGATAGCCTCGGCCAACACCAGTTCGGCGACCGAGCGCGTATTGGAATAAGGCGCGTTGAAGACCGCCACGCCGTGCTCGCGCGCGGCATCGAGATCGATCTGGTTGGTGCCGATGCAGAACGCGCCGACCGCGACGAGCTTCTGCGCGGCGGCAAAGACCTCGCCGGTCAGCTGCGTGCGCGAGCGGATGCCGAGGAAATGCACGTCTGCCACGCGCTGCTTCAGGTCCTCTTCCGGCAAGGCGCCCGGCAATGTCTCGATGCTGGTATAGCCCGCGGCCCGCAGCACTTCGACAGCCGACGGGTGGATGCCTTCGAGTAGAAGGAACTTGATCTTGCTTTTGTCGAGGGAGGTCTTGCTCATACGCGTCGCGGAGGCCCCCGGCCGGGCTTCAGGAGGAGGCAGGGAGGAGGCAGCAGTACCTGAAAAAGGGAGGGCGATGCTAGCATGGTGCGGCGCAGCAAGCAGCCCCCTGCGGCCCCGCGGCCCACACGCCAAAAGGGTTTCCCCGTCTACTGGCGCACTGCCGAGCTGCGACAGAATGTGACGCGGCCGTGTCATACGCACGGCCTAGCATCTGCGCTTTTGTTTCCTCCTCAGGAGTCTCTCTCATGCGATTCAAGACGTTCGCCGTGGCATCGGCGCTTTCGGCAACGCTTTCGGCACCGGCCTTGGCCCAGACTGAAATCCAGTGGTGGCATTCCATGAGCGGTCCGCTCGGCGAATGGGTCAACGACCTGGCCAAGCAATACAACGAAAGCCAGAAGGACTACAAGGTCGTGCCCACCTACAAGGGTCAGTACGATGAGTCGATGACGGCCGCCATCGCCGCCTACCGCTCCGGCAATGCACCTGACATCCTGCAGGTGTTCGAGGTGGGCACCGCGACCATGATGGCCTCCAAGGGCGCCATCAAGCCGGTGGGCGAAGTGATGAGCTCCGGCGGAGCCAAGTTCGATCCCAGTGTCTACGTGCCCGCGGTGGCCGGCTACTACACGGCGCCGAACGGGCAGATGCTGAGCTTCCCGTTCAACAGCTCGACGACGATCTTCTACTACAACAAGGATGCCTTCAAGGCGGCCGGCCTGGACCCCGAGAAAGCTCCCCTCACCTGGCCCGAGGTCATCGCGGCGGCCGACAAGCTGAAGGCCAGCGGCCACAAGTGCCCATTCACGACGAGCTGGATGAGCTGGACCCAGCTGGAAAGCTTCTCGGCCTGGCACAACACCCTGTACGCGACGCAGAACAACGGCTTCGGCGGCACCAGTGCCCGCCTGGCCTTCAACTCGCCGCTGCAAGTGCGTCACTTCGAGAATCTGGCCAAGATGTCCAAGGACGGCACCTTCGTCTACAAGGGCCGCAACAACACGGCCGACGCCGCGTTCCCTTCCGGCGAATGCGCCATGATGACCGGCTCTTCGGGCCTGTACGCCCGCGTGGCGAAGGACGCGAAGTTCAAGTACGGCATCTCGACCCTGCCCTACTACCCCGACGTGAAGGGCGCACCGCAGAACACCGTGATCGGCGGCGCCAGCCTGTGGGTGATGTCCGGCAAGCCGGCGGACCACTACAAGGGCGTGGCCAGCTTCTTCAACTACCTGTCCGATACCAAGGTGCAGTCCGAGAGTCACAAACGCACCGGCTACCTGCCCATCACCACGGCCGCCTACAAGCTGACCGACGCCTCGGGCTTCTACAAGGAGAAGCCGGGCACCGACGTGGCCGTGACGCAGATGATCCGCAAGACCACCGACAAGTCGCGCGGCGTCCGCCTGGGCAGCTTCGTGCAGATCCGCACGATCGTCGACGAGGAAACCGAGCAGATCTGGAGCGGCAAGAAGAGCGCCAAGGAAGCACTCGACGCGGCCGTCAAGCGCGGCGACGAGCAGCTCGAGCGCTTCCAGAAAGCAAACAAGGGCTGACGCAGGCTCGCGCCTGCGCAGCCCTTTGGGTGCCACGGCACCCCTCCCTGCCCTCCCGCCGAGCGGGGAGGGTGCCTGCCGGCGATGGTTGCGCCACAGTAGACTCCGACGCCCGCCCTGATCTGATGCCGGGGCGGGCGTTCTGTTTTTGAGGGGATCGAGGGATATGGAGAAACGCGTTCTTTTCCGGTCGGCGTGGCTGCCCTGGCTGCTGGTGGCGCCGCAGATGGCGGTGATCCTGGTGTTCTTCTTCTGGCCGGCAAGCCAGGCCATCTGGCAATCGCTGCAGTCGGAGGACGCCTTTGGCACCTCCACCGCCTTCGTCGGCCTGGAGAACTTCGAGGTCCTGTTCGACGATCCGGCCTATGTCGAATCCTTCAAGGTCACCGCACTTTTCTCGGTTCTGGTGGCCGGCAGCGGCATCGCGCTTTCGTTGATGCTGGCAATCTTCGCCGACCGCATCCTGCGAGGCGGCCTGGTCTACAAGACCTTCCTGATCATTCCCTACGCGGTGGCGCCTGCCATTGCGGGCGTGCTGTGGGTGTTCATGTTCTCGCCCAGCATCGGCGTGGTGTCGTACTTCCTGCGCCACATCGGTGTGGACTGGAACCACCTGCTCAACTCCAACCAGGCGCTCACGCTGATTGTGGTGGCCGCCGTGTGGAAGCAGATCTCCTACAACTTCCTGTTCTTCCTGGCCGGCCTGCAGTCCATCCCCAAGGCATTGATCGAGGCCGCCTCCATCGACGGCGCCGGGCCGCTGCGGCGCTTCGCCACCATCCAGTTCCCGCTGCTGTCGCCCACCACCTTTTTCCTGCTGGTGATCAACATCGTCTACGCCTTCTTCGACACCTTCGCGATCGTGCATGCGACGACCGAGGGCGGGCCCGGGCGCGACACCGCGATCCTGGTCTACAAGGTGTGGCACGACGGCTTCAAGGCGCTGGACCTGGGCGGCTCGGCCGCGCAGTCGGTGGTGCTGATGGTGATCGTCATCGGGTTGACCGTGATCCAGTTCCGCTACGTTGAAAAGAAGGTCCAGTACTGATGGCCGCCCACTCCGTCGCCCGTTGCGTCGCCCCTGCCCTGCCCTTCCCCCGGAGGCAACACCATGGTTGAACGCCGCCCCGGCCTCACCGTCCTTTCGCATGTGGTGCTGATCCTGGGAATCGCCATCGTGGCCTTTCCCATCTACCTGGCCTTCGTCGCATCCACCCACACGCGCGACGCGATCCTGCAGGTGCCCATGCCGCTCGTGCCGGGCGGCCACATGTTCGAGAACTACAGCGCCGCCTTGCTCGGCGCGGACACCCAGGGCGCACGCGTGGTCGTGGGCCGCATGATGTGGATCAGCCTGGTCACGGCGCTGGTCATCAGCATCGGCAAGATCGCGATCTCGCTGTTGTCGGCCTTCGCCATCGTGTACTTCCGCTTTCCATTCAAGAAGATCGTCTTCTGGATGATCTTCGTGACCCTGATGCTGCCCGTGGAGGTGCGGATCCTGCCGACCTACAAGGTGCTGGCAGACCTCAACATGCTCAACACCTACGCGGGGCTGACAGTGCCGCTGATCGCATCGGCGACCGCCACCTTCCTGTTCCGGCAGTTCTTCCTGAGTGTGCCCGACGAACTGGTGGAAGCGGCACGCATGGACGGCGCCGGGCCGATGCGCTTCTTCAAGGACATCCTGGTGCCGCTGTCGCAGACCTCGATCGCGGCACTGTTCGTGATCCAGTTCATCTACGGCTGGAATCAGTACCTGTGGCCGCTCCTGGCCACGACCAGCGAAGACATGTATCCGGTGGTGATCGGCATCAAGCGAATGATCGCCTCGGGCGACGCCGCGGTGGACTGGAACCTGGTGATGGCCACCGCCATCCTGGCGCTCGTGCCGCCAGTGATCGTGGTGGTGCTGATGCAGCGCTGGTTCGTCAAGGGCCTCGTGGATACCGAGAAATAACCGACAAAGAAGCAACGACTCAATGGCTGCCATCTCTCTTCGAAACGTCATCAAGCGCTACGGCCACGGGGCCAAGGCCAACCAGGTCATCCACGGCGTCTCGGCCGACGTCAAGGATGGCGAGTTCGTCGTCATCGTGGGGCCCTCGGGCTGCGGCAAATCCACGCTACTGCGCATGGTCGCGGGCCTGGAGGAAATCAGCGCAGGCGAGATCGCCATCGGCAACCGCGTGGTGAACGACATCGAACCGGCCCGGCGCGACATCGCGATGGTTTTCCAGAACTACGCGCTCTACCCGCACATGTCGAACTTCGACAACATGGCGTATGGCCTCAAGATCGCGAAGGTGCCCAAGGAGGAAATCAAGGCACGCGTGGACAAGGCCGCCAAGATCCTCGAACTCGGCCACCTGCTCGATCGCAAGCCGCGCGAGCTGTCGGGCGGCCAGCGCCAGCGCGTGGCCATGGGCCGCGCGATCGTGCGGCAGCCGCAGGTCTTCCTCTTCGACGAGCCGCTGTCCAACCTCGATGCAAAGCTGCGAGCGCAGACCCGGCTGGAGATCCAGAAGCTGCACCGCGAACTGGGCATCACCTCGCTCTTCGTCACTCATGACCAGGTCGAGGCGATGACGCTGGCGCAGCGCATCATCGTGATGAATGCCGGGGTGATGGACCAGTTCGGCACGCCCGAGGAGGTCTACGCGCGCCCCGCCACCACCTTCGTGGCCAGCTTCATCGGCTCACCGCCGATGAACCTGCTCAAGCACGCGCCGGGCGTCCGCCACGGGATGATCCTTGGCGTCCGGCCGGAGCATCTGACGCTCGACACCGATGGCTGGTCGGTGCAGGTCGAGTACGTCGAGCTGCTGGGCGCCGAGCGGCTGATCTACGGCCGCGTCGGCGACGAGCAGTTGGTGGTGCGCGCCGACGAAGGCCAGCCGGCGCCGGTCGCCGGGGACACGGTGAAGATCGCGGCGAGGCAAGACAAGCTGCACTGGTTCGACGCCGGCTCGGGCAAACGCGCGGCATGAAAGCCTGGCCCTATCCTTTCTGGATCGCCCACCGCGGCGCCGGCAGGCTGGCGCCGGAAAACACGCTCGCCGCCTTTCGCCTGGGCGCCGAGCACGGCTACCGCATGTTCGAATGCGACGCCAAGCTCAGTGCCGACGAGGTTCCCTTCCTGCTTCATGACAGCACCCTCGAGCGCACCACCAATGGCCGCGGCGTCGCGGGCGAACATTCATGGAGCGCGCTCGCCCAGCTCGATGCGGGTGCCTGGCATTCGCGCCGCTACGCCGGCGAGCCGCTGCCCACCCTCGAAGCGCTGATCCGCTTCTGCCTGGCCAATCGCCACCTGATCGACATCGAGATCAAACCCACGCCGGGCGTCGAGCGCCGCACCGGCGAGCTGGTTGCGCAAGTGGCGGCCAAGCTCTGGGCGGGCGCCGACCTCCCGCCGCCCTTGCTGACCTCCTTCTCGCCTGAATCTCTCGAGGGTGCGCTCGCAACAGAGCCCGGCCTGCCGCGCGGGCTGCTGCTCGACACCCTTTGGGAGGGTTGGCTCGACACTGCGCGCCGCCTGGAGTGCGCGGCGATCGTCTGCAACTACGCGCTGTGGGACGCGACCACCGTTGCGCAGGTGCATGCGGCCGGCATGCGCGCGCTGAGCTACACCGTCAACGACGCGTCGGTGGCCCGCTGGCTGGCCGGGCTCGGCACCGACGGCATCGTGACCGACCGCGTGGACCGCTTCAGCCCGGCTGCCTGACCCCGGCGCCGTGAGGGGCCGCCGCAACGCCCTTCTATGATCGGACCATGAGCCGCACGGCCGTTCCGAAGGCGAATAGCACCGTAGCTGAAGGCGAAGGTACTCCACTGAGCTGGATGCCCCGTCTCGCGGCCCTGTTGCTGGCCGCCGTCCTCGGAAGCGCCGTCCTCGCGCAGGATGGCGCCGCCCCGCCGGAACCGACGGTGGCCGCACTGCGGACCCAGCTCGACGGCATTCCGAGCTCGGTCGAAAGCAATGCGCAGGTCCGCGAGCTGCTGGGCCGGATCAACGCCATCGGCAGCCAGGCAGACAAGTTCGTTGCGTCCCGCACCGGCCAGCTCAGCGACCTCAACGCACGCCTTGGCGAACTGGGAAATCCGCCGGCTGCCGGCGCGCCACCCGAGGACCCCGACATCACTCGTCAGCGTGCCGCCCTGCTGAAGGAGCGCAACACGCTCGACGCCGACATCCGCCTGGCGCGGCTGATCACGGTCGACGCGCAACAGCGCGGCAGCGAGCTGCTCTCCAAGCGCCGCAAGCTGTTCGAAGCCCAGCTCACGGAGCGCGCGCCGTCGCCCCTGGGCCGCCAGTTCTGGTTCGACATCAGCGACGCGTGGCCCGCCGACCTGGAGCGCCTGGCGAGCCTGCGCACCGAGCTGCGCGGCGCGGTGGAAACGGCGATGGACCCGGCACATCGCGTATCGGTGCTGGCCAGCCTTGCCGCGGCGCTGCTGCTCGCACTGCTGGGCAACTGGGCGGCCGAACACGGGCTGGTTCGGCTGGCCGCGCGCGTGCTGCCGGGCGGGCGACTGCGCCGCTCGCTGCTGGTGATCGCGGTGGTGGGTGTGAACGTGCTGCTGGTGGCACTGGCAGCGCAGGGCGTGTTCGCCACGCTGGACCGCCACGGGATCCTCGGGCCGCAGATCCGGAAGCTGGGCCAGGCGGTGGTGCAGTCCATCATCTTCATCGCCTTCGTGGTCGGGCTGGGCCGCGCGCTCC
>NZ_LMTS01000163.1:51959-84687 GCF_001541225.1 Variovorax sp. WDL1 | reverse complement strand
AAGCGGCCCTCGTGGCGGCTGCCGCCGATTCCAGACACGATGGCGCGGCGGCTCGCGCCTTTCCCCTGGCTCACGGCCGTGATCGGGGTGCTGGTGTGGGTGCCGAGCCAGGTCAATGCGATCGTCGACGCCAGCTTCGCGGCCGTGGTCGCCACTCACGTGGTCACCGCGCTGGCGCTGACGGCGCTGATCGGCATGATGCTGCTGCGCCTGCACGAGCCCGCCGTACCCGCGCCCGATGGAACTGCGACGGCGGAGGCGGGAGAGCCGCCGCCCGGCGAGCCCGAACGCCCGCTCTGGATCAGCTTCCTGCTGAGCGCCGTGGCGCTGGCGGTGATCGTGATCTGGGTGCTGGTGGGCATCGGCTACGTGGCGCTGGCCAGCTTCCTGGCCAACCAGCTGACCTGGAGCGGCATCGTCGCCTCGGCCTTCTACCTGCTCTTCAAGTTCGCCGACGACCTGTTCATGGCGACGGTGGCCTCGAAAAGCGAGCTTGGCCAGAAGCTGCAGAAGAGCTTCGGGTTTGCGCCGCGGACGCTGGACCAGGCCGCCGTCGTGCTCTCGGGGCTGGCCCGGGTCGCGCTCTTCTTCTATCTGCTGATCGCGCTGGCCACGCCACTTGGCACGGGCCCCGGAGAGGTGTTCCAGCGCAGCGGGCAGTTCGGCACCGGCCTCAAGATCGGCGAATTCCAGCTGGTGCCGGGCGCGATCTTCAGCGCCGTCGCGGTGCTGGCCGTCGGCTTCGTTGCCCTGCGCGTATTCAAGAAGTGGCTGGAGGCGCGCTACCTGCCGGAAACTGCGCTCGAGCCCGGCATGCAGAGCTCGATCACCACGCTGCTCGGCTACGTGGGCGGCGCCGTGGTGATCGCGATCGGGCTATCGGCGCTGGGAATCGGCATCGAGCGCATCGCATGGGTGGCGAGCGCGCTTTCGGTGGGCATCGGCTTCGGCCTGCAGGCGATCGTGCAGAACTTCATCTCGGGGCTGATCCTGCTGGCCGAGCGGCCGGTCAAGGTCGGCGACTGGGTCGTGCTGGGCACGGCCGAGGGTGACGTGCGGCGCATCAATGTGCGCGCCACCGAGATCCAGCTGGCCGACCGTTCCACGCTGATCGTCCCGAACTCGGAGTTCATCACCAAGACCGTTCGCAACATGACCCTCACCAACGCCGAGGGCCGGGTGCTGATCCGGCTGCCGATGCCGTTGTCCACCGATGCCAAGCTGACGCGCGAGCTGATGCTGTCGGCCTGCGCCGACCACGGCGGCGTGCTGGTCGCACCCGCGCCCTCGGTCACGCTCGAAGGCATCGAGGGCGGCATGCTGATCTTCCAGGCCATCGCTTTCGTGCAGAGCCCGCGATTGGCCGGAGGCGTGCGCAGTGACGTCCTGTTCGCCATGCTCGATCGCTTCAAGGAAGCGGGGCTGCCGCTGGCGGCGCCGGCCGTGGCGGCGCCCCAGGGCACGACGCCGGCGCCCGCGCCAGCCCCGCCGGTCCCCCCGCTCGCGCAGTGAGCGCGTCCGCGCGCCTTCAGCCGCGCCAGCCACGCAGCAGCCACCACTGCGTGGTGCCGCACACCACCACCAGGGCGGCATAGGTCGCGATGCGTCCGTCGTGGCCAAAGTAGACCAGGCCGGCGACCAGGACCGCGAGCCCGGCTGCGAAGGTGACGGCGACCTGCACCCACAGGCTGACGGCCACGCTTCGCCCATGCATCGCGAGCCGGAACAGGATGGCCAGCAGGAGGGCGACGCAGAAGGCCGGTGCCGCGAAGTTGAGCAGGTGGATCAGCAGGTCGAGCGCAGACATGAGGCGGCAAGGAAGCGGCAGTCCGGGGTCATCCCAAGCGTGGACGGCCGCTGCCGGCGGCGGATTTTATAATCCCGCGTTATGTCAGTCTGGGCCCTCGGCTTGAACCACACGACCGCGCCGCTCGATCTGCGCGG
This sequence comes from Variovorax sp. WDL1, assembly GCF_001541225.1. Lineage (GTDB taxonomy): Bacteria > Pseudomonadota > Gammaproteobacteria > Burkholderiales > Burkholderiaceae_C > Variovorax. The sequence continues at coordinate 82,743 of NZ_LMTS01000163.1, read as the reverse complement.
TCGCTTCGCGTTCGCCATCGACCAGATCGCGCCCACGCTGCAGAGCCTGCGCAGCTCCTTCAGCACGCACCGGCATCCGGACGTGGAAGCGGCCATCATCTCGACCTGCAACCGCACCGAGATCTATTGCGCCGCAGACCACATGGCCCTCGATCACACGGTCGACTGGCTGGCCCAGAGCGGCGGCGTGGCGCCCGCCCTGCTGCGCTCCCATGCCTACGCGCTACACGACGACAAGGCGGCGCGCCACGCCTTCCGCGTTGCCAGCGGCCTCGACTCGATGGTGCTGGGCGAGGCCCAGATTCTGGGCCAGATCAAGGACGCGGTACGCGCCGCCGAGACTGCGGGCGCGCTCGGCAGCACGCTGAACCAGCTGTTTCAGCGCTCCTTCGCCGTCGCCAAGGAAGTACGCACCGCCACCGAGATCGGCGCCCACTCGATCAGCATGGCCGCCGCGGCCGTGCGCCTGGCGGCCCAGCTGTTCGAAGACATGAAGGAGACGCGCGTGCTCTTCGTCGGCGCGGGCGAGATGATCGACCTGGCCGCGACGCACTTCGCGGCCAGGGAGCCCAAGTCCATCGTCATCGCCAACCGTACGCTGGAACGCGGCGAGAAGCTGGCCTCGCGCTTCGGCGGCGAGGCCATGCGGCTGGCCGAGCTGCCGGCGCGCCTTGCCGAGTTCGACATCGTCGTGAGCTGCACCGCCAGCACGCTGCCGCTGATAGGCCTCGGCGCGGTCGAGCGAGCGCTCAAGCTGCGCAAGCACCGCCCGATGTTCATGGTCGACCTGGCCGTGCCGCGCGACATCGAGGTCGAAGTGAAGGCGCTCGAGGACATCTACCTCTACACCGTCGATGACCTGGCCCAGGTCGTGCAACAGGGCCATGCCAGTCGCCAGGCTGCCGTGGCCGAGGCCGAGGTGATCATCGATGCCGGGGTTCGGAGCTTCATGCACTGGCTGGACCAGCGCGGCAGCGTGCCGCTGATCCAGCAGCTCAACGCCCAGGCTGACGAATGGCGCGCCGCGGAACTGGGCCGCGCTCGCAAGCTGCTGGCCAAGGGCGAGCCGGTAGAGGCCGTGCTGGAGGCGCTGTCCCGCGGGCTCACGCAGAAGATGCTGCACGGCGCCATGGCCGAGCTGCATGCGGGGGATGCCGCGGCGCGCGAGCACACGGCGCAGGCCATCTCGCGGCTGTTCCTGCGCAAAGAGCGTTAGCGACGCTGTCCTGATCCCGGCGACCTTCGCCGGACAGCTGACCGCCCTCTGCGTTCGGTCCCCGGTCCCGCATTCGAAGACTTTTCAGTGAAACCCTTCCTCCGCCATCAACTCGAGCGCTACGCGCAACGCCTCGGCGAACTCGACTTCCTGCTTTCGCGCGAAGACATCATGTCCGACATGACCCAGTACCGGAACATCTCGCGCGAGCATGCCGAGGTGACGCAGGTGGCTGGCCGCTACCAGCGGTACCTCCAGCGCGAATCCGACCTGGCGGCCGCGCGCGAGATGCAGGACGACCCGGACATGGCCGAGATGGCAAGAGAAGAGATCGCCAGCGCCGAGGCGGAGCTGATTTCGCTGGAAGACGAGCTCCAGCGCCTGCTGCTGCCCAAGGATCCGGAGGACGCACGCAATGCCTTCCTCGAGATCCGGGCCGGCACCGGCGGCGACGAATCGGCGCTCTTCGCCGGCGACCTGCTGCGCATGTACACGCGCCACGCCGAGCGGGCCGGCTGGCGCTGCGAGATCGTGAGCGCCAGCGAGAGCGAGTTGGGCGGCTTCAAGGAAGTGGTGATGCGGGTGGTCGGCGACGAGGTCTTCGGGCGGCTGCGCTTCGAGTCCGGGGGCCACCGGGTGCAGCGCGTGCCCGCGACCGAGACGCAGGGCCGCATCCACACGAGCGCCTGCACGGTTGCGGTGCTGGCCGAGCCGGACGAGGCGCAGGCGGTGCAGATCAACCCGGCCGACCTGCGCATCGACACCTACCGCGCGAGCGGCGCCGGCGGCCAGCACATCAACAAGACCGATTCGGCGGTGCGCATCACGCACATCCCGACCGGCATCGTGGCCGAGTGCCAGGACGACCGCAGCCAGCATCGCAACAAGGCCAAGGCGCTGCAGGTGCTGTCGGCGCGCATCCAGGAGAAGGAGCGCAGCGAGCGCGCCGCCAAGGATGTGGCGCTGCGCAAGGGCCTGATCGGCAGCGGCGACCGCAGCGACCGCATCCGCACCTACAACTTCCCGCAAGGGCGGCTCACCGACCACCGCATCAACCTCACGCTCTACAAACTGCAGACGATCATGGAGGGCGACCTGGGCGAGGTGCTGGACGCCCTGCGCGCGGCACGCGAGGCCGAAAAGCTCGCCGAGCTGGAAGCCAGCCTGCCGGCATGACGTCCAAAGACGGCCAGTCGCCATCGACCGCGGCGCAGATGCTGGCGGCGGCGGCCGCGCTGGGCGTGGAGCGGCTCGACGCCCAGCTGTTGCTCCTGCACGTGCTCGGCCGGCCTTCGGGCGACCGGGCCTGGCTGCTGGCGCACGACACCGACATCCTGCCCGATGCCGTCTGGCCGCCCTTTGCCGGGCTCTGCGCCCGCCGCGTGGCTGGCGAGCCGGTGGCCTACCTGGTAGGCCAGAAGGAGTTCTACGGGCTTGGCCTGCAGGTCGACGCGCGCGTGCTGGTGCCGCGACCCGATACCGAGACCTTGGTCGCCTGGGCGCTGCAATGCCTGCAGGGCCGCACGTCGCCCGTGGTGCTCGACCTGGGCACCGGCAGCGGCGCGATCGCGCTGGCGATCCAGCACGCCCGGCCCGATGCCAAGGTCACGGCAGTCGACCGCAGCGCCGGCGCCCTGGCGGTGGCCCGAGCCAACGCGAAGCATCTCGGGCTGGCGGTCCGCTTCGCCGAGGCCGACTGGCTGGAAGGCGCGGACACGGACCTGGACCTGGTGGTTTCCAATCCGCCCTACGTCGCCGCGGGCGACCCGCACCTCACCGCCTTGCGCCACGAGCCCTTGGGCGCACTGGTGTCGGGCGCGGACGGGCTGGACGACATCCGCCGCATCGTCGAGGCCGCGCCTGCGCATCTGCGCGTGGGCGGGTGGCTGCTTCTCGAGCATGGGCACGACCAGGCCGCATCCGTGCGCGCCCTGCTTGCGCGCCACGGCTTCGCCGAGGTGCAAAGCCGCGACGACCTGGCAGGCATCGCGCGCTGCTCGGGCGGGATCTGGCGCACGGTGAAATAATCCGCCCAACTCATTTTTTGGAGAGGCCTATGTCCGAAGTCCAGCAGCGCATCGACGATCTCGTCAAGACCAACGATCTCGTGCTCTTCATGAAGGGCAACGCCAGCTTTCCGATGTGCGGCTTCTCGGGCCGCGCGATTCAGATCCTGAAGGCGGTGGGCGTCGACACCCGCACGCTCAAGACCGTCAATGTGCTCGAGGACGAAGGCATCCGCCAGGGCATCAAGGAATACAGCAACTGGCCGACCATCCCGCAGCTCTACGTCAAGGGCGAATTCGTCGGCGGCTCGGACATCCTGATGGAGATGTACGAATCCGGGGAGCTGCAGCAGATGCTCAACGGCAGCCCGGCGTAGATGTTGCCCGCCCTCAGGTTGCCCGCACTTCGTGTCGGGCGCCCAGCCCCTACCGGGGCCACACCAGCGGCCCGGCAAAGCCGGTTCCGCGGTGGGAATGTTGCTCGCCCCCAGGTTGCCCGCACTTCGTGTCGGGCGCCCACCCCCTACCGGGGGCAAAACCAGCGGCCCGGCAAAGCCGGTTCCGCGGTGTTTCACCAACGGGCCTGGCTTCGCCGGCCATGAAGGCGCATCGTGAGCCACGAACATTCCGATCATGATCACAACGACGCCGCATGGAAGCACGACGGCGTTCGGGTGATCCACGGCAACCAGCTCGATGCCAACACTGCGCAGACGCCCGGGATGAACCGCGCCGCGGCGATCAATTTCGCGCGCGTCGGCGCCCAGAAGCTCTGGGCCGGCACGGTGACCATCCATCCCGATGCGAAGACCGGCGCCCATCACCACGGGCATCTGGAATCCGTGATCTACGTGGTGCGGGGGCGTGCCCGGATGCGCTGGGGCGAACATCTGGAGTTCACCGCCGAGGCTGGCGAGGGCGACTTCATCTACGTGCCGCCCTATGTGCCGCACCAGGAAATCAACGCCAGCCCGACCGAACCGCTCGAGTGCGTGCTGTGCCGCAGCGACGGAGAGGCGGTGGCCATCAACCTCGACATCGAGCCGGTCGAGAAGCCTGAATCGGTGCTCTGGGTCGACCCGACGCATCCCCAGGGCGGCGTCTGACCCGCCTAAAAGCCCTCGAAGCGAGAAAACCTGGACAACCGCCGACACCGGGCACGGCTTATGCTGTGTCAAAGTGTGATCGAACGGAGGTCTGAAAATGGATTCCCGCCCATCCCGCGAGCTGGCCCCGGCGTCTGCCTCGTCCTTTCAGTTGCCGGTGGCGCATCTGCGCAGCGTGTTCCGCACGCACGATGTCGAGCGCAAGCTCGCGAAGCTGCCCGACCGCGACCACGAGCACCTGCGCACCACTTACGAACGCATGCTCGAACGCGGCCCCGAGCGCTTCCAGGTCAAGCCCAGCGGCGTGCCCCAGATGGCCGCGCTCTACGCCGAACTGCCCAATTTCGCCGAGGTGCTGGACGACGTGCGGCGCCATGTCGCGCTGGCGCAGGACAGCCGCGACGGGCTCGAGGTCACGCCCATGCTCCTGCTGGGCCCGCCCGGCATCGGCAAGACTCATTTCGCCAGGCGCCTGGCCGAGCTGCTGGGCACCGGCATGTCGCTGGTCCCGATGAGCTCGATGACTGCAGGCTGGCTGCTCTCCGGCGCCTCCTCGCAATGGAAGGGCGCCAAGCCCGGCAAGGTGTTCGAGGCCCTGGTCGATGGCCAGTACGCCAACCCGGTGATGGTGATCGACGAGATCGACAAGGCCGGTGCCGATGTGCAGTACGACCCGCTGGGCGCGCTCTACGGCCTGCTGGAGCACGACACCGCCCATGCCTTCGTCGACGAATTCGCGGAGGTGCCGATCGATGCCAGCCAGGTGATCTGGGTCACGACCGCAAATGACGTCCGCGGCATTCCCGAGCCGATCCTCAATCGCATGAACGTGTTCGAGATCGATGCGCCCTCGCCCGAGGCAGCCCGGCAGATCGCGAGCCAGCTCTACGCGTCGATCCGCAACGCGCACGACTGGGGCCGGCTGCTGGCCGAGGAGCCGCAGGACGACGTGCTCGACCACCTCGCCACGCTGGCGCCGCGCGAGATGCGGCGCGCGCTGATGACCGGTTTCGGCAACGCCCGCCTGGCCGGGCGCGGCGAGGTGCGCGTCGAGGACCTGCCGCGCGCCGGCCCGGGGCGCAGCCGGATCGGCTTCGTGCAGTAGCGCAGGCAGCGCGGCGGCAGCGCCGGGTGCTGCTCATGGCACCATGTCGGTCTTCCCGACCGACCCATGACGCTGACCCAAAGCCTATTCATCATCGCCATCCTGATCGCGACGAGTGCCTTCTTCTCATTGGCGGAGATCTCGCTGGCCGCTTCGCGCCGCCTGCGGCTGCGGCAGATGGCCGACGAGGGCGACGCGCGAGCCGAGCGCGTGCTGCGCATCCAGGAGCAGCCCGGTCACTACTTCACCGTGGTGCAGATCGGGCTCAACGCGGTCGCCATCCTCGGCGGCGTGGTTGGCGAGGGTTCGCTCAGCCCCTACTTCGCGCGGCTCTTCGCGCTTTGGCTCACGGCCGAGACCGCGCAGACCGCCGCCTTCCTGGCCTCCTTCGTCACCATCATCGCGGTGTTCCTGGTATTCGCCGATCTCTTCCCCAAGCGCCTGGGCATGAACGATCCGGAGCGGCTCGCGATGCGCATGGTCGGGCCGATGCAACTCCTGATCACCGTGCTGAAGCCGCTGGTCTGGCTGTTCACGACGTGCACCGACCTGCTCTTCAAGCTCCTGGGCATGCCCATGCAGCGCGACGACAAGATCACCTCGGCCGACATCCTCGCCATGACCGAGGCCGGCGCGCGCGCTGGCATCCTGGCCGTGCGCGAGCAGCAGGTGATCGCCAACGTGTTCGAGCTCGACACGCGCCTGGTCAGCAGCGTGATGACCTCGCGCGACCGCATCGCCTGGTTCCAGAAAGACGATCCCGAGGCGGTGCTGCGCGCGCGCATCGTGGCCGAGCCCTACTCGGCCTACCCTGTGTGCGAGGGCGACATCGACCATGTGCTGGGCTACGTGGACGCCAAGGACATGTTCCAGCGCGTGCTCAGCGGCCAGCCGCTGTCTTTCGGTCAGGGCTTGCCGCTGCACAAGGCGCTGATCATCCCCGACCGGCTCTCGCTCACCGAGGTGCTGGAGCAGTTCCAGCAGGCGCACGAGGACTTCGCGATCATCGTCAATGAGTACGCGCTGGTGGTGGGTGTGATCACGCTCAACGACGTGATGAGCACCGTGATGGGCGACCTGGTCGGCATGCAGGACGAGGAGCAGCAGATCGTGCGGCGCGACGAGAACTCGTGGCTCATCGACGGCGTGACGCCGATCCAGGACGTGCAGCGCGCCCTCGACATCGACGAGCTGCCGCACGCCGAGGAGTACGAGACCCTGGCCGGCTTCCTGATGGTGATGCTGCGCCGCGTGCCCAAGCGCACCGACAGCGTGAGCTGGGGCGGCTTTACCTTCGAGGTGATGGACGTGGACAGCCACCGCATCGACCAGGTGATGGTCACGCGCGGCGGCGCGGTGGCCGCCACGCCGGCGGCCTAGCGCCGATCGCTAGCTAGCTAGCCGCGATCGTCGCGCCGGTCGTTGAAGATCCAGAGCCTCTGATTGGAGAACACCGCGTTCGGGTACGGCGCCTTGCCGCGGCTGCCGTTGTAGCGCCCCAGCGTCATGAACAGATCGCCAGCCTCGCGGTCCAGGTAGTGGCGCAGGATCACGCAGCCGAAGCGCAGGTTGGTCTGCATGCGAAAGAGGGTCGAGGAATCGCCGTTGCCGATCACGCGAGTCCAGAACGGCATGACTTGCATGAGGCCACGGGCGCCCGCGCTCGACACGGCGAACTTCCGGAAATTGCTTTCGACCTGGATGAGCCCGAGGACCAGGCTGACCTCGAGGCCTGCGCGCTTGCTCTCGTACCACACTGTCTGGAGGAATTCGATGCGCTCCTGGTGCCCGGGGATCTTCTTCTTCAGGCGCTCGCTCATCTCGCCCAGCCAGCGCAGGTAGGCCAGCCGCGAGGCGGTGTCGCTGAACTCTGGTTTCGGGGGCGCGCTGCTCCGGATGGAGGCGCTCAAGGCATTGCGTACCGAGTCGATCAGCGGCTCTTCGATCTGCGCGCCCGCATGCGCCACGCCAGGCCACAACGGCAGGGCGGCGGCGGTAGCGCCCGCCAGCAGGCACGAACGCCGGGAAAGGCTCATGCCACCAGTTTGCTTTTCACGAACTCCGCCACGCCCGACGAAGGCACCTTGGTAGCGGCGGTGTCGCGGCGATGCTGGTATTCGTACTGGCCTTCCTTGATGCCGCGGTCGGAGATCACGACACGGTGCGGCACGCCGATCAGTTCCCAGTCGGCGAACATGGCGCCAGGACGCTCGCCGCGGTCGTCGAGCAGCACGTCCACGCCCGCGGCGAGCAGTTCCTCGTACAAGGCCTCGGCGGCCTGCTTGACCTCGGCACTTCGGTCCATGCCGATGGGGCACAGCACCACGGTGAAGGGCGCGATGGCATCGGGCCAGATGATCCCGCGCTCATCGTTGTTCTGCTCGATCGCAGCCGCAGGCAGGCGCGTGACGCCGATGCCATAGCACCCCATTTCAAGGAACTGCGGCTTGCCGGCCTCGTCCAGGAAGGTGGCGTTCATCGGCTTGCTGTACTTGGTGCCGAGCACGAACACGTGGCCGATCTCGATGCCCCGTTCGATTGCCAGCACGCCCTTGCCGTCCGGCGAGAGGTCACCGGCGACCACGTTGCGGATGTCGGCCACGAGGTCGGGCTCGGGCAGGTCGCGGCCCCAGTTGACGCCCGTCATGTGGAAGTCGACCTCGTTGGCGCCGGTGATCCAGTCGGCCATCACAGCCACCTCGCGGTCGGCGACCAGCTTGACGGGCTGCTTCAGGCCGAGCGGGCCGAGATAGCCGGGCTTGCAGCCGAAGTGCTCGTCGATCTCGGCGCTGGTTGCAAAGCGGAAGCCCTCGTCCAGGCCCGGCACCTTGCTCACCTTGATCTCGTTCATCTCGTGATCGCCTCGCACCAGCAGCAGCCAGACCTGCGAGCCCTCGACCCGGCCATCGGCGCCCAACCTGTCGGTGGCCAGTACGAGGGACTTGACGGTGGTCGAAAGCGGCACGCCCAGCAGTTCAGCCACCTCCTCGCAGGTGGCTTTGCCCGGGGTCGGGGTCTTCGCCAGCGGCTGGGCTGCCGCGGGCCGCGGGCCGGCAGGCGCCAGCGCCTCGGCCTTTTCCATGTTGGCCGCGTAGTCGCTGCCGGGGCAGTAGACGATCGCGTCCTCGCCGGTGGCGGCGATCACCTGGAATTCCTGGCTGAGGTCGCCGCCGATGGCGCCGCTGTCCGCCGCCACTGCCCTGTAGCGCAGGCCGAAGCGGTCGAAGATCCGGCGGTAGGCGTCCGCCATGACCTTGTAGCTCGCCTTGGCGCTCCCGAGGTCGCGGTCGAAGCTGTAGGCGTCCTTCATGATGAATTCGCGGCCGCGCATCAGGCCGAAGCGCGGACGGCGCTCGTCGCGGAACTTGGTCTGGATCTGGTAAAAGTTCTTCGGCAGCTGCTTGTAGCTGCGGATCTCCTGGCGGGCGATGTCGGTGATGACCTCTTCGCTGGTCGGCTGCACGACGAAACCGCGTTCATGCCGATCCTTGATGCGCAGCAGTTCGGGGCCGTAGGCCTGGAAGCGGCCGCTTTCCTCCCACAGTTCGGCGGGCTGTACCACGGGCATGGTGAGCTCGACGGCGCCGGCGCGGTTCATCTCCTCGCGCACGATGGCCTCGACCTTGCGGATCACGCGCAGCCCCATGGGCATGTATGTGTAGATGCCGGTGCCCAGCTTCTTGATCATGCCAGCGCGCATCATCAGGCGGTGGCTCGCGACCTCGGCATCCGCCGGTGCTTCCTTGAGGGTGGAGATAAAGAATCGGGAAGCTTTCATCGGTCGCGCGGAGGGAATCCAGGTAAGGGCACAGGGGATGAGGCACCCGGCGGCGCCCCGAACCGGTCGCTTTGCCGAGTGCGACCCGGCATGCATAATCGACTCAGTTCAAAAAAATTGGGGTTTGATTATGCTCGACCGCGACGGCTTCAGGCCCAACGTCGGCATCATCCTGCTCAACCAGAAGAACCAGGTTTTCTGGGGCAAGCGCATCCGGACCCATTCCTGGCAGTTCCCGCAAGGCGGCATCGATCGCGGCGAGAGTCCCGAGCAGGCCATGTTCCGGGAACTGCACGAAGAAGTCGGACTCCAGCCGGAGCACGTGCGCATCGTGGCCCGTACCCGCGACTGGTTGCGCTACGAGGTGCCGGACCGGTTCATCCGCCGTGACGCGCGCGGGCACTACAAGGGCCAGAAGCAGATCTGGTATCTGCTGCAGCTGATCGGCCACGACTGGGACCTCAACCTTCGCGCCACCGACCATCCCGAATTCGACGCCTGGCGCTGGCACGACTACTGGGTCCCGCTCGACGTTGTGGTCGAATTCAAGCGCGGCGTCTACGAGATGGCGCTGACCGAACTGGCCCGCTACCTGCCCCGACAGGACTTCCGCAACCGCTTCCTGCGCAGCAACGTGCGCGCTCGCGAATTCGAGCGCCATCCACCCGGCCCAGGCCATGAACCCACCTTCGAGCTGCCCCCCGGGGCGAGCTTCGATCCGAATCCCAATGCTCCTCATCCCGCACCCGATCCATCCTCTACCAACGACCCCCTGCATGCGCAGCGCTAGGCCCGCGCTCGTGCTTGTCCTGGTGGGCGCGCTGGCAGCCTGCGGGTCGACCGCCAGGGACACGGACAATCCCGACTGGGCCCAGGCCGGCATGCCACCGCCGCCCAAGATCACCGCTCAGGCCGACGAATGGAAGGAGGCCGAGGTGCCTCCGCCCCCTGCCTTCAACGAGAACCGGTTGATGCAGATCGAAATGCCGCCCTACTCGTCGCTGAAGTTCGGCGTTGACCCGGCCACCCTCAGCCTGACGGGCGACGGCGTGGTCCGCTACGTGGTGGTGGCCACCAGCAAGACGGGCGGCGGCGGCACCAACGCCTTCTACGAAGGCATCCGCTGCGCCTCGGAAGAGGTCAAGCAGTACGCCCGCTACAGCCAGGGCGCCTGGCAACTCGTGAAGGCGCCGGAATGGAAGCGCATCAACGACCGTAACTCGCGCTATGCAAAGGAACTGGCACTACAAGGCGTTTGCCGAGGCCACGCGCCGCGCGCCTCGGTGCGTGAAATGCTCCTGCAAATGAAGGATCCGCTGCGCGAGATCCGTTGAGGCTTCAGCCGGGCATCAGGACCATGTTGTCCCGGTGCACCATTTCCGATTCCGCCACGTAACCCAGCAACCGTTCGAATTCGGCCGAAGGCTTGCGGCACAGGAGTCGCGCCTCGGCGCTCGAGTAGTTGGCGAGCCCGCGGGCCAGCTCCACGCCGGCAGCGTCTTTCACCGCAATCACGTCGCCGCGCGAGAACTCGCCCTCGACGCCGGTCATGCCGATCGGCAGCAGGCTCTTGCCCTCGCCTCGCACCTTGGCCGCGGCGCCCGCGTCGACGGTGACCGAGCCGCGCAGCTGAAGGTGATCTGCCATCCAGCGCTTGCGGGCCTGGTGCTTGGCGGTCTGCGCCACCAGCAGGGTGCCGATAGACTCGCCCCGCGACAGGCGCAGCAGGGCATCGGGTTCGCGCCCCCAGGCGATGACGGTGGAAGCGCCCGAGCCTGCGGCGCGCTTGGCGGCGAGGATCTTGGTGATCATGCCGCCGCGGCCGATGCTGCTGCCCGCCCCACCGGCCATGGCCTCCAGCGCGGGATCGCCGGCGGCCGCCTCGTGCACGAAACGCGCATCGGGGTCCTTGCGCGGGTCGGCGGTGTAGAGGCCCTTCTGGTCCGTGAGGATCACCAGCGCGTCGGCCTCCACCAGGTTGGCGACCAGCGCACCCAGCGTGTCGTTGTCGCCGAACTTGATCTCGTCGTTGACCACCGTGTCGTTCTCATTGATGACCGGCACCACGCCAAGCGCAAGCAGGGTCACCAACGTGGAGCGGGCGTTCAGGTAACGCTCGCGGTCGGCGAGGTCGGCGTGGGTGAGCAGCACCTGGGCGCTGCCCAAGCCGTTCTCGCGCAGCTTGGTCTCGTAGATTTGGGCCAGCCCCATCTGGCCGACGGCCGCCGCCGCCTGCAGTTCGTGGACCTCGTGCGGGCGCGTGCGCCAGCCCAGGCGCTTCATGCCTTCCGCGATGGCCCCGCTGGACACCATCACGACCTCGCGGCCATCGCGCACCAGGGCCGCGAGCTGGCGGCACCATTCGCCGATGGCCGGGTCATCGAGGCCGCGGCCTTCGTTCGTGACCAGGCTGGACCCTACCTTGACTACAAGGCGGCGGGCATCGCGCAGAACGGTAGAGGTTGTCATGGGCGTGGCAGTCGTATCAGGCGAAGCGCGGGTCGATCTCGGTCGGCGGCTGCTCGGCCACCTGCTGCGCCTTGACGTGCTGATAGACAGCCTTCACCAGCGGCTCGCAGCCCTCGCGGGTGAGTGCGGAGATCTCGAACACGGGACCCTTGAAGCGCAGGCGCTTGACGAAGTCCTTCACCTTCGCGGCGCGCTCCTCGGGCGGGATCATGTCCAGCTTGTTGAGCACCAGCCAGCGCGGCTTCTCGTACAGCGCCGCGTCGTATTTCTTGAGCTCGCCGACGATGGCTTTGGCCTGCGCGACAGGATCGGTGTCGTCGAAGGGAGCGAGGTCCACCACATGCAGCAGCAGCCGCGTGCGCTGCAGATGGCGCAGGAACTGGTGGCCCAGCCCGGCGCCTTCCGAGGCGCCTTCGATCAGCCCCGGCAGGTCGGCAACCACGAAGCTTTGCTCGGGGCCTACGCGCACGACCCCAAGATTGGGATGCAGCGTGGTGAAGGGGTAGTCGGCGATGCGCGGACGCGCATTGGAAACCGCGCTGATGAGGGTGGACTTGCCCGCATTGGGCATGCCCAGCAGGCCGACGTCCGCCAGCACCTTCAGCTCGAGCTTGAGGCTCTTGCGCTCACCAGGCCAGCCCGGCGTCTTCTGGCGCGGCGCGCGGTTGATGGCGCTCTTGTAACGCAGGTTTCCGAAGCCGCCGTCGCCACCCTTGGCAATGATGATCGTCTCGCCGGGCGTCAGCAGCTCGAACAGCACCTCGCCCGTTTCGGCATCGCTGATGATGGTGCCCACCGGCATCTTGAGCGTGATGTCGTCGCCGGCGGCGCCGAACATGTCCGAGCCCATGCCGTGCTGGCCGCGCCTGGCCTCGTGCCGGCGCGAAAAGCGGAAGTCCACCAGCGTGTTGAGGTTGGGGTCGGCCACAGCGAAGATGTGGCCGCCGCGACCACCGTCGCCGCCGTCGGGACCGCCGAACTCCTTGTACTTCTCATGGCGGAACGACACGCAGCCGTTGCCGCCATCGCCGGCAGCGATGTCGATGAAGGCTTCGTCCACGAACTTCATGAGATGTCCAGTTTACAAATGAAGAAGCCCCGACAAAGCGGGGCTTCGAGCGGATCGAAGTGACGGGCTCAGGCCGGCGTCACGCTGACCGTGTGCTTGTTGAGCGCGCCCTTGGTCCCGAAGGACACGTGGCCGTCCACCAGGGCGAACAAGGTGTGGTCCTTGCCCACGCCGACGTTGGTGCCGGGGTGGAACTGCGTGCCGCGCTGGCGCACGATGATCGAGCCTGCGCTGATCAGTTCGCCGCCAAAAGCCTTCACGCCGAGCATCTTGGGCTTGGAGTCGCGCCCGTTTCGCGTAGAGCCGCCGCCTTTTTTCTGTGCCATGGTGTCAGCTCCTTAGCCGGCGATCGCGCCGATTTGCAGCTCCGTGAACTGCTGGCGATGGCCTTGACGTTTTTGATAGTGCTTGCGACGGCGCATCTTGAAGATGCGCACCTTGTCGTGCTTGCCATGCGACAGCACGGTAACCGTGACTGTTGCGCCGGACACCAGGGGCGTACCGATCTTGAGAGCGCTGCCGTCGCCGACTGCGAGCACTTGATCGATCACGATTTCCTGGCCTACGTCCGCAGCAATCTGTTCTACTTTGATTTTTTCGCCGGAAGCAACGCGATACTGCTTGCCGCCGGTTTTTATGACCGCGTACATGTAAACCTCTTTAGGAAGATGGCTCCACGGCGAATTCCGCAGAGCCCAAGATTCTAGCACGCGAGGCGTTTTTGGGAACTTGCGCGCGGCTGATGCGACGTCGGGACGACGCGGCTCCCTATAATCTGCGCGTTCCGGCCCCGGCCGGCCCGTTCTCCCAAAGCAGCGCACGAGCGCCTTCGCCTTGTCAGCTCCCCCCGCCGATAACTCCCCCGCCGCCGCCGTGCTCAGCCTGATTGCCGAGGACATGGCCGGGGTCGATCTCGTGATCGCCCGTCGCCTGGACACCGGTGTCCCGCTGGTGCGGCAGGTATCGCAGTACATCATCTCGGCAGGCGGCAAGCGGCTGCGTCCGGCTCTGCTGCTGCTCATGGCAGGCGCGTTGGGCTACCAGGGCGAACAGCGATTCAATCTGGCTGCGGTCGTGGAGTTCATTCATACCGCGACCTTGCTGCACGACGACGTCGTCGACGAATCCACGCTGCGGCGCGGCCGCCCCACCGCCAACGAGTCCTTCGGCAACCCGGCCAGCGTGCTGGTGGGCGATTTCCTCTATTCCCGGGCCTTCCAGATGATGTTGGACGCCCATGACATTCGCGTCATGGAAATCCTGGCCGAGGCCACCAACGTGATTGCCGAGGGCGAGGTGCTGCAGCTGATGAACATGCACGACGCCTCGCTGGATGAGGAGGCCTATCTCCGCGTGATTCGATCGAAGACTGCAAAGCTGTTCGAGGCCAGCACCCGCCTGGCTGCGGTGCTGGCCGGCGTTGCACCTGAAACGGAAGAGGCCTGCGCGGCCTACGGGCGGGCGCTGGGCACCGCCTTCCAGGTGATCGACGACGTGCTCGACTATGCCGGCGATGCAAGCGAGACCGGCAAGAATGTGGGCGACGACCTGCGTGAAGGCAAGACCACCCTGCCGCTGATCCTGGCCATGCAGCGCGGCACCCCGGCGCAGCGCGATCTCATTCGCACCGCAATCGAAGCCGGCGACACCACGCAGCTACCCCAGATAGTCGCCATCGTCCGCGAGACAGGCGCCCTGGACGCCACGCGCGCCGCCGCCGCAGCTGAAGCGCAACAGGCAATCGATGCGCTTGCGGGCTTTCCGTCAAATTCGCACTCCGCGGGTTTGCTACAATTGGCGGCTCAGTTGCTTGAGCGGCGCGCCTGACCACCTCACGACAGTGGGCCGTAAAGGTCGATTCTTTTTCTCGCAACCATCGGGGTGTAGCTTAGCCTGGTAGAGCGCTACGTTCGGGACGTAGAGGCCGGAGGTTCGAATCCTCTCACCCCGACCAGATTGACCGTTGAATCCGCCATGTCAGCGCGGAGTTCGATGGCAGCTGCGGAGTCGCAGCTACAGTTCGTCGACCTGCGAATCCCGTCCAGCATGCCACGCGCATCGCATCCTCCTAGCCGTCGTCGCAGACATCCCGTTGATCCATCCATTCCATGGAGCGACCATGTGCCGGAACATCAAGACCCTGTTCAACTTCGAACCGCCCGCGACGGATGAGGAAATACGGGCCGCGTCGCTGCAGTTCGTGCGCAAGCTCAGCGGCTTCAATAACCCGTCGAAGCTCAATCATGACGCCTTCCAGCGAGCCGTGGAAGAAGTCGCGGGCACAGCCCGGAGGCTTATCGACTCACTGGTAACGACGGCCGACCCGCGCGACCGGGAGATCGAGGCCGAGCGGGCACGGGCCAAGTCGGCGAGCCGGTTCGGCGCGCAGCCGTACAAGCCCGTTTCCCCCGGCTAAGCCGCAGTGCCATGAGACTAGCGGGGTCCGGCGCTCAATACCGGTTCGGATTGTTCGGCCGACTGTCGCGGCGGTTGGGCACGCCGTCATTGTCGCGGTCGCGGTCGTAGCGATTGGGCACGCCGTCGCGGTCACGATCCCCGTAGCCCGTGCGCGGCGGCGGCGACCGGCCACTGTCGTAGGGCACGGCCACGCAGCCGGCCAAGGCGGCGGTTGCTGCGATCAGCAGGGCGACAAGTGTTTTCATCGGATTTCCTTGAGCAGTCGATAAGCTGCCACCATGCCCGGCACAGCGGGCGCGCCAACCCGCACGCCCGCCCGTCTGCAAGTAGGCCCGGACCGCATTCGCGTGCCCGGCACGCATCTGGCGCCTCGCCGCCTCGTATCTGGCGGCGCGGCTGCGGGACTGCGGCGAGGCTTGGTTCGCCACGCCAGGCGCCATGTGCGCCACGCAATCCAGTCGCCGCAGGTTGACTGCCTCGCTCCCGCATGTGGCAAGCTGGCGGCCCATGCCGCGCACCCCACACGCCTTGCTGGCGCTGAGCCTGCTCGCCGCCCTGGCCGGGCCGGCGCAGGCGGTGCCGAGCTTCGAGGACGTGAAGCTCGACTTCCGCCCTTCCGATATCCAGGTGCTCGATCGCGATGGCGAGCCGATGCAACGCGTACGCACCGACGCCGGCGTGCGCCGCGGCCGATGGACCGCACTGGCCGAGATCTCACCGGCACTGCGCACTGCCATGCTGCTGAGCGAGGACAAGCGCTTCTACGAGCACAGCGGTGTCGACTGGCGCGCCGTCTCGGCAGCCGCCTGGGGCAACCTATGGAACACGCGTACGCGTGGCGCCTCCACCATCACCATGCAGCTCGCGGGGCTGCTCGATGACGATCTGCGCCGGGGCAGCGGCAGGCGCGACCTGGCGCAGAAGCTCGGGCAGACGGTGGCGGCACAGCAGCTCGAGCGCAAGTGGCGCAAGGACCAGATCCTCGAGGGCTATCTCAACACCGTGCCATTCCGCGGCGAGATCGTCGGCATCGATGCGCTCTCTCGCACCCTCTTCGGCAAGGCGCCGCACGGACTCGATGCCCGCGAGGCGGCGGTTGCGGCGGCGCTGGTGCGGGCGCCCAATGCCAAGCCGGCCTTGGTTGCGCAACGCGCCTGCGAGGTGATGCGCGCCATGGACTCAGGCGCCAGGGCGGATTGCGAGGCGCTCGACATGTTCGCGAGCGCGGCCCTGCGACGCAGGGCCTTCGAGGCGAGCGAAGGCATCGCGCCGCATCTGGCGCGGCGAGCGCTGAAGGAAGCCGAAGGCCTGTCGAACGCGCGCGCCCTCTCCCCAACCCTCTCCCTGAGGGGAAGGGAGCACGGCGGGGACATTCGCACCACGCTGCGGGCGCCGCTGCAGCGCTTTGCACTCACGACCCTGCAGCGTCACCTGAGGGAGCTGCGCGGCCGCAACGTCGAGGACGGGGCGCTGGTCGTGCTCGACAACGCAAGCGGCGAGGTGCTGGCCTGGGTCGGCTCCTCCGGCACGCTGAGCCGCGCGGCCGAGGTCGACGGCGTGCTGGCGCAGCGCCAGCCCGGCTCCACGCTCAAGCCACTGCTCTATGCGCAGGCGATCGCGGAGCGAAGGCTCACCGCGGCCTCGCTGCTCGACGACTCCTCTGCGCAGATCAGCACGGCTGGCGGCCTCTACATCCCGCAGAACTACGACGGTCGGTTCAAGGGCTACGTCTCGGTTCGCACCGCGCTCGCGGCTTCGCTCAATGTGCCGGCGGTGCGCACGCTGGTGATGGTGTCACCGGAGGCCTTCGCGCGCCAGCTGCGCGCGGCGGGGCTGGGACTGGCGCAGAACGGGGACTACTACGGCTACAGCCTGGCGCTTGGGAGCGCGGAGGTGTCTCTGCTGGGCCTCACGAATGGGTATCGGACACTGGCGAATGGAGGGAGGTTCGGGGAGACGCAGTTTCTGGCGCGGCGCGTGCCCGCATTCCAGGCATCGGCCCGGGGGGCAAGGAGCAATACCCCGGCGGTCGATCCGCGTGCCGCATTCATCGTGGGCGACATCCTGAGCGACGCCAACGCCCGCGCTCCCACCTTCGGCCTCGACAGCGTGCTGGGCACGCGCTTCTGGAGCGCGGTGAAGACCGGCACCAGCAAGGACATGCGCGACAACTGGGCGGTCGGCTGGTCCGAGCGCTACACCGTCGGCGTGTGGGTGGGCAACGCCGGCGGCGCGCCGATGTGGGACGTGAGCGGCACCAGCGGCGCCGCGCCCGTCTGGGCCGAGCTCATGGGCTTCCTCCACCGCCGCGAGGCCAGCCGCGCGCCGACGCCGCCGCCAGGCCTGGTGCGCGCGCGCGTGAGCTTTGGCGACGAACTCGAGGCGGCGCGCGACGAGTGGTTCATCGCCGGGACCGAGCAGCCCCTTTTCGCATTGCCTGCGGCCGATGCGGGGCCCGCGCCGCGCATCACCGCACCCGCGGACGGCACCATCATCGCGCTCGACCCCGACATCCCACCGCGCCATCAGCGCGTCCGCTTCGAGGCCGAGGGCAGCAGCGGACTGCAGTGGCGCATCGACGGCAAGTCCTTCGCGCGCGGCGCCAGCGCGCAATGGCTGCCCTGGCCTGGTCGGCACGTGGTGGAGCTGCTCGATGCGCGCGGCCGGGTGGTGGACCAGCTCCAGCTCGAGGTGCGCGGCGCCGGCGTCAAGCGCGTGGCGGGCAAGTAAGCTCGGCGCTCATGAAGCCGCAGCCTGCCCGAAAGTCCGCAAAGTCCACCAAGCGCGCGCAGACGCCCGACGGCCAGATCTCGGCAGTGCTCGCGCGCATCGAAAGCCTCTGGCCTTCGCTGGGTCCGGTCGGGCAGCGCATCGCCGACTTCATCGTCAAGAACCCGCACGAGGTGGTCCACATGTCGGTCAGCGAGGTGGCCGAGCGCACCGCGTCGAGCGAAGGCAGCATCGTGGGCTTCTGCAAGAACCTCGGGGCCACTGGCTTCCAGCAGATCAAGATCGCGCTGGCGCAGGAGGTCGTGCGGCCCGTGCAGTTCATCCATGAGGACCTCGAGCCCGGAGACAAGGTCGACATCACCGTCCGCAAGATCTTCCAGAGCAACGTGCAGACCCTGCACGACACCCAGGCCGCGCTGGACGTCAAGGCGATGGAGAAGGCGGTGCGGCTGCTCAAGAAGGCCAAACGCATCGAAATCTACGGCATCGGCAGTGCGGCCACCATCGCCGAGGACGTGCACTACCGCATGCTGCGCATCGGGCTGGACGTCAAGGTGGTGGTCGACTCGCACGTGCAGGCCATCAGCGCATCGCTCACCGGCCCCGGCGTGGCGGTGCTGACGATCTCGCATTCGGGCAGCACGCACGAGACGGTGATGGCCACGCGCCTGGCCAAGGAGGCCGGCGCAGCAACCATCTGCATCACCAACTTCGGCAAGTCGCCGATCCAGGCCTTCTGCGACGTGTTGCTCTTCACCATGGCCCGCGAGACCAGCTTCCGCACGGAAGCCATGACCAGCCGCCTCGCGCAGCTGGCCATCATCGATGCGCTGATCGCCTGCCTCGCGCTCTCGGACTACGACCGCTCGGTCAAGACCTTGCGCCGGACATTCGACGTGCTTTCGCTCAAGCGCTATTGAGCTTGGCGCGCATCGCCATCCAATGGATGGCGATGGTCGAAATTGAATTTCGCTCAGTATTGATTCGTTCGCGATTTGAGCCGAATTCATTTTCCTGTCACGTCGACTTCCTAAGCTCTTCGAGGTCAACCCACCTCCGAGATCATGACCATGAACATTCCCCCACGACGCGACTTCCTTCGCAAGACCGCAGGCGCCCTGGGCGCTGCATCCGCGCTCACCGTACTGCCGCCCTCGATCCGCCGCGCGCTGGCCGTCGAGGCGCACAACAAGCACCGCAGCATCGAGGACGTGCAGCACATCGTCATCCTGATGCAGGAGAACCGCAGCTTCGACCACTACTTCGGCACCATGCGCGGCGTGCGCGGCTTCGGCGACCGATTTCCGATTCCGCTGGCGAGCGGCAAGTCGGTGTATTTCCAACCCAACCCCAGCGGCGGCGCGGAGATCCAGCCCTTTCGCCGCGATTCCACCATCGGCAGGGCGCTGATCGGATCCGGCACACCGCACAATTTTCCCGACCAGCAGGCGGCGTGGAACCAAGGGAAGATGGATCGCTGGATCCAGTTCAAGAACCAGGCGACGATGGGCTACTACCTGCGCGACGACATTCCGTTCCAGTTCGCGCTGGCCGATGCCTTCACGATCTGCGACGGCTACCACTGTTCCATCCTCACCGGCACAGACCCGAACCGCATCGTCTTCATGTCGGGTTCCAACTTCAACCCGGAACTGCGCAAGAGGGGCATCAACAGCACGGACGCTGATTCCGAGCCCGTCAACTCGCGCTGCTGGCCCAGCCCGTCCAGGTGGGTCGCGGGCAGGGCACAGCAGCCAGACGGGTCGGGCCAGGTCGATCCCGGCACCGGCGCCTACAACTACAAGTACAAGAACACCGCCTTCAAATGGGACACGTTGCCGGATGTCCTGCAAAAGGCGGGCATCAGCTGGCACATCTACCAGAACATGAACAACAACTGGACGGGCGCCATGCACGGGTGCCTGGCCTTCGAAAGTTTCCGCACCGCGCAGCCGGGCTCGCCGATCTACGAGCACGGCCTGACGGGCGGCCCCGCGACGGCCGATGGCGCCGTCAATTTCCTCGCCCAGCTCAAGCAGGACGTGATCAACGGCACCTTGCCGCAGGTCTCCTGGGTGCTGCCCACGCAGGCCCTGGCCGAGCATCCCGGCAGCAGCGAAGGCACTGCCGGCGCCGCCGACTTCATCGCCGATGTGCTGGACGCGCTGACGTCCAATCCGAAAGTCTGGAGCAAGACCGTTCTTTTCGTGACCTTCGACGAGAACGACGGCTTCTTCGACCATCTGCCAATGCCGGCGGTGCCCTCGTATGACGCCAATGGCAACCTGATGGGCAAGTCCACCGTGGCGCTGGACGGCGAGTATTTCGACGCCTCGGTGGGCAACTACCTGAACGTCAACGACACCACCAGCGGCAAGATCCGCCCGTGGGGCCTGAGTTCGCGCGTGCCGATGTACGTGGTGTCGCCATGGAGCAAGGGTGGCTGGGTCGATTCGCAGGTGTTCGACCACACCTCCGTAGGCATGTTCCTGGAGAAGCGCTTCGGCATCACGGTGGACGCCATCAGCCCGTGGCACCGCGCAGTCTGCGGCGACCTCACCTCCTGCTTCGACTTCGTCAGCCCGAACGACCCGGTCTTCCCCAAGTTGCCCGACACGAGCAACTTCCCCGTGATCAATGCGGCGCAGAGGCTGCTGCCCACGGCCCCCATCACCACGGCGCCCGCCACGCCGCAGCCGCTGTTCCAGGAGACCGGCGTGCGCCCATCGCGCGCACTTCCCTACGAGCTGCACGCCAGCGCGCGGGTGGAATCACGCGGCATGCTGTCGCTGGCATTCGCCAACACCGGCAAGCAAGGCGCCGTCTTCCACGTCTACGACAAGCTGCACCTCGAGCGCATTCCGCGACGCTACACCGTCGAGGCCGGCAAGACGCTGAGCGACACCTGGAACACCGGCGCCTCCGACAGCGGCAAGTACGAGCTCTGGGTCTACGGCCCCAACGGCTTCGTGCGCACCTTCGCGGGCGACGCGCTGTTCCACGACACCGCGGCATTCAAGCCCGAGGTCCAGATCGGCTACCAGGCCCACAGCGGCCATCTCTACCTGAGGGTACGCAACAGCGGCAATCATCGCGGCAGCGTCACGATCACCGCCAACGCCTACAACAAGCACGGCCCGTGGACGATGGACATCAAGCCCGGCGACATCGAGACGCAGCACTGGAACCTCCAGACGAGCGGCGACTGGTACGACTTTACCGTCAGCGCCGAGAATTTCGAGCGCCGCTTTGCCGGCCGCGTCGAGAGCGGCAGGCCTGGCGTCAGCGATCCCGCCATGGCGCTGCATCTGCAGGGCTGAAGCCGCGAGGCGGGGGCTGGCGCCGCTTGCCGCACAATCCGGCGCTTGAGACAACTCGAGCACCCGGAGACCACGACATGACGACAAGCACCCTCGGCCTCATCGTGCCGCCCGCCGCAGGCCTCGTCCCGACCGACGGGCAGGCGCTCTACGGCGGGCGCGACGTACGCTTCATCGCGCGCGGCCTCGGCATCCCGGGCATCTCGCCCGAAGGCTTCGATACGGTGGTGGACCGCATCCTCGCGCTCGCGGTCGAGCTGCGCGATGCCGGCGCACAGGCCGTCTCGCTGATGGGCACATCTCTCAGCTTCTACCGCGGCCTCGAATTCACCAACGCGCTGCGCGCGCGCATGCAGGACGCCACCGGCCTGCCCTGCACCACGATGAGCCACGCCATCGTCGACAGCCTGCGCGCTCTCGGCATCCGGCGCGTCGCGGTCGCCACCGCCTACATCGACACGCTGAACCAGCGGCTGGTCGCCTACCTGGCGAGCTGCGGCATCGCCGTCACGCACATCGAGGGCCTTTCCATCACCGGCGTCGAAGCCGTCGGCCAGGTGACGGGCGAAACGCTGATGGCGCTGGCCGAGCGCACCGTGGCGGCCGACCGCTCGGCCCAGGGCCTGCTGATCTCCTGCGGCGGCCTGCTGACGCTGGACATCCACGTGCCGCTGGAAGACAAGCTCGGCCTGCCCGTTACCTCGAGCTCGCCCGCCGGCTTCTGGGACCTGATGCGGGCAGCCGGCCTCGACCCTGCCTCGCCCGGCCACGGGCGCCTGTTCGCGCCCGAGACCGCGCTTGAACGAGCCGCTTGATCTCGCAACGCTGCGCGTGATCGTCGCGGCGGCGGAGCTCGGCTCCATCAGCGCCGCCGGCGACCGGCTGCAGCTCGCGGTGGCTGCCGCGAGCGCGCGCATCACCGCGCTGGAGGAAGCGCTGGGCCTGCGCGTCTTCGAGCGCTCCTCGCGCGGCGTGCGGCTCACCCCCGCGGGCCAGATGCTGGTGCGACGCGGCCGCGAGATCCTGGTCGACATGGACCGGCTGTCGGTCGACCTGCACGACTACGCCAAGGGCCTGCAAGGCCACGTGCGGCTGGCGGCCAACACCTCGGCCATGCTCGAAGTGCTGCCGTCCAAGCTCGACCGCATGGCGCGCGAGCATCCGCTGATCCGCATCGACGTCGTGGAGCACGGCAGCCTCGACATCCCGCTGATGCTGCTCGAGGGACGCGCCGATCTCGGCATCGTGGACATGGCGCATGCGCCGCACGGCATCGCGCTGACCGACTGCTTCTCCGACACGCTGGTGCTGGTGGTGCCGGCCGGCCACGCACTGGCCGGCACCGCGCCGCTCGCACTGGAGCAGGCGCTCGACGAGCAGTTCATCGCGCTGCACGACGGCACCGCGCTTTCCAGCCGGCTGATGCGCTCGGCCTCGCTCGCCGGCAAGGCGCTGAAGATCCGCATGCAGATGCGCAGCTTCGACGCCGTCTGCCGAATGGTCGCGGGCGGCCTGGGCGTCGCCGTGCTGCCCCTGCAGGCAATAGCGCCGCAGCTCGCCAGCCTGCCGCTGGCCGCGGTGCCGCTCACCGATGGCTGGGCCGCGCGCACGCACCGCATCGCGCTGCGCAGCGGGGTAGAGCCCTCGCCCGCCACGCTGACGCTGATCGAGTTCCTGCTGCGCTGACGCGCACCCCCGGGCAAACCCTCGATTTCGTGCTTCGCGAAAGCAGGCTTCGCGCCGGATGCTTGTGAGCGCCGGGACGGCCTTCCTACACTGCGCCCAACCCTGGAGACACGCCCCCCATGAAGATCACCCGCGTCGCGGCCACGCCCCTGCACCTTCCGGTTTCGGTGGAGGCCGCGGGCCGCAGCAAGACCACCTCGCTCTCCCTCTGCCTCGTCGACGTCGAGACCGACGAAGGCCTGGTCGGCACCGGCATGACCGCCATCACCGAAGAGGAGGTGATCGCCTCGGTGGTCAACGACATCGCCGCCCATGCGCTGGTCGGCATGGACCCCCTGCGCCACGAGCAGATCTGGGAGCGCCTCTACTGGCTGCTCACGCCCCGCGGCCAATCGGGCTATGCGAGCCATGCGATCGCAGCGCTGGACCTCGCGCTGTGGGACCTGAAGGGCAAGGCCCTGGGACAGCCCTGCTGGCGCCTGCTGGGCGGCGCGCGCGCCGAGGTGCCGGTGTACGCCACCTTCGGATTTGCCTTCTACGAGCGCGACGAACTGGCCGCGGCTGCGCAGAGCTGGGTCGAGCGCGGCTTCAAGCGGCTGAAGATGACGGTCGGCCACCACGGCCTCGCGCGCCGCGACGAGCCGCGTCCGCTGGACACACTGATCGCGGAGGACGTGCAGCGCATCCGCGCCGTGCGCGAGGCGGTGGGGCCGGAGGTGCAAATCTACATCGACGCCAACTGCAGCCTCGACTACTTCCACGCACTCTCCCTCGCGCAGCGCATCGAGGAATACGGCATCAGCTTCTTCGAGGAGCCGGTCTCGCAGAACGACATTCCCAACCTGGTGAAGCTGCGCCACAAGACCTCGATCCCGCTCGCCGCGGGGCAGAACGAGGGCCAGGCCAGCCGCTTCCGCGACATGCTGGTCGCGCAGGCGGTCGACGTGGTGCAGCCCAATGCCTGCATCACCGGCGGCTTCACGCAATGCCTGCGGATTGCCGGCATGGCCGCTGCCTTCAACGCGCGCTTCGCCAACGGCGGCGCCTGGCCGCACCACAACATGCACCTGCATGCGGGGCTGGCCAACGGCTCGCTGGTCGAATACCACTCGGTGGCCGTCGACTGCTGCAAACTGGTGTTCGACGACCTGCCGGTGCCGAGCCAAGGCATGCTCGCTCTGCCCGAGAAGCCGGGCCTGGGCTTCGAGCCGAACCGCGAGCGCGTGGCCGAGCTGGCGAAGCGCCCGGGTTCGCGCGGCGTCGGCAAGGCCTGAACACGCACCACCACGAGATGAGATTTCCGGAGACAAGACGATGAAGCCTTTCACCCCCCACCGCCGCGCCCTGCTCGCGCTCGGCGCCACCCTGCTGGCCGGCCACGCGGGCCTCGCATCGGCGCAAGGCGCCTACCCCGATCGCCCGATCCGCCTGCTGGTGGGCTACTCCGCCGGCGGCGGCGTCGATGCGATGGCGCGGCTGATCGCGCCGCGCCTGTCGGCCCTGCTGGGCCAGCAGGTGGTGGTGGAGAACCGCGCTGGCGCAGCCGGCGTGATCGCCGGCGACGCGGTCGCCAAGTCCGCGCCCGACGGCTACACGCTGCTGCTGGGCGACAGCTCGACGCTGATCGCCAAGTACATGCAGGCCAAGCTCAGCTTCGATCCGATCAAGAGCTTCGTGCCCGTCGCGGGGCTGTTCAAGTCGCCGCTCCTGATCGTGGCCGGCAACGACTTCCCCGCCAGGAACCCGCGCGAGCTGGTGGCGGCCCTCAAGGCCAAGCCCGGCTTCTATTCCTTCGCCACCTCGGGCGTGGGCACGGTGCAGCACCTCGGCTTCGAAATGATGAAGGGCCAGTCGGGCACCTTCGCGCTGCACATTCCCTACCGAGGCGCCGCACAGATCGTCCCCGACGTGATCAGCGGCCAGGTGCCGCTGGGCGTCGTCAGCGCGACCGCCGGCCTGGCGCAGGCCAAGGGCGGCAAGCTGCGCGCGCTGGCAATGATGAGCAACGACAAGCTGCCGGGCGCCGAGGACGTGGCCGCGCTGTCGACCGCGGTGCCCGGCGTCGACGTGGCGCCGCGCCTCTTTTTGCTGGCGCCGGCCGGCACGCCTGCCGCCGTCGTCGACAAGCTGGGCGAGGCGGCGCGCGCCGCCATGAGCGCACCCGACCTGGCCCAGGCGGCCGCGCTGCAAGGCGCGGTGCCGGACTTCATGCCCTCAGCAGCGCTGGCCTCGGCGATGGCGCAGGAGTCGGCGCGCTGGGGCAAGCTGATCAGCGAGCAGAAGATCAGCTCGCAGTAGTCAAGCCGCATGAGCGTCATTGCCTGCATCGAGGACCTGCGGGTCCTCGCGAGGAAGCGCGTGCCGCGCATGTTCTACGACTACGTGGACTCCGGCTCCTGGACCGAAGGCACCTACCGCGCCAACGCCGCCGACTTCGACCGCCTCAAGCTGCGCCAGCGAGTAGCGGTCAATATCGAGCAGCGCAGCACGCGCACGACGATGGCGGGCACCGAGGCCGCGATGCCGGTGGCCATCGCGCCGACCGGCATGACGGGGATGCAGCATGCCGACGGCGAGATCCTGGCGGCCAGGGCTGCGGAGAAGTTCGGCATCCCCTTCACGCTCTCGACCATGAGCATCTGCTCGATCGAGGACATCGCCGCGGCGACCAGCCGCCCCTTCTGGTTCCAGCTCTACGTGATGCGCGACCGCGCCTTCATGGCACGCCTGATCGATCGCGCCAAGGCCGCGAACTGCTCGGCCCTGGTGCTGACCCTGGACCTGCAGATCATCGGGCAGCGCCACAAGGACCTGCGCAACGGCCTGTCGGTGCCGCCGAAGCCGAGCCTGGCCAACCTCGCCAACATGGCGTGCAAGCCGCGCTGGTGCCTCGGCATGCTGGGCACGAAGCGGCGCAACTTCGGCAACGTGTTCGGCCATGTGAAAGGCATCGAGACCATGCGTTCGCTGTCGGAGTGGACCAACAAGCAGTTCGATCCGACGCTCTCGTGGGCCGACGTCGACTGGATCCGCCAGCGCTGGGGCGGAAGACTGCTCCTCAAGGGCATCCAGGACGTGGAGGACGCGCGGCTGGCCGTCGATTCGGGCGCCGATGCGCTGATCGTCTCCAACCACGGCGGGCGCCAGCTCGACGGCGCGCCCTCCTCCATCTCGGCGCTGCCCGCGATCGCCGAAGCCGTGGGCCACCGTATCGAGGTGCACATGGACGGCGGCATCCGCAGCGGGCAGGACGTGCTGAAGGCGCGCGCGCTCGGCGCGCGGGGCGTCTACATCGGCCGCTCGATGCTTTATGGGCTGGGCGCGATGGGCGAGGCCGGCGTGACGCGGGCCCTTCAGATCATCCACCGCGAGCTGGACCTCACGATGGCCTTCTGCGGCCACACCGATATCGAGAAGGTGGATGCGGGGGTGCTGCTGGCGTAGGGCGGCATCACCCGATCGAACGGGGTGCATGGCCGCCTGCTGGGCCGGCGGAGGCAGGACGGCCGTCTCCATGCACCAGGGGCACGCAACAGGCGTGCCGGGTTGGTGCACCGCGATAATCGGGGCCCCCAGCGCATCCCAACAAGGAGACCCCGAGTGCCCGACCTTTCCCGGATCACCTGCATCGAAGACCTGCGAGTGATCGCCCAGTCGCGCGTGCCGCGCATGTTCTACGACTACGCCGACTCAGGCGCCTGGACCGAGGGCACCTACCGTGCGAACGAGGCCAACTTCCAGAAGATCAAGTTGCGCCAGCGCGTGGCCGTCAACATGGAAGGCCGCTCCACGCGCACGACCATGGTGGGCCAGGAGGTGGCGATGCCGGTGGCGATCGCGCCCACCGGCCTCACGGGCATGCAGCATGCCGACGGCGAGATCCTGGGCGCGCGCGCGGCCAAGGCCTTCGGCATTCCGTTCACGCTGTCGACCATGAGCATCTGCTCGCTGGAAGACATCGCGGAGAGCACCGAGGGCCATCCCTTCTGGTTCCAGCTCTACGTGATGCGCGACCGAGACTTCATCGAACGGCTGATCGAGCGGGCCAAGGCCGCCAACGTCTCGGCGCTGCAGTTGACGCTGGACCTCCAGATCCTGGGCCAGCGTCACAAGGACATCAAGAACGGGCTGACGGCGCCGCCCAAGCCGACGTTCAGGAACCTCATGAACCTCGCGACCAAGCCACGCTGGTGCCTCGGCATGCTGGGCACGAAGCGCCGGACCTTCGGCAACATCGCGGGCCATGCCAAGGGGGTGAAGGACCTGTCCTCGCTGTCCTCGTGGACGGCCGAGCAGTTCGACCCGGCCTTGAGCTGGGCCGATGTCGAATGGATCAAGAAGCTCTGGGGCGGACCGCTGATCCTCAAGGGCATCATGGACGTGGAGGACGCGCGCCTGGCAGCGTCCAGCGGCGCCGATGCGCTGATCGTCTCGAACCACGGCGGGCGCCAGCTCGACGGCGCGCCCTCCTCCATCGAGGCACTGCCGGCCATCGCCGAGGCGGTGGGCACGGAGATCGAGGTCTGGATGGACGGCGGCATCCGCAGCGGGCAGGACGTGCTGAAGGCGCGCGCGCTCGGTGCGCGCGGCACGCTGATCGGGCGCAGCTTCCTCTACGGACTGGGCGCCTTCGGCGAGGCCGGCGTGACCCGCGCGCTGCAGATCATCCACAAGGAACTCGACATCACGATGGCCTTCTGCGGACGCACGCAGATCGACGAAGTGGATTCGAGCATCCTGCTGCCGGGGACCTTCTGATCAACCCGCAGCTCAAAGTAGGAATCCACGCCGCTCCGATCGCGCCTCGCGCCGACTCGATTTCCCATCTCGTGTTCTAGCTTGGCACGTCCTCGCCCCCCTTTTCCAAGGACTCCTATGCCGCAACATGAAGCCTCGTCACAAGCAGAAAGCATCGATGTCAATTCCGCCAGTGCGGTGGAAGATCTTGCCAAGCGATTCGACGCGACACCCCAGCAGATCCGGGACGCGGTCAAGGCCGTCGGGAGCCGCGTCGCGGACTTGGAGCTTCACTTGAAGGGAACTCGCAGTTCAAGCAACGAACAGCGAGTGGACGGACAGTCTTGAAGCCCTAATCCCCCAGCAGTTCCCCGATCGGCTGCAGGTCCTCCACCCGGTCGCAGATGGCCTTCACGACCATCATGATCGGAATGCCGAGCAGCAGCCCCCAGATGCCCCAGAGCCAGCCCCAGAAGATCACGCCCACGAACACCGCCACCGGGTTCATGCGGCTGGTGCGGCTGGTGAGCCAGGGCACCAGCAGGTTGCCCACCAGCGTGTGGATCACCAGCGAGACGCCGCCGACCAGCAGGGCCATCTGGATGCTGTTGAACTGCAGGAAAGCCACCAGGCCGGCTGTGGCCATCACGATCACCGAGCCGATGTAGGGAATGAGGTTGGTCACGCCGGCGACGATGCCCCACACGGCCGCGTTCTCGAGCCCCATGGCCCAGAAGGCCAGGCCGGTGGCGACGCCGACCAGCGCGCTGGTGAGGATCTGCACCAGCAGGTAGCGCTCGATGTGCTGCGTGATGTCGTCGAGCACGTGCACGGTGATCTTCTTCTTCTGCAGGCTCGGGCCGGTGATCTTCACCAGCTTGCGGCGGAAGGTGTCGCCCGAGCCCAGCGCAAAATAGGTCAGGAAGACGACCAGCGTGAGCTGCCCGGCGGCAGCGATCAGCCCCACCGTGCCGCTCCAGAGGTACTCGCGCACGTTGAAGGCCGGCCGCTCGATGACCACGCGTGCCACACCCTTGCGCGCCGCGACCTTGGCCGAGTTCTCCTCGGCCGCCTGCTCGAGCTGGGCGGCGGCCTTCTGCACGGTGTCGAGCGCGCTGGGATCGGTGCTCCTGCCGCCGCGCATGGCCGTGCGCAGCTTCTGGGCCGCGACAGGCAGCGTGTCGAGCAGCTCGGTGGCGCTGCCGGAGAGTGAATAGCCGGTCCAGCCCATCCCACCGCCGAGCCCGAGCAGGATCACGGCAGCGGCGATCCAGCGGGAGATCCTCCAGCGTTCGAGCAAGTCCACCAGCGGCGCGAGCGCATAGGTCAGCAGCAGGCTCAGCATCAGCGGAACGAACACGGCCTTGGCCCAGTGCAGCGTGAACACGATCGCCAGCACGCAGATGACGACCAGCGCGGCGCTGCGGACGTCGACCGGCATGTGCAGCAGTACGCGCTCCGGCTCGGGGGACTCGGCTGCTGCCGCCACGGTCTGCTCCTGCTCGGGCGAGAGCGGTGGGGGTGGGGGCTCGGCCGGCGGCTCCGCGGCCTTGGGTGCAACCTGGTCGTTCATCGCGGATCCTTCAGCGCCTCGCGCACTGCCGCCAGCTGGCGTCGCGACACCACCACCGGCTCGGGAATGCCGTCGAGGCGCAGCGCCCAGCCCTCGGCGTCCTCGCCGTCGTCGTATTTCTGAAGCGCGCGGATCGCCTGGCGCGCCACCAGCGCGTTGCGGTGCACCCGCACGAAGCGCGCCGGGTAGCGCTCCTCGAACTCGGCCAGCGAGCCGTCGTAGATGTGGCTGCGCGCTGCGGTGCGCACCGTGAGGTACTTGTACTCGGACTTGAGATAGAGCACGTCCGTCAGCAGCACGCGCTCGGTCCGGCCGCGGTCCTGGATCAGCAGCACCTCCTGCGGCACGTCGATCATCGGGCCGCGCTGCTCCCGCAGCGAGCGCGCCGCCTTCTGCAACGCCTGCTGCAGCCGCTCGGCCCGCACGGGCTTGGTGAGGTAGTCGACCGCCTCGAGCTCGAAGGCCGTGACGGCGTGGGTCGCATGGGCGGTGACGAACACCACCGCGGGCGCGCCGGGGCGCTGCCGCAGGCTGCGTGCCAGCTCGATGCCGTCGATACCGGGCATGTGGATGTCGAGCAGCACCAGGTCGAGGTCCGCGGCGAGCAGCTGCGCCTGGGCGTCAGCGCCGTTGGCCGCCTCGCCGACCACCTCGGCCGCCGGCGCGCGGCAAGCGGCCAGCAGCGTGCGCAGCCGCGAACGGGCGAGCGTTTCGTCATCGACGATCAGGGTGCGAAGAACATGCATGGCTCTGGATTTCTCACGCTTGTACCGGAATGGCGATGCGCACGCGGTAGGCCTTTTGCTCCATGCCGGCGCTGAACTGCGCCTGCACGTCGTGCAGCAGGTGCAGCCGGTCGCGCACGTTGGCCAGCGCGATGCCGTGGCCGCGCGGCAGCGGCTCGTCCGCCCAGCGCAGCGGCGGCAGGCTGTTGACGACCTCGATCACTGCCATGCCGCCGCGGCGCTCGGTGCGGATGCGGATCTTCGCGCCCTCGGGGCTGGGCTCGACACCGTGCTTGACCGCGTTCTCGACCAGCGGCTGCAGCAGCAGGGGCGGCAGGCGCGCGCCATTGGCCGCGGGGTCGATGTCCCAGCGGATGCGCAGCCGCTCGCCGAAGCGAACCTGCTCGATCGCCAGGTAGCGCTCGGCCAGCGCGATCTCGTCGGCCAGGGTGACCGATTCGCCCGCATCCGCCAGGGCGTGGCGGAACAGCTCGCTCAGGTCTTCCAGCATGGCCTCGGCCTTGGCCGGCTCCTCGCGCACGAGCGCGATGGCGCTGTTCAGCGTGTTGAAGAGAAAGTGCGGACGAATGCGCTACTGCAGCTCCTCCAGGCGCGCGGTCATCGCCGCGGGCGTCTGGCCGCGTGCGCGCAGCACCAGCGCAGCCATCACGAGCGCCGCGAACATCGCCCCGGCCAGGGCACTGGCGATCCAGGGCGCGCTGCCGACCACGCCGGTGAGCCGCAGCAGGCCGCAGCCATAGAGCGCGGAGACCGAGCCGAGCAACGCGCCGGCCACGTACTGCCCGGCGCGCGGCAGGCGGCCCAGCGGCTTCTTGAGCCAGCAGG
>NZ_LMTS01000163.1:44140-51926 GCF_001541225.1 Variovorax sp. WDL1 | reverse complement strand
CCCCCAGCCACAGCAGCGTCGCCGGCAGGGCGCCACCAGTCACGGTGGCCAGCAGCATCAGCCATTCGGAAGGCGTGGACGCCTGAAACAAGGTGGCCGCCGCCACCACCGCCTCGACGAACATCACGGTGCGCAGCACCACGCCGATCTGGCAGGCATCGAAGATCGCAGCGCCGGCGCGCGCAGGTCCGCGGGTCCGTGCCGGGGACGGCGCCTGAGGGGTGGTCGATAAAATCGATGGGCTGCGCATCAAGCAAAGATCGGGTGCAAACCCATTATTGCCTCCCAACCGGTTCTCACCCCATGACCCACAACCAACTCGACAAGAAATCCGAAGCCTGGTCGGCCCTGTTCTCCGAACCGATGAGCGACCTGGTCAAGCGCTACACCGCGAGCGTCTTCTTCGACAAGCGGCTGTGGCAGGCCGACATCCAGGGCTCGCTGGCGCATGCGGGCATGCTGGCGGCGCAGGGCGTGATCAGCGCCGAGGACCATGCGGCCATCGAGCGCGGCATGGCGCAGATCCGCGGCGAGATCGAGTCGGGCGCCTTCGACTGGAAGCTCGAGCTCGAGGACGTGCACCTGAACATCGAGGCGCGCCTCACGCAGCTGGTCGGCGATGCCGGCAAGCGCCTGCACACCGGCCGCAGCCGCAACGACCAGGTGGCCACCGACGTGCGGCTCTGGCTGCGCGGCGAGATCGACCTGATCAGCGCGCTGCTCGGCGACCTGCAGAAGTCGCTGCTGGCCATTGCAGAGACGAACGCCGAGGTGATCCTGCCGGGCTTTACCCACCTGCAGGTCGCGCAGCCGGTGAGCTTCGGCCACCACATGCTGGCCTACGTCGAGATGTTCGCGCGGGACGCCGAGCGCATGGCCGACGTGCGCGGCCGCGTCAACCGCCTGCCGCTGGGCGCCGCGGCGCTGGCAGGCACCAGCTATCCGCTGGACCGGGAACTGGTGGCCCGCACGCTGGGCATGGACGGGGTGTGCGAGAACAGCCTCGACGCGGTGAGCGACCGCGACTTCGCGATCGAGTTCGCCGCGGCCGCCTCGCTGGCGATGGTGCACATCAGCCGGCTCAGCGAGGAACTGGTGCTCTGGACCAGCCAGGCCTTCGGCTTCATCGACATCGCCGACCGCTTCTGCACCGGCAGCTCGATCATGCCGCAGAAGAAGAACCCGGACGTGCCCGAACTCGCGCGCGGCAAGACCGGCCGCGTGGTGGGCCACCTGATGGGCCTGATCACGCTGATGAAGGGCCAGCCGCTGGCCTACAACAAGGACAACCAGGAAGACAAGGAGCCGCTGTTCGACACCGTCGACACGCTCAAGGACACGCTGCGCATCTTCGCCGAGATGGTGGGCGGCATCACGGTCAAGCCAGAGGCCATGGAGAAGGCAGCGCTGCGCGGCTACGCGACCGCCACCGACCTGGCCGACTACCTGGTGAAGAAGGGCCTGCCCTTCCGCGATGCGCACGAGACCGTGGCGCATGCCGTCAAGGCCGCGATCTCGCACAAGGTGGACCTGTCGGAGCTGCCGCTGTCGGTGCTGCAGACCTTCCATCCGAAGATCGAGAAGGACGTGTACGACGTGCTGAGCCTGCGCGGCTCGGTGCATGCGCGCAACATCCTCGGCGGGACCGCGCCGGCACAGGTGCGCAAGCAGATTGCGCGGCACCGGGCACGTCTGCAATAGCCCCTCCCGGGCTTGCCTCAGGCCCCTTCATCGCGGGTTTACCCCTGGTCTGCCGTCAGCTTTGTGGCTATTTGTAAAACTGTAGTGCTAAAGTTTGGCATTGCATTGCAGCAAAGTGCCGGGCACCCTGTGTCGCCGAAGCCCCCAGCAGACCCCAATCCATGGATCAACATTCCTGCGTCGTCGTCATCCTGACCTTCAATTCCGCCTCGATCATCCGCGAGACCGTATCGCAGGCGAAGAAG
Organism: Variovorax sp. WDL1; assembly: GCF_001541225.1. Taxonomy (GTDB): domain Bacteria; phylum Pseudomonadota; class Gammaproteobacteria; order Burkholderiales; family Burkholderiaceae_C; genus Variovorax. The sequence goes on along the minus strand of NZ_LMTS01000163.1, from coordinate 49,980 downwards.
GCGAGCCCGAATGTCTTCGTGGTCGATTCGCATTCGACGGACAACACCGTCGCCCTCCTCGACGAACTCGGCTGCACCGTGGTGCAGCGGCCCTTCTCCAATTACAGCGACCAGCGCAACTGGGCGATCTCGCAGATCGAGGGGAGCTACGGGTGGCAACTGCACCTGGACGCCGACGAGGTGCTGGACGACCAGGCTGTTGCGGAAATCCGGGCCTTGCTCGCCGGCACGCCGCGCTTCGACGCCTACATGCTGCGCCGGCGCGACTACTTCATGGGCAAGATGCTGCGCTTCTCGGGCGTCAACCCCTGGCACCTGCGGCTTTTCCGCTCGGGGGCCGGGCGCTGCGAGTCGCGGCTCTACGACCAGCACTTCATCAGCACCGCCACGCCCGGCCGCCTCCAGGGCTTCATGCACGACAAGAACTCGGCCCGGCTTACCGACTGGATCGCCAGCCACAACCGCTGGAGCGACGCCGAGGCCAGGGAAAAGCTAGGCCCGCGCCTGGCCGCGGACAATGTGCTGAAGCCCCGGCTGATGGGCGACGCGCGCGAGCGCACGCGCTTCATCAAGGAGATCTACTACAAGCTGCCGACCGGGCTGCGCTCGCTCAGCTACTTCATCTACCGCTACATCTTCCGGCTTGGCTTCCTGGACGGCACCACCGGCTTCTATTTCGCTTTTTTCCAGGCATTGTGGTTCCGCATGCTGGTCGACGCGAAGATGTACGAACAGCGCACGGCCGAGCGTCCAGCGGCTGAACTGAAGGCCAAGGCCCCCCAACCGATTCCCCCTATGGAGTGATTTCACAGCATGCGGCAATACAACGCTTCCAAGAAAGTCCTGGTCACCGGCGGCGCCGGCTTCCTGGGCAGCCACCTGTGTGACCGGCTCATCGAGCAGGGCCACGACGTCCTGTGCGTCGACAACTTCTTCACCGGTACCAAGCGCAACATCGAGCACCTGCTCGACCATCCTCGCTTCGAGCTGATGCGGCACGACGTGACCTTCCCGCTCTATGTGGAGGTGGACGAGATCTTCAACCTGGCCTGCCCGGCTTCGCCCATTCACTACCAGCACGACCCGGTGCAGACCACCAAGACCAGCGTGCACGGCGCGATCAACATGCTGGGGCTGGCCAAGCGGGTGCGCGCGAAGATCCTGCAGGCCTCCACCAGCGAGGTCTACGGCGACCCGGAGATCCATCCGCAAGTCGAGGCCTACTGGGGCCGCGTCAACCCGATCGGCATCCGCAGCTGCTACGACGAGGGCAAGCGCTGCGCCGAGACGCTGTTCTTCGACTACTACCGCCAGCACAAGCTGCGCATCAAGGTCGTGCGCATCTTCAACACGTACGGCCCGCGCATGCACATGAACGACGGGCGCGTGGTGTCCAACTTCATCGTGCAGGCGCTCAAGGGCGAGGACATCACCATCTACGGCGACGGGCAGCAGACGCGCAGCTTCTGCTACGTGGACGACCTGGTGGAGGCGATGCTGCGGATGATGGACACCGGCGACGAGGTGCCGGGGCCGATCAACATCGGCAACCCCGGCGAGTTCTCGATGCTGGAGCTCGCCAACAAGGTGATCGAGCTCACCGGCTCCAAGAGCCAGCTGATGCGCATGCCGCTGCCCGCGGACGACCCCAAGCAGCGCCGGCCCGACATCACGCTCGCCCGGCAGGAGCTCGGCGGCTGGGAGCCGAAGACCCAGCTCGAGGAAGGCTTGAAGAAGACCATCGCCTATTTCGACAAGGCACTCTCCGAAACCACGGCAGGCTGAACACATGAACGTCACCATCATCGGTACCGGCTACGTCGGTCTTGTCACCGGCGCCTGTCTCGCCGACATCGGCAACAACGTGCTGTGCGTGGACGTCGACAAGCGCAAGATCGACACGCTCAATGCGGGCGGCATCCCGATCTACGAACCGGGCCTCGGCGAACTGGTCGACTCGAACACCGCGGCGAAGCGCCTGAGTTTCTCGACCGACATCGAGGCCTCGGTGGCGCACGGCGACATCCAGTTCATCGCGGTGGGGACGCCGCCCGACGAGGACGGCAGCGCCGACCTGCAATACGTGCTGGCAGCGGCGCGCAACATCGGCAAGTACATGAACGGCTTCAAGGTCGTGGTCGACAAATCCACGGTTCCGGTGGGCACGGCCGACAAGGTCGCCGCCGTGATCCAGGAGGAGCTCGACAGGCGCGGCCGGCCGGACCTGCGCTTCTCGGTGGTGAGCAACCCCGAGTTCCTCAAGGAAGGCGCGGCGGTCGAGGACTTCATGCGGCCCGATCGCATCGTCATCGGCTACAGCGACGACGAGAACGGCCGCGAGGCGCTGGCGGCGATGCGCAAGCTCTACGCGCCATTCAACCGCCATCACGAGCGCACCCGCGTGATGGACGTGCGCTCCGCCGAGTTCACCAAGTACGCGGCCAACGCGATGCTGGCCACCCGCATCAGCTTCATGAACGAGCTGGCCAACCTGGCCGACCGCGTGGGCGCCGACATCGAGGCGGTGCGCCAGGGCATCGGCTCGGACCCGCGCATCGGCTATAGCTTTCTCTACGCCGGCACCGGCTACGGCGGCAGCTGCTTCCCGAAGGACATCCAGGCGCTCACGCGCATCGCGCGCGAGAACGGGCAGACGCTGCGGGTGCTGGAGTCGGTCGAGGCAGTCAACGACGAGCAGAAGCGGGTGCTGACGCAGAAGGTGCTCGACCGCTTCGGCCCGGACCTCAGCGGCCACAGCTTCGCGCTGTGGGGCCTGGCCTTCAAGCCCAACACCGACGACATGCGCGAGGCCCCGAGCCGCGTGGTGCTCGACACGCTGCTGCGCGCCGGCGCCCGGGTGGTGGCGCACGACCCGATCGCGGTCGACGAGACCCGGCGCGTGCTGCAGCTGGACTTCGCGGATGCGCCGGCGCTGCTGGAGCGCATCAGCTTCTCTTCGGCCAAGGACCCGCTGGAGGTGCTGGCCGATGCCGACGCGCTGATCATCGTGACCGAATGGAAGGCCTACCGCAGCCCCAACCTGGAGCGGCTCAAGGCGCTGATGAAGTCGCCGGTGATCTTCGACGGCCGCAATCTCTACGAGCCCGGCGTCATGAAGGAAGCCGGCGTCATCTACCAGGGCATCGGGCGCAACAGCCGCTGAAGACGGCCCCGCAGCGCGTTCGCGCTATTGCTATTGCCTCCGGTTCATGTCGCGCGCCATCGCCAGGTGCCGCTCGACCACCGGGAGCACCTTTGCGGCGTAGCTCTTGAGCTCAGCGTCCTTGGACTCGCGCTGCACCTTCTTCAGCAGGTCGACCCTGCGCCGATGGTCGCCCAACGCACGCATGCTCCATGTACTGCTTGTCCATGAAGCCGCCGGTCCGTCGCCATCAGCGCGGTCGACATCGCCTTGTGCAGCCCCTCCCTTCGCGCTGGGTTCCCTCTGCGGAGGACTGTTCCCCGCCGCAGCCCGCGCCAGGGCTCGATCTGCGGTAGAAATCGGGCAGTCCAACTCAACCCGGTCCTACACCAAGACCTGCATGGTCCGAAACAGTGTTGCCCAAAGGAGATTCAGCATGAAAATCATTCTTTGGATCGTCGGAATCATCTTCCTCATCGGCCTGCTCACTGTGCTTGGTGTAGGCAACTTGATCTTCTAATCCTCGATCCCACGCGTGCGTCACGCCAGGGCTTGCTCGCGCAACTGCTGTATGTCCACCCACCGCCACGGGTGGAGTTGATCGAGCTCAAGGCCCGCTACGCACGCCGACGATGCGGCAACTCTGGGACATCAAGGACTACGCAAGGAGTTTCCATGAGATCCAAGGTGATCAACGAAGGACCCGAACGAACCATTGCCCTCGTCTTCGACAAGGGCGATGAGGTGGTTTCGACGCTGCAGCGCTTCGCAACGGAGCATGGCCTCACCGCCAGCCGCTTCAGCGCGATCGGCGCGCTGGAGGGAGCCGTGCTGGGCTACTTCGACTGGGAGCGCAAGGACTACGACCGTATCCCCGTGCTTGAGCAGGTCGAGGTGCTTTCGCTCAACGGCGACATCGCACTCGATGGCGATCAGCCCAAGGTACATGCGCACACCGTGCTGGGGCGCCGTGACGGCAGCACCGTGGGCGGCCACCTGCTGGAGGCGACCGTGCGGCCCACGCTCGAGGTCGTGCTGGTCGAGTCGCCCGGCTACCTGCGCAAGAAATGCGATCGGGAGACGGGACTGGCGCTGATCGACATCGGCTCCTGAGCAGCACTCGCATCCGACTCGCGGGAACCGGTGTGGACATGCGGCAGCCCGTGCGCGAGATTCACCAAATGCAGGCGCAGCGACTTTGGGTGCATATCCCATGACCGCCCGGTTCCCGCAAGCTCATCAATCTGGCCGGTGAATCATTCTGGCTGGCTCCCGGTGCGATGGTGCTCGCGGGTATCCTGCTCGCACTCGGCCTGCTCGACCTTGATCGACCTCGAATATGCAGTGCGCCAGCTGGGCTGACGCCCGCCGGTGCATCGGCAACGAGTCGGACGTGAACGACGTTGCCAGCCGGCATGCCGGGTTTCTGCGCACGATGGCGCATGGCGCAGTGGGCGCCATCGGGGCACGCAGCGACGCTTGATGCACCGCGCGAACCCGGTGCAGGCCGTCAGCTTGCAGTTGGCAACGCTGATTCCGGGGGAAACGTCATCCTGCTGCGCACTCCAGGGCGAAGAGTGGCAATTCGGCTTGCCGGCTCAGCCACACGCCGCCGCCCACCTCCTGGAAGTGGCGCGAAAGGCCGCGGCGGTACACCTCGGCGCTGTGGCGAAAGATGCGGGGGTCGGTCAGGTCTTCATCCACGATGTCGCGCGCGAAGTCCTCGCGCGTCACGGCCTCCACATACAGCGCGCCCTGGCTCAGCAGGCCGAGGTTGCGCAAGGCGCGCTTCACATCCGGCGGGCTGAGATAGGGCAGCACGCCCTGGCAGATGACGAAGTCGAACGGCTTGCCGGCCTGGTAGTCCACCACCGATCCGCGCTCCCATCCGTAGCGCCCGCACAGGTATTCGCTGAACTCCACGCCGTGGTAACTGGCCAGGGGGAATTGCCGCGCCACGATGTCGCGCCAGAGCCCGATGCCGCAACCGACGTCCAGCACTCGCCTTACAGGCACGCGCAGGTAGCGCAGGTAGGCGCAGACAAACGCGCCCAAACGCTCGACATGTTGGGGGTCCACCACCTTGGTCTTCTTGTCGAAGTAATAGCGCCGGTAATAGGCTTCGTCGAACGTGGCGGCACCGGCAGATTGCATATTCACACTCCTCGTTGTGCTGGATCGTATCGGCAACCCACCGACCGCTCGCGGCGCTGCGTTTGCCTGCCCGGCCATCACGCCCTACCCGCTTGAGCGCTCCAGGGCGGCATGGCACGATCATGAAGATGACACCCAGCCCCACCTCGACGCAGCGCCTGCGCGACCTCGCCCGGCTGCGCCGCGTTCGCGACCGCATCGACCGGGATTACGCGCAGCCGCTGAACGTCGAGGCGCTCGCCCGCGACGCGGGCATGTCGGCTGGCCATCTCAGCCGCCAGTTCCGGCTTGCCTATGGCGAGTCGCCGTACAGCTACCTGATGACGCGGCGCATCGAACGCGCGATGGCGCTGCTGCGCCGCGGCGACCTCAGCGTTACCGAGGTCTGCTTCGAGGTCGGCTGCGCATCGCTGGGAACCTTCAGCACCCGCTTTACCGAACTGGTCGGCGTGCCGCCCAGCATCTATCGGCGCGAGGCGGCGGGCGAGACCGCAGGAATCCCGTCGTGCGTGGCGAAGCAGGTGATGCGACCGATCAGGATTCG
>NZ_LMTS01000163.1:0-44091 GCF_001541225.1 Variovorax sp. WDL1 | reverse complement strand
GCGAGCCGCCATAGACTGGCGGCCACCAGATACCCTCATGCAAAGAGACTGACGTCATGGACATCACCATCCACTCGAGCTTCCTGCCGCACAACGACCCGGAAGCATCCCTGGCCTTCTATCGCGACACCCTCGGTTTCGAGGTTCGCAACGACGTGGGCTACAACGGCATGCGCTGGATCACGGTGGGCCCCGCAGGGCAGCCCGGCACCTCCATCGTCCTGTACCCGCCGGCTGCCAGCCCCGGCATCACCGACGACGAGCGTCGCACCATCGCCGAGATGATGGCCAAGGGCACCTTCGCCACGCTCCTCCTCGCGACCCACGACCTCGATGGCGCGTTCGAACGGCTGCAGGCCGGCGGCGCAGAGGTCGTCCAGGAACCGGCCGAGCAGCCGTACGGCGTTCGCGACTGCGCCTTCCGCGATCCCGCGGGCAGCCTGGTACGCCTGCAGGAGCTGCGCTCGGCACAATGAGCAGGACCAAGAAAACCGACACCCGGTCTCCTGCGCCACCCGCCGCCGACAGCCACGACCTGATCCGCGTGCACGGCGCGCGCGTGAACAACCTGAAGGACGTCAGCATCGACATCCCGAAGCGGCGGCTCACGGTGTTCACCGGCATTTCCGGCTCGGGCAAGAGCTCACTGGTGTTCGGCACGATCGCCGCGGAATCCCAGCGGCTGATCAACGAGACCTACAGCGTCTTCGTGCAGGGCTTCATGCCGGCGCTGGCGCGGCCAGAGGTCGACGTGCTCGAAGGGCTGACGACCGCGATCATCGTCGACCAGGAGCGGATGGGCGCCAACGCCCGCTCGACGGTCGGCACTGCCACTGACGCCAACGCACTGCTGCGCATCCTCTTCAGCCGGTGCGGGAAGCCGCACGTCGGCTCGCCCAACGCGTTCGCCTTCAACGTCCCCTCGGTCCGGGCAAGCGGCGCGATCACGATCGAGCGCGGTGCCGGCAAGACCGTGAAGCAGAGCTTCAGCCGCACCGGCGGCATGTGTCCGCGCTGCGAGGGCATGGGCTCGGTCACCGACTTCGACATGGCCGCGCTCTACGACGACAGCAAGTCGCTCAACGAGGGCGCGCTCATCATCCCCGGCTACAGCATGGACGGCTGGTACGGCCGCATCTTCCGCGGCTGCGGTTTCTTCGACCCGGACAAGCCGATCCGAAAGTTCACCAGGAGAGAACTGCACGACCTGCTCCACAAGGAGCCGACCAAGATCAAGGTCGACGGCATCAACCTCACCTACCAGGGCGTCATCCCGCAGATCCAGAAGTCCTTCCTGTCCAAGGATGTCGATGCGCTGCAGCCGCACGTCCGCGCATTCGTGGAGCGGGTGGTGACATTCAGCACCTGTCCCGAGTGCGGCGGCACCCGGCTCAGCGAAGCCGCCCGGTCCTCGAGAATCAAGAAGATCAACATCGCCGACGCCTGTGCGATGCAGATCAGCGACCTGGCCGAATGGGTGCGCTGCTTCGACGAGCCTTCGGTGGCGCCACTGCTCGCCGCGCTGGCTCGGACGCTCGACTCGTTCGTGGAAATCGGGCTGGGCTACCTCTCGCTGGACCGGTCGTCGGGCACGCTGTCGGGCGGCGAGGCGCAACGCGTCAAGATGATCCGCCACCTCGGCTCCGCGCTCACCGATGTCACCTACGTCTTCGACGAGCCCACCACGGGCCTGCACCCGCACGACATCCAGCGGATGAACGAGCTGCTGCTGCGGCTGCGCGACAAGGGCAACACGGTGCTCGTCGTGGAGCACAAGCCGGAGACGATCGCGATCGCCGACCACGTCGTCGACCTCGGCCCCGGCGCGGGGACGGCGGGCGGCACCGTGTGCTTCGAAGGCAGTGTCGAGGGGCTGCGGACCAGCGGCACACTCACCGGCCGGCATTTCGACGACCGTGCCTCCCTGAAGCAGAAGGTGCGCAAGCCCACGGGCGTGCTTTCGATCCGCGGCGCGGCGACGCACAACCTGCGCGATGTCGACGTTGACATCCCTCTCGGGGTGCTGGTCGTCGTCACCGGCGTTGCGGGCTCCGGCAAGAGTTCGCTCGTGCACGGGTCGATTCCCGCCGGCGCAGGCGTCGTGACCATCGACCAGGCCCCTATCCGCGGCTCGCGACGCAGCAACCCCGCGACGTACACCGGACTGCTCGACCCGATCCGCACAGCTTTCGCGAAGGCCAACGGCGTGAAGCCGGCGCTGTTCAGCGCCAACTCCGAGGGCGCCTGCCCCAACTGCAACGGCGCCGGCGTCATCTACACCGACCTGGGCGCCATGGCCGGCATCGCCACCCCCTGCGAGGAGTGCGAGGGGAAGCGGTTCCTGGCATCGGTGCTGGAGCACCATCTCGGCGGCCGCGACATCAGCGAGGTGCTCGCGATGCCGGTGGCCGAGGCCAGGCAATTCTTCGGCGCCGGGAAGGCGCGCACGCCAGCCGCGCATGCCATTCTCGAACGGCTGGAGGATGTGGGCCTGGGCTACCTCGGCCTCGGCCAACCGCTGACCGCGCTGTCCGGCGGCGAGCGGCAGCGGCTCAAGCTGGCGACCCACATGGCCGAGAAGGGCGGCATCTACGTGCTCGACGAGCCGACCGCCGGCCTGCACCTCGCCGACGTCGAGCAGCTGCTGGGCCTGCTCGACCGGCTTGTCGATGCCGGCAAGTCGGTCATCGTCGTGGAGCACCACCAGGCGGTCATGGCGCACGCGGACTGGATCGTCGACCTGGGCCCCGGCGCTGGCCACGACGGCGGCCGGATCGTCTTCGAGGGCACGCCGGCCGACCTCGTCGCGGGGCGCTCGACGCTCACCGGCAAGCACCTGGCGGCCTACGTCGCTGGCTGACCGGGGCCGCAGCGCAACCTGCAAAGCGATGCGCGGCGCCGTGCAAAACCGCTCACATCGCGCGATAAAAGATGTAGTCGGCTCGGTACTTCACCACCTGCTTCTGCCCCGCCGACGCGGCGCCGCAAGCCGCGACCGGCGCCGTGCCGCCCTGCGTGGCCACGCGCTGGATGTAGCTCATCCCCTGCATCGCACCGCTGCCCGTCGCCGGGTTGGCCTTCACCAGCTGGTAGGGGATGTTGCCGCTGCCATTGGGCGCGACCGCGACCTGGTTGCCCGTGAGCCTGGAGCCGTCCATGCTTTCCCAGGTAGCCGGCGGGCCGTAGTACCTGCCGACCTGTCTGCCGCCGCGGTCCATGAGACGGGCGTCCGGGCCGACGAAGACCCATTCGTGCTGCCCGGGCGCGTTGGCCTTGGCGCGGCACTCGTAGGTGATGTCGCCGGCGCCGACCGTTTCCAGCGAGACCTGGTGGCCGGCGGGCACCTTGACGGCGTCGGGGAGGCTGGCTTGCGAATACGCCATGGGCTTGTTCATGCCCATGCCGGAGCAAGCGGCGAGGCTGGCGGCGGCTGCGAGGAGGGCGAGGATGCGCAAGGTCATGGTCGGTTCCTTTCGTATGAGTACCGGGTTCAGAAATGTTGGCGGACGCTGCTGTTGACGGAATGGCGACCCCACCTCTGTACGTCGCGCGAACGCAATTGGATTCAGCGAAATGCCGCGGTCATCGGACTCGCTGCAGCGCCGTTAACATCCTGCGACGCGCCGGCCGGGACTCGACCGCACGATGCAATCGAAGCTCTTCCCTCGTATTCCATGGTTGTGATGAACGTTGCTCCCGCCGTCAGGGCGGCTCGCCGGCTCCTGCTGCCGATCGCGCTCTTGATCGCTGCGGGCGCCTCGCAGGCCCAGACCACCGAAGCTGCGCCCTCCCCCGCCTACGTCGCGGCGCAGGCACGCTGGCGGGCCGAGCTCGCGGCCTTCGACGCCGCCGACCGGCAGCAGTGGCCCAGCGAAGGCGGCGTGGTCTTCGTCGGCAGCTCCAGCATCCGCTTCTGGACCGGGCTGGCGCAGGACTTCCGGCAGCTGCCGGTGGTCATCAACCGCGGGTTCGGCGGCTCGACCATGGCCGACTGCAGCTTCTTCGCACCCGAGCTCGTGCTGCGCTACAAGCCGCGCCACGTGCTGGTCTATGCGGGCGACAACGACCTGGCAGAGGGCCGCACGCCCATCGAGGTGCTGGAGAGCTTCGCGCGGTTCGCCAACGCAGTGCGCGAGGCCTTGCCGGAGACCCGCATCAGCTTTATCTCGATCAAGCCGAGTCCTTCGCGCGAGAAGCTTCTGCCGCAGGTGCGAGAGACCAACGACATCGTCGCGGCCTACCTGCGGCGCTTGCCCAACAGCGACTACATCGACGTCTTCACCCCCATGATGGGTGCGGACGGGCGACCGCGCGGCGAACTGTTCCTTCGCGACCAGCTGCATCTGAATGACGAGGGCTACCGGCTGTGGCGGGCGGTCATCGCCGGGCATCTGCCGAGCGCCGTACAGGCGGACATTCGACAAGCGCGGCCCTTCAACTGAGCGGACAGGGCAACTTGCGCCGGTTCCTACAGCGGCAACTGCGTTGTCGACAGCACCTGCTTGAGCACCATGAAGCTGCGAACCTGCCGGACACCGGGCAGGTACAGGAGCTGCTCGGCGTGCAGCCGGTTGTAGCTCTCGTTGTCCTTGGTCCGCACGAGCATGAAGTAGTCGAACTCACCTGTCACCACGTGGCATTCGAGACAGCCTGATACTTTCTGAACCGCCTTCTCGAAGGCCAGGAACGAGTCGGGGGTCGACCGGTCCAGCACCAGTCCGATCAGGACGAGCATGCCCGCGTCGAGGGCCCGCGGATTGAGCAGTGCCACGATGCCCTGGATCAAGCCCATCTTCTTCAGCCGATCCACCCGGCGCAGGCAAGCGGGTGCACTGAGGTTGACCTTGGCCGCCAAGGCCACGTTGGAGATGGATGCATCGCGCTGCAGGGCTTTCAGGATCGCGCGGTCCGTGCGGTCCAGATCCTCCTTGACCGATGGGGCGGGTGCGTTCTTGCGGGTCAGTCTTGTGGTCGCCAATGTGTCCTCCGAGAAGCAAACGTTTATTGCTTCAAACGTCATTTCGACGAAATTCCTCTATTGAATTGTTGCACTTCCTCGATCCGTGAAGCTGAAGAATCCCCTGATTTTGCAATCCTGTTTCCATGCATGATTTCTAGAATCGGTCTCAGCAAACCGCACGGAGCCCTTCAACATGAATCTGCAGAAATTCCCTCGCTATCCACTCACCTTCGGCCCCACGCCCATCCGGCCGCTCAAGCGGCTCAGTGCCCATCTCGGCGGCAAGGTGGACCTCTTCGCAAAACGCGAGGACTGCAACAGCGGCCTTGCCTTCGGCGGCAATAAGACGCGCAAGCTCGAATACATCGTCCCCGAGGCGATCGAGGGCGGGTACGACACCCTGGTTTCCATCGGCGGCATCCAGTCGAACCAGACCCGGCAGGTCGCGGCCGTCGCGGCACACCTCGGGCTCAAGTGCGTGCTGGTCCAGGAGAACTGGGTCAACTACTCCGACGCCGTGTACGACCGGGTCGGCAACATCGAGATGTCGCGCATCATGGGCGCCGATGTCCGCCTGGACACAGCCGGCTTCGACATCGGAATCCGCAAGAGCTGGGAGGACGCGATGGCGCAGGTGCGCGCATCCGGGGGCAAGCCCTTTCCCATCCCGGCCGGTTGCTCGGAGCATCCGAAAGGCGGACCGGGCTTCGTTTCCTTCGCCGAGGAAGTTCGCCAGCAGGAGGCTGAACTCGGCTTCAAGTTCGACTACATCGTGACCTGCTCGGTCACGGGCAGCACGCAGGCCGGCATGGTCGTGGGCTTCGCCGCCGATGGCCGGTCTCGGCGCGTCATCGGCATCGATGCATCGGCCAAGCCCCAGCAGACCTTCGAGCAAGTCTTGCGCATCGCCAGGTCGACGGCTGAGCTCGTCGGACTCGGCCGGCCCATCACGGCAGACGACGTCGTGCTGGACACACGCTTCGGAGGACCCGAATACGGTCTGCCGAACGACGGCACGCTCGAAGCCATCCGCCTGTGCGCGCGGCTGGAAGGCGTGCTGACCGATCCGGTGTACGAGGGCAAGTCCATGCACGGAATGATCGAGAAGGTGCGCCTGGGCGAGTTTCCAGCCGGCTCGAAGGTGCTCTACGCCCACCTCGGGGGCGTCCCGGCCCTCAACGCCTACAGCTTCATCTTCCGCAATGGCTGAGCACCATGGCACCCGAAGCCCGCCTTCAGGTCATGCCGGTGCCGCCATGTCTCCCGCTCATCAAGTCGATTCGACGACACGAGGTCCGCGTTCGCGCGCCACGCGATCCCACCACAGCGCCATTCGTGCGACGCCATAGAGCGCAGCGAACACCACCGCCAGCAGCAGCACATCGCCCCACCACGGCCTTGCGGTCTGGCTGTCCCCGTAGAAGGCCAGCACCAGCAGCACCGCCACCAGGTGCGCACAGAACACAGGCAGCGAGGCCGACCCCATGTCCTCCAGCGCATGCAGTCGCGGCAGGCGCCGAATGAGCGCAGGCCCGAAGCGCACCGCGACGATGCCCAGGACCACCAGGTTGACGATGCGCAGCGGCCCGAGCTGCCACTTGTCGAACAGCAGGTTCAGCGCTTCGTCGCCGCCGAAAGGCGCCTGGCCGTTGATGCCATGGTGCCGCCACCAGAGCCCGTAGAGCGCCGCTCCCACTGCGAGCACCACCAGCCACCTTGGAAAGCGGAAGGGCTCGGCATCGGGCGCATGCCGGCTGGCGCCCATCCACAGGCCCGCGAACCACAGGAACTGCCACGCGAAAGCATTGAACGCACCCATCTCGCGGAACGGAACCGGGAGATTCAGGTAGTGCACCGCCAGTCCGTACAGCCACTCGCTGAAGCCGAACTGGGCCAGCCCCCACAACACGGCGCTCGCCGCCATCACGCCCATCCAGCCATGGCGCAGCGCGAAGGCCAGCACCCAGGGGCTCATCAGCATGAAGAAGATGTACATCGGCAGGATGTCGAGCAGCGCGGGCTCGTACACCAGCAGCAGCGCATAGCCGAAGCCCTCGAGCGGGTGCGCGAGGTAGAAGGACAGCAGGTTCTTCACCGCCGCCTGGTCGATGCGCAAGCCGACGCGGGTGATGATGGTAAAGAGGAAAAGGAGTGTGGCGGCTTGCGCCAGGTAGACCTTGAGCGCGCGCCGCCAGAAGGCCCGGCGCATGGCATCGACGCCCTGGCGGTCGCTGATGCGGGTGTAGACCAGGCCGGCGACAAAGGCCGAGAGCAGCACGAAGCCCTCGGCCGCGGAGACGAAGCCGAAGGGCTGCCCCAGCGGATCGGTGAAGCGCGTGGGCAGGTGCGTGAAGGTCATCAGCACGAGCATGAGCCCGCGCAGTGCGTCGATTTCCCAGTAGCGCTTCATCGGAGCTCGGCACCCGGCATGGACGCGGGTGCATTCGGTGCTACGCCAGCTTGCGGATGGCGTCGATCACGACCTCGCTGTATTTCTTCCAGGTGTAGCTGGCCGCATGCTGCACGGCCGCCTCGCTCATCGCCGGGAGTTCCTGCCGGTTCTGGTTGAACCAGGCGAGCTTCTCCGCGATCTTCTCCGGCGAGCGGATCGGCACCAGGAAGCCGGTCTTGCCCTCGATCACCAGGTCGTCGCCACCGGTGTTGGGCGTGATCACGATCGGCAGGCCCTGGCTCATGGCCTCCTGCATCACCAGCGCGCGTCCTTCGTAGAGCGAGGGCAGGCAGAACACGTCGCAGCTGCGCATCAGGGCCAGCACCTCGGGATGCGGGCGCCCCTTCTCGTGCGTGAAGTCGGCGTACTGGCCGCGGTAGAAGGCGGGCTCGTCGAGCAGCGAGCCCATCACGACCAGTTCGATGTTCTCGCCCTTGAGCAGGTGCATGGCCTGGAACAGGTCGCCCAGCCCCTTGCGCTGCCCCATCGAGCCCACGAAGAGCACGCGCAGCGGCTTCGAGGGGTCGACCGTCTTGCGCGAAGCCGCGGCCGCCGGCAGCGGCGAGCCGAAGGGCGACAGCACCCGCGCCTTCTGCCCGGCCCAGTCCGGCAGCGAATCGGCCACGAAGCGGCTGGGTACTACCACCAGGTCGGCCAGTTCCAGTTCGCGCGCCTTGCGCTCCAGCTTGGCCGGCGAGTCGGACATGCCGCCGCCCATGGCCCCCACCCAGGCCGGCAAGCGCTCCACCTCCTCTTCCATCAGCTTGCGGCCCACTTCCCAATAGGAGATCGGCAGGTCGTACACGCATTTCACGCCCAGGGCCTTGGCGGCCTGGAAGGTGTCGAGAGCGGAGTCCTCGTAGGTGTAGACGGCGCCGATGCCGAAGCGCTGGTGCAGCCGCGGCAGCGCGCGGGCGCTGAAGCGGTCGAAGTCCTGCAGCACGCCGTCGATGGACGCGAAGCCCTCTTCGTGCCGCAGCCAGTAGTTCCAGCCGGCACGGGAGCAGACGGCCCGCGCCAGTTCGCGCCAGGGGTGTTGCAGGATCTTCTCGCGCGGGATGTTGAAGCGGCGACGCAGCAGGTCGCGGCTCAGGCCCTGGGGAACGAGCTTCAGGGCCACGTTGTCCGGCTCGACCGCCACCGTGGTCGCGAAACGCGCGAGCATGCCGGCGGCCTCCAGCCCGTCGAGCATGGCGCGCACGTTCTGGTTGCCCGCGGGGTGGCTGAACAGCAGTTTCATATCGATCGATCATAGTGGACGCCTATGGCGCGCCGGAGTTGCGCTACGCTGCGCCCGCAAAGGAGAAGCTGTTGAAAACGAGAACAATGACGCGGACCTTCGCTGCCATCGCGCTGAGCCTGTGCGCCGTCGGCGCGCATGCGCTGCAGATCGCCAGCCTCACGCCGCAAGGTGAAGTGGCTCGGATCCGCCAGGTGGTCGCGAAGTTCGACCAGCCGGCCGTCAATTTCGGCGATCCCAAGGCGCCCGCGCCGCTGGCGGTGAGCTGCAGCGACGCGCAGGCCGGCAAGGGCAACGGCCGATGGACCGGCGAAAAGCAGTGGGTCTGGGATTTCGAGAACGACCTGCCGCCGGGTGTGCGCTGCACGGTCACGCGGGTTGCAGGCTTCAGGTCGGCCTCGGGCGCCGAGCTTGCCGGGCCCGAGCGCTACCAGTTCTCAAGCGGCGGCCCTTTCGTGCGGGGCTGGCAGCCGAGCTACGGCAAGATCGACGAAGAGCAGCAGTTCATGCTCGAGCTCAACGGCCCGGCCACACTGGAGAGCGTGCGCGCGAACATCTGGTGCCAGGCCGGCGGCGTCGGCGAGCGCATCCCTGTCCGGCTGGTCGAAGGCGAGCAGCGTCAGGCCTTGCTCAGGGCCTTCGGCCGCGACAAGGAGGCCGAGAAGACGCCGCTGCGCTTCGTCACGCTGCAGTGCAACCGGCGGCTGAGCCCGGGCGGGCGCCTGCAGCTGGTCTACGGCAAGGGCGTGGCCACGCCCTCCGGAGTCGCCAACGCCGTCGAGCGGCGCCTGAACTTCGAGGTGCGCGAGCCCTTCGCCGTCTCCTTCAGCTGCGAACGCGAGAACGCGCAGTCGGCCTGCCTGCCGCTCAAGCCGCTGGTGCTGCGGTTCAACTCGCCGGTGGCTCGCAAGCTGGCAGCGCAGATCACGCTGGAGGGTGGCGGCAAGACCATCAAGCCCAAGTTCGACGACGAGAGCACTCCCAGGGACGATGACGCTGTCCTCGATTCGGCGAGCTTCCCGCCGCCCTTCGCAGAGCAGACGCCCTTCACGATCGCGCTGCCGGCCGGGTTCCAGGACGCATCGGGCCGCGCGCTGGCGTCGCCCGACAGTTTTCCGCTGAAGGTCGCGACCGGCGCCATGCCGCCGCTGGCCAAGTTCGCCGCCTCGCCATTCGGTGTGGTCGAGCGCCTGGCCGAGCCGGGCGGCACGGCGCTGATGCCGGTCACGGTGCGCCGCGTCGAGCTGGCACTGCAGGTGCAGGCGCTGACGCCCGGCAAGGTCAGCGACATGAATCCGAGGACCGACGCGGACATCATCGCCTGGTTCCGCAAGGTGCGGCGCTACGACAGCAACTACACGATCCCGCGCACGCAGGCGGCGCACGACGTGAAGGGCGCACTGCCCAAGGCGATCGACAAGGACGATCGCGAGAACGTCCAGACCCGCATGGTGTCGCTGCTCGGCGGCCAGTCCGGCGTGAAGACGCTCGACATGCCCAAGTCCGAAGGCGGTGACCCGCGGCCCTTCGAGGTGATCGGCATCCCGCTCACGCCCGGCTTCCATGTGCTCGAGATCGCCTCGCAGAAGCTGGGCGGCACGCTGCTCGACGAGCGCTACGGCGGCGGCCGCACGATGTACGTGCGCACCACGGCGCTGGCCACCAACCTGGCAGTGCATTTCAAGCTGGGTCGCGAGAACGCGCTGGCCTGGGTCACAACGCTCGACAAGGGCAAGGTGGTTGCCAATGCGGCGGTGCGGGTCTCCGACTGCAACGGCAGGGAGATCGCTGCCGGCGCCACCGACACGCGCGGGCTGGTGCGCCTGGCCGGCATCCCGCCCACCCCGCCGAGCTGCTCCAGCGAGGAAGACTACAGCGGCGATGCCTACTTCGTGAGCGCCCGCGCCAAGGACGAGGCCGGCGTGGAAGACCTCGCCTTCACCTGGAGCGACTGGCAGCGCGGCATCGAGCCCTGGCGCTTCAACGTGCCCACCAGCCTGGAGCCCGAGCCCGACCGCGTGGCCCACACGGTGTTCGACCGCACCCTGCTGCGCGCCGGCGAGACGGTGTCGATGAAGCACCTGATCCGCACCCAGACGAGCGAGGGCTTCGGCCTGCCGAAGACCCTGCCCGACACGCTGGTCGTGACGCATGTGGGCAGCGGCCAGCAGTACACCCAGCCGCTCCCATGGCGCAGGACCACGACCGGCGGGCAGAGCGGTGAGAGCACTTTCGCGATCCCGCCGGCGGCCAAGCTGGGCGTGTACCAGGTCGAGCTGCGCAGCGGCAAGCGCAGCAGCGGCGGCGACAGCGAAGACGGCGGCGAGCGCAGCTACGGCTCCGGGCAGTTCCGGGTCGAGGAGTTCCGCCTGCCGGTGCTCGAGGGCCGCATCGCGCCTGCGGAGAAGAAGCCCCTGGTGGCCGCGAACTCACTGCCCACCGACGTGCAGATCAACTACGTCGCCGGCGGCGGCGCCGTCAACCTGCCGGTGCGCGTGTCGGCGGCGGTGCGGGCCAAGAGCCTGTTCTTCGCCGACTTCGACAGCTTCAGCTTCGCCCCGCCGCGCAAGGAGGGGCTGGCGGCAGGCGATGCCGAGGAATCGGATTCCGCGTCGCACGAGCTGCGTGTGGTGGCCGACAAACTGCCGTTGACGCTCGACAAGGCCGGCGCCGGCAAGCTCACCATCGAGAAGATCCCGCTGGCCAAGGCGACGCCGCGCGAGTTGCTGCTCGAAGCCACCTACGCCGATCCCAACGGCGAGGTGCAGACGCTGCGCAGCGTGCAGACGCTGTGGCCGGCAGCGGTGATCGCCGGGATCAAGACCGAGGGCTGGGTGTCCACCGGCCAGAAGCTGAAGTTCCAGGCCCTCGCCCTGGACCTCGCGGGCAAGCCGCAGGAGGGCGTGACGCTCAACGTGCGCGCCGTCGCGCGCATCACCACCACCAGCCGCAAGCGCATGGTGGGCGGCTTCTACACCTACGACAACAGGACCGAGGTGAAGGAGATCGGCACCGTCTGCAGCGGCAAGAGCGACGCTCGCGGCCTGCTGCTGTGCGAGGCCGAGCTCAAGGAGTCCGGCCAGGTCGAGCTGATCGCCAGCGCCACCGATGCCGAAGGGCGCGACAGCCGCGCAGCGAGCTCGGTCTACGTCACCCGGCAAGGCGAGCTGTGGTTCGGCGGCGAGGACCACGACCGCATCGACGTGCTGCCCGAGAAGAAGAACTACCAGCCTGGCGAGACTGCCCGGTTCCAGGTGCGCAGCCCGTTCCGCTTCGCGACGGCGCTCGTGTCGGTCGAGCGCGAAGGCGTGATCGAGACGCAGGTCGTGCGGCTGGACGGCAAGGACCCGACGGTCACGCTGCAGGTCAAGCCCGAATGGGGACCCAACGCCTACGTGAGCGTGCTCGCACTGCGTGGGCGGCTGCGCGAGGTGCCCTGGTACAGCTTCTTCACCTGGGGCTTCAAGGCGCCGCGCGAATGGTGGACCGCCTTCTGGCACGAGGGCAAGGAATACGTCGCGCCGACGGCGCTGGTCGATCTGAGCAAGCCGGCCTTCCGGCTCGGGCTGGCCGAGATCCGCGTCGGCACGCAGGCCCATCAGCTCGACGTGAAGGTGGCGAGCGACAAGCCCAGCTACCCGGTGCGTGGCCAGGCGCTGGTCACTGTCTCGGCCCGGCTGCCCGACGGCAGGCCCGCCGCCGGCGCCGAGGTGGCGCTGGCCGCGGTCGACCAGGCCCTGCTGGAGCTGATGCCCAACGACAGCTGGAAGCTGCTCGAGGCGATGCTGCAGCGGCGCAGCTGGGGCGTCTCCACGTCAACCGCACAGATGGAAGTCGTGGGCAGGCGGCACTACGGCCGCAAGGCGGTGCCGGCCGGCGGCGGCGGCGGGAAGGGCCAGACACGCGAGCTGCTCGACACCCTGCTCCTGTGGAACCCGGCGCTGGTGCTCGACGCCGAAGGCCGGGCCCAGGTGACGGTGCCCCTCAACGACGCGCTGACCACATTCAGGATCGTCGCGGTGGCGGATGCGGGCACCGGCCTCTTCGGCACCGGCCAGGCGTCGATCCAGGCCACGCAGGACCTGCAGATCATCAGCGGCCTGCCGCCGCTGGTGCGCGAGGAAGACCAGTTCCGCGCCCAGATCACCCTGCGCAACACCACGCAGAAGGCGATGAAGGTGGAGGCGGCGCCGCGCGCCACGCTGTTGACGCTCGAGCCGAAGACGGTCGACATCCCGGGCGGCGAGGCCCGCGAGCTGGCCTGGACGGTGACCGCCCCGGCCCAGCTGGCGCAGACGCGCGCCGAGGCGCTCCTGTGGGAAATCGAGGCGAAGGACCAGATCGGCGGCGCGCGCGATGCGCTCAAGGTGCGCCAGCGCATCGTGCCCGCGGTGCCGCTCACGGTGCAGCAGGCCACGCTGGTGCAGCTCGACGGCCCCTTCACCCTCGACGTCGCGCCGCCGGCCGACGCCCTGCCCGGCCGCGGAGGGCTCAAGCTCTCGCTGCAGCCGCGCCTCGCGGAGGGACTGACGGGCGTGCGCGACTGGTTCGCCGCCTACCCCTACGCCTGCCTGGAGCAGAAGACCAGCAAGTCCATCGGCCTGCGCGACGGCAAGGCCTGGCAGGCCGTGGTCGCGCAGCTGCCCGGCTACCTGGACGGCGACGGCCTGGCCAATTACTTCCCGCCGCGCGATGGCGAGGCCAACCGCGGGAGCGACATCCTGACGGCCCATCTGCTTGCCGCGGCCCACGAGGCGGCCGCGCTCGATCCGGCCTTCGCGCTGCCCGATGCAGCACGCGCGCGGATGGAACAGGGCCTGATCGCCTTCGTCGAAGGCCGCATCCAGCGCGAGTTCTGGAGCCCGCGCAAGGACCTGGACGTGCGCAAGCTCGCGGCCCTGGAAGCGCTCTCGCGCTACGGCAAGGTGCAGGGCCGCATGACCGGCAGCATCGCCATCGCGCCCAACCAGTGGCCGACCAGCGCGGTGGTCGACTGGCTCAACATCCTCAAGCGCGTGCCCGACGTGCCGCAGCGCCAGCAGCGGCTGGAAGAGGCGAACCACGTGCTGAAGGCCCGCCTGAGCTACCAGGGCACGAAGCTGATCTTCAGCACCGAGCGCGACGACTACTGGTGGTGGCTGATGGCCAACGGCGACGTCAACACCGCGCGCCTGCTGCTGACGGTGCTGGACGATCCAGCCTGGAAGGAGGACATCGGGCGGTTGGCCAGCGGCTTCATCGGGCGCCAGCAGAAAGGCGCCTGGCACACGACCACGGCCAATCTGTGGGGCGGCCTGGCGCTCGAGAAGTTCTCCAGGCAGTTCGAGAACACGCCGGTCGCCGGCATCACCGCCGCCAACGTCGGCAATGCCAAGGCGCAGGTGGACTGGAGCAAGGTCGAGCGCGTCAAGACCAGCGACCCGGCCGGCGCGCCGAACCAGACGACCGCCTTCGGCGCCCCCGCCGGCCCCGGCGCCCTGCACAACAACGGCATGTTCCTCCCCTGGCCGGCCGGCACCCCCGCCGCGCGCGACACGCTGCTGGTCACCCAGAGCGGCAGCGGCAAGCCGTGGCTCACGGTGCAGTCGGTCGCGGCGGTCCAGCTCAAGGCGCCTTTCGCCGCCGGCTATGCGATCAGGAAGACCGTGACGCCGGTGGAGCAGGCGGTCAAGGGCGTCTACACGCGCGGCGACGTGCTGCGGGTGAGCCTGGAGGTCAGCGCCAGCGCGGACATGACCTGGGTCGCGATCACCGACCCGGTCCCCGCAGGCGCCATCATCCTGGGCAGTGGCCTGGGCCGCGATTCTCAGATCGCGACGCAGGGCGAGAAGCGTTCCGGCCCCGGCCAGCCAGCCTTCGAGGAGCGCAGCTTCGAGGCCTTCCGCAGCTACTACGAATTCCTGCCCAAGGGCGTGGCGAAGATGGAGTACACGGTGCGGCTGAACAACGCCGGCGACTTCGCGCTGCCGCCCAGCCGCGTCGAGGCTCTCTATGCGCCGGAAATGTTCGGCGAGTTGCCCAACGAGCGCCTGAAGGTGGAAGCAGGCAGGTAGCTCGCATACGGCAATGCGGCGGCCCCGATGCGCCGCCGCCACGGGGCAAGCACCGGCCCCTGCAGAGCGAGGGCTTTGCGCTGTTTGGGCCTAAACTGGCGCCTCGCTCATACGCTGGAAGAAGGTCGGAGATCTGGGAAAGGGGCCCCGAGCGCCTGGTTTCGATTTTCCGGGGAGGCTGCCAGCATCGGCCGTGCCGATCGCACCTTCCCGGAAAATTCAGTCGATCGATCCGATGTGTCGCATTTCGACACGCGCTTCCCGCTGTAAACGCAAAATGCTGCGCGCTCCGGTCCAAATGGAGCGGTTTACAGCCCCGGGGCGATCAGCGATGATCGTTAAGCTTTTTCACGTCTTGTTACATTCACTGAATGGCCGCTGCTGACCCTCTCGCCAAAGAAAGCGCATCGATCGCCCTGCCCGGGCTGGCGCGCGCCTTGATCTCCGCCGGCAAGTTGCCGGCGAAGACCGCGGAGGAGATCTATCAGAAGTCCCTCAGCGGGCGCAGCAGCTTCATCGCCGAGCTGACCGGCACGGGCGCGGTTTCCGCGGCGGATCTCGCCCACACCCTGTCGAGTGCCTTCGGCGCCCCCCTGCTCGACCTCGACGCGGTCGATTCCCAGCGCCTGCCCAAGGACCTGCTCGACTCCAAGCTGTGCCAAGCCTACCGGGTGGTGGTGCTGAGCAAGCGCAACAATCGTCTCATTGTCGCAACAGCCGACCCCTCGGACCAGCAGGCGGCGGAAAAAATAAAGTTCGCGTCGCAGATGGGCGTGGATTGGGTCGTTGCCGAGTACGACAAGCTCTCGCGCATGATCGAGGCAGCGGCGGTGAGCGCCGCCGAAACCATCGACAGCATCGTCGGCGCCGAGTTCGAGTTCGACGACTCCTCGATCGCCGAGACCGCCGACGCGAACGAAGCGGCGATTGCCGAAGTCGAGGACGCGCCGGTCGTCCGCTTCCTGCACAAGATGCTGCTCGACGCCTTCAGCATGCGCGCGTCGGACATCCACTTCGAGCCCTACGAGCACCAGTACCGCGTGCGCTTCCGGATCGACGGCGAGCTGCGCGAGGTCGCCACGCCGCCCACCGTCATCAAGGACAAGCTGGCCTCGCGCATCAAGGTGATTTCGCGGCTGGACATCTCCGAGAAGCGCGTGCCGCAGGACGGCCGCATGAAGCTCAAGATCGGCCCCGACCGGGTGATCGACTTCCGCGTCAGCACCCTGCCCACGCTGTTCGGCGAGAAGATCGTGGTGCGTATCCTCGACCCGAGCAGTGCGCGCCTGGGGATCGATGCGCTTGGCTACGACGCCGACGAGAAAGAGCGGCTGATGCAGGCCATCGGCCGTCCCTACGGCATGGTTCTTGTCACCGGGCCGACGGGCTCGGGCAAGACGGTTTCGCTCTACACCTGCCTGAACCTGCTGAACAAGCCGGGCGTCAACATCGCCACGGCGGAGGACCCGTCCGAAATCAACCTGCCCGGGGTCAACCAGGTCAACGTCAACGACAAGGCGGGGCTGACCTTCGCAACCGCGCTGCGCGCCTTCCTGCGCCAGGACCCGGACATCATCATGGTCGGCGAAATCCGCGACCTTGAAACCGCCGACATCGCGATCAAGGCCGCGCAGACCGGCCACCTGGTGCTGTCGACCCTCCACACCAACGATGCGCCGACCACGCTGACGCGGATGCGCAACATGGGCATCGCGCCCTTCAACATCGCCTCCAGCGTGATCCTGATCACCGCGCAGCGGCTCGCGCGCCGGCTGTGCACCGTGTGCAAGGCGCCGACCGAGGTGCCCAGGGAAGCGCTGCTGGACGCCGGCTTCAAGGACCGCGACATCGACGGCACCTGGAAGCCCTACAGGCCCGTCGGCTGCCCGTCCTGCAACGGCGGCTACAAGGGCCGCGTCGGCATCTACCAGGTGATGCCGATCTCGGAGGAGATCCAGAAGATCATCCTGCGCGACGGAAGCGCACTCGAGATCGCCCGGCAGTCCGAGGCCGAGGGCGTGCGCTCCCTGCGCAGCTCCGGGCTGCGCAAGGTCATGCAGGGCCTGACTTCGCTCGAAGAAGTGCTCGCGGTCACCAACGAATAGAGAAGCGGACATCGAATGGCAACAGCAGCAGCATCCCGAACGACGCTCAAGGAATACGTCTTCGAGTGGGAAGGCAAGGACCGCAACGGCAAGGTGGTGCGCGGCGAGATCCGGGCCGCCGGCGAGAACCAGGTCCAGGCCGCGCTGCGCCGCCAGGGCGTGCTGGCCTCGAAGATCAAGAAGCGGCGCATGCGCTCGGGCAAGGCCATCAAGCCCAAGGACATTGCCATCTTCACGCGCCAGCTGGCGACCATGATGAAGGCCGGCGTCCCGCTGCTGCAGGCCTTCGACATCGTGGGCCGCGGCAATGCCAACCCGAGCGTGGCCAAGCTGCTCAACGACATCCGCAGCGATGTCGAGACCGGCACTTCGCTGTCCGCCGCCTTCCGCAAGTTCCCGAAGTACTTCGACAACCTCTACTGCAACCTGGTCGAGGCCGGCGAGGCCGCCGGTATCCTGGAAGAACTGCTCGACCGCCTGGCCACCTACATGGAGAAGACCGAGGCCATCAAGTCGAAGATCAAGTCGGCGCTGATGTACCCCACGTCCGTGGTCGTGGTGGCCTTCGTGGTGGTGGCGATCATCATGATCTTCGTCATCCCGGCCTTCAAGCAGGTGTTCACCTCCTTCGGCGCCGACCTGCCGGCGCCGACGCTCTTCGTGATGGCCATGAGCGAGTTCTTCGTTGCCTACTGGTGGCTGATCTTCGGCGTGATCGGCGGCGGGCTGTACTTCTTCTTCCAGGCCTGGAAGCGCAACGAGCGCGTCCAGCGCTTCATGGACCGGCTCCTGCTGCGCGTGCCGATCTTCGGCGCCCTGATCGAGAAATCCTGCGTCGCCCGCTGGACCCGCACCCTGGCCACCATGTTCGCGGCGGGCGTGCCCCTCGTGGAGGCCCTCGATTCGGTGGGCGGCGCCTCGGGCAACACGGTGTACGGCGACGCCACGGTCAAGATCCAGCAGGAAGTCTCGACCGGCACCAGCTTGACGATGGCCATGACCAACGCCAACCTGTTCCCCTCGATGGTGCTGCAGATGACTGCCATCGGCGAAGAGTCCGGCTCCATCGACCACATGCTGGGCAAGGCGGCCGATTTCTACGAGTCGGAGGTCGACGACATGGTCGCGGGCCTGTCGAGCCTGATGGAGCCGATCATCATCGTGTTCCTCGGGGTGATCATCGGCGGCATCGTGGTCTCGATGTACCTGCCCATCTTCAAGCTCGGCCAGGTCGTCTGATGCTGGTGTCGCAGGGGGCCGACGCCGCGCTGGCCGGCGTACTGGGGCTGCTCGTCGGCAGCTTCCTCAACGTGGTGATCTACCGCACGCCGATCATGATGTACCGGCAGTGGCTGGGCGAGGCCGTAGGCAACCTGATGAAGGTCGAGGGCGCGCCCTCGTTGTGGAGCCTGGTGTTCGGGCCGAAAGCGAACACGCCTCCCCGGCTCGAAGCAGCCGCGGGCGAAGCGGCCGAGGCGGTCGACGCCCTCCCTCCCTTCACCCTGGCCCGCCCGGCCTCGCGCTGTGGACACTGCGGCCATGCGATCCGCTGGTACGAAAACGTGCCGGTGCTCAGCTACCTCTTGCTGCGCGGACGCTGCAGCGCCTGCAAGACGCAGATCAGCCCGCGCTACCCGCTGGTGGAGCTGGTCACCGCGGCGCTGTTCGCGCTGTGCGCCTGGCGCTACGGGCTGTCGCCGGCCGCCGCGCTGTGGGCCGCCTTCGCGGCGCTGCTGGTCTGCCAGTTCCTGATCGACCTGGACACGCAGTACCTGCCCGACTCGCTCAACTATGCGCTGCTGTGGCTGGGCCTCATCGGCGCGGCAGCAGGCCTGACTGGCGTGCCGCTCGCCTCCGCGGTCTGGGGTGCCGTATTCGGCTACCTGAGCCTCTGGCTGGTCTATCACGCCTACCGGCTCGCCACCGGCAAGGAGGGCATGGGCTACGGCGACTTCAAGCTGCTGGCGGCGCTGGGCGCCTGGCTGGGCGCCGACTATCTCGTCGCGA
The DNA here is from genome assembly GCF_001541225.1 of Variovorax sp. WDL1. Classification (GTDB taxonomy): domain Bacteria; phylum Pseudomonadota; class Gammaproteobacteria; order Burkholderiales; family Burkholderiaceae_C; genus Variovorax. The sequence goes on along the minus strand of NZ_LMTS01000163.1, from coordinate 25,274 downwards.
TCGTGCTGGTCTCGTCCCTGGTAGGCGCCATCCTCGGCACCCTCCTGCTGCTGGTCGGCAAGCTGGCCCACAAGGATGTCCCGATCTCCTTCGGCCCCTTCCTGGCAGGCGCCGGGCTCGTGTGCCTCGTCGCCGGGCCCGATACTGTGCGGCAATGGATTCCCTTCGCCTTTCCCCTGGGCGCCCTCACCCGCTGAGCCTGCGCATCGGCCTGACCGGCGGCATCGGCAGCGGCAAGAGCACGGTCGCGTCCATCCTGGTCGCCGGCGGCGCGACGCTGATCGACACCGACGCCATCGCGCGCGCAATCACCCGGCCGCAAGGCGCCGCGATGCCGGCGATCGAGGCCGCCTTCGGGCCCTCGGTGGTCGCCGCGGACGGCAGCATGGACCGTGCACGCATGCGGGAGCTGGTGTTCGCGGACGCCACGGCGAAGCAGCGGCTCGAGGCCATTCTTCACCCCGTCATCGGCGCAGAGTGCGAGGCCCAGGCAGCCGCCGCCGGCCCGGGCCTGATCGTCTTCGACGTGCCCCTGCTGGTCGAATCGAGGCGCTGGCGCGCCCTGGTCGACCGCGTGCTGGTCGTCGACGCCACCGAAGAGACCCAGTTGCGGCGCGTGGTCGCGCGTTCGGGCTGGACCCACGAGGCCGTGCGCGCCGTGATCGCGCAGCAGGCCCCGCGCAGTGCGCGGCGGGCGGCTGCCGACGCGGTGATCTTCAACGAGGCCCTGTCGCTCGATGAACTCGCGCTGGAAGTCCGCGCCTTGCCCTGGCATCCCGCTGCCCAGCGATAATGCAGGGCTTGCTGCCCCCCGGCGGCAGCTCCCCCCATCGAACAGAAGAAGACGGCGCACGAGGCCAGCGCGTCCGCCCCATCCGAGATGCTTTTCAATTCGCACGCGTTTCTCTTCGTCTACTTCCCGATCGTCCTGCTCGGCTTCTTCCTGATCGGCAAACGCAACGCACGCGCTGCCGCCGGCTTCCTGGCCCTCGCCTCGCTGTTCTTCTACGGCTGGTGGAGCGTCAAGGCGATGCCGCTGCTGATCGCCTCGATCTGCATCAACTACTGGTTCGGGCTGCGGCTCACGCCCGGGCCGGGTCGCGACGACGCCCAGCGCAAGCGACTGCTGATCATCGCCCTCGTGGTCAACCTGGGCGTGCTGGCGGTCTTCAAGTACGCGAACTTCTTCGTCTCGAACGTCAACGAGGGGCTGGCTGCCGCGGGCTTCTCGCCCATCTCGATGCTGCACATCGCGCTGCCGATCGGGATCTCGTTCTACACCTTCACGCAGATCGCCTTCCTGGTCGATTGCTGGCAGGGCAAGGTGCACGAGCGCAGCTTCATCCACTACGCGCTGTTCGTCACCTACTTCCCGCACCTGATTGCGGGCCCGGTGCTGCACCACGCGCAGATGATGCCGCAGTTCGCCAACCCGGGGACCTACAAGGCCGACCCGCACAAGATTGCGGTGGGGCTGGCGATCTTCAGCTTCGGGCTGGCCAAGAAGCTGCTCATCGCCGACCCGATGGGCCAGTACTCCGACCTGATGTTCAACGGCGCGCACAACGGCATGACCCCCACGCTCTACACGGCATGGTTCGGCGTGCTCGCCTATACGCTGCAGATCTACTTCGACTTCTCGGGCTACTCGGACATGGCGGTCGGCCTCTCGATGTGCCTTGGGGTGCAGCTGCCGCTCAACTTCCGCTCGCCCTACAAGTCGACCAACATCATCGAGTTCTGGCGCCGCTGGCACATCTCGCTGTCGACCTTCCTGCGCGACTACCTCTACGTGCCGCTGGGCGGCAACCGCAAGGGGCCGGCCCGGCGCTACCTGAACCTGTTCCTCACCATGCTGCTGGGCGGGCTCTGGCACGGCGCCGCCTGGACCTTCGTGATCTGGGGCGCGCTGCACGGCGCCTACCTGATGGTCAACCACCTCTGGAACGCCAAGGTGCGGCGCAACATTCCGGCGGGGCCCGTCGCGCGCGTGTTCGGCTGGCTGCTCACCTTCCTGTGCGTGATGGTGGCGTGGGTGGTCTTCCGCGCCGACGGCATGCACACGGCCGTGGCCGTCTACAAGGGCATGCTGGGGCTGCATGGGGCGCCGCCCACCGCCTTCAGCGAGATGGGCCTGGTGCCCTACCGCAAGTCCGAGTTCTTCAGGACCCTGCTGATCGGCCTGCTCATCTGCGTGGCCTTCCCGCCCACCATCTCGCTCGAGCGCTGGGTGCCCCATCCGCAGGCCGTGGCGGGCAACCGGGTGCTGGCCCTGGGCTCGACCGTGCTGATCGCCGCCGGCAGCTTCGTGATGTTCGCCTGGGCGGTGTCGAAGCTGGGCGGCTACAGCCCCTTCCTGTACTTCCAATTCTGAAAAAAGCGACATGACGCTCGCAAAAGTCTGGCTCCGCATCTTCGTCACCGGCTATGTGGCCGTGTTCGCGATGTGGCTCGTCTCGCTGACCACGCTCCCGCCCTATGGCGACCTGACCCGCATCGGCCACCTGGCGGAAGAGGATTTCGGCTGGACCAAGCCGGCACCGACGGTCGATCCGGCCTACCTCAAGGCGGCGCCGGTCGACCAGGCGGACATCCTGGTCATCGGGGACAGCTTCTCGATGACCCTCTACTGGCAGGCCTCGCTGGTGAAGGCGGGCTACCGCGTCGCCACCACCTACTGGGGCCAGTACGGCACGGTGATGTGCAAGGATTTCGACCAGTGGCTCCAACGCGCGGGTTTCAAGGGCAAGCTCATCATCTTCGAAAGCGTGGAGCGCCTGCTCGATGAGCGCACGGTGGACGGCCAGACCTGCGACAAGGTCGTCAAGCCCTTCGAGTCGAAGCTCGAGCCTTTCGTCCAGCCGGCAGCGCTTCCGGGTCCCGACGCCCTCCCCAACTGGACCGCGCGGTTCGATACCGGCCCGGAGGCCTACTACAACTCGTGGCGCGCAAAGAGGTCGAGCGTCGATCTCCTGTTCAACAAGAACACCTGGGTCCGGTCCTTCCCCGGAGGTTGCAAGTACTTCTCCCACCGCGAGTGCGACAAGCTGCCGGTTTTCATCGATGACGAAGGCAACGGACCGCTGACCACGGGCACCCTGGACCGCATCAAGACCTTTGCCGCGCAGCACCCCGCCATCCCGCAGCTGTGGATGGTGATCCCCAACAAGGCCACCGTGTATCTCAAGCCCGAGTTCTCGAAAGACTTCGTGAGCGGCTTCGTCGAAGCCAGGCTCGGACCCGACCTCTACGCCTTCTCTCGCGAGAAGAGCGCACAGATCCAGGACTTCTATTTCTCGAACGACACCCACCTGTCCATGCATGGACAGATAGCGCTGGGCGAGCACATGCTGGCCGTCGTGCGTGAAGTGCTGCCTGTCCCACAGGCGAAGGCACCGTGAGAGGCTTATCATCCCTCGACCGGAAACCCACACACACGTGATCCTCTACGAATACCCCTTCAACGAGCGCATCCGGACCTACCTGCGGCTGGAGCACCTGTTTCGCCGCCTCGGCGAGCTGGTGCCTGCCGACTCGCCCTTGTCCCACCACTACGCGCTGGTCACGATCTTCGAGATCATGGATGTGGCCGCGCGCGCCGACCTCAAGGCCGACGTGCTGCGCGACCTGGACAAGCACAAGAACGTCTTCAACGGCTACCGCGGCAACCCCGCGATTTCCGAGGCGGTGCTGGACCAGATCGTCGCCAAGCTCGAAAGCAACTTCGCGACGCTCAACACGATTCCCGGCAAGGCCGGCCAGGCGCTGACCGAGAACGAGTGGCTGATGAGCATTCGCAGCCGCGCCAGCATTCCCGGCGGCACCTGCGAGTTCGACCTGCCCGCCTACTACGCCTGGCAGCACCGTCAGGCCCATGAACGCCGCGCCGACCTGGAACGCTGGTCCTCCACGCTTGCGCCGCTGGCCGAATCGATCTACCTGCTGCTGAAGCTGCTGCGGGATGCCGACGTCCCCTACAAGGTGATCGCCACCGGCGGCCAGTTCCAGCAAACGCTGCCGCAGGGCCGGAGCTTCCAGCTGCTGCGGCTGCGCATCGATCCGCGGCTGGGCCTCATCCCCGAGATCAGTGGCAATCGCCTGATGGTGTCGGTGCGGCTGATGCGGCACGAGGCTGACGACCGTCTGCACCAGAGCACGGAAGACACCCCTTTCGAGCTCACGCTCTGCGCTTGAGGACTGCGAGATGGCGACGAGCAAGAAGACTGCCGCCGGCGAGCGCATCGTGCGCTGTCCGGCCTGCGGCAAGGACAGCGTCTACGGGCCGAGCAACCCCTACCGCCCCTTCTGCAGCGCGCGCTGCAAGGGCATCGACCTGGGCGCCTGGGCCACCGAAGAGTTCCGCATGCCGGCGGAGGCCCCGCCCGATGACGAGGCCTTCGGCGACCCCAAGCTTCAGTAGGCGGACCCTGGCAGGCCGCGCTCCTGCGCCAGCCAGTCGAGCACCGGCAACGCACCCGGCAGCACCGGGGTCACCGACAGTGGCAGCTGCTGCCAGCATATGGCCTGGCCTTCGCGCATCTCGAACTCGCCTCGCCACGCGCGCACCTTGCACCAGTGCAGGCGCACCAGCGCGTGCGGGTAGTCGTGCTCGGTCGTCTTCCAGACCTCGGCGGCATCGATGGTGATGCCCAGTTCCTCGTGCAGCTCGCGCCGCAGTGCCTGCTCGATGGACTCGCCGCTCTCGATCTTGCCGCCCGGGAACTCCCAGTAACCGGCATAGGGCTTGCCCTCGGGGCGGGTCGACAGCAGCAATGCCTCGTCCTCCGCGCGGATCAGGATGCCGACCGCCACCTCGGTGTGCTTGCGCTGGTCCGCCATCGCCGCGCTCAGTGCCGGCCCGCGTAGTCGCGCGCGAACTGGTAGGCGACGCGCCCGCTGCGCGAGCCGCGCTCCAGCGCCCACACCAAGGCCTCGGCACGTGCGCCTTCGATGGTCTTCGCATCGACGCCGAAGGAGGACAGCCACTGCGCGACGATCGCGAGGTACTCGTTCTGGCTGAAGGGGTAGAAGCTCACCCACAGGCCGAAGCGCTCCGACAGCGAGATCTTCTCCTCGATCACCTCGCCCGGGTGCACCTCGCCATCCTCGGTGTGGGTGTAGCTGAGGTTGTCCTTCATGTACTCGGGCAGCAGGTGCCGCCGGTTGCTGGTCGCGTAGATCAGCACGTTGGGCGTGGCCGCGGCCACCGAGCCGTCGAGGATGGACTTGAGCGCCTTATAGCCCGGCTCGCCTTCGTCGAAGCTCAGGTCGTCGCTGAAGACGATGAACTTCTCGGGCCGCTGCGACACCACCTCGACGATGTCGGGCAGGTCGGTCAGTTCCGCCTTGTCGACCTCGATCAGGCGCAGCCCCTGCGGCGCATAGGCATGAAGGCACGCACGGATCAACGAAGACTTCCCGGTGCCGCGGGCGCCGGTCAGCAGCACGTTGTTGGCCGGCTTGCCCTCGACGAACTGGCGCGTGTTGCGCTCGATCTTTTCCTTCTGGACGTCGATTTCCTTCAGCGCCTCGAGCGGCATGGGCGCCAGGTGGCGCACCGGCTCCAGCGTGCCATGGCCCGAGCTGCGGCGACGGTAGCGCCAGGCGATCGAGGCGTTCCAATCGGCGGGCGCCGCGAGCGGCTGGGGAAGGATGGATTCGATGCGGCCGATCAACTGCTCGGCGCGCTCGATCAATCTCTCAAACTTCTCATTCATGTCGGCTGGCTATGAGGCTTGTTCGGGGGACACCGCGGAACCGGCTTTGCCGGGCCGCTGGTGTCGCCCTGGCGAGGGGGTTGGCGAAGCGACACGAAGTGCGCTAGGCCTGGGGGAGGACATTACGACCTGTAGTCGGCGTTGATCGACACATAGTCGTGGCTCAGGTCGCAGGTCCACACCGTGTCCGCCGCTTCGCCGCGGCCGAGTGCGATGCGCACGACGATCTCGCTCTGCTTCATCACGCGCTGGCCGTCTTCCTCGCGATAGCTCGGATTGCGTCCGCCCTTGACGGCCACATGCACGTCGTCGAGGTAGAGGTCGATGCCGGTCTGGTCGAGGTCGGCAATGCCCGCGTAGCCGACCGCCGCCAGGATGCGCCCGAGGTTCGGGTCGCTGGCATAGAAAGCGGTCTTTACCAGCGGCGAATGGGCGACCGCGTAGGCCACCTGCCGGCATTCGGCGGCGTCCCGGCCGCCCTCCACCCGCACGGTGATGAACTTGGTCGCACCCTCGCCGTCGCGCACGATGGCCTGGGCCAGCTGGCGGGCGACCGCCTGCATGGCCTCGACCAGCGCGCGGCCGTCGGGAGAATCGAGCGAATCGATCGCGGCATGCGCGGCCTTCTGCGTCGCGATCACCACGAAAGAATCGTTGGTCGAGGTGTCGCCATCGATGGTCACGCGGTTGAAGGAAGCGTCGGCCAGGGCCTTGGCCAGCGGCTGGATCAGCGCCGGTGCGATCTTCGCGTCGGTCGCCATGAAGCCCAGCATGGTCGCCATGTTGGGCCGGATCATCCCCGCGCCCTTGCTGATGCCGGTGATGGTGATGGTCGCGCCGCCGATCTGCCCCTGCCGGCTGAAGGCCTTGGGCACGGTGTCGGTGGTCATGATGCCCTCCGCGGCGCGCGCCCAATGGTCGGGCTGCGCATCGGCCAGCGCGGCCGGCAGGCCGGCCTCGATGCGGTCGATGGGCAGCGGCTCCATGATCACACCGGTCGAGAAGGGCAGGATCTGCTCGGGCGCCACCTCGAGCTTGCGGGCCAGCGCGATGCAGGTGGCGCGGGTGCGCGCCAGCCCGTCCTCGCCGGTGCCGGCATTCGCGTTGCCGGTGTTGATCAGCATTGCGCGGATGCCGAAATCCTTCTCGAGGTGCTCGCGGCAGACCTGGACCGGCGCGGCGCAGAAGCGGTTCTGCGTGAACACGCCGCCGACCGCGGCGCCCTCGTCGATCAGCACGACCGTCAGGTCCTTTCGGTTGGCCTTGCGCACGCCCGCTTCGGCCACGCCGATGCGAATGCCGGGCACCGCGTGCAGAGCGGCAGGGTCGGGGGCAGAGAGATTCACGGGCATGGGATTTCCCTCGATGATGCGGCTCAGCTGAGCTTGCCGTGGCAGTGCTTGAATTTCTTGCCGCTTCCGCAAGGGCAGGGGTCGTTGCGGCCCACGCGCGCGAAGGCAGCGGCGCCGGCCGGCAGGCCGCCGGTGGCGATCGCCGCCAGGCGGCGCTGGCTTTCCTCGTCGACGCGGACCTCCACCTCGCCGGTCTCGGTCGGCGCGCTGTAGGTGATGTTGGCCAGGTTCTCGCCGCGGCTTTCCATGGCCTCGGCGGCCTGCTCCAGCTGCTCGGTGGACTGCACGCGAACGGTCATCAGCTGGCGCGTGACTTCGTTCTTGACCGAATCGAGCAGTTGGCCGAAGAGCTCGAAGGCCTCGCGCTTGTATTCCTGCTTGGGCTGCTTCTGCGCATAGCCGCGCAGGTGGATGCCCTGGCGCAGGTAGTCCAGCGAGGCCAGGTGTTCGCGCCAGTGGGTATCGATGCTCTGCAGCAGCACCATCCGCTCGAACTGCGTGAAGTTCTCCTGCCCGATCAGGGCCACCTTGGCGTTGAAGGCCTCGTTGGCCGCGGCGATCACCCTCTCGACGATGTCCTCGTCGCCCATGGCGGTGGCGGCTTCCACTTCCTTCTGCAGCGGGATGTCGATGCCCCACTCGCTCGCGAGCGTCTTCTCGAGGCCGGCCAGGTCCCACTGCTCCTCGACCGATTCGGCCGGCACGTACTGGCGCACCAGGTCGGTGAAGCAGCCTTCGCGCAGGCCCTCGATCTGCGCCGTGAGGTCGCCGGCATCGAGGATGTCGTTGCGCTGCTGGTAGATCACCTTGCGCTGGTCGTTCGAGACGTCGTCGTACTCGAGCAGCTGCTTGCGGATGTCGAAGTTGCGCGCCTCGACCTTGCGCTGCGCGCTCTCGATGCTGCGGGTGACGATGCCGGCCTCGATCGCCTCGCCGTCCGGCATCTTGAGGCGGTCCATGATGGCCTTGACGCGTTCGCCAGCGAAGATGCGCATCAGCGGGTCGTCGAGGCTCAGGTAGAAGCGCGAGGAGCCGGGGTCGCCCTGGCGGCCCGAGCGGCCGCGCAGTTGGTTGTCGATGCGCCGCGACTCGTGGCGCTCGGTGGCGATGATGCGCAGGCCGCCGAGCGATTTGATGAACTCGTGGTCCTTCTCCCAGTCGGAGCGCAGGCGCGCGATCTCGGACGCCTTGGTGGCAGGGTCCATCACCTCGTCGATCTCTACCGCCTCGATCGCCTTGTCGACGTTGCCGCCGAGCACGATGTCGGTGCCGCGACCGGCCATGTTGGTCGCGATGGTGATCATCTTGGTACGCCCCGCCTGCGCCACGATCTCGGCCTCGCGCGCGTGCTGCTTGGCGTTGAGGACCTGGTGCGGCAGGCCGGCCTGGGTGAGCAGCCCGTCGATGATCTCGGAGTTCTCGATGGAAGAGGTGCCCACCAGCACCGGCTGGCCGCGCTCGTAGCACTCGCGGATGTCCTCGATGGCGGCGTCGTACTTCTCGCGCGTGGTCTTGTAGACGCGGTCGAGCTGGTCCTCGCGCCTGCTCGGGCGGTTGGGCGGGATGATCACGGTCTCCAGGCCATAGATCTCCTGGAACTCGTAGGCCTCGGTGTCGGCCGTGCCGGTCATGCCAGCGAGCTTGGCGTAGAGGCGGAAGTAGTTCTGGAAGGTGATCGAGGCGAGGGTCTGGTTCTCCGCCTGGATCTCCACGCCTTCCTTGGCTTCCACGGCCTGGTGCAGGCCGTCGCTCCAGCGGCGGCCGGTCATCAGGCGGCCGGTGAACTCGTCGACGATCACCACCTCGCCCTGCTGCACCACGTAGTGCTGGTCACGATGGTAGAGGTGCCGCGCGCGCAGCGCCGCATTGAGGTGATGCATCAGCGTGATGTTGGCCGGGTCGTAGAGCGAGGCGCCCTCGGGCAGCAGCTTGAACTCGGAGAGGACCCGCTCGGCCTTCTCGTGGCCGTCCTCGGTCAGGAACACCTGGTGCGTCTTCTCGTCCACCGTGAAGTCGCCCGGCTTGGTGACGCCTTCGCCGGTACGCGGGTCGGCCTCGCCTTCCTGGCGGGTGAGCAGCGGCACGACCTTGTTGATCGCCAGATAGAGCTCGGTGTGGTCCTCGGCCTGGCCGCTGATGATCAGCGGGGTTCGGGCCTCGTCGATCAGGATCGAGTCCACCTCGTCGACGATGGCGTAGTTCAGCCCGCGCTGCACACGGTCCTGCGTCTCGTAGACCATGTTGTCGCGCAGGTAGTCGAACCCGTACTCGTTGTTGGTGCCGTAGGTGATGTCGCTGCCGTAGGCCTGCTGCTTTTCCTCGCGCGGCATCTGCGGCAGGTTGATGCCGACGGTGAGACCGAGGAAGTTGTAGAGGCGGCCCATCCAGCGTGCATCGCGATTGGCGAGGTAGTCGTTCACCGTCACCACGTGCACGCCCTTGCCGGTCAGCGCATTCAGGTACACCGGCAGCGTGGCCGTGAGGGTCTTGCCCTCCCCGGTGCGCATCTCGGCGATCTTGCCGAAATGCAGCGCCATGCCGCCCAGCAACTGCACGTCGAAGTGGCGCATCTTCATCACGCGCTTGGAGCCTTCGCGCACGACGGCAAAGGCTTCGGGCAGGAGGTCGTCCACGGTCTCGCCGCGTCCCAGCCGGTCCTTGAACTCCTGGGTCTTGGCACGCAGTGCGTCGTCGCTGAGCTTCTCGAGAGTCGGCTCGAGCGCATTGATGCGATCGACCGTCTTGCGATACTGCTTGAGGAGCCGGTCGTTGCGACTGCCGAAGATCTGGGTCAGGAAGTTGGTGGCCATGCGAGCGGGTCGACAGCGACCCCATGGCATGCGGGTCCGCGACCGAAATTCCTAAGAAAGTGAAAGCAGGTGGGCGCGCCTGGCGCAAAATCAACACGCCAAATGGGACGGACCCCGCCGGCACGAGTGCCGGCAAACCGGGCATTTTAGCCGCGTTGCCATTACAGCCGCCTTGTCATGAATCGTCGTCTCCACCCCCTCACCTTGCAGCAAGCCGCCGAGGATTCGCCCACGCTGGCGAGCCTGATGGCGCGCGCGCGCGACGCCTCTGAACGGCTGCAGGCCATTCAGGAGCTGATCCCGCCCGAGATGCGCTCCGCCGTCCAGGCCGGACCGGTGGACGGCAACAGCTGGTGCCTGCTGGTGCGGGGCAGCGCGGCGGCGGCCAAGCTGCGGCAACTGGTGCCTGCGCTGCAGGCGCGGCTGAAATCAAGGGGCTGGGCCGACGTCACCCTGCGGCTGAAGGTCCACACCCGCCACTGAGAAGCAAAACCTTGTCGTCCAGAGCCTTTCGCATAGCACTCTCGGCTTCGGCCGCTGCCATCGGCAGCATCGCGGCCTACTGGGCTCTCCTGGCGGCACGCCAGGGGCACATCCTGTTCAATGCCCGCAAGCACCCCGTCGTCCACCTTTCCGACGACTTTTCCACGTACTCCCACACCGTGCCGGGCGGGATGGTGCGCGGGTACATCTACCACCCTCATGGGGAGGAAGCGCTGCAGGACCTGTTCATCTACTTCGCGGGGCGCGGCGAGGATGTCCGCGCCACGGCGCAGGGGCTGCACTGGCTTCCGGAAGGCTTCGGATTCGCGGCGATCAACTATCGCGGGGTGGCCGACTCCGAGGGGCACCCCTCCGAGCTGGCCTCCGTGCAGGACGCGAGCCAGTTTGCCAATCACCTGCGACGGGCCCTGCCGCACGCGCGCCTGCATGTGGTCGGTCGAAGCCTGGGGACGGGAGTGGCCATTCAGCTGGTGGCGCGGCAGGAGTTCGCGAGCCTGCAACTCGTCACGCCCTACGACTCGATGCTGGAGGTCGCGAAGAAGCGCTTCCCGCTCGTTCCGCTTTCGCTGTTGCTGCGGCACCAGTTCAATTCCCTGACGCACTGCAAGGAAGTCGCCGCGAAAACCCAGGTCCTCCTGGCCGAGCAGGACGACGTGGTGCTGCCGGAGCGCTCGCAGAAGCTCATCGCGGCCTGGCCGACGCCCGTCAGCGTGCAGACGATCGCCGGGTCGGACCACCACAGCATCATGCGCCTCGAAGCGACCTGGCTCCATCTCGTCGACTTCGCCTTGACGGCCATCCTCCCGGAGCCGAAGGCGGCATGAGACGCCAGGCCGCTCCCATGTCGAACAGCACCGCAGCCGAAGGTCTCCAATGAGCGCGGTCCGGGAGTTCCACCATGGTCCTGCCATCCCTCTCCCATCGCGAATATGCACTGCTGGTCTTCTTCGCTTCGCTGTTGGTGACCGCTTTCGCCGGGCCCGCCCTGCCATCGCCTGAACTCGGCGGCGCACCCTTTGCCGACAGCCGTGCCTGGCACGGACTGCCGAACGCAATGGACGTGCTGAGCAACCTTCCCTTCGCGGCGATCGGCATCTGGGGCCTGGCACGGCTGCTCCGGCTCGACCGGGCACGGGAAGCCGCTCAGCCCGCCGCGCCGCCGCCATCGGCGTCGAAGCAGCCCGGCAACGCACTCGGCTGTGCCCGGATGTTCTTCGCGGGACTGATCCTCACCGCCGCGGGGTCGGCCTTCTACCACCTTCACCCCGACAGCCTGAGGCTGGCCGCCGATCGTGCCGGCATGGCCGTCGCATTCGCCGGCATCGTCGGCGTGGCGGTCTGCGATCGGGCAAGCCCGCGCGCCGGCTGGCCGGCAGCCTGGCTCACGCTGGCCGGCGGATTGCTGGCAGTGGGCGTCTTTCTCGAGACCGGCAATGTGCTGCCTTGGGCGCTGGTCCAGTTCGGCGGCATGGCGGTGCTCCTGGCGCTGGCCCTCGCCAGACCGATGGACAGCGGTACCGGGTTCAAGCCTGCTTGGGTGATCCTTCTCTACGGCATGGCCAAGCTGTTCGAGTTGTCGGACCACGCAATCTTCGCTGCCACGCACGAACTGGTGTCGGGTCACACGCTCAAGCATCTGGCTGCGGCGCTCGCGGCCCTTCCGGTGCTGCATGCGGTCCGGGCGATGGGAAGGCAGGCCCTGCGACAGGATCCGGGTACACCCGCCATGACGGCCTGAGGAGCCAGCGGGTGCCGGCGTCGAAGCCCCGGCAGATCCCGGTGGCGATCAAGCCGGTGACGGCGAGCATGGCCGCGGTATGGACGCCGACCGCGGCGAGCGCCAGCATGAGCGAGTCCGATGTGCTGGCTTCCCGGGCCGACGCGCCTGCGAAACAAAGCGGGACCAGCGCGGGAACCAGCATCAATCCGGCGCCGTGCGCAGTGGACATCATGAAGGACCAGAGGGCCAGCCCGGCATGCCCCGCCGGAGCACGTGCCCGCTGCGGCGTGCGGTCCCACAGGTGAAGCAACGCGACAACCACCAGCAGCCCGGCCGCCACGGCTTGCATCACCAGGCGATCCATCGACAAGCCGAATGCCACAGCGGCGGCCACGAACGCGATGGATGAGGCGTGCCCCATCGCGATCGGCACCAATGCCCGCAGCGCCTGCGCCCGATCGCCCGAGCGCACGCCCCAGGCGGCAGCCCACATCCAGCCAGTGGCGGGGTTCAGCCCGTGAAGCGCACCGAACCCTGCGATTGCCAGCCAGGGCCAAAGGCTTGCCATGACGTAGCTCCGGGATTCAAGACGTGCTCCCTTCGCGGTTCGATGTGTCTCTGGGACGGCGCACGGCGCGGACCTTTCCGCTTCCTCCGCCGCCTGCATAGAAGAGGTCGGCGCCATCCGATTCGAGCCCGCTGACGCCGGTGCCGCGCGGCATCTCCAGCCGCTCGAGCACATCGCCGCTTTGCGGATCGATCCGGCGGATATCGCTGTCGTCCCCTTCCCAGGTTCCGTGCCACAGCTCGCCATCGACCCAGGTCACGCCCGTCACGAAGCGGTTGGACTCGATGGTGCGAACAACGGCGCCGGTGGCGGGATCGACCTGGTGAATCCTGCGATCGCGGTACTGCCCCACCCACAGGCTGCCCTCGGCCCAGGTGAGCCCCGAGTCGCCCCCGTTGCCGGGCGCCGGGATCGACGCCACTACCTGGCCGCTGGCCGGATCGATCTTGTCGATGCGCGATTCGGCGATCTGGTAGAGGTGCGTGCCGTCGAAGGCGGTGCCGGCGTCGCCGACACAGTCCAGGGCGTTCGTGGTCTGGCCGCTCTCCGGGTCGAACGCGACCAGTCCGGCGCTCGTGGCAGCCCAGACGCGCTGGCCGTCGTGAGTCACGCCGTGCACGCTGTCGGCGCCGGCGAAGGGCCCGTACTCGCGCACGATCTCGGCCGCGTGCACCGCAGCCTGGGGTCTGTTCTTGAGGGTCTTGCTGGTCACCGCTTGCTCCTTGTGATGCGCCTCGGATCGACGCCTGGAGTCAACTCTAGTCAAGCGCGAGCGCAGCGGGGAGTAACAAGATCGTCGTGAATCCGGCCAGCGGTGGCGACAGCCAGCGCTGCGCCCGGGCGCGCCCTATCGAGCGCACGCGACCCTCTGCCTCGAGCTCGGCGAGTGCGCGCTGGACGGTGCGCTGGCTGGCCCCCAGGGCCAAGGCCAGGGCCGACGTCGACCAGGCCGCGCCATCGGAAAGCAGCGCCGCCAGAGAGGCCTGCTCGCCATCGATGGGCGGCGCCAGCACGACAACGGTGCGCTCGTCGCGCGGCCTCAGGGCGAAGCCCCGCCCGGTGGCCTCGATGCGGGCCAGCGCCGTGACGAGCGCGCGCAGCCGGCCGATCTCGACCCGCAGGCGCGCTCGATGCGTCTCGTCGGGATCGCGGGTGCGGAATGCGCAGGCGATCAAGGCTTCCCGATCGACATCGCCGGGCCACGCCTCGGCCAGGGCGCGCGCCAACGCGAACAGCACCGGTCGCCGCGCCAGCGGCCGCCACTGCGCATCGAAGCCCAGACCGCGGCGGCAGGCGTCGACCACCAGCGCGCCGGAGTTCAGCAGGGCTGCGACCTCGCCGAGGCGCAGCGGCTGCTCGCCGCCGGCGCGGAGGCGCCGGGCGGCTGGACGATCGAGCAATGAGCGCGTCTCCCCCACCTCCGCGATTAGCGCCGGCACTCGGGCGCGATGGGCCGCGTCGTCGGCACGGGCGAGCGCCTCCCGGGCCGCATCGATGCGCAGCGAGCGCAGCGCGAGTTCTGCCGTTGTCAACGCGGCCACGGCCTCGAGCGACGGCGGCTGGCCGCGTGCATCGAGGTGTGCCAGCGCGGCCGCGGCCTCTTCGAGGCGGCCGAGCAGCAGCAGCCGGCGCGCTGCGATCAGCCGCGCCTGCAGCGCGTTGGCGCGGTCGCCGCGCGCCTCGAGGGTGGCCGACGCCGCCGCCAGCAAGTGTGGCGAACCGCCGAGGTCGCGCATGGCGAGCGCCACCTCGGCTTCGGCAACGATGCAACGCGCGCGTGCCAGCTGCTCGTGGACACCAAAGCCGCGCGCGGCGCTGCGCAGGAGTTCGCGGGCGCGCGCGTGCTCGCCGAGCTGCGCCATGGCAATGCCGCGCAAGGCCAGCGCCGGCGGGTCGTCGCGCAGGGCGACGCGCTTGAGGGCGCCGAGCGCATCGCCGGCGGCAAGGACGCGCGCGGAGGCGGCGATCAGGGAGTCCATGGCGATAGGCTACCCCCATGCAGGACGTCCCTGCATGCGGCTCCATCCTACGAAGAGGTGGACCCGGCTGTCTCATCATGATTTCATGATCCTCGAGCGCATCAAGACACCCGGAATCGCCCACGTGGCTTACCTGATCGGTAACGAGGGCCAGGCGGCGGTGGTGGATCCGCGCCGGGACGTCAACGAGTACGTGACGCTCGCGCGCAAGCACAAGCTGACGATCAAATACTCGATCGAGACCCACCGCCAGGAGGACTTCGTGATGGGCTCGGCCGAGCTGGCGAGCCAGTGTGGGGCGAAGATCGTCAACGGGCGACACAAGGGCTTCGGCCATGGCGACATCCGGCTCGACGATGGCGAAGGGTTCGAAGTCGCCCAGGGCATCCGGATCGTTGCTCTCCACACGCCCGGCCACACACCGGAGAGCATGTGCTATGCGGTCTACCTCGAAGACGCGCCCGACCATGCGTGGGCGGTGTTCACCGGCGACACGCTCTTCATCGGCGAGGCCGGCCGGACTGACCTGACAGATCCCTCGCAGACTGCCGAGCACGCGGGCCAACTCTACGATGCAGTGCATGCAAAGCTTCTTCCGCTGGGAGACCAGGCCATCCTGCTCCCGGCGCACGGCTCGGGCTCGGTCTGCGGGGGGAACATCGCGGAACGTGATGATTCGACGATCGGACTGGAACGCCAGTACAACCCGGTGTTCGTACGTTCGCGAGAGGCCTTCGTGCAAGGCAAGCTGGACGAGCGAATTCCGCGCCCGCCCTACTTCCGGCACATGGAACAGGTGAATTCGAAGGGTGGGATGGGGCCACTGACCTCGTCCAGCGCCGTGCGGGTGTTGCAGCCCAAGGACTTCCAGGCGGAAAGCCGTCGCGGAGTCGTGTTCGATCTACGCCGGCCGGAGGCGTTCGCCGGCGGTCACGTGCCGGGCTCGTACAGCATCTGGTCCGACGGGCTGCCTGTGTTCGCAGGCTGGGTCGCCGAGGCCGGCACGTCGATCTATCTGGTGCTCGACGACGCGGACGAGGCATTGGACGATGCGGTGAAGGCGCTCGGGCGGGTTGGCTTCGACCACGTTGAAGGAGTGCTCGCTGGCAGCTTCGAAGGTTGGCGCGACCACGGACTGCCGATGGCGGGCGTCGGCACGGTCGAACCTGGCCGCATCGAAGTCGATCCTGCGCAGCGCGACCTGCGTGTGATCGACGTGCGTGACGACGGCGAGTTCGAGACCGAGGGGCACATTCCCGGCGCATCACACCTGTACGTGGGCTACGTCGAAAGAGAGCTCGATCGACTGCAGCCGTCATTCGATTCCGAAGCCGCGGTGGTCGTTACCTGTGCCGTCGGCCATCGCGCGAGCCTGGCGGCCAGCATGCTGTTGCGCCGCGGCGCGCGCGACGTGCGCAACCTGCTCGGCGGCATGGAGGCGTGGAAGAAGATGGAGCGACGCGTGGACGTCGGCGCTTCGGAGCAGTCAGTCACGACACCAGACGTGGAGGGCCCGCGCCAATGAGTACACATCATCACCATTCCGGACCGTCGCCCTACTTGATCGGGGCGGCGATCGGGCTGCTCAACATCTGCGCGTTCGCGGCTTTCCGCAAGGGGATTGGCGTCAGTGGGGCCTACGAAAGCTCGGCAGCGCTCGCCGCGCGCCGGGTGGCGCCCGACGCCGCGCACGTGAACGAGTACGTCAAGGCACGCAGGGAGCCTCCCAAGTTCAATTGGGAGTCGTGGCTGGTCCTCGGGACGATCCTCGGCGGCATGGCGGCCGCGCGAACGTTCGGCGGCAACGATGCTTCACGGGCCGACAACCATCGGGTTGGCGCGCCGAAGCGCTCGCCCCTCGCCAGTGCCGCCGGCGGCGCGATGCTGATGTTCGGGGCCCGCATGGCCGACGGCTGCACCAGCGGACATGCACTGTCGGGGACCGCGCAGGGTGCGGGATCGAGCTGGCTGTTCACGCCTGTGATGTTCGGTGTCGGATCGCTGCTGGCGCGGCGCGCGCGCGGCGCAAGGCAGCAGGTCGAGGAGGTCTGATGGCGGAGATGAGCGAAAGCACACGCAACGTGCTCGGCTTGGCGACCGGAATCGCCTTTGGCGCGCTGTTGCAACGCGGCGGGCTGGCCGATTCGCGGACGATCGTCGGCCAATTGACCGGCGACGATGCACGCGTCGCGAAGACGATGGGCACGGCCGTCGCAGTTGGTGCGCTCGGCCACCGCTGGCTCAAGCGCCGCGGGGTCACGACCGTCGAGCCCAAGCCGATGAACCCGGTCGGCCTGATCGGCGGCGCGGTTCTGTTCGGGGCCGGGATGGCACTCTCCGGCTATTGCCCCGGCACGGCGGCAGCGGCCGCGGGCAGTGGGCGCCGCGAAGGGGTATGGGCGATGGCCGGCATGCTGGCTGCGGCGACAGTTTTCATCGCCACCTATCCACGACTGAAGAAAGTGCTGGAGGCCGGGAGCCTCGGACGTGTCACCCTCGCGGGGGGCACCCCTGCCAGGGTTTCCAGCGAACCGCTCGACGTCGTGGTTCGCCCTCGCGCCGCGGCCCTGCATGAGCCGGTTTCGCAGAGCGCGGAAGCGATGGCTACACATCCATCGCATTAGAAGAAAGCCCGGAAGGTCTTGGACTCCGGGCTTATTTGTGGTGCGCTTGTCTGACTCGAACATAGCCCGCAAACCCGCATGAATGCTTGATGTCGTCAGAGTCGGGGCAGAATATGCCCCCGTTTGTGCCCCCACCCATCAAGGGAAGCCATGAAACTGACCGACGCAAAGCTCCGCAACCTCACCACGCCAGGCAGGCATTTTGACGGCGGCGGCCTCTACCTGGAGATCACGACGGCCGGCGGCCGGTACTGGCGGATGAAGTACCGATTCGCCGGCAAGGAGAAGCGCCTGGCCTTCGGCGTCTATCCCGACGTTGCGCTGAAGGAGGCCCGCGCCAAGCGCGAAGCGGCCAAGCTGATGCTGGGTCGCGGCGAAGACCCTGGCGCCGCGAAGAAGGCGGCCAAGGCCCGAGTTGCCGTCGAGGCCGCCAACAGCTTCCAGGCCGTGGCCTTGGACTGGCACAAGGCCAACGCCAAGCGGTGGGCCGAGGTGACAGCGGCGAAGATGCTCAAGCACCTGGAGGCCGATGTGTTCCCGGTGATCGGCTCCCGCCCGATTGCATCGATCACTGCGCCGGAGCTGCTGGCGATGCTGCGCAAAGTGGAGGCGCGTGGCGCGGCCTACACCGCCACCCGGCTGCGCGAGGTGTGCGGCCAAGTCTTCCGCTACGGGATTGCCACGGGCCGGGCAACGTACAACCCCGCGGGCGACCTGGAGCGTGCCATCCTCACCCCGGACACGAAGCACCGGCCCGCCATCACCGACCGGCGCGAGTTCGGCGTTTTCCTGCGCGACCTGAAGAGCTACCAGGCCGCCGACCCGCTCACGCTGCTGGCAACCCGGATGGCGCTGCTGACCTTCTTGCGGTCGCAGGAGCTGCGGCTGGCGCGCTGGAATGAAATCGACTTCGACGCGTGCGAGTGGCGCGTCCCGGCCGCGCGCATGAAGATGGGCAAGGGGCTCAACCAAGCGCACGTCGTGCCGCTGTCCCAGCCCGCGCTCGACACTCTACGCGAGCTGCACGCCCTGACCGGCGACACGCCGAGCCTGTTTCCGAATCGCGACGGCGCGGACGGCTTCATGAGCGAGAACACCATCGGCCGCATGCTGATCCGCATGGGCCATCAGGGCCGGCAGACCCTCCACGGGTTCCGCGCGTCTGCGCGCAGCCTGTTGTCCGAGCGCGGCTGGACCGTCGCCGCGCTGGAGCGCCAGCTCGATCACGCCGAACGCAGCAAGGTGGTGGCGGCTTACGCCCGCAGCGAGCACCTGGAGGAGCGCCGCCGCATCATGGACGACTGGGGCGCCATCGTCGTCGCCCTGGAGTCCGGGGAGAACGTCGTGCCGCTGCGTCGCGCCGCCTGAGGTACCGCGAAGCCCCGGCGCGGTCTTGACCGGGGCAACAAGGCGGCGGCTCGGGTGCAGGAACACCACGGGCCGCCTGACCGCCACACCTGAAGGATTCCAGACATGGCAGCTACCCTGAATCATTCAACTCTCGCCACCGCTGAGGACCGCATTGAGGCGGTGTTCGAGGTGCAATCCCTGCTTCGCAGCATCGTCGCCGGCCTGGACCGCACCGACGCCGAGCAGCCGGAGATTGACGCTGCCCGCCTGGCTCGCATGGCCGAGAGCCGATTGGAAGGGCTGGCAGCCAGCCTAGATGCGGCGTAGGCCCAGCATCATCTCTGTTTCGCCGGCCCTAGGCTGATCCCCGAAAACCCGCTTCCCTGGCGTGGCTGGGCCGGCATCCCAATCAGGGGCGCGAGGGGCGCGTGGACAAGAAAGACTTACTGCGTGATGCACTCAACCGTGCGAAAGACCTGTGTGCATGGTTCACGAGCACTTTGTCAGACTACGAAGGTAGGTCTGACGACGCCGTTGCACGAGCAGTCTCATTTGCAGCGAAGGAATGGTCCGGCAGTGAATCAGCGTGGCGCGATAGCGCCCACTGGGTTTGGGAGACGACGTTCCATGACTTGAATGTCAGCAACTTGAAGGGAGAGGTTGACAGCCTGAAAATCGCCTCCGACTTGCTGGGAGCTGCCGAACCCGCATGGACGCCTTGGGAGGTGCCGCTCATCGTGGGCCTCATGCTCGCCGACTTTGCGGCCAAGGGATTCCGGTCAGCCAACGAAGTGAGGCGGCTTCAGGCCGGCTTGCTGCTAGCCGATGCGGTCGAGGCAAAGCGTGCATGGGTGTTCTTCCGCGGAATTGGAAAGTCTCGAACCCCTGATGAATCCCTCGTTCGTTTCGAGGGCGCGATCAGCGATGCGGAAGAGCGAGTCGCTCGCCAAGCGTTCGCGCGCAGTGGCGGTACCGAGCGCCAAAGCAAGTACGCCCTAGCAAGGGACTGGATCGTCCAAGAATGGGCCGAGCACTGTGGAAGCTACGACAACAACAAATCAGCTTTTGCTCGCGACTACATGCGCATGGTCAAGCGACAGCACGGGGTCGATGTGAAGGAGAAGACTATCCGCGAGGTGTGGCTGAGACACACCCCGGCAGCAAGCAAACGGGCACGTCAGCAAGCAGGCGGGTAATGACTGCGCGCCGATGGCGCGAGAGCATCGCTGAATCCAAATAGCAACGGAGTACAGCGTGACACCGCATTGTGAATCCATCCCCACCAGAGCCGGCCGGCGCCTTGCGCGCGCCGCAAAGGCAGCAGCCCACTTCGACATCGCCAAGTCCACGCTGTGGCACTGGGCAGCGACCAGGCACGACTTCCCGAAGCCGCTGCGGGTGGGCAAACGGCTGACCCTCTTCGACCTGGACGCCATCGAGGCGTATATCGTCGAGGCCAGCGAGAAGGCCGCGTGATGCGCGCACCGAAGACCGAGCGCACCGGGAAGCTGCGCAAATCACCTTCCGCGACCAATCCCGGCCGCTGGCCGGTCGCCCCGTATGAGCAGCGCGCAATCGAGGCGCTGCTCGATGGACCAAAGATGCGGCACGACCTGGATGCCATCGTCGGCTGCGAGAACTCGCCGGACGTAATCATGCGTGCCTGCCGCGAGTTGGGGTTCAGCATCGCGTGCGAGAGGGTGCGCATGCTGAACCGTGATCGCCGCCCGTGCTATCCCGGCCGCTACTACCTCACGCCCGAGCAGCGAGACCGCGCGCTGGCGCTGCGCCGCGAGGCCCAGGAGGCGCCGAAGCTGCGCCAGGCCACCATCTCCCAGCCCGCCCACGGAAAGCCCGTCAGCGGGCCGCAGGGCAAGCGCACAGGGGTGCAATGATGGGCCGGGACCACAGGCCCAAGGTGGGCGATCCTCGCGGCCACAGCGCGCGCATCTACGATGAAATCTACGACAGCGATGCGTTTCGCGCGCTGTCGCCGCATGACGTGCTGGCCTATCTGGCACTCCTGCGTGATCTGCGCGCCACGAACAACGGCGACCTCTCTCTACCGCTATCCAAGGCGAAGCATCGGGGCATCAAGCACAAGACGACCCTGGCGCGCTCGCTGCGTGCGTTGCGCGCGGTCGGCCTCATCGCCTTGACGAGTACGGGCGGCAGAGACAAGGACGGACATCGGTTGCCGAACCTCTACCGCGTGACCGATGTTCAATCCTATGCCTTCCCCAAGAAGTTCATCGAGGCCAGACCGGCGACGAATGAATGGAAGCGCGTGACCAGCATCGCACAGGCCCGCGCCCTGATCGCCCAGGCCGAAGCCGAGGCTAAGGCCGATGCCAAAGCCCAGCCCGATGCCGAAGCCCTCGTGGAAAAAACGAAAGCCCAGGGGCACGCCATGACCCGTACCGGGTCACGCGGTGACCAAAAACTGCCGCAGCCTGGGGTACGCCGTGAACCTTGGGTCGATGCCCTGGGGCACGCCGTGAACCTTTGCGAAGCGGCCGAAAACCGAGTCATGGCGCGGGTTCCCGGCCGATTTGTCGATGCATGCGAAGAGCGAATCCATAGCTCACCCGGTAGCCCTCCTTTTGCATTACTGCCATCCCATGCCGATTTCGTGCCGGTGGAGGAGGACGCATGACTGCCGCCGAAGCCTTCCTCTTCCTGGACCGCGAGGGCCTCACGGTCTGCATCGAGCAGGGCCGATTGGTCGTATGGCCTGCGACCCTCGCGAGGCCAGATTTGTGCGCGCTGGCTCGGCAACACCACGCTGAGCTTCTGGCGCTGGCCCGTGACGCCGAAGAGCGCGCCGCGCTGGTCGTGGAGACCGCAAGGCGCAAGGCTCGCGAGGTGCAGCGCCTCCGCCCGGAGGCTCGACCATGACCGCATGGTTGCGCAGCCTGCTGTGCGGCGACGCAGAGGTGATCGCCCAGGTGTCGGCCCGATCCACACCCGGCCGCATTCACCTCCTCGATGTCGCCGACGATGAGCCCGCCGAACTGACCGGCGGAGACGGCAAGGCGCAAGGCCTCTGCGGTGCGACGCCTGCATCCAGCTGGCGGACGAAGACCGCGCAGACAACGAACAGGAACGCCGGCCTAGGCTACAGTCGCGGGCATGAATCGTGGGAACTTCGAAGTCGGCGTGCAGCGGCTCTACTACGTCGTGTGGACTGTTTGGTCGACCGGCTGGGTCGCCGCTTTGATGTTGAACTTCTACGAGGACGGGTTCGACATGGACCGCGTGGTACTGCGCGGAGGCATCTGGCTAGGCATCATTGCGCCGCCGCTCATCATGTTCGCGGTCCGCTGGATCTATCGCGGTTTTTTCCCCAAGGCCGACGCAGCCTAGGCCGGTGGCGAAGCGCCTGGCGCGAGCCAGGCGGTAACCGGAGCACATCGTGAGGGAGAGACTCGACCCCAACGTCAGGACCGCCGTGAATCGCATTGCTCACGACCTGACCCGACCCGTGGTGACAGCAATGTCAATCAAGCTGCGGGCGAGAGCCCAGGAGCTGTCCGCTCAGGGACTGGAGGCCGAGGAGATCATCGACATCGTTTCGCGAGAGGCGATGAAGGCACTGGTCCACCGGCCCATCGGCTTCTCCCGGAAGACAATGCATCGAGATGCCTGAGCGGAGAAACGTCCAGTACATGGGTGCGCGCCCGCGCGCGCGAGAGCGCGGCGGCTAGGCGCCTAGCGCGAGAGGCGGTACCGCTTGCCGTTTCTGTGCTCGCACCAATCTTGCCCGTGGCCGCCCCCATTGCTGGCACGGTCGTCCCTCATGGCACAGCGAGTGTCGCGGTGGAGCTACTCGTGGCCGTTTTGTCCACGACGACGAAAAGCCCCCGAAAGGCCTCCCCCTCTGGCCCAGACGGACCTATGAGCGTTCCAGTGTAGGGGCCGTCTAGTCAAGGCGTCCGTCGAACGGCGGCCTGCGCCTTCGGGCACGAGCGTTGCGACCTTGGGCGCAATGCCGAAGGCTGCCAGGGACATGGCCGCTGCTACGGCGATGGACAGTTGTTTCACGCGCATACTTTTCCTCCTGGGCTCACGCGAGCCAGATGGTAGCGACGGCGGCCCGGCGAAGCCAACTCGATTACAGCGAATGCTCCGGACGAAGCGACGGCGTTCAGACCGATGGCGCTCGACGGCGCCCCAGCTCACCGGCCATTGTCTTGTCGTACCTGGAGCGCGGGGCTGGGTTCACTGGCCGGGTCCGCGCGCGATGGCCGGCCACAAGTCACTGAGACCGGGCAGCTCATCGGCTACTCGGCTTCTCAGGGATCGGGCGACGGCAGACTCTTCGCCTCCGAAGAGCGAGCCTTAAACCGCTCATTGTTGGTCACTCTTCGCGATGAAGTTCGTAGAGATACAAGGCGTAGAACTGGTTGCAAATACTGCTTTCCGGTATTCCCAACAAATTTTTATTGTGCATGCCGCGCAAGATCATGTCCATTGCGGCGGCTCTTGGATCGACTTTAAAGTAGCGATCCTCTGATGTTAGGCACCTATCTCCGCGCCTGGGAGACATGTGCTTGGCCGCGTTCCTCGCGTAGTTTTGGCTATTGAAGAATGCTTTCCTGTCTGGTGGCAAAAACTTCATACCCTCAATTGCGCGGAACCTGGCTGAGAAGCGACGAGCTAGAGCGGGTTCTTCATTTCGCGCTGATACGGCACTCCCCAGAATCTCCTCGGCGGCGCCAGCTAGGGTAAGAGCCGACACATAGCTTCGTTCCGCAACGAACAGCTCGGCCGCGACATCCAATTGCTCGCACGCGAGCATCAGGCGAGACGGCAGCGCAGCGGGCTTCATTTCGGCGAGCTAGGTTTGACGTGAGCGATGGAAAAGATCACGCGAAGCGTCGTCTTGTCCGTCCGCTCGAAGAAATGACTAGGCGCCCCCATGCTTTGCTACCGCCAGGATGTACGAGGCGTGATAGGTAATTGCTTGATACTCACCGGGAGCCCATGCCTTCGACTCCGCAAGCTGGGACAGCACCCGTTCCGTTTTTCGCGGGTCCGCGCGACGACGCTTGCCGGACGAGTGCGGAACGAAGTAGACGGTACTACCCTCGACCTCGACGGTGAACGGTTTTGCGTGCGTGCCAGTGTGAAGGACATGACCTTCGAGGGTTTGACAGCGCCTAAGAAATGACTCGAAAGAAAAAAGCATTGTCATAACCGATGAATAGAAAGCATGAGAATGATAGTGCGACGCAAGCAGTCCATTCAGTGGGGAACACACAGAACATCGGATGACCAACAAGATGGCCCACCGCGAGGCGCATCGCCGGTATGCGGTCCTGGCATCGGAGCCGATATCTTGCTCAACGCCATTGACCCCAGCGCAAGAAGAAGAGAAGGTACGGGTCTCGAATGTCGAGCAGATCACGCTCGCTGTCCCACTCAATTACTTGTCGGCCTTCAGATTCGTTAGCGATCGACACGATATGACCGCAAGAGTTGACGATGCTCCCACTACCCGGCTGCTCACCAATGCACAGACCTTGAACGCGCGTTGTCAGCTCGTTGGCTTTAAGCGTCAGCCTAGGAGGGTCGCATGCAACGCCACGGAGGATGAGCGGATACACATCCAAAGCCGCGTTGCTACTACGCAAGACATATGAATTGCGCTCCCTTCCCCGTACTTTGGGGCCATCCTTCATTGCCGCAACAGTCGACGAGTAGTCGTTGTTTGCAGTGGTGCGGCGACATACTCTCGCGATCAAGTCCATATCAGCGCCAATCGTGACCTGTTCGTCGGGTCGCATTTCGCGGCCAATGTCGAAACAGAGATTGAGGCAGAGCGTCTGCATAAGCTGAGGCGATCCCGCCGCCTCGCTCGCAAGCGCGTCAATGACTGCGCCCGATACGTTGAGATTCATCGCCGCAAAGCCAACATGCGCAATTTTGGCGAGTTCAGCGTGATCCCAATAGTCGAAGTCGACTTTGTAGGCGCGTCCTCGCAGATCAGCGTTTGCTAGCAACACATCGTCAGAACGATATGGTACAGACGCACAGACGAACTGCACCTTACCTTCAATTCCTTCCTTGATCTGCTCCGCAATCTCCTGCTGTAGGTCAGGATCGATGTAGTGAAAGTCGTCAACGAACACGATGTATCCGGTCCCGCCCAGCTCTTCGACCAGCAGGGCAACGTAGTCAACAGAAATTTCAGTCGCTGCTGCCTCCTTTGAGCCCCAACTTCCCTCAGTGGACACTTCGCCCTTAGCAAGTAGCGGCACACTGCCCTCAATCTTGGCGCCGAAAGTAGAGGTATTGTTCTTCTCTTTTGTTTCGACGACCTTTATTGGTGTGCCTATGACAGCAAACACTTTCAGCCACAATGCGGCCGCAGACTTCACTCCCGCGCCATTCACCTTGACCAAGTTGTCCCGGCCGAGCGTCTTCTCAATGAAAACCGTCTTCCCGGACTTCGATGGGCCGGAAAGAGAAACAACGCAAGGGCCT
This sequence comes from Variovorax sp. WDL1, assembly GCF_001541225.1. Classification (GTDB taxonomy): domain Bacteria; phylum Pseudomonadota; class Gammaproteobacteria; order Burkholderiales; family Burkholderiaceae_C; genus Variovorax. Next base: position 161 of record NZ_LMTS01000163.1, on the reverse strand, counting down.
GCGGAGAGGTCTTGACGCAGGCGTTTACCCTTTTCGATGAGATGGTCGTCAACGTAGGTAACGCCGGGCTCACCTTTTGGCGTGAAGACTTCAGTAGCGCGCATATTTTCCTTCGTTCGGGTAGCTACTTTCCGGCGCAAAAAGCGGCGGCCGCTTTCGAG
>NZ_LMTS01000035.1 GCF_001541225.1 Variovorax sp. WDL1 | reverse complement strand
CACTACATCCCGCTGGTGCAGAGGAAGCCGGGAGCGCTGCGCAACGGGGCGCCGTTCACCGACCTCCCCGAATCATTGCAGCGGCTGCGGCGCGCGCTGTTGCGCGAGAGCGGAGGCGACCGCCTGATGGCCCGGGTCCTGGCCCTGGTGCCGATGGCAGGACTGGAAGCGGTGCTGGTAGCCGTGGAGTTGGCGCTGGACGGGGCGCCTCCCTCCGGGCGCGTGAGCGTCGAACACGTCATCAACGTGCTCGCGCGTCTGAACGCGGCGCCGCGGCCGGCCAACGTGGAGACGTCCCTGCAGG
>NZ_LMTS01000124.1:63466-88843 GCF_001541225.1 Variovorax sp. WDL1 | reverse complement strand
CCCATCCCTCCCATCCCTCCCATCCCTCCCATCCCTCCCAGCGGGCCGCCCGCGCCCCGTTCCGGCGGTGGATCTTCGAGGGCCTGCGCGCCGCGTTCCTGCTGCGGCCCCGCATCGACGCTTCCCCCACGCCCTGGCAACTGCTGATCCTCGTGCTGGTCCCCAGCCTTCTGACCCTCGGCATCGCGCGCCTGCAGATCGAGGGGCCGGCCAGCTTCCACCCGCTGCCGGCGCTCCAATCCTTCTGGGCGACGGCGCTCTCGCTGTGGCTCGGCTGGTGGACGCTGAACACCACGCCCGCGCGAGGCGCCCTCGCGCGCTGGTTCGCGCTGGGCACCTGGGCCGCAGTGCCCTGGAGCCTGCTGATGGGCGCCATGTCGCTGGCCTATTCGAGAGGCTGGTTGCCGAGCGCGCTGACCACGGCGTCCGGCTTCTGGGCGGTGTACGGCGCCCTGATCGGCATCGGCCTGGTGGCGGCGGTGTTTCTGATGGCCCGCTGCGTCCCGAGCCCGACGCGGCTCGCGATCTTCGTGCCGGGCCTGCTCGCGATCAGCGCGCTCGGCATCTGGCAGGCCCTGCAGGACCAGGAGCGCGTGTGGCAGGAAGACGCCAGCGCCTCCGCCAAGGCGCCCGAGCGGCCGCGACTGCGCCTGACGCAGGAGACTTTCGAGGCGCAGCAGGCCGTGTGGCAGCGCGCGATCGACGGCATCGGGCCCCGGCGCGACGGCAAGGTCCAGGTATTCGGCCTGGTGTTCGCGCCCTACGCCTCCGAGGACGTGTTCCTGCGCGAGAGCGCGATGGTGTCCACCCTGCTGGAGGAGCGCTTCGATGCGCGCGGCCATGTGCTGCGCCTGGTCAACCACGCCACGACCGCGGAGGAGCTGCCCTGGGCGACGCCGCTGAACCTCCGGCGCGCCGTGGAGGCGATGGCTGCCCGCATGGACCGCGAGCAGGACGTGCTGGTGATCTACATGACCTCCCACGGCGCCAGCGACTTCAAGCTGGCCTCGTCCCACTGGCCGCTCACGGTGCCCTGGCTGACGCCGCAGCAGTTGCGCGAGGCGCTGGACGCGGCCGGCATCCGGCATCGCGTGATCGCGATCTCGGCCTGCTACTCGGGCGGCTGGATCGAGCCCCTGGCCACCGAGCACAGCCTCATCATGACCGCCGCCGACGCCGAGCACACCTCCTACGGCTGCGGCCACCGCTCCGAGCTCACCTTCTTCGGCCGCGCACTGTTCGACGAGGCCCTGCGAAAGACGCGCTCCTTCGAGACGGCCTTTGCCGAGGCGGTGCCGGTGATCAAGCAGCGTGAGATCGAGGCAGGCAAGGAAGACGGCTTCTCCAACCCGCAGATCCGCGTGGGCGACGGCATCCGGCCCGTGCTGGACGGGCTGTCGCGGCGGCTCGGGAGCGACTGAAGAAAAAACGGCACGCGCTCGCGTGCCGTCGCGCAAGCAGGCCCTCTGGCGCTCAGGCGGCCAGCAGTTGCCTCAGCACGAACGGGAGAATGCCCCCGTGCTTGTAATAGTCGACCTCGATCGGCGTGTCGATGCGCAGGCGCACCGTTACCTCCTGGTGCGTGCCGTCGGCGCGGTGGACCACGATCTTCACGTCCATCTGCGGCTTGAGCTCGCCGCCGATCACCACGTCGATCTTCTCCTCGCCGGTGAGGCCCAGGCTCTCCCACGAATCGGCACCGCGGAACTGCAGCGGCAGCACGCCCATGCCGACCAGGTTGGCGCGGTGGATGCGCTCGAAGCTGCGCGCCACCACTGCCTTGATGCCCAGCAGTTGCGTGCCCTTGGCCGCCCAGTCGCGCGAGGAGCCGGTGCCATATTCCTCGCCGCCGAAGATCACGGTGGGCACGCCCTGCTCGATGTACTTCATTGCCGCGTCGTAGATGAACATCTTCTCGCCGCCGGGCTGGTACAGCGTCACGCCACCTTCCTCGCGCGAGCCATCCGGGCCGGGCGGGATCATGAGGTTCTTGATGCGCACGTTGGCAAAGGTGCCGCGCATCATCACCTCGTGGTTGCCGCGGCGTGAGCCATAGCTGTTGAAGTCGGCCTTCGAGACGCCGTGGGCCTTGAGCCAGATGCCCGCCGGCGAACTTTCCTTGATCGCGCCAGCGGGCGAGATGTGGTCGGTGGTGATCGAATCGCCGAACAGCGCCATGATGCGCGCGCCGCTGAAGCCCGCGTCCGACGCGTGCGGCTGCATCTTGAAGCCGTCGAAGAATGGCGGCTTGGCGATGTAGGTCGACGTCGGCCAGTCATAGACCTGGCCTGCAGTGCCCTTGATGCTGCTCCACAGCTTGCCGGGGTTCTCCTGGATCTGCTCGTAGTTCTTGCGAAAGGCCTTGGCGTTCATCGCATAGTGCAGGTTCTCGTCGATCTCCTTGGAACTGGGCCAGATGTCGCCCAGGTACACGTCCCTGCCCTTCTTGCCCTTGCCCACCGGCTGGGTCATCAGGTCGACCATGACGTTGCCGGCGATCGCGTAGGCCACCACCAGCGGCGGCGAGGCCAGGAAGTTGGCCTTGAGGTTGGGATGGATGCGGGCCTCGAAGTTGCGGTTGCCCGAGAGCACGGCGGCAGCGACCAGGTTGTTCTTCGTGATCACTTCGTTGATCTCGGGCGCCAGGTCGCCTGCATTGCCGATGCACGTGGTGCACCCGTAGCCGGCCAGGTAGAAGCCCAGCTTCTCCAGATAGGGCAGGAGGCCGGCCTTCTCGAGGTACTCGGTCACGATGCGCGAACCCGGCGCCAGCGAGGTCTTCACGTGCGGCTTGACCTTGAGGCCTGCCTCCACCGCCTTCTTGGCCAGCAAGCCTGCCGCCAGCAGCACGCTCGGATTGGAGGTGTTGGTGCAGGAGGTGATGGCAGCGATCAGCACGTCGCCGTTCCCGATGGTCACCGCATTGTTCGGCGCATGCGCCGTCGTGACGCCGACATGCGCGGACTCGGCGGTCGGCTTGTTGGCCACCATCTCGACCATCGGCGCCGGCGCACCGGGCCGAGGCTCGGCTGGCGGCTCCTCGGCCGTCTCGCCGTGCTGCGACAGCGGGTAGCGCACCTTGAGCTTTTCGGCAGGCTGATTGAAGCCGTTGGCCTCGTTCGGCTTGCTGTAGAGCTCGGAGAACTTGGTCGCCAGGTGGCCGAGGTCGATGCGGTCCTGCGGGCGCTTGGGGCCGGCCAGGCTGGGCGTGACGGTGCCGAGGTCGAGCTTCACGACCTTGGTGTAGTTGAGCTCGCCGGGCGCGGGCATGCCGAACAGGCCCTGGGCCTTGTAGTAGGCCTCGAAGCGCTCGATTTCCTTGTCGGTGCGTCCCGTGCCCCGGAAATACTCGACGGTCCTCTCGTCAACGGGGAAGAAGCCCATGGTTGCACCGTACTCGGGCGCCATGTTGCCGATGGTCGCGCGATCGGGGACGGGGATGGAAGCGGCACCAGGCCCGAAGAACTCGACGAACTTGCCCACCACCTTCTCGCTGCGAAGGATGTTGGTGACGTAGAGCACCAGGTCGGTGGCCGTCACACCCTCGCGCAGCTTGCCGCCGAGCTCGAAGCCCACCACGTCGGGTGTGAGCATGTAGACGGGCTGGCCCAGCATCGCAGCCTCGGCCTCGATGCCGCCCACGCCCCAGCCCACGACGCCGATACCGTTGATCATGGTCGTGTGGCTGTCCGTGCCCACCAGTGAATCTGGGTAGTAGACCGGCGTGTCGCTCGTATCCTGCGGGCTCTTGTAGACGCCGCGCGCGAAGTACTCGAGGTTGACCTGGTGCACGATGCCGAAGCCCGGCGGCACCACGCCGAAGGTATCGAAGGCCTGCATGCCCCATTTCATGAACTGGTAGCGCTCGTTGTTGCGCTGGAATTCCAGTTTCATGTTGAGGTCGAGCGCCTTGGGCGTGCCGTAGTGGTCCACCATCACCGAGTGATCGACGACCAGGTCCACCGGCACCAGCGGTTCGATGGTCTTGGGCGACTTGCCGAGCGACTGGGCCACGCTGCGCATTGCCGCCAGGTCGGCCAGCAGCGGCACGCCGGTGAAGTCCTGGAGCACCACCCGCGTCACGACGAAGGGGATCTCGTCGGTGCGGTCTGCGTTGGGCGCCCAGTTGGCGAGCTGCTCGACATGCTCGGGCGCAACCTTCTTGCCGTCGCAATTGCGCAGTACCGACTCGAGCACGATGCGGATCGAGACCGGCAGCTTGTCGACGTTCGGATATTGCCTGGCGAGTTCCTTGAGCGACCAGTACTTGCCGGCTTTGCCCGATGCGGTCTTGAAGGTCTTGAGCATGGGGGCGAAAGCGTGCGCCGGTTCTCTGGCCATGAGGAACTCCTTGGGGATTCGTGGAAGCACCTCAAAGATAGCAGGGTTCGATGACAAGGTGAGGTTCGCACGCTCGATGACCTGTGAGGTCATGGTCGCCGCGCGCCGCTTCACTACGATGGCGGCCATGAGCCTGTATTCCGCGCCGCCCACCGCCGCCGATTCCTTCGGCGCCCACCTGCGCCACTGGCGCCAGTACCGCCGCCTCAGCCAGCTCGACCTGGCACACGAGGCCCAGGTGTCCACCCGGCACTTGAGCTATGTCGAGACCGGCCGGGCGGAGCCCAGCCGCGAGATGGTGCTGCGCCTCGCCGAGCGGCTCGAGGTGCCGCTTCGCGAGCGCAACACGCTGCTGGTGGCGGCCGGCTATGCGCCGATGTACCGGCAGCGCTCGCTGGACGACCCGGCCCTGGCGCCCGCCCGGCAAGCCGTGGACCTGGTGCTCAAGGGGCACGAGCCCTTCCCCGCCCTGGCAGTCGACCGGCACTGGAACCTGGTGGCGCACAACGCGCTCGTGCCCCTGCTGATGCAAGGCGCGGCGCCCGAGCTGCTGGCTCCTCCCGTCAACGTCTTGCGGCTCAGCCTGCATCCGGATGGGGTGGCGCCGCGCATCGCCAACCTCGCCCAATGGCGCGCCCACTTGCTGGAGCGGCTGCAGCAACAGATCGCGGCCACCGGCGATGCGACATTGGTGGCGCTGCATGACGAGCTCGCCGGCTACCCCGCGCCGCGGGTCAGCCACGACACGCCGGCCAACAACAGCGACCTCGCCGGCGTGGCGGTGCCCTTCCAGTATGTGACACCCCAGGGGGTGCTGAGCTTCATCAGCACGACGACCATCTTCGGCACGCCGGTGGACGTCACGCTGCAAGAACTGGCAGTGGAGTCGTTCTTTCCGGCGGACGCCTCGACCGCCTCCGCGCTTGCCGCGATGGCGCAGCAGGCTGCCGGCTGACGACGGTCGGCGGTGGACGACAAGCGAACGCGGCCTTTCGCGTCGCGGTCTGCCCACCGCAGGGGCCTAGCGTCAGGGTCTTTCACCTCATCGGAGAGATGCCCATGCCCACCACCGACCAGCACGCCAAGCTCTGGGATTTGATCAAGGACACGCGCTACGGCATGCTGACCCATCGCCACGGCGATGGCCAGCTGCACAGCCACCCTCTCACCACCCAAAGCAAGAACCTGCAGGAAGGAGGGACGCTCTACTTCTTCATTCCCCGGGACGGCGAGATCGCCCGCCACGTCGCGAGCGATCCGCTGGTCAACGTGTCGTACGCCAACACGGACAAGGACAGCTACGTCTCGGTCGCCGGGCAGGCAGCCCTCGTCGAGGACCAGGCCAGGAAGGAAGCGCTTTTCAACACCATGGCCAAGGCATGGTTCCCGCAAGGACCGACCGATCCCAACCTGGGCCTGCTGGCGGTCACCATCGTCGAAGCCGAATACTGGGACGTGAAGGACAGCAAGATGGTCCAGCTCATGAAGATGGCCGCTTCGGCCGTGACCGGAAATCCGCCGAAGCAAATGGCGGAGCACGAGAAGCTCCGAGGCGGCTGACGACCGGCGCGGAAGGAAGCGAAAAAAAAGGCCCGCCTGGCAGTGGCGGGCCTGGTCTGAAGATGCCTGCGGGTTAGGCTGCGACCTTGTCCGCGACTTCCTTGTACTCCTCGATCTTGTCGAAGTTGAGGTACTGGTAGATCTGGCCGCTCGACGCGTCGAGCACGCCGGTGCTGGCCATGTATTCCTCCTTGGTCGGGATGCGACCCAGGCGGGAGCAGATGGCAGCCAGCTCGGCGCTGCCCAGGTACACGTTGGTGTTCTTGCCCAGACGATTGGGGAAGTTGCGCGTGCTGGTCGACATCACCGTCGCGCCCTCGCGCACCTGGGCCTGGTTGCCCATGCACAGCGAGCAGCCCGGCATCTCGGTGCGCGCGCCCGCATTGCCGAACACGCCGTAGTGGCCTTCCTCTGTCAGCTGCTGGGCGTCCATCTTGGTCGGCGGCGCGATCCACAGCTTGACCGGGATGTCGCGCTTGCCTTCCAGCAGCTTGGAGGCGGCGCGGAAGTGCCCGATGTTGGTCATGCAGGAGCCGATGAACACCTCGTCGATCTGGGCGCCTGCCACGTCCGACAGCGTCTTCACGTCGTCCGGATCGTTGGGGCAGGCCACGATCGGCTCGTGGATATCGGCCAAGTCGATCTCGATCACGGCGGCGTACTCGGCGTCGTCGTCGCCCTTGAGGAGCTGCGGGTCCTTCAACCAGGCTTCCTGCGCGGCGATGCGGCGCGCCAGCGTACGGGCGTCGGCATAGCCCTGCGCGATCATCCAGCGCATCAGCGTGATGTTGCTGTTGATGTACTCGATGATGGGTTCCTTGTTCAGGTGCACCGTGCAGCCGGCCGCCGAGCGCTCGGCCGAGGCGTCGCTCAGTTCGAAGGCCTGTTCCACCTTGAGGTCCGGCAGGCCCTCGATCTCGAGGATGCGGCCCGAGAAGACGTTCTTCTTGCCCTTCTTTTCGACAGTCAGCAGACCCTGCTTGATGGCATAGAGCGGGATCGCGTTGACCAGGTCGCGCAGGGTCACGCCGGGCTGCATCTTGCCCTTGAAGCGCACCAGCACGGATTCGGGCATGTCCAGCGGCATCACGCCGGTTGCGGCCGCGAAGGCCACCAGGCCCGAACCGGCCGGGAAGCTGATGCCGATCGGGAAGCGCGTGTGGCTGTCGCCGCCGGTGCCGACGGTGTCGGGCGTCAGCAGGCGGTTGAGCCAGCTGTGGATCACGCCGTCGCCCGGACGCAGCGAGACGCCGCCGCGCGTGGAGATGAAGTCGGGCAGCTCGTGGTGCATCTTCACGTCGACCTTCTTCGGGTAGGCCGCCGTGTGGCAGAAGGACTGCATCACCAGGTCGGCGCTGAAGCCCAGGCAGGCGAGGTCCTTGAGCTCGTCGCGCGTCATCGGGCCGGTGGTGTCCTGGCTGCCGACCGAGGTCATCTTCGGCTCGCAGTAGGTGCCGGGGCGAACCCCCAGACCCTCCGGCAGGCCGCAGGCGCGGCCCACCATCTTCTGGGCCAGCGAGAAGCCCTTCTTGGTGTCGACGGGGCTGACCGGCAGGCGGAACAGCGTCGAAGCCGGCAGCCCCAGCGCCTCACGCGCCTTCGCGGTGAGGCCGCGGCCGATGATCAGCGGAATGCGGCCGCCGGCACGGACCTCGTCGAACAGCACCTCGCTCTTGACCTTGAACTCGGCGATGACCTTGCCGTCCTTCAGCGCCTTGCCCTCGTAGGGGCGCAGCTCGACCACGTCGCCCATCTCCATCTGGCTCACGTCGAGCTCGATGGGCAGCGCACCGGCGTCTTCCATCGTGTTGTAGAAGATCGGCGCGATCTTGTTCCCCAGGCAAACGCCGCCGAAGCGCTTGTTGGGAATGAACGGAATGTCCTGGCCGGTGAACCAGAGCACCGAATTGGTGGCGCTCTTGCGCGAGGAGCCGGTTCCGACGACGTCGCCCACGTAGGCGACCAGGTGCCCCTTCTCCTTGAGCGACTCGATGAACTTGACCGGGCCGCGCTTGCCGTCTTCCTCCGGCGTGATGCCGGGGCGGGCGTTCTTGAGCATCGCCAGCGCGTGCATCGGAATGTCGGGCCGCGTGGTTGCGTCGGGCGCGGGCGAGAGGTCGTCCGTGTTGGTCTCGCCGCTCACCTTGAAAACGGTGATGGTGAGGCTCTGCGGCACTTCGGGCCGGCTGGTGAACCACTCGGCATCGGCCCAGCTCTGCAACACGGCCTTGGCATTGGCGTTGCCCTTGTCGGCCTTTTCCTTGACGTCGTGGAACTGGTCGAACATCAGCAGGGTCTTCTTCAGCCCCTCGGCCGCGACCCCGCCCACCTCGGCATCGTCGAGCAGATCGATCAGCGGGCTGATGTTGTAGCCGCCGAGCATGGTGCCCAGCAGCTCGGTGGCACGGGTGCGAGAGAGCAGCAGGCTCTTCTCGCTGCCGTGGGCCACTGCTGCCAGGTAGCTCGCCTTGACCTTGGCCGCGTCGTCCACGCCAGCCGGCACGCGGTGCGTAAGCAGGTTCAGCAGGAACTCGCCGTCCTTGGCGGTGGCGGTCTTCATCAGTTCGATGACTTCGCTGGTCTGCTTGGCCGACAGGGGCAGCGGCGGGATGCCGAGCGCGGCGCGCTCGGCGACATGGTCAACGTAGGCTTGCAACATTTCTTCTCTTCTCCGAGATCGGGAACCGGTGTGGCGGCCGAAGCAAAAGGCGGGCCGCCGGCGCCTTGGTTTGCCCCGGCTTACTTCTTGGGCGCGTCAGCGCCGTCGAACAGGCTCTTGGGCGGGTTCTTCTTCATGTCTTCCGCGACCACCGATTGCTCGTTGGCCTGGCATTCGTCGGCCAGTCGCAGGCCCTGCTTCTGGCTCATCAGCATCGACTTGTTGCCGAGCTGGAGCCACATCGCCTCGGCCTTCGGATCCTCGAGACGGATTGCGCCGGTGCGGCTGTTGACCGGGTGCATGAAGTACTTGGCGCTGCCGTGCGTCAGGACGAAGAAGCCGGGCTTCTTCTGGCTGCTCTCGATCGCCACGCTGGCGCCGAGTTCGCACTTGATGGTGCCGGTGTGCACGCGCTTGGAGACCTCCAGGTCTTCGGGCGAGAGAACGACGTCGGACTCTTCACTGATGGGTTTGGCTTCCTCGAGCTTCTTGATGACGCGCTTGGGCACGACCTTCTGCGTCGCCTTCTTGGCCGAGTTCGCGGCCCGCTCCTTGAGCGGCGGCTTGGCCGCGGGTTCAGCGCTCTGGGCCATCGACGAGAGCGGCAGCGCGAGGGCGACTGCGGCGATCAGGGCAATCTTGTTCATGGTTGTCTGTTCCTTTGAGGAGGTGTGGTTTTCAGGAGGACGCCGCCGCAAACCATGCTTGCGCCTCCGGCGGCAGCGCACGGCCGGTCGCATGCGCCCGCGAAAGCACCTGCCAGAAATGGCGGTAGCTCGCGCGGTCGTGCAATGTGCCATCAAAACTGACCGGCGCCCAATTGGCAGCAGCCGCGGACGCTATGATTTTTGTAGCCATTTGAATCTGCCGCTCGTCGGGCGCGAAGGCCTCCAGGATGGGGCGGATCTGGTTCGGATGGATACTCCACATGCGCGTGTAGCCGAATTCGCCGGACGCTCTCCTGGCGGCGGCGCGCATCGCGTCGACATCGTTGAACTCGGTGACCACGCAGTGCGAAGGCACCTTCCCGTGCGCATGCGCGGCAGCGGCGATCTCGAGCTTGGCGCGCACCACCAGGGGATGGGTGAACTGGCCCGCCGCGCCCATGCCCTCGGCAGGAATCGCTCCGCCATGGGCCGACACGAAATCCATCAGGCCGAAGCTGAGGGACTGCACGCGGGGATGGGCGGCGATCTCGAAGGCCTGGTGCACGGCGAAAGGCGACTCGATCAGCACGTGGAGCGGCAAGGCCTCTGCGTCGGCGGCGTTGAGGGCCACCACGGCCTCGCGCACGTCCTCTGCCGACTCGACCTTGGGCACCATCAAATGGCTCAGGCGGTGGCCGGCGCGCCCCGCAATGGTGATCACATCGCCCGCGAAGGCCGGGTGGTCGACCGGATGCACGCGCACCCCCACGCGCATGCCGGGGGCAGCGGCCAGGGCGAGCTCGGTAACCAGCGCCGCGTGCTCTGCCTCGCCCCCGACGGGGGCGCCATCCTCGCAATCGAGGGTGACATCGAACACGCAGGCGCCGAACTCCTGCGCCATCTCGGCCTGCAGCGAGAGGCTCTTGCGCATGCGCGCCTCGACGCCGCTGTAGTGGTCGCACACCGGCAGCACTACGGCGCCGGCCTGCGCGCCGAGCAGCACTTCCTGCGGATGGACGGATTCGGTCATTGGACACCTTCGCCTTCGGCTGCGGTGCCATGAGCCTCTGGAACGGCCGGGCGGGTCATGGCTTTCGTTGGGCAACGATGAACATGCGCGGAAAGGCCAGCAGCCGCTTGCCATCGGCGCGCGCGGGATAGGCGGCGTCCACGCGCTGCTCGTAAGCCGCCAGATAGCCCGCCTGCAGATCGGCCGGCAGCCGGTCGACAAAGGGTTTGAGTCCTGTACCGCGCACCCATTCGACGATGGCGGCCGCCGAGGCCATGGGATGCTGGTAGGCGGTGCGCCAGACGTCGACCTGCGCGGCATCGGCCGCCAGCAGGTCGTAGTAGCCGGCCAGCGGCAGCAGCAGCGTGCGCAGCCGGTCGGCATCGCCGATGGGCTCGGCCCACGGCGCCTGGGCCGCGACTTCGCGCATCAAGCGGTGCGTGGGCTCTTCGCGGTTGTCGGGCATCTGGATGGCGAGCACCCCGCCCGGTGCCAGGGCGGCGAACAGGCGCGGGATCAGCGTCTCGTGATCGGGCACCCATTGCAGCGAGGCATTGGCGTAGATGAGATCGGGCGGCGACTCCGGCTGCCAGCTAGCGATGTCGCTGAGCTCGAAACGCGCGGCCGGCAGGCGCTCGCGCGCACTCTTCAGCATGGCTTCGGAGTTGTCGGTGCCGACGATCTCGGCACCGGGGAATCGCTGCACCAGCAGCTCGGTGGAATTGCCGGGCCCGCAACCCAGGTCGACAGCGAGGGTCGCCGAGGACAGCGGAACCCGTGCCAGCAGTTCCTGTGCGGGGCGCGTGCGCTCGTCCTCGTAACGACGGTAGAGCGCAGGGTTCCAGTCGAGCATGCTGGTGACTGACGGGTAGAACTCAGAGCAGGTGGGCGACGCCGGCCTGCTCGTCCTGCAGCTCCTTCAGGGTCTTGTCGATGCGTTCCTGGCTGAACTTGTCGATCTCCAGGCCTTCGACCAGCTTGTACTCGCCGTTCTCGGTGGTCACCGGGAAACCGAAGATCACATCCTTCGGAATGCCGTACTGGCCATCGGAAGGGATGCCCATCGTGACCCACTTGCCGTTGGACCCCAGGGCCCAGTCGCGCATGTGGTCGATGGCGGCGTTGGCGGCCGAGGCGGCCGAAGAAAGGCCGCGCGCCTCGATGATGGCGGCGCCGCGCTTGCCAACGGTGGGCAGGAAGGTGTCGGCGTTCCAGACCTGGTCGTTGATGAGGTCCTTGACGCTCTTGCCGCCGACCGTGGCGAAACGGTAGTCGGCGTACATCGTGGGAGAGTGGTTGCCCCAGACGGTGAGCTTCTCGATGTCGCCCACGGCCGTCCCGGTCTTGGCGGCGATCTGGCTGGCGGCGCGGTTGTGGTCCAGGCGCAGCATGGCGGTGAAGTTCTTGCGCGGCAGGCTGGGCGCACTCTTCATCGCGATGTAGGCGTTGGTGTTGGCCGGGTTGCCGACCACCAGCACCTTGACGTTGCGGCTGGCGACCTGGTCCAGGGCCTTGCCCTGGGCGGTGAAGATCTGGGCGTTGGCGGCCAGCAGGTCGGCGCGCTCCATGCCGGGGCCGCGGGGGCGGGCGCCGACGAGCAGCGCGTAGTCGGCGTCCTTGAAGGCGACCAGCGGATCGCCGGTGGGGATCACGCCTGCCAGCAGCGGGAAGGCACAGTCCTCGAGCTCCATGATCACGCCCTTGAGCGCCTTCTGCGCCTTCTCGTCCGGGATCTCGAGCAGTTGCAGGATGACCGGCTGGTCCTTGCCGAGCATTTCGCCGGAGGCGATGCGGAACAGCAGGGCGTAACCGATTTGGCCGGCGGCGCCGGTGACGGCAACGCGAACAGGCTTTTTGCTCATGGGAAAACTCCAGGAAAGGTGAATACGGTGCGCGGCCGCGGTTGCGGCCGCGGAGGTCGGGGCCGGGCGATGCGCCCGGTCGCATAGGCCGGCTTGGATTTTATGCCGATTTGCGCTTTGGATGGCGCCAGTCTTGTGTCTTATATAAGATGTCGGCCGAAACACGCCGCCGTGGCGCACCCCGCCCTGCCAATGACCACCTCCACTATCGCGCTCGCCGAGTCGGCGACGCCCTCGTTCAGCCCGCTCTACCAGCAGATCAAGTCTTTGATCCTGCAGAGCCTGCACGCCGGCGAATGGAAGCCGGGCGAGCCGATACCGAGCGAGATCGAACTGGCCGCGCGCTTTCGAGTGAGCCAGGGCACGGTGCGCAAGGCAATCGACGAACTGGCGGCCGAGAACCTCGTGGTGCGCCGCCAGGGCAAGGGCACCTTCGTCGCCACCCACGCCGAGCAGCATGTGCAGTACCGCTTCCTGAAGCTGGTGCCCGACAGCGGCGACGCCGACAGCGAGGGCCCGGCCGAGCGCGAGATCGTCGACTGCAGGCGGCTGCGCGCCAGCGCCGACGTCGCCCGCCTGCTCGCGCTGCGCACCGGCGACGCGGTGCTGCAGGTACGGCGCGTGCTCGCCTATCGTGGCACACCCACCATCCTGGAAGATCTCTGGCTGCCCGGCGCTCCCTTCAAGGGCCTCACGGCCGAGCGGCTGGCTGCCTGGCATGGCCCGATGTACGCGATGTTCGAGACCGAGTTCGACGTACGCATGGTGCGCGCCGAGGAGAAGATCCGCGCCGTGCTGCCCGACGAGGCGCAGGCCGCGCTGCTCCGCGTGAGCACCGCCACGCCGCTCCTGAGCGTGGAGCGCGTTGCCCACACGTATCACGACACGCCGATGGAGCTGCGCCGCGGCCTCTATCGCACCGACACCCACCACTACCGCAATGAACTCGGCTGAGCGCCTTCGCGCTGCAGTCCACGAAGGCGGCGACGCGTCAACATCCGAGCGCCGCGCTGCGGTGACAGGTCCGCGTCAGCTGCACGATGGTGCATTGCAATAGAATTTTGCGTTGTTTGCATTTCCGCCAAAGAACAAGCCGCCCCCTCTAAAAATTCTGAAAGCCCACATGACAGAGCTGGCCACACCTCCCCGATCGCAGCGGCGCGAGTTCCGCAACATCAACGCCTTCACCGATCTCACCACCTACCGGCTGCCACCGGCCGGCCTCGTGTCGATCCTGCACCGTGTGAGCGGCGCGCTGATGTTCCTGCTGCTGCCCTTCGTGATCTGGATGTTCGACACGTCCGTATCCTCCGAATACTCCTATGCCCGCTTCAAGGCCGCCTTCAACAGCGGCCTTGGTTTCGTTCCGGGCTGGTTTCTCAAGCTGGTGGCGCTGGCCCTGATCTGGGCCTACCTGCACCACTTCATCGCCGGCCTTCGCCATCTCTGGATGGACGTGAGCCATGCCGCGGTGAGCAAGGAATTCGGCCAGAGCTCCGCCATCGCCACGTTGGCCATCAGCATCCTGCTGACCCTCGTGCTCGGCGCGAAGCTGTTCGGTCTTTATTGATTTGCAGGTCGGATCTTCAGCTCTGACCCCAAATGACCAGGAAACTGACTCATGTCTGTGAACTACGGCTCCAAGCGCATCGTCGTCGGCGCGCACTACGGTCTGCGCGACTGGCTCAGCCAGCGCATCACCGGCGCCCTGATGGCGCTCTTCACCATCATCCTGCTGGCGCAGGTGCTCTTCACGCGCGGGCCGGTCGGCTACGACGCATGGGCCGGCATCTTCGCCTCGCAATGGATGAAAGTGCTCACCTTCGTGGTGATCGCCTCGGTGCTCTATCACGTGTGGGTCGGTATGCGCGACATCTGGATGGACTACGTCCAGCCGGTGGGCATCCGTCTCGTCTTGCAGGTTTTCACGATTGTCTGGCTTGTGGCGTGCGCGGGTTGGGCCATTCAAGTGCTCTGGAGAATTTAAGCGCCATGTCCTCCTATACCAAAGAACAAATCACCAAGCGCAAGTTCGACGTCGTCATCGTCGGCGCCGGCGGCTCCGGCATGCGCGCCTCGCTGCAGCTGGCACGCGCAGGGCTCAACGTGGCCGTGCTCTCGAAGGTCTTCCCGACTCGCTCGCACACCGTGGCCGCCCAGGGCGGCGTGGGCGCATCGCTCGGCAACATGAGCGAGGACAACTGGCACTACCACTTCTACGACACGATCAAGGGCTCCGACTGGCTCGGCGACCAGGACGCGATCGAATTCATGTGCCGCGAGGCCCCGAAGGTGGTCTACGAGCTCGAGCACTTCGGCATGCCCTTCGACCGCAACCCGGACGGCACCATCTACCAGCGCCCGTTCGGCGGCCACACGGCCAACTACGGCGAGAAGCCGGTGCAGCGTGCCTGTGCCGCGGCCGACCGTACCGGGCACGCAATGCTGCACACGCTCTACCAGAAGAACGTGGAAGCTCGCACCCAGTTCTTCGTCGAGTGGATGGCGCTCGACCTCATCCGCGACGCCGAGGGCGACGTGGTGGGCGTGACCGCGCTCGAGATGGAAACCGGCGACCTGCACATCCTGCAGGCCAAGACCGTGCTGCTGGCGACGGGCGGCGCAGGCCGCATCTTCGGCGCCTCGACCAATGCCTTCATCAACACAGGCGACGGCCTCGGCATGGCAGCGCGCTCGGGCATCCCGCTGCAGGACATGGAGTTCTGGCAGTTCCACCCGACCGGCGTGGCCGGTGCCGGCGTGCTGCTGACCGAGGGTTGCCGCGGCGAAGGCGCGATCCTCATCAACAGCAACGGCGAACGCTTCATGGAACGCTACGCGCCGACCCTGAAGGACCTGGCGCCGCGCGACTTCGTCTCGCGCTCGATGGACCAGGAGATCAAGGAAGGCCGCGGCTGCGGCCCGAACAAGGACTACGTGCTGCTCAAGATGGACCACCTGGGGGCGGAGACCATCCACAAGCGCCTGCCTTCGGTGTACGAGATCGGCGTCAACTTCGCCAACGTCGACATCACCAAGGAGCCGATCCCGGTGGTGCCGACCATCCACTACCAGATGGGCGGCATCCCCACGAACATCCACGGCCAGGTCGTGGTCCAGAAGGGCGAGGACAACAGTGCCGTGGTCAACGGCCTGTATGCAGTGGGTGAATGCTCCTGCGTGAGCGTGCACGGCGCCAACCGCCTGGGCACCAACTCGCTGCTTGACCTGCTGGTGTTCGGCCGCGCGGCCGGCAACCACATCGTCGAGTTCAACGACAAGAACCGCGAGCACAAGCCCCTGCCTGCCGACGCCGCCGACCGCACGCTGGAGCGCCTGAACCAGCTCGAGTCCTCGACTTCGGGCGAGTACGCGCAGGACGTGGCGGGCGAGATCCGCTCGGTGATGCAGAAGCACGCCGCGGTGTTCCGCACCCAGGCCTCGATGGACGAAGGCGTCCAGAAGATCGCCGCCGTGCGCGCGCGCGTCGCCGACGTCACGCTCAAGGACAAGTCGCGCATCTTCAACACGGCACGCATCGAGGCGCTGGAAGTCGACAACCTGATCGAGGTGGCGCAAGCCACGATGGTCTCGGCCGCCGCGCGCAAGGAATGCCGCGGCGCCCACACGGTGGAGGACTACGAGCGCCCGGCCGACGATCCCGTAGCGCCGCTGGGCCGCGACGATGCGAACTGGATGAAGCACACGCTCTGGTACAGCGATAGCAACCGCCTGTCGTACAAGCCCGTCAAGCTGCAGCCGCTGACGGTCGACTCCGTGCCGCCCAAGGTCCGCACGTTCTAAGAACACATCACAAGGTTTTCACGATGAAGCGCACATTCCAGATCTACCGCTACGACCCGGACAAGGACGCCAAGCCCTACATGCAGACGGTGGAGGTCGAGCTCGATGGCCACGAGCGCATGCTGCTCGATGCCCTCATGAAGATCAAGGCGCAGGATCCGTCGCTGTCCTTCCGTCGCTCGTGCCGCGAGGGCGTCTGCGGCTCGGACGCCATGAACATCAACGGCAAGAACGGCCTGGCGTGCCTGACCAACATGAATACGCTCAAGGGCACGGTGGTGTTGAAGCCGCTGCCAGGCCTGCCGGTGATCCGCGACCTGATCGTGGACATGACGCAGTTCTTCAAGCAGTACAACTCGATCAAGCCCTACCTCCTGAACGACACGGTCCCGCCCGAGAAGGAGCGCCTGCAGTCGCCCGAGGAGCGCGACGAGCTCAACGGCCTGTACGAGTGCATCCTGTGCGCGAGCTGCTCGACCAGTTGCCCCAGCTTCTGGTGGAACCCGGACAAGTTCGTCGGGCCAGCCGGCCTGCTGCAAGCCTACCGCTTCATTGCCGACAGCCGCGACGAAGCGACCGCCGAGCGCCTGGACAACCTGGAAGACCCCTACCGCCTGTTCCGCTGCCACACGATCATGAACTGCGTGGACGTGTGTCCGAAGAGCCTGAATCCCACCAAGGCCATCGGCAAGATCAAGGAACTGATGGTGCGCCGCGCCATCTAGCCATTGCGAACCCATGCAATCCGTAGCCGACTCCGACCAGCCGATCAGCGAACGCGCGCTGAGCAAGCTCAAGTGGCGTTGCCGGCGCGGCTTGCTCGAAAACGACCTGTTCATCGCCCGCTTCTTCGAGCTGCATGAGCAAGGTCTGACCTGCGGGCAGGCGCAGGCCATGGAGACATTGATGGACCTGTCGGACAACGATCTGCTCGACCTCTTGCTTCGAAGAAAGGAGCCCGAGCCCGGATGGGCCGGCGCCGAAGTGATCGAACTGTTGCAGCTGATGCGTACCGAGGGCGCGCACCCCCTCTCATCTTGATCATTTTTTGAAAGACACTCGCAATGAAAGCATCCGACACCAAAGCCACCCTGTCGTTCAGCAACGGCGGACAGAGCGTCGAGCTGCCGATCTACAAGGGCACCATGGGTCCTGAAGTGATCGACATTCGCAAGCTCTATGCCCAGACCGGCATGTTCACGTACGACCCTGGCTTCATGTCGACAGCCTCGTGCGAATCGGCCATCACGTACATCGACGGCGACAAGGGTGAGCTGCTCTACCGCGGCTACCCGATCGAGCAGCTCGCGACCAACTGCGACTTCCTCGAGACCTGCCATCTGCTGCTGTACGGCGAGCTGCCGAAAGAAGGCGAGAAGGCCGCCTTCACCAAGCTCGTGACCAACCACACCATGGTCAACGAGCAGATGCAGTTCTTCCTGCGCGGCTTCCGCCGCGACGCGCATCCGATGGCCATCATGACGGGCCTGGTCGGCGCGCTCTCGGCGTTCTATCACGACAGCACGGACATCAACAATCCGAAGCACCGCGAGATTGCAGCGATCCGCCTGATCGCGAAGATGCCGACGCTCGTGGCCATGGCGTACAAGTACACCATCGGCCAGCCGTACATGTACCCGAAGAACGACCTCAGCTATGCGGGCAACTTCCTGCACATGATGTTTGCGACGCCATGCGAGGAGTACAAGGTCAGCCCGGTTCTCGAGCGCGCGCTCGACCGCATCTTCATCCTGCACGCCGACCACGAGCAGAACGCATCGACCTCCACCGTGCGCCTGTGCGGATCGTCGGGCACCAACCCGTTCGCGGCGATCGCGGCCGGCGTGGCCTGCCTCTGGGGCCCGGCCCACGGCGGTGCCAACGAGGCGGCGCTCAACATGCTCTACGACATCCAGAAGGCCGGCGGCGTCGACAAGATCGGCGAGTTCATCAAGCAGGTCAAGGACAAGAGCTCGAACGTGAAGCTGATGGGCTTCGGGCACCGCGTGTACAAGAACTACGATCCGCGCGCCAAGCTGATGCAGGAGACCTGCCGCGAGGTGCTCGGTGAACTGGGCCTGGAGAACGACCCGTTGTTCAAGCTGGCCATGGCGCTCGAGAAGATCGCCCTCGAGGACGAGTACTTCGTCTCGCGCAAGCTCTACCCCAACGTGGACTTCTACTCGGGCATCGTGCAGCGCGCGATCGGCATCCCGGTGCCGCTGTTCACGGCCATTTTCGCGCTGGCGCGTACGGTGGGCTGGATTGCCCAGCTCAACGAGATGATCGGTGACCCCGAGTACAAGATCGGCCGCCCGCGCCAGCTCTTCGAAGGCTCTCCCAAGCGCGACGTAAAGCCCATCACGCAGCGCTGATCGCCCGCGGCGCTCACACTGGAAGGCTGCCCTCGGGCAGCTTTTCTGCGTTTTGGCTGACACACGGCGTCGAGCGGGGGGCGCACGCTGCGTAGCACTTTAACCAAGGAGTTATGCCATGAAGAAGCTTGCCGCACTGTTTGCCGTTGCGTTCACCCTGGCTGTGCCGCTGGCCGGCTGCAATACCTGGAAGGGCGCTGGCCAGGATGTGCAGAAGGCCGGGGAAAAGATGGAAGACTCGGGGAAGAAGCGGCAATAAACCCCTGGGTGCCCGCGATTGCACATCGCATGCGGGCACCCGCCTCATCGCGCATCGCGATGACCGAGCCCTGAAAACCGGGGGAAAATAGAGGCCTCCATCTCCATGCGAGATGTCAGCGCCTCGCCATGATCTCATCCGAACGCAGCTTTGCACGCCGCATCGACCTCACGTCGCTGCAGTTGTTCGTGGCCGTCTGCGAACTCGGTAGCATCGGCCGCGCGGCGGAACGCGAATTCATCGCCGCTTCGGCGATCAGCAAGCGGCTGTCGGACCTGGAGGCCACCCTCGGCACACCCTTGCTGTACCGACACGCGCGCGGGGTCGACCTGACGCCTGCCGGCGAGAGCCTGCTGCACCATGCACGCTCGGTGCTCTATAGCCTGGAGAAGATGCAGGGTGAACTGAGCGAATACGCCGACGGTGTGCGCGGTCATGTACGCGTGCATGCCAACATTTCGGCCATCGTGCAATTCCTGCCCGAGGACCTGGGGGCCTTCACGCGCGAGCACGACGCCATCAAGATCGACCTCGAGGAGCATCTCAGCAACGAGGTGGTGCGCGCGGTGCACGAAGGCGCGGCCGATCTGGGCATCTGCCACGTGCCCGAGGGTGCGAACGAGTTGCAGAGCCTGCTCTATCGCCACGACACCCTGGTGCTGATCGCACCGTCAGGTCATCCGCTGGCGGGCGGCGGTGCGATCGAATTCGCCGATTCGCTGGCCTTCGACCATGTGGGCCTGCACACCAACAGCTCGATCTACGTCGCGATGCACCAGGCGGCGCTGGCTGCCGGCCGCACCATCAAGCTGCGCATCCACGTCACCGGCCTGGACGCCATGTGCCGCATGATCGAGAACGGCCTCGGCATCGGCGTGATGCCGCAGCGCGCCTTCGAGCTGATGCAGGGCGGCATAGGTCGTGGGCTGCACAGCATCGCGCTCAAGGACGCCTGGGCCGCACGCGAGATCCGGCTGGTGGCACGCGACTTTTCCACACTGCCGGTCGCGGCGCGTACCCTGGTCAAGCACCTGCAGGCGCCGGACGCGGCGGCCGATCCGCTGGCGGCCTGACGCCGGATCGGCAGACAATTCCCTCCCCACGAAAGAGACCATCACCATGGCACGCACGCTCTACGACAAGCTCTGGGACGAACACGTCGTCCACACCGAGGAAGACGGCACCTCGATCCTCTACATCGACCGCCACCTGGTCCACGAGGTGACCAGCCCCCAGGCCTTCGAGGGGCTGCGCGAGGCAGGCCGCAAGCTGTGGCGCATCAGCTCGGTGGTCGCGACCGCAGACCACAACACGCCCACCACCCATTGGGAGCGCGGCTACGACGGCATCGAGGATCCGATCAGCAAAGAACAGATCACCACGCTGGACACCAACATCAAGGAGTTCGGCGCAGCTGCCTTCTTCCCCTTCCTCAGCAAGCGCCAGGGCATCGTCCACGTGATCGGGCCCGAATCGGGCGCGACCCTGCCGGGCATGACGGTGGTGTGCGGCGATTCGCACACGTCGACACACGGCGCGTTCGGCGCGCTGGCGCACGGCATCGGCACCAGCGAGGTCGAGCACGTGATGGCCACGCAGACGCTGCTGGCAAAGAAAGCCAAGAACATGCTCGTCAAGGTCGAGGGCAAGCTCGCACCAGGTTGCACGGCTAAGGACATCGTGCTGGCCATCATCGGCCGCATCGGCACCGCAGGGGGAACCGGCTACACCATCGAGTTCGCCGGCTCGGCGATCCGCGATCTCAGCATGGAAGGCCGCATGACGGTCTGCAACATGGCGATCGAGGCCGGCGCGCGCGCTGGGCTGGTGGCGGTGGACGAGAAGACCATCGCCTACATCCAGGGCCGGCCGATGGCACCGACCGGCGTCGAATGGAACCAGGCGGTCGAGTTCTGGAAGACGCTGCAGTCCGACCCCGGCGCGCATTTCGATACCGTGATCGAGCTCGACGCGACGCAGATCAAGCCCCAGGTGACCTGGGGCACCTCGCCCGAGATGGTGGTGCCCGTGGATGGACGCGTACCGGACCCCGACAAGGAAAAGGATCCGAGCAAGCGCGGCGCCATCGAGCGCGCCCTGAGCTATATGGGCCTCGAGCCGAACAAGGCGATGAACGACATCTTCATCGACAAGGTCTTCATCGGCTCCTGCACCAACAGCCGCATCGAGGACATGCGCGAGGCCGCTGCCATGGTCAAGAAGCTGGGGCAGAAGGTCGCGAAGAACGTCAAGCTCGCGATGGTAGTGCCTGGCTCCGGCCTGGTGAAGGAGCAGGCCGAGCGTGAAGGCCTGGACCAGATCTTCAAGGCCGCAGGCTTCGAATGGCGCGAGCCCGGCTGCTCGATGTGCCTGGCGATGAACGCCGACCGGCTGGAGCCCGGCGAACGCTGCGCCTCGACCAGCAATCGCAACTTCGAAGGCCGGCAGGGCGCCGGCGGCCGAACCCATCTCGTGAGCCCGGCCATGGCCGCCGCTGCCGCGGTGCACGGCCATTTCGTCGACGTCCGCCAATTCGCCTGAGGAGTCAAGACCATGCAGAAATTCACCGTCCATAAAGGCCTGGTGGCACCGATGGATCGCGAGAACGTCGACACCGACGCCATCATTCCCAAGCAGTTCCTGAAGTCGATCAGGAAGACCGGCTTCGGACCCAACCTGTTCGATGCCTGGCGCTACCTCGATCCGGGCGAGCCGGGCCAGGATCCGACCTCGCGCAAGCCCAACCCCGACTTCGTGCTCAACCAACCACGCTATGCGGGTGCCTCCATCCTGCTGGCACGCCAGAACTTCGGCTGCGGCTCCTCGCGCGAGCACGCGCCCTGGGCACTCGACCAATACGGCTTCCGCGCCATCATCGCGCCGAGCTATGCGGACATCTTCTTCAACAACAGCTTCAAGAACGGGCTGCTGCCGATCGTGCTCTCCGAATCACAGGTGGCCCAGCTCTTCGACGAGACCTTCGCCTTCCCGGGCTACAGCCTGACCATCGACCTCGAGCGCCAGGTGGTGGTCAAGCCCGACGGCAGCGAGATCGCCTTCGACGTGCAGGCCTTCCGCAAGTATTGCCTGATCAACGGACTGGACGACATCGGCCTGACCTTGCGGCACAAGGACAAAATCCAGGCCTTCGAGGCAGAGCGCCTGGCGCGGAAGCCGTGGCTGGCGCACCAACTGATCGCCTGACCCTTTCCATCTTCTTCAGAACGACCTCATGAAAATCGCAGTTCTTCCCGGTGACGGCATCGGCACCGAAATCGTTGCCGAAGCCATCCGTGTGCTCGACACGCTGGACCTGTCCTTCGAGATGGAAACCGCCCTGGTCGGCGGCGCGGCCTACGAAGCCAACGGGCATCCGCTGCCCGAATCCACGCTCAAGCTGGCCAAGGAGGCCGACGCGGTGCTTTTCGGCGCGGTCGGCGACTGGAAATACGACAAGCTGGAGCGCTCGCTGCGGCCGGAACAGGCCATCCTGGGCCTGCGCAAGAACCTGGGCCTTTTCGCCAACTTCCGCCCGGCGATCTGCTACGAACAGCTGGTCGGCGCCTCCAGCCTGAAGCCCGAGCTGATTGCAGGCCTCGACATCCTGATCATCCGCGAGCTCACCGGAGACATCTATTTCGGCCAGCCGCGCGGCCGCCGCACGGCACCAGACGGCCATTTCCCCGGCGCCGAGGAGGCCTTCGACACGATGCGCTACTCACGACCGGAAATCGAGCGCATCGCCCATGTCGCCTTCCAGGCCGCGCGCAAGCGCAGCAAGCGGGTGACCAGCGTGGACAAGGCCAACGTGCTCGAGACCTTCCAGCTCTGGAAAGACGTGGTGACCGAGGTGGGCAAGGAATACCCCGACGTCGAGCTCGACCATATGTACGTGGACAACGCCGCGATGCAACTGGTCAAGGCCCCCAAGAAGTTCGACGTGGTGGTCACGGGCAACATGTTCGGCGACATCCTCTCCGACGAGGCGGCCATGCTGACCGGCTCGATCGGAATGCTGCCCTCGGCCTCGCTCAATGCCGGCAACCAGGGCCTCTACGAGCCCAGCCACGGCAGCGCCCCCGACATTGCGGGCAAAGGGGTTGCCAATCCTTTGGCTACAATCCTGTCCGCTGCCATGATGCTCCGCTTCTCCCTCAATCAAGCCGAGGCTGCCGACCGAATCGAGTCGGCAGTCAAGCACGTGCTGGCGCAGGGCCTGCGGACGGCAGACATCTGGTCGGAGGGCACGACCCGGGTCGGCACGCGCGAGATGGGCGACGCCGTGGTGGCAGCCATCACCAAAAAGACGATTACCGGCTAACCGCAGCCCGTTTCGTCATGCCCTTTCCGGCTCTGACGAGCCGGGCGCCAAAGAAGACGACTTTCTTTTTCACAAGGGCAAACTGAAAAATGGCGAACGCAACCCAACCCCTGGTCGGTCTCGTCGGCTGGCGCGGCATGGTCGGCTCGGTCCTGATGGATCGCATGCAGGCTGAAGGCGACTTCCAACTGATCGAGCCGCTGTTCTTTTCCACTTCCAACGCCGGCGGCAAGGCCCCGGCGATGGCGAAGAACGAAACCGCCCTGAAGGACGCGCACGACATCGAGGCGCTCAAGAAGTGCGACATCGTCATCACCGCCCAGGGCGGCGACTACACCAGCGCAGTGTTCCCCAAGCTGCGCGCCGCGGGCTGGAACGGCCATTGGATCGATGCCGCCTCCACCTTGCGCATGAACGATGACGCGATCATCGTGCTCGACCCTGTCAACCTGCCGGTGATCCAGAAGGCGCTCGCCAAGGGCGGCAAGAACTGGATTGGCGGCAACTGCACCGTCAGCTGCATGCTGATGGGCGTTGGCGCCCTCTACAAGGCCGGCCTGGTCGAGTGGATGACCAGCATGACCTACCAGGCCGCCTCGGGCGGCGGCGCCCAGCACATGCGCGAGCTGCTCGCACAGTTCGGCAGCCTGCACGGCGAGGTGCGAGCGCTTCTGGACGACCCGAAGTCGGCCATCCTCGAGATCGACCGCAAGGTGCTGGCTCGCCAACAATCATTGAGCACCAGCGAGACCGCCAATTTCGGCGTGCCGCTGGGTGGCAGCCTGATCCCATGGATCGACAAGGACCTGGGCGACGGCACCAGCAAGGAAGAATGGAAAGCCGGCGCCGAAACCAACAAGATCCTCGGCCAGGGCGCCGCCTTCGGAACTGACGCCACGCCGGTTGACGGCTTCTGCGTGCGCGTGGGCGCGATGCGCTGCCACAGCCAGGCGCTGACCTTCAAGCTCAAGAAGGACGTGCCCTTGGCAGACATCGAGGCGCTGATCGCCAACGACAACGCCTGGGCCAAGGTGGTGCCGAACACCCGCGAAGCCACGATGCGGGACCTGACGCCAGTGGCGGTGACCGGCACGATGAACATCCCCGTCGGCCGCTTGCGCAAGCTTGCGATGGGCCCAGAATACCTGGGCGCCTTCACCATCGGGGACCAGTTGCTGTGGGGAGCCGCAGAACCGCTGCGGCGCACGCTGCGCATCCTGCTCGAGGCCTGAGGAGGCGCCGGGTGTCTCCAGACGCCCGACGTTGCGACATCGCAACGGAGAAATGGCTCCGAAGTTGGCGCGCACTGGGTAGACAAGGCCTGTCGCCTTGTCAGTGCAGGGTGATGATGTTAACGTCCTCTTACACTTTCGGGCCAAGCTCGCCCCCTACCAGCATGACACGTCATCAGTTGCCTGCGGCCCGACTCCCGGCCAGTCGCCCGACCTCGCGCTTTCCTGCCCGCGGCCAGCTTTCCCTTCTCAGCACGGCGGTGGCTTTCGGGCTGGGGCTGGTGAGTGTCGATGCCGCTGCCCTGGCGCTGGGAAGGCTCAATGTGCAGTCGGCTCTCGGTGAGCCGCTGCGGGCCGAGATCGAGGTCACCGAGATCGCCCCGGCCGAAGCCGATGGGCTCAAGGTGAGGATTGCCCCCGCCGAGGCCTTCAACGCAGCCGGCGTCCCCTACAACGCGGCGCTGGCCGATGTGAGGACCAGCCTGCAGCGCCGGGCTGACGGACGCTACGTGGTTCGTCTCACCAGCAACCGCATGCTCAGCGAGCCCTTCATCGACCTGTTGGTCGAGGCAAACTGGAATTCCGGCCGTGTCGTGCGCGATTACACAGTGTTGCTGGATCCGCCGAGGAGCCGCACCGCCACCGCAGCCGCCCCGATCGCACCCACCCCCCCGCAAATCAGCGCGGCGCCCGCGCAGCGCAGCGCCCCGGCAGTCACGCAGGCGCCTCCGCGCCGCGCGCCCGCAGCCGCTGCCGCCTCGACAGCTCCGGCTGCGCCCTCGGAAAGCGAGCGCAGCGTTCGCACCGGCTCGGGCGACCAACAACAGGTGACGGTCCGGCCAGGTGATACCGCGAGCAAGATCGCGGGCGCCTACAAGTCGGCCGATGTATCGCTGGACCAGATGCTGGTGGCCCTGCTGCGGGCCAACCCCAGTGCCTTCATCGGCGGCAACGTCAATCGCATGAAGGCTGGCGCAGTGCTCGATGTGCCGAGCGCAGCCCAGGCGGCCGCTGTTCCAGGCGACGAGGCCAGGCGCACTGTCACGGCGCAGAGCCGCGATTTCGGTGAATACCGCCGCCGCCTGGCCGAAAATGCCCCAGCCTCGCGGGTCGCAGAGGCCGACCGGCAGGCTAAAGGCCAGTTGCAGGCCAACGTCGAAGACCGCAACGCCGCGAACGCCGCCGCCGACAAGCTGCGCGTCAGCCAGGGCGGCGCCGGTCGGCAAACCGAGGAGCAGTTGGCCCAGAGCCGCCAGGCCCAGGAAAGCAGCACGCGCGTCGCCGAACTGTCGAAGAACATCGAGGAAC
>NZ_LMTS01000124.1:63198-63399 GCF_001541225.1 Variovorax sp. WDL1 | reverse complement strand
CGGCCGCCGCAGGCGCGGCACAGTCGGCGGCACCTGCTGTCGCCGTGCCCTCGCCCACCGCGCCCGCGACGGCGGCACCGGGCGCTACGCCGGCACCCGGCGCTGCTGCGGCGGCTCCGTCGAGTCCGGCGGCGCCCGCCCTGCCGGCAACGCTTGCACCGGCCGCGAACGTGCCGACCGCGTCCACCGCGGCGCCTGCGC
>NZ_LMTS01000124.1:27735-63171 GCF_001541225.1 Variovorax sp. WDL1 | reverse complement strand
CCGCACCCGAGGCAGCTGCTTCCGCCGCCGCAACGGCACCCGCTCCTGCGCCAGCGCCGGCGGCGGTCGCCACCAAGGCCCCGGCGCCCGCTCCTGCTCCCGGCCCCGGCTTCCTGGACGAGCTGCTCGCGAATCCGCTGATCCTCGGCGGCGCCGCGCTGATCGCGCTGTTGGTCGGCTTCCTGCTCTACCGCGTCCTGGGCCGCAAGCGTCGCGAAGCCGGCGAGAGCGTGTTCCTCGAGAGCCGCATCCCCAAGGACTCCTTTTTCGGCGCCAGCGGTGGCGAGTCGGTGGACACCAAGAACCGGGGCAATTCGGTCGTTTCCTCCCTGTCCTACTCGCCGAGCCAGCTCGACGCAGGCGATGTCGATCCGGTGGCCGAGGCCGACGTCTACCTGGCCTACGGCCGCGACCTGCAGGCCGAGGAAATCCTGCGCGAGGCCCTGCGCGTGACTCCCGAGCGCACCGCCATCCACCTCAAGCTGCTCGAGATCCACACCAAGCGCCGCGACCTGCGTGCCTACGAGGCGCTCGCGTCGGACGTGCACAAGCTGACCGGCGGCACCGGCAGCGACTGGAACCGCGTGGCGGAGATGGGCAAGGAGCTGGACCCCGGCAATCCGCTGTACGAATCGGGCGGCCGAAACGTCACATCGGCGGAAGCCGCTGCTTTCGCCGGCACCCTGGCTGCCGCAACAGCAGCGCCAGCAGCACAGGCTGCCGCGCCGGCGCCGGCTCCGGCTCCGGTGGTCGCCGCGCCGCCCCCGGCCTTCGTGCCTTCGGTCGCCCCGCTGGATTTCGACCTGGATCTGAGCAAACCCCCGGCGCCCGCTCCCGTCAGCGCCAGCCTCCCGCAAACGCAGATCCAGGTGCCCGCGCAGCCGCCGCGCGCGCCGCTGACGAATGGAAGCCATTCAGGACCCAGCGCCCCGACCGCCAAGCTCGACCTGCACAACGACTTCGACACCGCCCCCGGTTTCCTCGAGCCTACGACGGTGCGCGCTCCATTGAGTTCGAACGAAGACATGAGCCAGCCGGCGACCCTGCGTGCAGGCCTGCCGGGCGACTCCGGCTTCATCGAGTTCGACATGAGCTCCATGGCCGGGCTGCGCTCCCCCGCCGACACTGAGCGCGGCCGCCTGGAGCCCGTGGCCGAGGAAAGCGGCGAAAGTCCTCATGCCATCAAGTTGTCGCTCGCGCGCGAACTGAAGGCGCTCGGCGATGTAGAGGGTGCCCGCTCGCTGGTCGAGGAAGTGGCCGCCGAGGGCTCGGGCGAAGTGAAGGCCGAAGCCAAGCAACTGCTCGGCCAACTGCGCTGAGCGGCGTGCTGGCGCCGATCCCCCGGTGAGGCTGGCCCTCGGCGTCCGCTACCAGGGCCAAGCCTACGAAGGCTGGCAGAGCCAGCTTTCGGGCCGCACCGTCCAAGACAAGCTGGAGGCCGCGCTGGGACGCTTCGCCGACCAGCCCATATCCACCCTATGCGCCGGGCGCACCGATGCCGGTGTGCACGCGCTGATGCAGGTGGTGCACTTCGACACCTCGGTCGAGCGCGAGCCGGTTTCCTGGGTCCGCGGCACCAATCGCTTCCTGCCGGACGACATCGCGGTGCAATGGGCACAGCCCGTGCCCGGCCAGTTCCATTGCCGCGCCAGCGCCCTGACGCGGCGCTACCTTTACGTGCTGTCCCAGTCGCCGGTGCGCCCGAGCCTGGACGCGGGCCGGGTCGGCTGGTCCATCCACCCGCTTGACGGCGACGCGATGCGCGCCGCTGCGGCCATGCTGCTGGGCCGGCACGACTTCAGCTCCTTCCGAGCCTCTGCCTGCCAGGCGCTGTCGCCCGTCAAGGAGCTGAGGCGCATCGAGATCACGCGGCGGGGCGAAAACGACCGCTGCCGTTGGCACTTCGAATTCGAGGCCGATGCCTTCCTGCATCACATGATCCGCAACATCATGGGCTGCCTGGTCCGCATCGGCCACGGCAAGGCCCCGCCGGAATGGATGCGCAGCGTGCTGGAGGCGCGCAGCCGCCTGGTCGCCGCTCCGACCTTCTCGCCCAACGGCCTGTACTTCCTCGGACCGCTCTACGACGCCGGATGGGGTCTTCCGCCCGAGGCGACCCTGCAGGCAGGTGGCGCTACGTATGATGGCCCGCCATGAGCGCCGCACCCTCCACCGCCCGCACACGCATCAAGATCTGCGGGCTCACGCGCGAACAGGACGTGGATGTCGCGGTTGAGGCCGGCGCCGACGCTGTGGGCTTCGTCCTCTACCCAGCCAGCCCGCGCGCGGTGACCGCGGACCGCGCGCGCCAGTTGGCCTCGCGACTTCCGCCATTCGTTACGCCGGTCCTGCTGTTCGTCAACGAGCCGGCAGTTGCGGCTCTGGCGGCCCTGCGAGGCGTGCCTGGCGCCATGGCCCAGTTCCACGGGGATGAATCTCCCGGCCAATGCTGGGAAGCCAGCGGCCGCGGTGCCCACCGCTTCATGCGCGCAGCCCGCATTCCGCTCGGCGCTGCCGGGGCGGGCTTCGACCTCGTAAAATACGCCTCCGATTACTCCCACGCCCTGGCCATCCTGCTCGACGCCCATGTCGAAGCCTATGGCGGTGGCGGCAAGGCATTCGATTGGTCACTTCTTCCACCCGCCGTCGACGCTCACCTCGTCTTGAGTGGTGGGCTCGCACCTGCAAACGTGGGCGATGGCATTCGCCGGTTGCGCACGGCCGCGAAGTCGCTGGCCGTTGACGTGAGCTCCGGCGTCGAGGCCGCCAAGGGCATCAAGGACGCCGCGAAGATCCGCGAATTCGTGGCCGCCGTACGGGCGGCCGATGCATTGACCTAGCGCGTCGCCCGACTCGATCGTCCGGCGGCCCGCCCACCGATCGAGACCATGAACAGCTACGACCAACCCGATCCGAGCGGCCATTTCGGCATCTATGGCGGCACTTTCGCCAGCGAGACGCTGACGCACGCGATCAACGAATTGCGCGAGGCCTACGCGAGGTACAAGGACGACCCCGAGTTTCAGGCGGAATTCCGCCACGAGCTCGCGCATTTCGTGGGCCGTCCTTCGCCGATCTATCACGCGGCACGAACCAGCCGTGAGATGGGTGGCGCGCAGATCTACCTGAAGCGCGAGGACCTGAACCACACCGGCGCTCACAAGATCAACAACACCATCGGGCAGGCGATGCTTGCCCGGCGCATGGGCAAGCCGCGCGTGATCGCCGAGACCGGCGCCGGCCAGCACGGTGTGGCCACGGCCACCATCTGCGCACGCTACGGGCTCGAATGCGTGGTCTACATGGGCAGCCAGGACGTCAAGCGGCAAAGCCCGAACGTCTATCGCATGAACCTGCTGGGCGCGACCGTGGTCCCGGTCGAATCGGGCAGCAAGACCCTGAAGGACGCGCTGAACGAAGCGATGCGCGACTGGGTCACCAACGTCGAGAACACCTTCTACATCATCGGTACCGTGGCCGGCCCGCATCCGTACCCGATGATGGTGCGCGACTTCCAGCGCGTGATCGGCGACGAGTGCATTGCGCAGATGCCGGCGATGCTGGCGGCACAAGGCATCGTCGGCGAGGCGGAGGGCCGGCAGCCGGACGTCGTGGTGGCGTGCGTGGGCGGCGGCAGCAACGCGATGGGCATCTTCCATCCCTATATCCCCTTCACGGGTACGCGCCTTATCGGCGTCGAAGCAGCCGGCGAAGGCCTGGACAGCGGCAAGCACGCTGCCTCGATCCTGCGCGGCAGCCCCGGCGTGCTGCACGGCAACCGCACCTACCTCTTGCAGAACGAGGACGGGCAGGTGACCGAGACCCACAGCATCAGCGCCGGGCTCGACTACCCCGGCGTCGGGCCCGAGCATGCCTACCTGGCCGACATCGGCCGTGGAGAGTACGTGGGGGTCACCGATGCCGAGGCCCTCGACGCCTTTCACTACCTGTGCCGCACCGAGGGCATCATCCCGGCGCTCGAATCCAGTCACGCAGTGGCCTATGCGATGAAGCTCGCGAAGACCATGCGACCCGACCAGTCGATCCTGGTCAACCTTTCGGGCCGCGGCGACAAGGACATCGGCACGGTCGCCGACCTGTCCGGCGTGGACTTCTATGACCGGCCGTCGATGCGCGGCCTCAGCGTGAAGGGAGGCAAAGCATGAGCCGCACGGCCGCCCAGAAGGCTCATAGCACCGCAGCCGACGGCGAAGGTATTCCAGTGAGCCGCATTGCCGCCACCTTCGAGCGCCTGCACGAACAAGGCCGCAGGGCCTTGATTCCCTATGTCACGGCCGGCTTTCCCTACGCCGACATCACCCCCGAGCTGATGCACGGCATGGTTGAAGCAGGCGCCGACGTGATCGAGCTCGGCGTGCCCTTCTCCGACCCGATGGCCGACGGCCCTGTGATCCAGGCAGCCGGCGAGGCCGCGCTCGCGCTGGGTATCGGCATGAAGCAGGTGCTGGCCATGGTGAGCGCCTTCCGCCGCAAAGACGACGCGACGCCGGTGGTGCTGATGGGCTACGCCAACCCCATCGAGCGATACAACGGCGTGCATGGCAAGGGCAGCTTCATCCGCGATGCAGCGACCGCCGGCGTCGACGGGCTGCTGGTGGTCGACTACCCGCCCGAGGAATGCGAGGACTTCGCCGCCGGCTTGCAGGCGCACGGCATCGACCTGATCTTCCTTCTGGCCCCCACCAGCACGCCCGAGCGCATGGCGCAGGTCGGCCGTATCGCCACGGGCTATGTCTACTATGTCTCGCTCAAGGGCGTGACAGGCGCCGGTCACCTCGACACCGAGGCGGTCGGCCGGATGATCCCGCGCATCCGCGAGCACGTGAAGTTGCCGGTGGGCGTGGGGTTCGGCATCCGCGATGCCCGCAGTGCGCAGGCGGTCGGCTCGACGGCGGACGCCGTGGTGATCGGAAGCCGCATCATTCAGCTGATCGACGGGCAGCCGCGCGAGCGAGTGGTACCGCTCGTGAGCGAATTTTTGTCCGAGATTCGGGAAGCGCTGGACGCGCTGCCGGCCGCGACGGCCAAGAATGCGGCTGGCCGATAATGCGGGCGTTTGCCTTCGCCGACAGCCCCTCTCCCGCGGGCGGGAGAGGAGAGCTACTCGCCGCGAAGGCTTGCTTCGCGAGAACTTCGAACTGGAGCCCCCATGAGCTGGCTTGAAAAACTGCTTCCGCCCAAGATTGCGCCTACCGACCCGAGCGAGCGGCGCCAGATGCCCGAAGGCCTCTGGATCAAGTGCCCGAGCTGCGACACCGTGCTCTACAAGACCGACCTCGAGCACAACCAGAACGTGTGCCCGAGTTGCGGCCACCACCACCGAATCGGCGCGCGTGCGCGCATCGATGCCTTCCTGGACTCGGAAGGCCGTTATGAAGTCGGCCAGGAAGTCCTGCCGGTCGACGCCCTCAAGTTCAAGGACAGCCGCAAGTACCCCGAGCGGCTCAAGGAAGCACTCGAAAACACCGGCGAAACCGACGCACTGGTGGTAATGGGCGGCTCGGTCCACAGCATCAACGTGGTTGTGGCCTGCTTCGAGTTCGACTTCATGGGCGGCAGCATGGGCAGCGTGGTCGGCGAGCGCTTCGTGCGCGGCGTCGAAACCGCGATCGAGCAGAAGGTGCCCTTCATCTGCTTCACCGCCACCGGCGGCGCGCGCATGCAGGAAGGCCTGCTGTCGCTGATGCAGATGGCCAAGACCAACGCGGCGCTCACGCGCCTGGCCAAGAAGGGCCTGCCCTACATCAGCGTGCTGACCGACCCCACCATGGGCGGGGTGAGCGCCGGCTTCGCCTTCGTGGGCGATGTGGTGATCGCCGAGCCCAAGGCACTGATCGGCTTTGCCGGCCCGCGCGTGATCGAATCGACTGTGCGGGTGACGCTGCCCGAAGGCTTCCAGCGCGCCGAATTCCTTCAGACCAAGGGTGCCATCGACTTCATCTGCGATCGGCGCGAGCTGCGCAAGACGGTCGCCAACACGCTGGCAATGCTGCTGCGCCAGCCGGCCGACGCAGTGGTCTGACCGGGCTAGCGTCCCATCCCGAAGACCGTCGCCATCAGGCTTCCCAGCACGATGGCGCCCACCTGGAGCAGCACGATGGCAGCGAGCGGCGACAAGTCCACGCCGCCCACCAACGGAATGAAGCGCCTCAGCGGCCGCACCAACGGCTCGGCCAAGCGCCCGATCAGGTCCTGGAGCATCGACGATGCATTCGGAATCCACGAGAGAACCGCGTAGACGATCAACAGCGCGGTCAGGCCCGACACCGCGAGCTGCATCAGCCCAATCAGCGACACCAGCGGCAGGATCGCCCAGCGGCCGAGCGCCCCCATCAAGGCCCACAGCAACAGGAACTTGAGCATCACCAGCAACCACGCAGCCGCGGCGCTCGCCAGGTCCCAGCGTTTGACTGCGGGTATGACGCGCCGCAGCGGCAGCACGATCCAGTCGGTGATCGCGAAGACGAAGCGCCCCAGCGGGTTGCCGAAGGGCACGCGGTGGTACTGCATGTACAGGCGCAGCAGACACGCCCCGCCGAGGAGGCCGACGATCACGTCGAGAAGGAACGAAGGGATCTGGTAGAACATGGCGCGCTGTCGTGAACGGAATGCGATGATAGCCACGCAAGGTTCCTCGATGACGATTCAACCCCTCCCGCAGCCACTGCCCCTGTTCCCGCTCGGTACCGTGCTCTTTCCGGGTGGCTTCCTGCCCCTGCGCATCTTCGAGGTGCGCTACCTGGACATGATCGGCAAATGCCACAAGGCCGGCACGCCCTTCGGTGTGGTCAGCCTGACGCAGGGCGCCGAAGTCCGCCGCGCGGGCGCGGAGGCCGAGCGCTTTGCAGGCGTCGGGACGCTCGCCGAAATCCGCGAGTTCGACGTCCCGCAGGTCGGGCTGATGCAGATCGCCTGCGTGGGCACACAGCGATTCCGCGTGCGCACCAGCGCGTTGCAGACGCATGGGCTCTGGACCGCGGAGGTCGAGACCGTCGCCGACGACGTGGCGCTCGCCGTGCCCGATGACCTTCGAGCCGTCTCCGACGCGCTGCGCCGCTTGGTGGACACCCTTGAGGAGCGGCGCCGCAGCGAGGGCGGCGAGCAAGTGAGGTTGCCGGTTCAGGCGCCCTTCCGTTTCGACGATTGCGGCTGGGTGGCCAATCGATGGTGCGAGCTGCTGCCCGTGCCGCCTGAGCTCAAGCAGCGGCTGATGGAGCTGGATAGCCCCTTGATGCGCCTCGAGCTGGTGGGCGACCTGCTCGTGCGCACCGGCATCACGAAGTAGCCCGGCAGCCGGGCTGCAGGATACCGGCGGCTAAAATGGCCGGTTGCGCGCGACTACCCGCGCTCCTACTTTTCCCCTCATGTCCGACGCCCTCCCCTCTCCAGCCTCCGCCCACGACGACAACCAGCTCATCGCCGAACGGCGCGAGAAGTTGAAGGCGCTGCGCGCCGCGCAGGCCGAGGGCAAGGGCGTCGCCTTTCCGAATGACTTCAAGCCTGCCGACCGCGCGGCAGCGCTGATCGCGGCGCACAACGACACAGAGCCCGAGGCGCTGGAAGCCACGCCGATCGCCGTGAGCGTCGCCGGCCGCATGATGCTCAAGCGGGTGATGGGCAAGGCCAGCTTCGCCACGGTGCAGGACGCCACCGGCCGCATCCAGCTCTACGTCACGCGAGATGCCGTCGGCGAAGCGCCCTACGCCGAATTCAAGCATTGGGACCTGGGCGACATCGTCGGCGCCGAAGGCACCGCCTTCAAGACCAAGACCGGCGAGCTATCGGTCAAGGTGACCCGGCTGCGCCTGCTGACCAAGAGCCTGCGCCCCCTGCCCGACAAGTTCCATGGCATGACCGACCAGGAGCAGAAGTACCGGCAGCGCTACGTTGACCTGATCACCGATGAGTCGGCGCGCGAGCGCTTCGTGGCACGCAGCCGCGCGGTAAGCGCGCTGCGGGAATTCATGGTGGCCCACGGGTTTCTCGAGGTCGAGACGCCGATGCTGCACCCGATCCCGGGCGGCGCCAACGCCAAGCCCTTCAAGACGCACCACAACGCGCTGGACCAGGAGATGTTCCTGCGCATCGCGCCCGAGCTCTATCTGAAGCGCCTGATCGTCGGCGGCTTCGAGCGCGTCTTCGAGATCAACCGGAGCTACCGCAACGAGGGCATCTCGGTGCGGCACAATCCCGAGTTCACGATGATGGAGTTCTACGCGGCCTACTGGAACTACCGCGACCTGATGGACTTCACCGAAACGCTGATCCGCACCATTGCGCAGAAGAGCGTGGGAAACCTGCAGCTCGAGTACCAGGGCAAGCCGGTGGACCTGAGCCAGCCTTTCGAGCGGCTCACCATCCGCGAGGCGATCGCCAGGCACACCGAGGCCGGCGCGAACGCCGGCGATCCCGCTTGGCTGCGCGATGCGCTTCGCAAGCTCGGCTTGAGCGAGGAAAAGGACAAACTCTCCCAACGCAGCCTGGCAAGCCTGCAGGTCATGTACTTCGAGGAGACGGTGGAAGAGAAGCTCTGGCAGCCGACCTTCATCATGGAGCATCCGACCGAGATCTCTCCCCTGGCGCGCGCCAACGACGAGCGCCCGGAGGTCACCGAGCGCTTCGAGCTCTACATCACCGGCCGGGAGTTCGGCAACGGCTTCAGCGAACTCAACGATGCCGAGGATCAAGCCGCGCGCTTCAATGCCCAGGTCTCGGCCAAGGACAGCGGCGACGACGAGGCGATGTTCTTCGACCACGACTTCGTGCGCGCGCTGGAGTACGGCATGCCGCCGACCGGCGGCTGCGGCATCGGTATCGATCGGCTGATGATGCTGCTGACCGATTCGCCCAGCATCCGTGACGTGATCCTTTTTCCTGCATTGCGCCGGGAATCTTGAGCACACAGGCGCCCGTCCTCGGCATCGACTTCGGCACGTCCAATTCCGCGGTCGCGTGCGTGGCCGGGAGCGAGCTCGCCCGCCCGCTGCCGCTGGAGGGATCGGCGACGACAATCCCGACCGCGGTCTTCTTCAACACCGAGGACCGCAGCACGCATTTCGGCCGCGAGGCGATCGCGCTGTACCTGGCGGGCACCGAAGGCCGGCTGATGCGATCGCTCAAGAGCCTGCTCGGCAGCGCGCTGATGCAGGACCAGACGGAGATCGGCCATCAACGGGTCAGCTTCGAGGACATCATCGCCCTCTTCCTGTCGGAGCTTGCCGCACGCGCCCACCGCCAGCTCGGCGCCCGGCCCGCGCGGGTCGTCGTCGGCCGCCCGGTGCATTTCGTGGACGAAGATCCGGCGCGCGACCGCGAGGCCGAAGCCACGCTGCGCCGGGCCGCGCGGAACGCCGGGCTGGGCGACGTCGACTTCCAGTACGAGCCGATCGCAGCCGCCTTCGACCAAGAGCGGCGCGTCACCCGCGAGTCGCTGGTGCTGATCGTCGACATCGGCGGTGGCACCTCCGACTTCACCGTGGTACGCCTGGGCCCAGGGCGGATCGCCATAGCAGATCGATCCGGCGACGTGCTGGCCACCACAGGCGTACACATCGGCGGCACGGACTTCGACCAGCGGCTCAGCGTCGAATGCGTGATGCCGCATTTCGGTTTCCGCCACATCGGCCCGCAGGGCCGCGAGGTGCCGAGCAGGACCTTTTTCGACCTGTCCTCATGGCATCTGATCAATTGGCTCTATGCGCCGAAGGCGATGCGGCAGGCGCAGGAACTGCGCGTCAACTACCTCGATACGCGGCTGCACGACCGGCTCATGAACGTGCTCTCGGACCGGCAGGGGCATCGCATTGCCAGCGAGGTGGAAGAGGCCAAGATCCGCAGTTCGATGACCAGCAACGACGTGTCGATCGACCTGTCCTTCGCAGAGCCGAAGCTGAGCGCCATGCTCACGGCCGACGACATGGACCGCCAGATCGCAGTTCAGCTCGACAACGTCATCGCGTGTGCCCGCGATTGCGTCGCGCGTGCAGGCCTGCGGGGAGACCAGCTCGACGCCCTTTATCTGACGGGCGGCTCCTCGGCCCTGCGCCCCTTCCAGAGCGCGCTGCGACAGGCCTTCCCGGGCACGCAGGTCATCGAAGGCGATCTCTTCGGCGGGGTGGCCGCAGGCCTGGCTTATACGGCGGCCGGCGCCGGAATGCCGCGACCCGCATGAAGTACCTGGCCGCCTACCCCGCGTCGCTGCGCGCCCAGGTCGAGCAGCTCACGACGCAGGGCCGGCTCGGCGACTGGCTGCTGAAGCGCTACGGCGGCGTGCATGGCATCCGGACCGACCGCGCGCTCTACGACTACGTGAGCGGACTGAAGAGCGAGTTCCTGCGCAACGCCGAGCCGCTGGCCAAGGTTGCCTTCGACAACAAGCTGCACGTGATTCGCAACGCGCTCGGCACTCACACGACCATCTCGCGCGTGCAGGGCGGCAAGCTCAAGGCGAAGCGCGAGATCCGCGTGGCGAGCCTGTTCAAGGAAGTGCCGATCGAATGGTTGCGCATGATCGTGGTTCACGAACTGGCGCACACGAAGGAGCGCGAGCATGACAAGGCCTTCTACCAGCTTTGCATGCACATGGAGCCGGACTATCACCAGTTCGAGTTCGACCTGCGCCTCTACCTGACGCATCTGGAGAATGGCGGATCCGCACTCTGGTCGACGACAGCCTGACCGAGCTCAGAGCCCGGACAGCGTCGCGGCAGCCTGCCGATAGGCCGGCGAGCGCATGAGGTCGTCCCAGGCGAGCGCATCGCCCCGCGGCAGCAGAGCGCGCCGGCGCGCCTCGCGGACGGCCTCCGGCTTCCAGCCGCCGTTGCGGCGCGCTGCTGCAAAGCCGTCGAGCACTTCGTCGAGCACCGTGCTCTCACCGATGCTCTGATTGCACAGCAGCGCGAGGTCGCAGCCTGCATCGAGTGCGGCGAGCGCGGCATCGGTGTAGCTCAGCAATTCGCCTTGGATACTGCGCGCGGCCTCCATGCTGAGGTCGTCGCTGAACACCGCCCCGTCGAACCCCAACCGGTCGCGCAGGATCTGCTTCAGCCACTTCGGCGAGAAGCCTGCCGGGCGGGCGTCGACCTTCGGATAGATCACATGCGCCGGCATGACCGCAGCCAGCGTGCCGCCCAGCCAGTCGTAGGGCTTTGCATCGTCGGCCAGGATCGCCTTGAGGCTGCGGCGGTCCACGGGAGTCGCCACGTGCGAGTCGGCACGCACGAAGCCATGCCCCGGAAAATGCTTGCCGCAGTTGGCCATGCCCGCCTGCAGCAGGCCGTGCGCCAGGCTGCGGGCCAGCAGCGCGACAACGCGCGGATCGCGATGGAAGCTGCGGTCGCCGATCACGCTGCTTTCGCCATAGTCCAGGTCCAGGACGGGCGTGAAGCTGAAATCGACGCCGCAGGCGCGCAGCTCGGCGGCCAGCACATGGCCGCAGGCGACGGCCGCCTGGGTGGCACGCATTGGATCGCGCATCCAGAGCTCGCCCAGCGTGCGCATGGAAGGCAGCAGGGTGAAGCCGTCGGAGCGGAAACGCTGCACGCGTCCTCCTTCATGGTCGACGCAGACCAGGATGTCGGGTCGCAGCGCCTTGATCTCCGCGTTGAGAGCGCTCATCTGCCCCCGGTCCTGCCAGTTGCGCGCGAAATGGATCACGCCGCCCACCAGTGGATCGGCAAGGCGGCGGCGGTCGGCGGCATTCAACGCGGTGCCCGCGACGTCGATGATCAAGGGGGCGTGCATGGAATTCTGTTCGGTCATTGCTTGCGTTCGACCACGACAAAGCTGGCCGCATAGTCGGTTTCGTCGGTCACCGTCACGTACGCGACCAGGCCTTCGGCTTCGAACCAGTCCTTCAACACACCATGAAGCACGATCACGGGCTTGCCGCTGCGCTGGTTCGCGATCTCGCACAGCCGCCAGCTCATCGGCATGCGCATGCCCATGCCGATGGCCTTGCTGAAGGCCTCCTTGGCGGAAAAGCGCGTGGCCAGGTAGCGCAGGCCGCGCTTCGGCCAGCGGGCGCTGCGGGCGCGCCAGACCTTGAGTTCGGCCTCGCTCAGCACGCGCTGCGCGAAGCGCTCACCCTGGCGCTCGAAGGTGGCGGCGATGCGGCGGATGTCGCAGATGTCGGTGCCGATGCCGTAGATCACGCGGCCTCTCGAATACAGTGCAGGTAGTCCCGCGTGGCCGCGGCGTAACCGAGCTCCAGGGCATCGGAGACGAAGGCATGGCCGATCGAAACCTCACGCACATCGCGCACAGCCCGCAGGAACTCGGTGAGGTTGTCGCGGCTGAGGTCGTGACCGGCATTGACTTCGAGCCCAGCGGCCTGCGCGGCGCGGGCGGCCTCGGCGTAGAGCGCCAGCACCGCGTCCGCCCTGGAGGTACCGCGCGAGGCGGCATAGCCTTCGGTGTACAGCTCGATGCGGTCGGCACCGACCGCCTTCACGGCCGCCATCATGTCCGGCTCAGGGTCCATGAACAGGCTCACGCGCACCCCCAGGGTCTTGGCTTCGGTTATCAGCGGCCGCAGCCGATCGGCATCGTCGGGAAAGGTCCAGCCGTGGTCGCTGGTCGACTGGGCCACGTCGTCGGGAACGAAGGTGGCCTGGTGCGGGCGCAGCTCGCGCACGAAGTCCATCAGGTTGTGGAACGGGTTGCCCTCGATGTTGAACTCGGCCCGAGGCCAGTCCTTGCGCAGCAGCTCCGACAGGTCCTGCACGTCTTGCGGGCGGATGTGGCGCTGGTCGGGCCGCGGGTGCACCGTGATGCCGTGCGCCCCGGCATCCAGGCACATCGCGGCGGCAAAGAGCACGCTGGGGATGCCCAGCGAGCGGGTGTTGCGCACCAGCGCCACCTTGTTGAGATTGATCGACAGGGAAGTGCTCATAGGGCTTGCAGGTCTCTCATCATCTGGCGCGTGCGCAGGGTGCTTACACCGCAATGGTAGTTGAGCAGCACGCGCAGCTGGTTGCGCAGGGCGCTGCTGGCGCCGGCGTTCATGGTCGCGACGTGGCGCAGCGTGGCGGCCAGCGGCGCGCGCTCCTCCAGCGTGCGCTGCAGGGCCTGCCAGTCGGCGCCCTCGAGTGCGGCTTCGTCCTCGGCGGCGATGCGCAGGCCGGCCTCGGGCACGAGGGAGTACCGAGTCTGCGCGTGGATGGGCGCCAGCGTCAGTGTTTCGATATCGAGCACCGGCAACAGCCCGACCTCGCGCAGCAGCAGCAGTTCGAAGGCCCGCAGCGCGGCGGCCTGGGTGGCAGCCTGGGCGCCCCCGTGGTCGCCGGCCAGCACCTGCACCAGGATCGCGTAACCGTCGAACAACGCCTCGTGCGCATCGTCGCGCGCCAGCAAGCGCAGCAGCAGTTCGTTCAGGTAGTAGCCCGACAGCAGCGCCTCGCCGGTAGGCATCACATGGCCACCCATCCACTCGGCCCCCTTGAGCGTTCGGATTTCGGCGTCGCCGCCGTAGCTGACTTGCAGCGGCTGCAGGGGCAGCAGCACCGGCCTGAAGTTGGAGCTCGGCCGCTTGGCCCCCTTGGCCACCAGGGCGATGCGTCCGTGGTGGCGGGTGAAGACCTCCAGGATCAGGCTCGACTCGCTCCAGTCGTACCGGTGCAGCACATAGGCCGGTTCATGCGAGACGCGGTGGGTAGCCATTCACCCTGGGGCATGTTCATTCATATCCGAATGAACGCACCCGTGCCTCGTCGTCGGCCCACCCCGAACGCACCTTGACCCACAGCTCGATGAAGACCTTGGCGTCGGCGAGCTTTTCGAGCTCCTGCCGCGTTTCCATGCCGATGCGCTTGATGCGCTCGCCCTTGTCGCCGATCACCATCGCCTTGTGGCTGTCACGCTCCACGACGATGGTTGCGGCGATGCGCAGCAGGCGCTTCTGGCCCTTGCGGGCAGGCGGCTCCTCCTCGTATTTGTCGATCACCACGGTCGATGTGTAGGGAAGCTCGTCGCCCGTCAGGCGGAACAGCTTTTCCCGCACCAGCTCGCTCGCGAGGAACTGTTCGCTGCGATCGGTGAGCTCGTCCTCGGCATACCACCAGGGCTGCTCCGGCAGGTACTTTTCGCAGATGCCGAACAGGCGTTCGATATCCTTCGGATTCTTGGCCGACATCGGAACGAACTCGGCGAAGGCGTGCCGGCCCTGCATGTCCTGCAGCCACGGCGCCACCTCGCTGCGGCGATGCACGTTGTCGAGCTTGTTGGCAATCAGTACCGTCGGAATGCCGGTGCCGAGCAGTTTCAGCACCCGCTCGTCGGCCGCGGTGAAACTACCGGCTTCGACCACGAAGAGGATCAGGTCCACGTCAGAGACCGCGCCCACCACGGTCTTGTTGAGCGAGCGGTTGAGCGCGTTGGCGTGCAGCGTCTGGAAGCCCGGCGTGTCGACGAAAACGAACTGCGTTACCCCACGCGTACGCATGCCGGTGATGCGGTGCCGCGTCGTCTGCGCCTTGCGCGAGGTGATGCTGATCTTCTGGCCCACCAGCGCATTGAGCAGCGTCGACTTGCCCACGTTGGGCTTGCCGACGATGGCCACCAGGCCGCAGCGCTGGCCGGCGGATGGGCTCGGCCCCGCGCCCGCTGCGGGAGGGATCGGATCGGATTCGATGGGATGGTTCATGGGGATGCCTTTACAGCGCCTGCGCGCGCCTTGAGCCGGATCAACATGGCGGCGGCCGCGGCCTGCTCGCCGGCGCGGCGCGAGCCGCCGATGCCGCGTTCGCGCAAACCCAGTTCGGGCACCTCGCATTCGACATCGAAGGTCTGCTTGTGCGCCGCGCCCAGCGTGCCGAGCACGCGGTAGACCGGCAGCTTCATTTTGTGGCCCTGCAGCCATTCCTGCAATTCCGTCTTGGGATCTTTGGCCGCGGCGTCCATGCGCGGCGTGATGGCAACGGACTCGTAGAGCCGTCGCACCAGCGCCTCTGCCGGCCCGTAGCCGGCATCGAGGTAGACGGCCCCGATCAACGCCTCCAACGCATCGGCCAGGATCGAGGGGCGGTTCGGCCCGCCGGAGCGCGCTTCTCCTTCGCCCAGCCGCAGCAGAGGGGACAGTGCCAGCTTGAGCGCCAGTTGATGCAGGGTGTCCTGCTTGACCAGATTGGCCCGCACCCGGGACAGGTCGCCCTCGGGCAATTGCGACAGTTGCTCGTAGAGCAGGTGGGCGACCGCGAGGTTGAGCACCGAATCACCCAGGAACTCGAGGCGTTCGTTGTGATCGGCCGAGAAGCTGCGGTGCGTCAATGCGCGCTGCAGCAGCCGCGGGTCGGAAAAGGAATGCTGGAGGCGCGCCTGCAGCGCGTCAAGGCCACTGCCCGTCACGGCCGGCCCGTCGAGGCGTTGCGCCAGGGCATGCGCAGCCCCTCGACAGGGAGACGCAAGGGCTTGGTCGCGACCCCGTGGGCGTCCATCTCAGTTGGATTGGCCTGCGTACTTGAGCGTCAGATAGGCCGGCCCGAACAAGTGGATCTCGCGCTCATAGGCGAAGGACACCACGACCTTGTCTCCGACCTTCTTGACGTCGAGGTCCTTGCCCGCCACCGACTGGAAGTCGTCGATGGCCTGAGCGCGGTCGAAGATCGCCCGGACCTCGGGAACAGTCGTTCCCTCCTTGGCCTTGTTCGCGGCCTTGGTGATCGCCTGGTACTCGATCAGCGTCGGGATGACCTGGGCCACCACCACGCCGACACTGGCCAGCACGATGGCGACGAACAACAGCCCGATGAACGATATGCCACGCTGGCGCCGCCTGGATTGACTTGCTCTCATGCCCTCTTTCCCTCCAAAACCCCGATTATTGGAACCCACCGATGCGCTTGAGGTCGCCGAAATTCATCCAGACGAAGAAGGCCCTGCCCACGATGTTCTTGTCAGGCACGAAACCCCAGTAGCGCGAATCGAGCGAGTTGTCGCGGTTGTCGCCCATCATGAAATAGTGGCCCGGCGGCACCTTGCACACCAAGCCCTCGACACTGTAGCGGCAATTTTCCTGGTTCGGGAACGCCATGATTTCAGCTTCCGAAAGGCCGGCTCGACGGCCCTCGTCATTGAGCAGCATGTGCCTCTTGCCGCCCAGGTCCTCGGAATACTGCTTGAGGTAGCGCATCGCCTCCTCGTCGAAATAGTCGGGCTCCGCCTGCTTGCTGACCGGCTGGCCGTTGATGGTGAGCTTCTTGTTCAGGTAGGCCACTTCGTCACCCGGCACACCGATCACGCGCTTGATGTAGTCCATGCTCGGCTTGGGCGGGTAGCGGAACACCATCACGTCGCCGCGAGCCGGCGGGGTGCCGTCGGTCATCTTGGTGTTGATGACGGGCAGGCGCAGGCCGTAGGTGAACTTGTTGACCAGGATCAGGTCGCCCGTGAGCAGCGTGGGCATCATCGAGCCAGAGGGAATCTTGAAGGGCTCGACCAGGAAGGAGCGCAGCAGGAACACCGCCAGGATCACCGGGAAGAGGCCTGCCGTCCAGTCGAGCCACCAGGGCTGCAGGAGCAGGCGTTCGCGCGCCTTGGGGTCCGTGGTGTCGACCTGGGTGATGCCCTGGCGAGTCAGCTCTTCTCGCCGTTTGGCCAGCGAGCTCTCCAGCGCCTCGGCCGCTTTCCGGCGCCGAGGCAGGAAATAAAAGCGCTCCGCCAGCCAGTACAGGCCCGTGACCACGGTGGCGAGGAACAGCAGCAGCGCGAAGTTGCCTTCGACCGCACCGAAGTACCAGGCACCGATATAACCAACGAAAGCCGCAAGGATCAGGGAGGTGAGAAATGCCATCGATACCGCGTTCTTAGTCTTCGACCTGCAGGATGGCGAGAAAGGCCTCTTGCGGGACCTCGACCGAGCCGATCTGCTTCATTCTTTTCTTGCCCGCCTTCTGCTTCTCGAGAAGCTTGCGCTTGCGGGTGATGTCGCCGCCGTAGCACTTGGCGAGCACGTTCTTGCGCAGGGCCTTGATTGTCTCACGCGCAATGATGTTGGCCCCGATGGCGGCCTGGATCGCAACGTCGTACATCTGGCGACTGATGATCTCGCGCATCTTGGAAACGACCGCCCGGCCGCGGTACTGGCTCTGGCTGCGGTGAACGATGATCGACAGCGCGTCGACCTTTTCGCCGTTGAGCAGGATGTCGACCTTGACGACGTCCGAGGCGCGGTACTCCTTGAACTCGTAGTCCATCGATGCGTAGCCCCGGCTGACCGACTTCAGCTTGTCGAAGAAGTCCAGCACGATCTCGCCCAGCGGCATCTCGTAGGTCAGCATGACCTGGCGGCCGTGGTAGGCCATATTCATCTGCACGCCACGCTTCTGGTTGGCCAACGTCATCACCGAGCCGACGTATTCCTGCGGCATGTAGAGATGGACTGTCACGACGGGCTCGCGGATCTCCGC
Source organism: Variovorax sp. WDL1 (assembly GCF_001541225.1). GTDB lineage: Bacteria > Pseudomonadota > Gammaproteobacteria > Burkholderiales > Burkholderiaceae_C > Variovorax. The sequence continues at coordinate 45,748 of NZ_LMTS01000124.1, read as the reverse complement.
CATGCGGCCGACGTCGGGCATCTTCGATGGGTTCTCGACCATGATCACCTCGCCGTCGTTCTTCACGACTTGGTAGACCACGCTGGGGGCCGTGGTGATCAGGTCCTGGTCGAACTCGCGCTCGAGGCGCTCCTGCACGATCTCCATGTGCAGCAGGCCCAGAAAGCCGCAACGGAAGCCGAAGCCGAGCGCCTGGGACACCTCCGGCTCGTAGTGCAGCGAGGAGTCGTTGAGCTTGAGCTTCTCCAGCGCGTCGCGCAGCGAGTCGTACTCGCTCGCCTCGGTCGGATAGAGTCCGGCGAACACCTGCGGCTGGATCTCCTTGAAGCCCGGCAAAGCCTCGGTGGCAGTGGCGGCCGCACCGCCGCTGCCGGTCTTGATCTGCGTAACCGTGTCGCCCACCTTCGCGGCCTGCAGCTCCTTGATGCCGGCGATGATGAAGCCCACCTCGCCGGCCTCGAGCGACTGGCGCGTCTCGGTTGCCGGAGTAAAGACGCCGAGGCTGTCGGCGTTGTAGCTCGCACCCGAGGCCATCATCTTGATGCGGTCGCCCTTCGCCAGGCGGCCGTCGACCACGCGCACCAGCATCACCACGCCGACATAGGCGTCGAACCAGCTGTCGACGATCATCGCGCGCAGTGCCGCGTCGGGATTGCCGCGCGGCGGCGGCACCTTGGCCACGATGGCCTCGAGAATCTCGTCGATGCCCATGCCGGTCTTCGCAGAGCACGGAATTGCATCGCCCGCGTCGATGCCGATCACGTCCTCGATCTCGGCCTTCGCGTTGTCGGGGTCGGCCTGCGGCAGGTCCATCTTGTTGAGCACTGGCACCACCTCGACACCGAGATCGAGTGCGGTGTAGCAGTTGGCCACCGTCTGCGCTTCGACGCCCTGGCTCGCATCGACAACGAGCAGCGCGCCTTCGCATGCGGACAGCGAGCGACTCACTTCATAAGAGAAGTCGACGTGCCCCGGTGTGTCGATCAGATTGAGGTTGTAGACCTGCCCATCGCGTGCCTTGTAGTGCAGTGCCGCGGTCTGCGCCTTGATGGTTATCCCACGCTCTTTCTCGATGTCCATCGAGTCGAGAACTTGCGCTTCCATCTCGCGCTCGGCGAGGCCTCCGCAACGCTGGATCAAGCGGTCTGCGAGCGTCGACTTCCCATGGTCGATGTGCGCAATGATCGAAAAATTTCTGATGTGATTCATCAACGGGAACGCTTAAGTACTTGAATTGGCTCGTGCCCCGCAGGCTGCAGGCAAGAAAAAAGGGCGCGTCCCCAAGAGACGCGCCCTGAACCAACAAGCAATGGCAACTGCAGTAGTTGGAACTTCATTGTAGGCAAAAAGGGGGGCGCGTACAGACGGGCCTGGGCCTCGGATCGGTCGTTGCGGGTCAGCAACATCGGACTTATAAACAGCTTATCAACAGAATCGGTGGACCAGTTCCTTAACAACTTGTGGGCGATCTGTGGAGCACCGGTGGGCGACATGCGGGAATCCCGCATCGTGGAGAAGCTCTGCCGGCTTATGCGCCGCGCGGGGGCCCTCGGCGGCCTATTCTACCGAAAACCGTCGTTAGCCCCTTCACAAGTTAGCGGACACCAACAACTGAAGCCACTCGGAGCCCATCAAAAAATTTTTGCTTTGGGTTGCAGGAACACCAAAACAAGATGCAAAAAAGCCCCAAACCCGACTGCGGGATGGGGCCACTTGACGCCGGCGCCGTTCAGCGTGCGGGGCGGATGAGGGCGTACTGGGCCCAATCGCCGCGCCGGAACAGCACGCTCACGGGCTTGCTCTTGTCAGCCTTCACCAGCGCGGATTCAAACTCCTTGGCGTTTGCAACTTCTGTGTTGTTGACGGCCAGGACGATGTCTCCCTCGCGCAGGCCAGCGCGGGTCGCCGCCTCGGTGGCCGAATCGATCTTCACCCCGCCCTTGAGCTTGAGCTCTTTCTTTTGTGCTTCCGTAAGGTCACTGACGGCGAGGCCCAGCGACTTGGCAGCCGCCGAGGCTGACGGCTTGGTGGCCGGCTGCTCCTCGCTTTCGGCCGCCCGCACCGGCTTCTCGGGCTCGATCTCGGCAATGGTCACGCTCAGGTCGCGCGAATTGCCACGGCGGAATACAGTGACCGTGCTCTTGGTGCCCGGCTTGGTATTGCCGACGAGGCGCGGCAAATCGCTGGGCTTGTCGATGGCCTTGCCGTCGAAGCGGGTGATGATGTCGCCGGGCTCGATGCCGGCCTTCTCGCCCGGTGAACCCGCCTCCACCCCGCGCACGAGGGCGCCCTGGGCTTTGCCCAGGCCAATGGATTCGGCTACATCCTTTGTGACCTGGTCGATCTGGACACCGATGCGTCCGCGCGAAACCCGGCCGTTCGTGCGTAGCTGGTCGCTCACGCGAATTGCCTCGTCGATGGGAATCGAGAAGGAGATGCCCATGAAGCCGCCCGAGCGCGAATAGATCTGGCTGTTGATTCCAACCACCTCGCCGCGCATGTTGATCAGCGGCCCACCGGAATTGCCCGGGTTGATGGCGACGTCGGTCTGGATAAAGGGCAGGTAGTCGCCGGTGTCACGCTGCTTCGCGCTCACGATGCCGGCTGTCACGGTGTTCTCGAGGCCGAAGGGCGAGCCGATGGCCATCACCCATTCGCCGACGCGCAACTTGGAGATGTCGCCGACCTTGACGGCCGGGAGACCGGTGGCGTCGATCTTCACGACCGCGACATCGGTGCGCTTGTCAGCCCCGATGATCTTGGCCTTGAATTCGCGCTTGTCGACCAGCGTCACCACAACCTCGGATGCGCCGTCGACCACGTGGGCGTTGGTCATCACGAATCCGTCGGACGTCAGGATGAAGCCGGAACCCACGCCCCGCGGCCGCTCCTCTTCCTGCGGTGACTGGGGCCGATTCGGGCGCGGCCCCTGGCGCGGGATGCTGGGCATGGGCTGGCCGAAGAAGCGGCGGAAGAACTCCTGCATCTCCTCGTCCATCTCGCCGCTGCCGCCGCGCTGCGTCACCTTCTCTACGGTTCGGATATTGACCACCGCCGGGCCGACTTGATCGACCAGATCGGTGAAGTCGGGCAGCACGCGCGCCTGGCTCTGCGCACTGGCCGGTGTGACCGGCAGCAGCGCAGCGCCGGAGGCGAGCATGAATGCGCCGGCCAGGAAGAATGAGCGGATCCTGTTCCTCTCGGTTCTGAACATCATCGGCTTCCTTATGGGAGAAAACAAAAATCAATATGGCGGCTCAACGCGCGCGCACAAGGCTCTGCGCGAATCCATCGAGCGTCTGAGGCGGGACTTCGCCGACCACGGTCAACCACCAATCGCCATCCTCGTTCGACAGCTTGCGCGTCAGGGTGTAGGTGGCGCCGAGTGCGAGCAGGACCTCCCGCGGTTGACGTTTGGCGTCGTAAGGCTCCACGAAGAGCGAGACAGTTGCCAGACCATCGGAGAATATCCACTGCATGGTGTGCCCTTGCTCGCCGCCCGCCGCAGTGCCCATCGCGCGCCTGTAGCAACTGACAGGCTTGAAACCGGCAATGGGAGCTCGCAGGGCCCAACCTTCCTTGAGAGGCGTGCTGCGCTCGAGCTCGGATTTCTCCACCGTGTAGCCTGCGGTGCTGGCCATCATCTGCGCCAATGCCTGCGCTTTGACCGGTGCATCGAGCTGGAGTTCGGAAAAGGCAGACTGTTCGATGACCCGGTTCTCGCCGTCGAGCGTCTGCAACTTCACGACCAGGCCCGATCGCCGCTCGCTCCAGATGCGGTAGCCGAAACGCAGGCCATCGCGCGGCTCCAGGTGCACGACGTCGGCATCGAAGCCCGCGACACGATCCTTGCCTACTACGCGTGCACCATAGTAGTTGCCGATCGCGGAGTCGGGCGCACCGAGCAGATTCGGAAACAGTTCGAGGTTCTCGCGCTTCTCGCTCTTGACGATCTTCATCTCGGGCAGGAAGGTCATCACGTGGTTGTTGCGCCTGAAGGTCGAGCGCGGCGGCCCCGACAGCACCTCGACGCGCTCGAACTGGAGGTCGCCTTCGCAGACATGCCAGATGCGGGCACTCGACAGGTTCCCGCCGGCTGCGGAAACGACGAAGGTCCCTGCATAGGAACGCTGCCGCGATGCCGTGTGCATGCGCTGCAGCCACTCGACCACGCTCAACGTCGGCGCCTCGCCGCTGGCCGCGCTGATCGCCCCCTTTGCCGACGGTGAGGGCGCCCCGCTCTGGGCTACGACCATCGGCGCGACGCATAGCGCCGCAACCAGGAGCACCGCGCCACGCGCAGACATCAGCATCGAGACAGTCATTGCGGACGCACGATCATCAACGCGACGGCCCGTCAAAGGTCGCATTGCGCAGGAAACCCGAGGGCATCTGGGAGGCGCCGCCCACTTGCTGGTGCGCTTCAAGCAACTGGTCGAGGCGCGGATCGCGCAGCATGACCTGCGGGTGCCCATTCCCCACTACGACTCGCATCGGCGCCAGGGCGGATGCGCCCTGCGGCGCGGACCCGCTTGCGGCTAACACCGAGCCCGAGCCCTGCTGTTGCTGCGCCAGTTGCGCCGCCGAATGAGGACCGGCACCCCCGACCCAGTTCCAGCCGATGGCCGCAGCAGCTGCGAGCGATGCCGCACCGGCCACGAGCTTCCATCGGAATACCGGCTCGTTGGCCGCCTCGGCGCGACGCAGCACGGGCATTGCCGTGACATCCGGGGCGAGCACCGGAACGGAGGGCTCCGCTGCCAGTCGTTGCTGGAGCCGCGAAAGGAACTGCGAGCTGTCGCTGCACGTGGTATGGACGCCGGACCGCAGGACATCCCCGACGACATGGTAGGCATGCCAGGTCGCGCGCAAGTCATCGCTACCGCAGACCTTGTCAATCATCTGGGCGAACTCGTCATCCCGCAGATGCCCGTCGGCGAGTGCGGAAACCTGCTCATGGACAGTGATTGTGTGCTTCATCTTGTTCACCTGCTTACCAACGTTTGCCGGACTGGTTGTCCAGCAACGGTTTGACTCTGGCCGAAATGGCTTCGCGCGCCCTGAAAATCCGCGACCGCACCGTACCGATGGGACAACTCATGACCTCGGCGATCTCTTCGTAGCTCATGCCTTCGATCTCGCGCAGCGTGACCGCCTGCCTCAGCTCTGCGGGCAGTGCCTCCATCGCTGCTTCGACGGCGGCCGCGATTTCATTGGCGGCCAGCACGGATTCGGGCGTTTCGTCGCTGGTTGGTTCGTTTCCAGGCCGGTAAGTTTCATCATCCTCATCGGAAGACGAACGCAGCATGCTCTCGGTCACCGTCGGATCGCGCTTCATGTCCACCAGGGCCTTCTTGGCCGTGTTGACAGCGATGCGGTAGAGCCACGTGTAGAACTGCGCCTCGCCCCTGAATTGGTGCAGGGCGCGATAGGCGCGGATGAAGGTCTCCTGCGCGATGTCCTCGACCAGATTCACGTCCCGCACCATGCGGCCGATGAGCCGCTCAATCCGACGCTGGTATTTGAGGACAAGCAATTCGAAGGCCTTCTGATCGCCCGCGACCGTGCGCTGAACCAACTGGAAATCGACCTCCCCGGCTCTGGGCGGCGCGGCGGTCGGCGCATCGGTCAGGCCGGCATCGGGCGGGACGGGCGGCGGAGCTGCGGTCATGAAAGAGGGTGTTGCGCGCCGATGGGCGCGGACCCGGCGTCGGTCAGGGTCCGGCTGGCCGGAATGGGGCGCGAATATACCGCACGGCGCAAGTTCTGCCAGCGTTCCGGCATGGTTCGCCGCTCGAGCCAGACCCACCTGCAGGCGCCGCCGGGTTCAGTCATGCGTACGAGAAGCCAGGACTGGCCATCGAGGGCAATCCGCACGCGAGCCGCCTGCACGGCCGTCGCGCCCCTAATCGACCAGCGCGAGCCGTCGAAATCTAGCACATCGGACGAAGCACGGCGTGGCGAGCCTCTCCATGCAGCCACGCCTGCTGCGAGGGCGCAGAGGACCAGCAGCCCGGCGCGCCAGTCTACCTGGCCCAGCCGAGCACATGCCGCAACCGCGCAGCACGCGCCGCTGATCCAAAGGAGTAGCAGGAGACGGTCCGCAATACGCGAACGCCCCACCGGGTAGCTCACCGACGGGGCGCCGTGCATGGGTCCTGGGAATTCAAGCGCGCTTGAACACCAGCGTGCCGTTGGTGCCGCCGAACCCGAAGTTGTTCTTCACTGCGACGTCGATCTTGAGATCGCGCGCTTCATTGGCGCAGTAGTCGAGATCGCACTCCGGATCCTGATTGAAGATGTTGATCGTCGGAGGGCTCTTCTGATGGTGGATCGCCAGCACGGTAAACACCGACTCGATGCCCCCGGCACCCCCCAGCAGGTGGCCGGTCATGGACTTGGTCGAATTCACCACCAGCTTCCCGGCTTGCTCGCCGAAGGCCTTCTTGATCGCGTTGGTCTCGTTGAGGTCGCCGAGCGGCGTCGAGGTACCGTGCGCGTTGAGGTACTGGACTTGGTCGGGGTTGACGCTGGCGTTGTTCAGCGCAGCCACCATCGAGCGACGCGGCCCATCGACGTCCGGAGCGGTCATGTGGAAGGCATCGGCGCTCATGCCGAAGCCAGCGACTTCAGCGTAAATCTTGGCGCCGCGTGCCTTGGCTCGCTCGTATTCCTCGAGCACCACCACTCCCGCGCCCTCGCCGAGCACGAAGCCGTCACGGTCGCGATCCCAGGGGCGAGAGGCCGTGGCGGGGTCGTCGTTGCGCGTGGACAGCGCGCGGGCCGCGGCAAAGCCGCCAATGCCGAGCGGCGAAACCGTGGACTCGGCACCGCCGGCAATCATCACATCGGCGTCGCCATACTCGATCATGCGAGCGGAGGTGCCGATCGCATGCAAACCGGTGGTGCAGGCCGTAACGATCGCGATGTTGGGCCCCTTGAAGCCGTACAGGATCGACACATGGCCAGAGATCATGTTGATGATCGAAGCGGGCACGAAGAACGGGGAGACGCGGCGCGGCCCGCGCTTGGTCAGCTCGGCGTGTGTCGCCTCGATCATGGGGAGTCCACCGATGCCGGAGCCGATATTGCAGCCTATGCGAACGGCGTCTTCGTGGGACAGCGCATCGCCGGTCGGCAGACCGCTGTCCTGCACCGCTTGCATCGCAGCAGCCAAGCCGAGGTGGATGAAGCGATCCATGTGGCGCGCTTCCTTTTCGGCAATGTACTGGGTTATGTCGAAACCCTTCACCTCGCCCGCGAACTTGCACGCGAAAGCGCTCGCATCGAAGCTGGCGATGGTGTCGATGCCCGACTTTCCGGCGAGCAGATTGGCCCAGCACTCGGCGACGGTATTTCCGACAGGGGCAATGCAACCGAGTCCGGTCACAACGACGCGGCGTTTGGTCATGCCGGCAAACCTTTCTGAAGGCACTGAGACCATCGGGCGGACTGCGCGTTCATGGCAGCCGCAAACCGATGCAGGAACCCAGTGTGGCCGATATCAGGCCTTTTGATTCTTGGTGGCGTAGTCGACGGCGTTCTGGACAGTCGTGATCTTCTCGGCGTCTTCGTCCGGGATCTCGATGCCGAATTCGTCTTCGAGTGCCATCACCAGTTCGACCGTGTCGAGCGAGTCTGCACCGAGGTCCGCGACAAAAGCTTTCTCGTTGGTGACCTGGGACTCTTCAACGCCAAGTTGCTCGGCAATGATTTTCTTGACACGTGCTTCGATATCGCTCATTTGGTTCCCTCTAAGGGTTGTAGGTAATCGATGATTTTAGCCGGCCGGATCATGGCGTTTGGCCCTGCCCCAACCAGCAAAGGAATTGCTTCCTCACATATGCATGCCGCCATTGACATGCAACTCCTGCCCGGTCACATAGGCGGCCTGAGGCGAAGCCAGGTAGGCGACGGCATGGGCGATATCCGCCGGCTTGCCGAGATGGCCGAGGGGGATCTGCGCCAGCAGCGCCTGCTGCTGGGCCTCGGGCAGGTTGGCGGTCATGTCGGTCTCTATGAAGCCGGGCGCGACGCAGTTGACCGTGATGTTGCGGCTGCCGAGCTCGCGTGCCAGCGCACGGGTCATGCCCGCGACACCGGCCTTGGCCGCGGCGTAGTTGGCCTGGCCGGCATTGCCCGACGCGCCGACCACACTGGTGATGCTGATGATGCGGCCGTAGCGTTGCTTCATCATGGGACGGATCGCCGCGCGCGAAAGGCGGAAGACGGCCTTGAGATTGGTGTCGAGCACCGCATCCCAATCCTCATCCTTCAGGCGCATGGCCAGCATGTCGCGCGTGATGCCGGCGTTGTTGACCAGCACGTGGATCGCACCATAAGCCTTGACAATCTGGTCGACCAGCGCCTCGACCGCCGGACCATCGTTCACGTCGAGCGCCAAGCCGCGTCCACCATGAGCGCCGAGCGCGGCGGTGATTCTGTTGGCGCCCTCTTCGGTGGTGCCGGTACCGATGACCTGCAGGCCACGATGCGCGAGTTCGAGCGCGATCGCCGCCCCGATGCCGCGCGAGGCACCGGTGACAAGAGCCACCTGGCCCTCGAATTTGGGAATACTCATGGGAGGTGAAATGTTGAGCCGGCGTCAGGCGCCGAGCAGTTGATGGGTTTCCGCCAGGGTTGCCGGGTCGTAGACAGAGGCCGCGACGAGCTCGGGCGAAATGCGCTTTGCCATTCCGGCGAGCACCTTGCCGGGCCCGCATTCCACGATGACCTCCACGCCGCGCCCTTTCAGGGCCAGCACGCTTTCCACCCACCGCACGGGGCCCGCAGCCTGGCGCACCAAGGCGTCGCGGATCCGGTCGGCCTCGGTTTCCACCGCCACATCGATGTTGTTGAGTATCGGGATCTGCGGCGCCGCCAGGCTCACCGATGCCAGCCGCTGGCGCAGGGCTTCGGCCGCAGGCCGCATCAAACTGGAGTGGAAGGGGGCCGATACCGGCAAGGGGAGCGCCCGCTTGGCGCCCTTGGCCTTGAGTACTTCACAGGCCTTGTCGACCGCTGCCTTGCTGCCGGCGATCACTGTCTGCATCGGGTCGTTGAAGTTCACGGCCTCGACGATCTCGGCACTGCCGGGCCCGAAGCCGGCGGTCACCTCTGAGCAACCTACCTTCACCTTTTCCGCGTCCATCCCGAGGACCGCCGCCATCGCACCCGCGCCGACCGGCACGGCCTGCTGCATCGCCTGGGCACGAAAGCGCACCAGCGGCGCCGCTTGCGCCAGGGTGAGCACGCCCGAAGCCACAAGCGCCGAGTACTCGCCCAGTGAGTGGCCGGCGACCAGCGCCGGCTTGGCACCGCCTTCGGCCAGCCACGCCCGCCAGGCGGCGATGCCAGCCACCAGCATCACGGGTTGCGTGTTGGTAGTGAGACCTAGTGCTTCTTTCGGGCCTTCGCGGATCAGGCGGGCGACATCCTCGTCCAGCGCATCGGAGGCTTCGCGCAGTGTCTCGACCACGGCCGGGTGGTCACCCCAGGCGTCGAGCATGCCGACCGCCTGCGAGCCCTGGCCCGGGAATACGAAAGCGAAGGATTTCATACTGCGTCTCCGTTGCGCGCATCGCCGTCACGGGACGGCGCGCCGCACTACATATTCAATAGCACCGCGCCCCAGGTGAAGCCACCGCCAACGCCTTCGAGCATGACTGTGTCACCCTTCTTCACCTTGCCACCACGGACCGCCTCGTCCAGCGCCAGCGGAATGGAGGCTGCGGAGGTGTTGCCATGCTCGTCGACGGTCACCACAAGCTTCTCGAGCGGCATCTTGAGCTTTCGCGCAGTGCCTTCCATGATTCGGATGTTGGCCTGATGGGGGATCAGCCAGTCGATCTCGGTGTTTGCCTTGCCGGCCTTATGAAGGCAGGCACGGGCGGACTCCTCCAGCACGCGGACTGCGAGCTTGAACACGGCCTGCCCGTCCATATGGAGCAAAGGCGTGCCGAGCACATTGCCACCAGAGACATGGCCGGGCACGCAAAGAATGCCAGCGTGCTTGCCGTCGGCATGCAGGTCGCTGGCGAGGATGCCGGGCTCGGTGCTGGCCTCGAGCACCACCGCGCCGGCGCCATCGCCGAACAGCACGCAGGTGGTGCGGTCGTTGAAATCGAGGATGCGCGAGAACACTTCCGCACCGATGACCAGCGCGCACTTGGCGCTGCCCGTGCGGATCATTGCGTCCGCCACCGTCAATGCATAGACAAAGCCGCTGCACACGGCCTGCACGTCGAAGGCAGGGCAGCCGGCAATGCCCAGCTTGTTCTGAAGAATGGCTGCCGACGAAGGAAACACCATGTCAGGCGTCGAGGTCGCAACGATGATCAGATCGACTTCGGCAGCGCTGCGGCCTGCGGCCTCGAGCGCCTGCTTGGCGGCGTGCACACCAAGATCGCTGCTGGTCACATCGGGTGCAGCGAAGTGTCGGGCGCGGATGCCCGTTCGCTCGACGATCCACTGATCAGAAGTTTCGATGCCACGCGCCGCGAGTTCGCGGGCGAGTTCGTCATTGGTTACTCGACGCGGCGGCAGGTAACTGCCGGTGCCGGTGATGCGGGAAAAAGGAGTCATCAAACGTGAAGCGCCGCCGTGTCGACCGGCGTCGCCGGCTCTTGCCGCGCGAGCAATGGCGCGGCGTGGGCGATGCGGGCCCGCACGCGATCGAGCAGGTTGTTGCGAGCGGCATCATAAGCGCGATCCAGCGCATGACCGAAGGCCACTTCATCCGCAGAGCCATGGCTCTTGAATACCAGCCCCCGCAGCCCGAGGAGGGCCGCGCCATTGTATCGGCGATGATCCAGGCGACGCTTGAGCGCTTTTAGGACAGGATAGGACACGATCGCCGCAAATTTACTGAAAATGCTGCTCGAATACTCGATTCGAAGGAAGTCGACGATCATCGAGGCAACGCCTTCTGTCGCTTTCAATGTGACATTTCCGACAAAGCCATCACAGACGACAATGTCGGTCGTACCCTTGAAGATGTCATTCCCCTCGACGTTGCCGTAAAAATTCAGATCATCCGAGGCTGCAGCCTTTCGCAGCAGTTGGCTCGCTTTCTTGATCGTTTCACTGCCTTTTATCGCTTCTTCGCCCACGTTGAGCAAGCCGACCGAAGGCGACTCGTTCCCCGTCAGCGCGGAGACCAGCGCAGAGCCCAGCACAGCGAATTGCAGAAGGTCTTCCGCGTCGCAATCCACGTTCGCCCCAAGATCGAGCACGGTGGTCGCGCCGCCCTTGCTGTTGGGCAGTTGGGGGGCGATGGCTGGTCGATCGATGCCCTCGAGGGTCTTGAGCAAGTAGCGCGAAATGGCCATCAACGCACCGGTGTTGCCCGCCGAAACCGCGGCCTGGGCGACGCCATCCTTCACCTGCTGGATCGCGACCCGCATCGAAGAATCTTTTTTCTTCCGGAGCGCGACCTCGACCGGATCGTCCATGCCGACAACTTCGCTTGCTGGTACAACCCGGGCGCGCGGGTGCGAAAAACCGGCGAGCGCGGCGGGGGCGCCAACCAGAAGCAGCGAGGCCTCCGCATGACGCGCGAGAAAGGACCGACAGGCAGCGAGCGTGACGCGCGGCCCATGATCTCCGCCCATGCAATCGACGGCCAGCGTGATCGCGCGCGGTGCGGACGTTACGGAATCGGAAGACGTAACCATCAAAACAAAGGCCCGACGCTACGGCAAAAGTAGCTTCGGGCCTTCAGCCTTGAAACAGCAGATCAGGCTTCTGACTTGGTCTTGAGCACCTTGCGGCCGCGATAGAAGCCGTTGGGGCTGATGTGGTGGCGCAGGTGTGTCTCGCCGGTGGTCGGCTCGACGGCCAAGCCCGGCACGCCGAGGGCGTTGTGGGAACGATGCATGCCGCGCTTGGAAGGCGACTTCTTGTTTTGCTGGACAGCCATGCTGGCTCCTGAAAATGTTCGGGTGAGTGGGCGGGCACGCGCTCGACCGTGGGCTCTGGCGGCCCTTACCGTCCATCGGCCACCTGCAAGGGGCGGCGCGCGCGAAGCCCGTGATTATAGCTCCATCGAAGCACCAGATGCCAGCCCCTCGATCCCAAGCCTATTTCCGCTTGTCCGACCGCAAGCCGCCAAGGACTGCGAAGGGATTGGGGCGAGTCGCCTCGGCGGCGTCGAACTCGGGATCGGCCGCGGACAGCCTTACCGGCTCCGGGCAATGTTCGTGGCGCGGGGTAACCGGGATTTCCATCAGCAGTTCATCCTCGATCAGGGCGTGCAGATTGAAATCTCGGCTTGCGACGAGCACGTCCTCCTCGGATTCCTCGTCTTCGACAGCCGCCGTGCCTTCGTCAGCGACAAACCGAAACCATCGGTCGACTTTCAACTCGACGTCCACCGGGGTCAGGCAACGCTGGCAAACCAGCGGCACCGTGCTCGATGCGCTCAGATGGAGCCAGGGAACCGTGGCGTCCGCATGCCCGTCGCGCTGAGTGCCGACGGCCTTCCAACGGACGCGGGAGTCCGCCGCGGGCGCGGCCAGTTCCTCGCCAAGGCGCGGATAGGCCTGGAGGGGCTCCTCGCCCGAAAGCGTCGCGGCCGCCTCGGCGAAGCGGTTCACGTCGAGCCTGCCGGAGGTGAATTCTCTGCTCATCGTTGCCAGTCTAAACCGCTCACGCACAATCATGGGCCATGCAACGCCCCCTGATTCTTGCCTCGACCTCGCGATATCGTCGCGAGTTGCTCGCTCGCCTCCTTCTGCCATTCGAGGTCCACCCCCCCGAGGTCGACGAAACGCCACGTCCCGAGGAGTCGCCAAGCACCCTGGCCGAGCGGCTCGCCCTCGAGAAGGCTTTGGCGGTGGCGCGCCGCTTCCCGGAGGCTGTGGTGATCGGCTCCGACCAGGTGGCCGACCTGGGCGGCGAGCCGCTGGGCAAGCCCGGAGACCACGCCCGCGCGGCCGCCCAGCTGCGACGCATGCGCGGCCAGACCCTGGTGTTCCAGACCGCCGTCGCTGTGGTCTGCCAAGCCAGCGGCTTCAGCCAGCGCGAGCTCGCCCCCGTGCGGGTCACGTTCCGCAATTTCAGCGACGCGGCGATCGAGCGCTATTTGCTGGCAGAGCAGCCGTACGACTGTGCAGGCAGCGCCAAGAGCGAAGGCCTCGGCATCGCGATGCTGGACGCCATCGACAGCGACGATCCGACGGCGCTGGTGGGCCTGCCCTTGATCCGCACCGCCAACATGCTGCGCGCCGCAGGGATCGATCTGCTGTGAGCCGAGGCAAGCTCTACCTGGTTCCGGCATCTCTGGATTTCGGATGCGACACGCAGGCCACACTGCAGGAGGTGCTGCCGCTCGGCACGCTGCGGGCCGCCGCCGGCATCACCCATTGGATCTGCGAAAACGCGAAATCGGCACGCGCCTATCTCAAACGCATCGATGGCGTCGTGCCGCTCGCCGCGCCCCTGCAGGCCCAGCAGATCCAGGAGCTGCCGCGCGAAGTCCACAAGAAGGGCGATCACCAAGCGGGTCAGTTCGATGCGCGCCCGCTGCTCGCCGCAGCGCTGGCCGGCACGGATATCGGACTGCTGAGCGAGGCCGGTATGCCGGCGGTTGCCGACCCCGGATCGTCCGTCGTGCGCGCAGCCCATGAACTGGGCATCGCGGTGGTCCCCCTTATCGGCCCGGTGTCGCTGCTGCTCGCGCTCGCGGCCAGCGGACTCAACGGCCAGAATTTCGCCTTCGTCGGCTACCTGCCACAGGAAGCCGAAGCCCGCGTGCAGCGCATCCGCGAGCTCGAATCGCTCGCGCTGCGCACCGGCCAGACCCAACTCTTCATTGAGACGCCCTACCGCAATGCAGCCCTGCTGCAAGCCTTGATGCAGACCCTCCAGCACAACACACGACTCGCGGTGGCCCGCGGCTTGACGCTCGCGAGCGCCGACATTCGTAGCGAACCGGTGAAAGCCTGGCGCGCCAAGCCCCTCGGCACCGATGAACGCATGCCCGCCGTATTCGCGATCGGGCGCTAGGCGTGTCTGCGACCGTCATGCAGCCGGCCGCGCGTACGCGTTGGGCATCGCGCGCACAGTTCTTTGCCTCGGGCTTCATCTTCGCCACCTGGGGCGTGCACATCCCGACAGTCAAGACCCAATACGGCGTCACGGAGGCTGAACTCGGTCTGGCCATGCTCGCAGCCGGCATGGGCGCCCTGCTCGGCCTTACGCAGGCGAGCCGGTGGATCGGCCGCTACGGAGCGCGCACGACGGCTGGTCCCTGCGGGGCTGTCTACGCCCTGCTGCTCGCCGGCCTGCTGGTGATGCCGGGCTATGCCGCATTGCTGGGCCTGTTGGCGGCCTTCGGCATCGTCACCAGCGTATTCGACGTGGCGATCAACACCGAAGCCGCAGAGCTCGAGCTGCGCAACGGGCGCCCGCTCATGAGCGGGATGCACGGCATGTTCAGCCTGGGCGGGATGGCCGGCGCGGTGACCGGCAGCGCGGCGCTGGCCGCGGGCATGGCACCGCAGTCGCATCTGACGCTCGTGGCGAGCGCAATGGCATTGGTGATCGCATCTGCCACCCAATGGATGCTGCCCCGCGAAGCCACCGCCTTCGCGGCCAACAACGAAGGCTTCCGCCTGCCCCGCGGCGCCCTCGTGATCCTCGGCGTACTGGCCGCGTTGGGGCTGATTGCCGAAGGCGCGATCTACGATTGGAGCGTGCTCTATCTCAAGCAGGAGCTGGGCAGTCCGCAACAGCAGGCTGCACTCGCGTACGCCAGCTTCTCGGCTGCAATGGCCGCGACGCGCTTCTGCGGCGACGCGATGCGCGCGCGCTTCGCGCCGGCCGTGCTGCTGCGCGGCAGCGCCCTGCTGGCCGCGGCCTCCATGGCACTGGTCCTGCTGACCGATGCCCCATGGCTGGCGCTGGTCGGCTTCGCGGGCGTGGGGGCCGGATTCGCCAACGTGGTGCCAATCCTGTTCGCGGCTTCCGCGCGCGTGCCGGGCGTTGAGCCGGCGCGCGGCATCGCGGCGGTTTCGGCGGCGGCTTATCTCGGCTTCATGGCGGGGCCGCCAGTGATCGGCTTCCTGGCCGAGGTCAGTTCGCTGACCGCGGCACTCTATGTCGTGGTGGCCTTCGCCGTGGGTCTGGCAGCGTCGGCGCGCTGGGCCGACCCGGCCTGATCAGCGCAGCGCAGGCGCGCTGCGCATCGCCCGCACCGAAGCATCGCCGAGCGCCGCGCCGAACTTCTTGGCGAGCTTCTCGGCCACGTTGTCGCGGCGGGTGTAGTCGATGACTTCCTCTGCCTTGACAACCTCACGGGCGACGAAGTCGACATTGCCGAGCTGATCAGCGAGCCCGAGGTCCACCGCCTGCTGGCCGCTCCAGAACAGGCCGCTGAACAGTCCCGGCGTCCCGGTCTTCAGTCGATCGCCCCGGCCCTTCTTCACCACGTCGATGAACTGCGCGTGGATCTGCTCGAGCATCTGCTGCGCATGCGCACGCTGGGCATCGCTCATCGGGCTGAATGGATCGAGGAAGCCCTTGTTCTCGCCGGCCGTCAGCAGCCTGCGCTCGACGCCGACCTTCTCCATCAGCCCGGTGAAGCCGAAGCCGTCCATCAGCACGCCGATGCTTCCGACGATGCTGGCCTTGTCGACGAACACCTTGTCGGTCGCCGCGGCGATGTAGTAGGCCGCCGAGGCGCAGGTCTCCTCGACCACCGCGTACACCGGCTTTTTGTGCTTGGCCCGCAGGCGGCGGATCTCGTCGTTGATGATCCCGGCCTGCACCGGGCTTCCCCCGGGCGAATTGATCAACAGCACGACGCCCTTGGCCCCCTCATCCTCGAAGGCGGTCTTCATCGCCGCCACCACGAACTCCGCGCTTGCATCGGCGCCGTTGGCGATCTCGCCCTTGATCTCGACGACCGCCGTGTGCGCGGTGGTCTTGGCGGTGGTCGGCGTGCCACGCGAGACGGCCAGCCAGATCAGGAAGATGAAGAAGGCCAGCCAGCTCAGCCGGAAGAAAATCTTCCAGCGGCGCGCGGCCTGCTGCTCGCGCAGGCTGGCGAAGGCGAGCTTCTCGAGCGTGGCTCGCTCCCAGCCGGGTTGCTGGGTGGGATCACTCCTGGAGCTGCTGTGCGGCGGCGTGGCGCGCTCGAAAGGCTCGAAACCCTCGGGTTCCGTGCGGTGGGGGTCGGTCATGTCAGAAAGCCAGGGGTTGGAGGTTCCAGGCAGTATGCCAGTGCACCACGCCGTCCCGTTCGCTCAGCGCGATCTTCACAAGGCCGCCGCGGCAGGGCCCGCCGGCGCATTCGCCGGTGTCCGGCTTGTAGACGGCGCCGTGGGTCGCGCACAGCAGCCATCGGCCGCTGTCGTCGAAGAAGCGGTCGGGCTGGAAGTCCAGTTCCATCGCCACGTGGCTGCAGCGATTCAGATAGGCATGCACCTGGCCTTCGTAGCGAACCGCGAAGGCCCGGCAGGTCTGGCCACCGTGAACCACGTCGAAGGGCACGGCACGGCCGCCCTCCACCAGATCGGCCGCATTGCACAGGGGAATGCTTTCGCTCATTCCGCGATTCTCATGCGTTGTCGAGTAGCCATTGCTTCAGGCCGAACACCGAGTGCGCCACGTACAAGGGCTGCAGCGCGCCGAAATTGTCAGGCTCGTGCGCGCCGTAGCTCACGCCCACGCTCGCACAGCCAGCGTTGATCGCGAGCTGCAGATCATGGGTGGTGTCGCCGATCATCAGGGTGCGCTCAGCCGGCACCTCCAGTTCCTCCATCAGCTCCAGCAGCATGCGCGGGTGCGGCTTGCCGAATGTCTCGTCGGCCGTGCGCGAGGCGTCGAAGCGCTCGCGCAGCGCAACGGTGGCCAGGGCTTCGTTCAGTCCGCGCCGCGACTTGCCGGTGGCCACCGCCAGCCTGTGTCCACGGTCCTGAAGCGCATCGAGCAACGGCAGGACGCCGTCGAACAGCACGAGGTCGTCCTGGTGTTTGAGATAGTGGTACCGGTAGCGAGCTCCAAGCTCAGCGTACTTTTCGCGGGGCACATCGGGCGCCGCGCGGGCCAGCGCCTCGGCCAGTCCCAGGCCGATCACCCAGGCGGCGTCGTTCTCGCTCGGCCTGGCGCCACCGACATCGACCACCGCGGCCTGGATGCAGCGCACGATGAGGCGGGTGGAGTCGTAGAGGGTGCCGTCCCAATCGAAGGCGATCAGGTCGAAGCGGCGCGGGCGGCTATCAGTCATGGGTAACGGGTGGGGCGGTAATGGCGAGCGCATCGAGCGCGGGCTGAGGCATCAGCGCGCGCAGCTCGGGCGGCAGCTCTGCCTGCAACGCCATTCGCTCGCCGCTCGCGGGATGGGTGAACTGGAGGCGCCAGGCATGCAGGAACATGCGCTTGAGGCCGAGCTTTTGCAGCGCGCGGTTGCGATCGAAGTCGCCGTACTTGTCGTCGCCGGCGATCGCATGTCCGCCGGAGGCAAGGTGGACGCGAATCTGGTGCGTGCGGCCTGTCTTGATGGTGACGGCGAGGAGGGAAAACGCCGCCGGCTCGATCGACAACGAAACTTGCGCCAGCACCTTGACCAGCGTCACGGCACGCATGGCGTCAGGGTGGTCCTTGGCCACAACGCGCACGCGCCGCTCGCCGGGCTCGGAGGATCCCGGTCGGCTCGGCAGCAGAAAGCGTGCAAGTGGTGCGTCGAGCACCTTCTTGTTCGCCGGCCAGTGGCCCTCGACCAGCGCCAGGTAGGTCTTGCCCGTCTCGCGCTCGCGAAACTGGTCCTGCAAGCGAGTCAAGGCACTGCGCTTCTTGGCCACCAGCAGGATGCCCGAGGTCTCGCGATCCAGCCGGTGCACGAGCTCCAGGAATTGGGCCGCCGGCCGCGCCGTGCGAAGCTGCTCGATCACGCCGGAGCTCACCCCGCTGCCGCCGTGGACCGCAACGCCCGCGGGCTTGTCGATCGCAATCATGGCATCGTCCTCGTACAGCACGGGGAACTCGCGCGCGGGCGGAAGCGGCGAACCGC
>NZ_LMTS01000124.1:5060-27688 GCF_001541225.1 Variovorax sp. WDL1 | reverse complement strand
TGCGGCCATCCGCAACGGCGGCAGCCGCAGCACGTCGCCCGCTTGCAGCCGGGTCTCGGCCTGCGCCCGGCCCTTGTTGATACGCACTTCGCCGGACCGGATGATCCGGTAGACATGGGTCTTCGGGACGCCCTTGAGCTCCCTGAACAGGAAGTTGTCGAGTCTCTGACCCGCAAATTCAGCATCGACTGTCAGAAAGCGAACTTCTGCTGCCGCGGGGCTTGGCTTCGCACCTATAATGTTTTTCACCAGCGCGGTCTTGTAAGTGCTTGATTAACCAGAAGTTTAGAGCACGGCCGGCAGCGCTGCGAGGTCGATGCCGCTTGGGCGTTGAATCTGCAGGCCGAGCGCAAACGTGCAAGGCGGCAGCCGCTCCGTCCAAGCCAAGCCGACGCCCACGAAACACCGATACGGAATACCAGCCGGCAGGCAACAGGCTGCCGGCGGATCGAAGCGAGTCCCTTGTGTTGATGCTGTTGATTCAACTGTGCCTACGCTGGCTGATGCCGGCGCCTCCGGGCATTGAGTCAACGGTTGCGCCTGTTTCCACCGCGCCAGTTGCCATCGAAAACATGGCAAGCCAACACCACATCGGGCTCGCGCCCATCCACGCGCCCCCACCCTTGCTGCGATTGAGCTGACGCTCAATTCAGGTGGCGTGCGCTCGCACGCCGCCGGCATCCGGGGTTAAGCGGCAATTCCTCCTTCGTTTCGCGAAGCGTCGTCCGTGCATCGTGGGTCCGTCATGGACCGGTGAAAACGACTGAAACGACAAAAGGAAACGCATCATGAAGCGGATGCTGATCAATGCCACGCAGGCAGAAGAACGCCGCCTGGCCATCGTCGACGGGCAGAAGCTCCTCGACTACGAGATCGAGATCGAAGGACGCGAACAGCGCAAGGGCAACATCTACAAGGCGGTCGTGACGCGCGTCGAGCCATCGCTGGAGGCCTGCTTCGTGGACTACGGCGAGGACCGGCACGGCTTCCTCCCCTTCAAGGAAATCTCCAAGCAATACTTCGCCGAAGGCGTGTCTGCCAGCCAGGCGCGCATCCAGGACGCGATCAGGGAAGGCCAGGAACTGGTGGTCCAGGTCGAGAAGGAAGAGCGGGGCAACAAGGGCGCTGCCCTGACCACCTTCATCTCGCTGGCAGGCCGCTACGTGGTGCTGATGCCCAACAACCCTCGAGGCGGCGGCGTCAGCCGGCGCATCGAGGGTGACGACCGCGCCGAACTCAAGGAGGCGATGGACCAGCTCGAATACCCCAAGGGCATGAGCATCATCGCGCGCACCGCGGGCATCGGCCGCGCCGCCCCGGAGCTGCAGTGGGACCTGAATTACCTCCTGAAGCTGTGGGCCGCGATCGACGGCGCCGCCAAGGGCGGCAAAGGCGCCTTCCTGATCTACCAGGAGTCGTCGTTGGTGATCCGGGCGATCCGCGATTACTTCAACCACGACATCGGCGACATCCTGATCGACACCGATGACATCTACGATCAAGCGCAGCAGTTCATGGCGCACGTGATGCCGGAGCATGCGCAGCGTGTGAAGCGATATCGCGACGATGCCGCCCTGTTCAGCCGCTTCCAGATCGAGCACCAGATCGAGTCGGCCTATGCCCGCACGGTGCAGTTGCCCAGCGGCGGAGCAATCGTGATCGACCACACCGAGGCGCTGGTCTCGGTGGACGTGAACTCGGCGCGGGCCATCAAGGGCGGCGACATCGAGGAGACCGCCACGCGCACCAACCTCGAAGCCGCCGACGAAGTGGCCCGCCAGATGCGCCTGCGCGACCTGGGCGGCCTGATCGTCATCGACTTCATCGACATGGACGAGTCGAAGAACCGCCGCGAAGTCGAAAGCCGGCTGCGCGACGCGCTGCGCCAGGACCGCGCGCGCGTCCAGTTCGGCTCGATCAGCAAATTTGGCTTGATGGAAATGAGCCGTCAACGCCTCAAGCCTGCCCTCTCCGAAGGCTCCTCGATCCCTTGCCCCCGCTGCGGCGGCTCTGGGCACATCCGCGACACCGAATCGAGCGCACTGCAGATCCTGCGCATCATTCAGGAAGAGTCGATGAAGGACAACACCGCCGCCGTGCACGTGCAGGTGCCGGTGGAGGTCGCTTCCTTCCTGCTCAACGAGAAACGCCCGGAGATCGCCAAGATCGAGCTCAAGCAGCGGGTCACCGTGCTGATGGTGCCCAACAAGACGCTGGAGACGCCCAACTACAAGCTGGAGCGGCTGAAGCACGACGACCCGCGTCTCGATCACATCGAGGCCAGCTACAAGATGGCCGACGAGATCGAGGATCCGACCTCGGTCACGCGGCGTTCGCAGGAGCCCACCAACCGGCAGACTCCGGTGATCAAGGGCGTGCTGCCCGACGCGCCGGCGCCAGTGGTGGCGCCCAAGCCCGAAGCCGTGCAGCCGCCCTTGGCAGCGCCCGCGCTCGCGCCCGCGCCTGTGGCACACCAACCGGCGGCCGCCCAGGAACCGGCGGAAGCCGGCTTCCTCGGCTGGATCAAGCGACTGTTCGGTGCGGCTCCTGCGCCGGCACCCGCTCCGGCGGTCATTCCTGTCGAAGCGCCCAAGCCGCGCCGCGATGCCCGCGGGAGTCGCGACGGCGAAACGCGCACCGCGCGAGAAGGCGAGCAGCGCCGCGGCGGACGCGGCGAAGGCCGAGGCGGTGAACGCCGCGGCGGGCGAACTGGCGAGCGTCGGGAAGGCGGCGAGCGTCGGGAAGGCGGCGAGCGCCGGGAAAGCGGCGAGCGCCGCGAAGGACGCGAATCGCGCGGCGAGGCGCGCAACGACGCCCAAACCCGCGAGCCGCGCGAGGCACGCGCACCGCGTGACGGCGAGCGGCGTGGCCGTGGCGAGCGGCGGGACAACGAGCCGCGCCAGACGCCGGCCGACGCCGAGATCCATCTCGACACCCAAGCGCTTGCCCCGAACGGCTTGGCAGGCGACGAGGGAGCACCCCCGGCAGAGCGCGCGCCACGCGGCCGCGGCGAGCGCCGGGAACGCGGCGAGCGCAGCGCCGATGCCGTGCGCGATTCCGGTAGCGATACCGTCCAGCCGGATGCCGAGCGCGGCCCACGCGGCGGCCGCGAGGAACGCGCCCCGCGTGGCGAGCGCGGCGAAGGCCGGCGCGAACGCCGCGGCGAGGGTACTCCGCGCACGACCGAGGCCTCTCCGGCCACGGAAGCTTCCCTGGCCACCGACAGCGCCGCCGAGGCAACGACCGGGGATGGTGCACCGCGTCGCGAGGGTGACGAACGGCGCAGCCGCTCGCGTGACCGCTATGGCCGCGATCGTCGCGAACGTGCCCAGCGCGAAGAAGCAGATGCCGGCGCGGCGGCGCCGCCGCTCGAAGCAGCCGACGCGAACGGCGCAGCCGAGCTCGATGGCCTGCCGAAGGCGCCCGCCGAGAGACCGGCGGCGCCCTTCGCCCCCATCGTCGTCGCCGCGCCGGCCGTGCGCACGCACGCACTGCCGAAGATCCAGCCCTACGAGTTGCCGACAGACGAACTCGCCCAGATCGCCGAAGGCTCCGGTCTCCAGTGGGTGAATTCCAACGCCGACCGCGTGGCCGAGGTTCGCGCTGCGATCGCAGCAGAACCCCAGCCGGTCCATATCCCGCGCGAACGGCCGCCGGCCACGGTGGTCGACGAAGGGCCGCTGATCCTGGTCGAAACTCGTCGCGATCTCGGCAGCATGGTCCTGCCGTTCGAGGAACCTGTCCGCGAAGCCGGCGTACGCCAGTAAGGCCGGGCAGGGGCCAGTCGCCTGCCTGCTTTCCCCCGCACGGCGGAGGGGCGCCTCAAGGCCGCACCAGAAATGGCGCGGCCTTTCGCTTTGTAGGCGGGCCTGCTGCCATGCACCCGCTGACAAACGTATTAGCAGGCGTTGTCCTACGTGCGCCGGTGTAATTCCTTCTTGTTCAGGACGGCATACTCTATGCATGCTGCAGCGCAACAGCACAAACCCGGCAAGAAACCAGTTAACTACGTCACAAAACCCAGATCGGCGTTTGTAAACAACAGACAAACGTCAAAGCTCGTTAACATGTTGTCATACAAAAGAACTACACTCTATGCTCGGTGCTGCGTCGCATCAAGACTGCGGGGACCGCTCTCGTTAGAGGGCGAAGCTTACGCCGTTTGGCAAGCGATGTACGTCTTTTGTTCACAAGACAAACGGCTCATCTTGTGTTCAAATTCTTGCGAATAGTAGTAAAGCGTTACAGCTGCCGCGCTCTTGGCTTGAGGCAGCACACACCCGTCACCGGGGGAATATTCAATGTTTCGTTCCGACTCAACCGCACACGGCAACGTGGTCCGACGCTACACCCCCGGGGGCGGGCCATCGGCGTCTCCTATCTACGTGCAACCGCGCAGGCTCAGCCTGCTGGAGCGCGCTGCGAAGCGCAGCATCGACATCGTGGGTGCGCTGACCTTCTTCGTTCTCTTCGGGCCCCTCTATCTGCTTGTAGCGCTCTGCGTGGGCATCAGCATGGGCCGTCCCGTGCACTTCTGGCAGCACCGTCTCGGTGAGAACGGGCAGCGCTTCCGCTTCTACAAGTTTCGTTCAATGGTGCGCGATTCAGAGCACGTGCTCGACGAATTCCTGAGCCGCAACGACATGGCGCGCACCGAATGGGACACCTTCCAGAAGCTGGAGAAGGATCCGCGTATTACGCCGATCGGCCAGTTCATCCGCAAGTTGAGCCTCGACGAGCTGCCGCAGTTCTGGAATGTGCTCAAGGGGGACATGAGCCTGGTCGGCCCGCGTCCCTGCATGGAGCGCCAACGCAGCCTCTATGGCAAGGGTTGGGAGCATTACTGCGCAATGCGTCCCGGCATCACCGGCCTGTGGCAGGTCAGTGGCCGCAACCGGCTGTCATATGCCCGACGCGTCGAGCTCGACGTGGAATACGTCAGCAACTGGTCGCTCTGGCTGGATATCAAGATCCTGCTGAAGACGGTGCGCACCGTGATCACCGGCGACGGGTCGAGGTGAGCATGATCCGGCCCATCGTTCTCTGCGGCGGCAGCGGCACGCGGCTATGGCCGCTCTCGCGCAAGACGCTCCCCAAGCAGTTCGTTCCTCTGATCGACAACAAGAACCTGCTGGTGCTCACGCTCGAACGCCTGCGGCTGCTGAGCACCGAGGTGACCTGCGTCGCGGCGGAAGAGCATCGCTTCCTGGTGCAGGAAAGCATCGAAGCCGCAGCTGTGAGCGGCCAGCAGCTGCTCGAGCCGGTGGCCCGCAACACGGCAGCTGCCATGGCGGCGGTCGCCCTACTGTCCGAGCCCGACCAGTTGCTGCTGTTCGCGCCGGCCGACCATCACATTCCCGATGCCGAGCGCTTCGTGGCGACGATCCGCAAGGGCGTGCCGGCCGCCCTCGCCGGCCATCTCGTGACCTTCGGTGTCGAGCCCAGCTTTCCGAGCACGGCCTACGGCTACATCCGGCAAGGCGAGCCTCTCGAGGCGGCGCTGGGCGAAGAGGCCGGCCACGCGGTGGCCGCCTTCATCGAGAAGCCGGCCGCAGCGCACGCCGAGCAGTTGCTGCTGACGGGCGGGCATCTCTGGAATGCCGGGATCCTGCTGGTCCAGGCTCGCGTACTGATCGCAGCGCTGCAGCAGCATGCACCCGACATCCTCCAGAGCTGCCGCGAGGCCACCACGACCGTCGAAGTCGACGGCGACTTCCTTCGAATGGATGCCGCCGCCTTCGGCCGCTGCCGCAGCCAAAGCATCGACTACGCCGTGCTCGAAAAATGCGAGAAGGTTGCGGTTCTCCCATTCCAGGGCCGCTGGAGCGATGTCGGAAGCTGGAACGCGGTCGCCGAGCTGCACGAGGCGGACGACAACGGCAACCGCATCAGCGGCCAGGGCTTCGCCATGGGCGCGCACAACACCTTCATCTACGCACCGAACCGGCCCGTTGTCGCCCTTGGCACCAAGGACCTGCTAGTGGTGGACACGCCGGATGCGTTGCTGGTCGCGCACGCGGAATTCGCTGAACAGGTCAAGGACGCGGTCGCATTGCTGACCACCCACGGCCACAGCCAGGCCACGCGCCACCGCCGCATCCCGCGCCCCTGGGGCGCGTATGACAGCGTCGACGATGGTGAACGTTTTGCCGTCAAGCGCCTCACTGTCAAGCCCGGTGCGCGCCTGGCGTTGCGCATGCATCACCATCGCGCCGAGCACTGGGTGGTCGTGAAGGGCACGGCCCGGGTGCTGTGCAACGGCGAGGTCTGCCTGGTCAAGGAAGACGAATCGATCTACATCCCCGTAGGGGCCAAATACCGGCTCGAGAATGCAGGCAAGACAATGCTCGAAGTGATCGAAGTCCAGACCGGCGGCTATCTCGGCGAGGACGATATCGTCCGCTTCGACGACGCGCCCGCCGCCGTCCTCGGCAAAGACAAGAAGCTGGCCTGAGCG
Source organism: Variovorax sp. WDL1 (assembly GCF_001541225.1). Lineage (GTDB taxonomy): Bacteria > Pseudomonadota > Gammaproteobacteria > Burkholderiales > Burkholderiaceae_C > Variovorax. Next base: position 21,231 of record NZ_LMTS01000124.1, on the reverse strand, counting down.
TCCCTTTTTCGGGCATTCCGGTCCCTCCAATCCCGCGCGAAAGTCGACATCCATGAGCCAGTTCCAGAAGCGGATTTTCGTGGCGGGCCACCGCGGCATGGTGGGCAGCGCCATCGTGCGCTGCCTGGTCGAGCAGGGCTACAGCAACATCATCAGCCGCAGCCGTGCCGAGCTGGACCTGACCGACCAGGCCCAGGTGCGCGCCTTCTTCGCCGAGGAGAAGCCGCAGGAGGTGTACGTGGCCGCGGCCAAGGTGGGCGGCATCCATGCCAACAACAGTTATCCGGCCGAGTTCATCTACTCGAACCTGATGGTCGAGGCGAACGTGATCCACGAGGCGTGGCGCAACGGCGTGAGCAAGCTGCTCTTCCTCGGCTCGAGCTGCATCTACCCGCGGCTGGCGGCCCAGCCCATGGCCGAGGACGCACTGCTGACCGGCAAGCTGGAGCCGACCAACGAACCCTATGCGATCGCCAAGATCGCGGGCATCAAGCTGTGCGAGAGCTACAACCGCCAGTACGGCTGCGACTTCCGCAGCGTGATGCCGACCAACCTCTATGGACCGGGCGACAACTACCATCCCGAGAACAGCCACGTGCTGCCGGCGATGATCAGGCGCTTCCACGAAGCCAAGCTCGCCGACGCCCCCGCGGTGGTCATCTGGGGCACCGGCTCTCCGAAGCGTGAGTTCCTCTATGTCGACGACATGGCCCGCGCGTGCGTGCACGTGATGGACCTGCCGCGCGAGACCTACGCCGCCTGCACCGAGGTCACCACCAGCCATATCAACGTCGGCACCGGTGAAGACCTTTCGATCGCGGAACTCGCCAGCCTTGTGAGCGAAGTGGTTGGCTACCAGGGCGAGATCCGCTACGACGCCGGCAAGCCCGACGGCGCGCCGCGGAAGCTCCTCGACATCTCGCGCATCCGCGAGCTCGGCTGGACGCCCGAGGTATCCTTGCGCGACGGCGTGACACGCGCCTATGAAGACTTCTGCAGCGAAGAGCTCGTTCCTTCCTGAGGAGTCCCCTTTCCTGTCCTGCATGAACGCTTCCTCGCTCTCCCTCATTCCGCCTGGCACGGGCGGCGTGCGAGACTACGCGTCGGTGGTCGGCCACCCGCTCCACGCGCCGTTGATGGAGTTGAAACACGACACCGACACCGCCTCGCTCTCGGGCGACTTCGTGCTGCTCCATTTCAGCGGCTACGGCTTCGAGAAGCGCGGCATTCCCCTGTGGCTGGTCCGCCGGATCCGCAGCCTGCGGGCGCAGTTCAAGGCCGTCGGCGTGGTCTTCCATGAGCTCTTCGCGACCGGACCGCCATGGGGCTCGGCCTTCTGGCTGAGCGGCATCCAGCGGGGCATCGCACGAGATCTGCTGCTCCAGTCCGACTTCTGGCTGACGAACCGCGAGGATGCCGCGCGCTGGCTGCTGGCGCAATCGAAGGCAGCGCCGCACAGGGTGCTCCCGGTGTTCTCGAATGTCGGGGAGCTCGACTCGATCGACACCGAGCGGCAGAGCCGGCTGGTCGTGTTCGGCAGCGCCGGCATCCGCGCGCAGGTCTACGAGTGGTCCGACGGCGAGATCTTCCGCAGTGCAAAGCGCAATGGCCTGGAGATCCACGACATCGGCCCGGCCATGCCCGAAGGACCGCTCGCGCAGCGCATGGTCCATGAAGGCGTGGTTGTCCATGGCAAGCTGCCGGCCGAGCAGGTGAGCGCGGCCTTGGCCGGCGCCGACTTCGGCGCGCTCGCCTATCCGCCGGACTATGTGTCGAAGAGCGGCATCTTCGCGGCCTATTGCGCGCACGCGGTCTGCCCCATCCTGCTTTCGAAGGACTACGGCGAGCATGACGGCCTGACCGCCAACGTCCACTACGTACGCGGTTTCGGCGCACTCGACGCCACCATCGATGCACGCAGCGTGGGCGCCGAGGCGCACAGGTGGTACAAGCCGCACCGCATCGACGCCCACGTGGCGGCACTGCGCGCACTCGCGAGCGAGGTGCGGCGATGAGCGCAATCGCCCCTACCACCACGATGCAGGCACCCAGCCGGGCGGTGTCGCTCAGCCGCGCGGGCAAGCTATTCCTCGCAGTCTTCCTGATCATCGTGTTCGAGGGCTCGGTGCGCAAATGGGTGTCGTCCGCGTCTACCCTGCCCTTGATCCTGCTGCGCGACATGCTGGCGCTGATGCTGGTGGTCTACGCCTGGCGGCACGGGCACTTGAGGCGGCACAGGAAGATCACCGCCGCCATGATGGCCTGGACCTGCGTGGTGGTGGGCTGGGGGCTGCTGCAGCTCGTCGCCGGCCAGAGCACGCCTGTCGTGTACGTGATCGGGCTGCGCTTCTGGCTGCTCTACATCTGGTTTGCGGTGGCCGCGGCGGCGGCGATGAACGAAGCGGACTACCGGGCGGCCATCAAGGCGGCCGCCTACGTCATGCTGCTGCTGGCGCCGCTGGCAGTGCTGCAGCACTACTCGCCGCCGGGCGCGCGCATCAACACGCAGATCGACGGTGACGAGGAAAGCGTCTTCGTCGCGGTGGTCGGGGTGGTCCGCACCACCGGAACCTTCAGCTTCACCTCGGGCTACGCCACCTACCTGACCATGGTTGCACCCCTGGTGTTCGGCATACTGGCCGCACGCAAGCGCAACCAGTTCCAATTCCTGTTCGCCCTCGCGGTGTTCGGGGCCTTCGCCACCGGCGCGCTGGTGAGCGGATCCAGAACAGCGGCGATCACCTCGGCCGGGATGCTGGGGGCCTTTCTGGTCGGCCGGTTGCTCTTTTCGAAGACGCGCAACAAGGTGGGCGCAGCGGTCGCCGTCGCGGTGATCGGCTTGCTGACCGCCATCTTCGCCTATGTATTCCGCGACGCCATCGGCGTCACCCAGACGCGTTTCGAGCAGGCGTCGGCCGCGGAGGACTTTACCGAACGGGTGCTCACGGTGCTGTTCGGCGAGCCCTGGGTGCTCGACCTCGTCACCTGGCTCGGCTATGGCGTGGGCTTCGGCTCCAACCTCGCCACCTACGTGCGCACAGGCTCTGCCGATGTCTTCGCGCTCGCGGAAGCGGAAGGCGGCCGCATCCTGATGGAAGGCGGTCTGCTGGGCTTCGCCTACATCGCGCTCAAGTACCTCGTGTTGGTGCTGGGTGTGATCCGCAGCCTGAAGATCTCGATCAGCACCAATTCCCCCTATCCGCTTCTCGTGTGGCTGACGACCGCGTTGGCGGTGGTCAGCTGGCCTGCCCTCGGGCAGTTGACCGCCAACGCCCTGCTCGGGCTCATGTTCGCCTACGCTCTCCTGCTGTTCCGGTATCCGAGGCTCGAGATCTTCCCGCCGCGCGCCTCGCGATCGTGAGACTGCTGCATCTGGTCCCCTCCGTCGATCCCCAGGGCGGAGGCGTCATCGAGGGAGTGCGGCGCATCCACGACGCGCTGGCGGAACTGGGTCACAGCGGCGACGTGGTGAGCCTGGACAGCCCCGATGCCCCCTGCATACGCGAATATCCCGGCACGGTTGTCGCGACCGGCCCCTCGATCTCCAGCTACGGCTATAACGAGCGCCTGCTGCCCTGGCTCAAGGCACATGCCGGAGCCTATGACGCCGTCATCGTCAACGGGCTCTGGCAGTACGTGGGCCTTGCGGCCCGGCGCGCGCTGCACGGCTCGGGCACGCCCTACTTCGTGTACAGCCACGGCATGCTGGACCCTTGGTTCAAGCGGCGCTATCCGCTCAAACACCTGAAGAAGTGGCTCTACTGGCCCTGGGGCGAGTACCGTGTGCTGCGCGATGCATCCGCCGTGGTCTTCACCTGCGAGGAGGAGCGCCTGCTGGCTCGGCAGTCGTTCTGGCTCTATCGCTGCCGCGAGGTGGTGGGCTCCTATGGCACCAGCACGCCGCCGCGGGATGCCAAGCGCCTCTCGGAAGTCTTCCTCTCGTCCTTCCCCGAGCTGCGGAACAAGCGACTTCTGCTCTTCCTCGGCCGCATCCACGAGAAGAAGGGCTGCGACCTGTTGATCGAGGCCTTCGCGCAGGTGGCGGCGAAGGCGCCCGATGTCCATCTCGTGATGGCGGGGCCCGGCGACGAGGCCCTCACGCGGCAACTGCAAGCCCGTGCGCAGAGCCTGGGCCTCGCCTCGCGCATCAGCTGGCCCGGCATGCTGTCGGGCGATCTCAAATGGGGCGCCTTTCATGCATGCGAAGTGTTCTGCCTCCCGTCTCACCAGGAGAACTTCGGGATCGCGGTGGTGGAGGCCATGGCCTGCAGCCGGCCGGTGCTGATCAGCGACAAGGTCAACATCTGGCGCGAGATCGACGCGGACCACGCCGGCTTCGTCGAGTCCGATACGCTGGAAGGCACGACCGCCCTGCTGCGGCGGTGGCTGGCCGCAACGCCGGCCGAGCTGGACGCGATGCGCGCCGCCGCGCTGCGCTCCTTCGAGGAGCGTTTCCGAATGGAGCAGGTGGCTGCGACGCTGGTGGACATCATCCGCACGCACGCCCCGCACATCGCCTGAGGGCCCAGCGCGCCCGCCCCCTGGAAAGCGTCAACAAGCCCTCATGAAGCTGCTCGTCTATGGCATCAATTTCGCACCGGAGCTGACCGGCATCGGCAAGTACACCGGGGAGATGGTGGCCTGGCTCGCGGCGCACGGCCATGAAGTGCGGGTGGTGACGGCCCCGCCCTACTACCCCGACTGGCAAGTGCGGCCGGGCTACCACGCCGGGCGCTACACCCGGCAAGAATGGCGCGGCGCCCAAGTCTTTCGCACGCCGTTGTGGGTGCCGCGCAAGGTGACCGGTGCAAAGCGTCTGCTGCACCTGGCGAGCTTCGCCGCCAGCAGCGTGCCGGCCCTGCTCGCCCAATGGCGCTGGAAGCCGGACGTGGTGTGGGTCACGGAGCCTCCGATGTTCTGCACGCCGGCGGCCCTGGCTTTTGCGCGCCTGCGCTCGGCCAAGTCGTGGCTTCACATCCAGGACTACGAGGTGGACGCCGCCTTCGAACTCGGCCTGCTCAAGGGAGCGCGCATGCGCGCCTTCGTCGCGGCGGCCGAGCGCTGGCTGATGCGCCGATTCGACCGCATCTCGACCATCTCGCAACGCATGCTCGAACGCGCACGCAGCAAGGGCACCGAGGACGCACGGCTGGTCTCGCTGCCCAACTGGGCCGACGTCTCGGCGATCCAGCCGCTGCAAGGCGCGAGTCCGTACCGAGCCGAACTCGGCATCAGCCCGAATGCGGTGGTGGCGCTCTACTCAGGCAACATGGGCGCCAAGCAAGGCCTGGAGCTGCTGGCCGAAATCGCCTTGATGCTCAAGGACCAGCCCGGGCTGGAATTCGTGTTCTGCGGCAATGGTGCCGGTCGCGTAGCGCTGATGAAACGCTGCGAGTCGCTCGCCAACGTGCGCTTTCTCGACCTGCAGCCGGTCGAGCGGCTCGGCGACTTTCTCGGCCTGGCCGACATCCACCTGCTGCCTCAGCGTGCCGATGCGGCGGACCTGGTGATGCCCTCCAAGCTGACCGGCATGCTCAGCAGCGGCAGGCCGGTGGTCGCCGGTGCACGCCCCGAGACCGAGCTCGGCAAGGTGACGGCCGAATGCGGGATTGCCGTGCCGCCGGACGACGCCAGGTCGTTCGCAGACGCCGTGATGGCGCTGGCATCGCAGCCCGCCCTCCGGCGCGAGCTCGGGCTCAAGGCGCGTGCCGTGGCCGAGGCGCGCTTCGACCGCGATGCCGTGCTGGCGCAGTTCGAGCGCGACCTGCTGGCCTGCGTTGCGCAGCGCTGAGAGGCTGAGAGGCTGGAGAGGAGCGCCCGCTTCAAGAAAGAACCGGGCCACGGCCCGGTTCTTCTTTTGCATCACTGCTCTTCGGGCAGGATGCTCTCGTAGTTATAGCTGGTGTAGCGATAGCGCCCGTACTTGTAGGGTGCGAAGGTGCGCCGGCCCAGGTCCATCGCGTTGAGCAGCACGCCCGTGGCGGCCTTGCCGCTCATGGAGAGCCGTCGCGTGCTTTCCTTCAACTCGCCCATGGTCGACTGGTCGGCACGCGCCACCAGCAGCACCGTGCCCACGTGCGCCGCCACGGTGGACGTGTCGGCGGCCACCAGCACCGGCGGCGTGTCGATGACGACCAGGTCGTACTGCTCCGAGAGACGCTCCAGCAAGGTCTTGAACGAGTCTGACACCAGCAGTTCCGCCGGATTCGGCGGCAGTTGGCCCGTGGCAAGGAAGTCGAGGTTGGGCACGACCTGGCGGTGCACGGTCTGCTGCACCGTCAGGCTGCCCGCGATCAGCTCTGACAGTCCGCCGTGGCGCTGCAGGCCGAAGTACTGGTGCGTATGGCCGCGGCGCAGGTCGGCGTCGATCAGCAGTGTGCGCTTGCCTGCGGCGGCCATGAGCGCGGCGAAGTTGGCCGTCACGAAGCTCTTGCCGACGCCTGGCGTGGGGCCGCTGATCAGCACCCGGTTGTTGGGCGACTCCAGCATCGCGAACTGCATCGCGGTGCGCAGGCTGCGCAGGCTCTCGACCGCCGGGTCGTCAGGGTTCTCGATCGCCAGCAGGCGCACCCCAGTGGCGCCGCTGAGACGGCGCTTGGCAATGGCGGCCTGCGAGGGGCTCAGCGGGATGGTCGAGAACACGGGCAGGCCGGTGTCGGCTTCGACCTCGTGCGGATCGCGCAGCCGCTGCTCGACGAAGGAGCTGCGGATGAAGGCCGCGACGATGCCGAGGAACAGTCCCAGCGCCAGCGCCGCGGCAATGATCACCTTGCGGTTCGGCTTGACCGGCTGCGTGGGCACCACCGCCTCGTCCAGCACGCGCACATTGCCTACCTTGCCCTCTTTCACCAGGCGCAGCTGCAAGGCATTGTTGAGCAGCGACTGGTAGAGCTCGGTGTTCACCTTGACGTCGCGCTCCATGCGCACCGCCTCCTGCTGGATCGCCGGCAGGCCCTTGATGCGTTCCTGGATGCTGCCCATGTCGGACTTCAACGCCGCGATCTGGTTGTCCAGGGTCTGCACCGCCGGGTGCGCAGATGTGAAACGCGACTCCAGCTCGCGCCGGCGCTGCTGGGCATCCAGCAGCTTGGTCTGCCGGTCGACCGACTGGCCCAGGATCAGCGCGGCTTCTTCGCTGAAGGCCACTGTGCCTTTCTGGTTGCGATAGCGGTTGTAGACCTCCTCCGAAGCCTCAAGCTGCTTCTTGAACAGAGGCAGTTGGACATCGAGGAAGGCCAGGGTCTTCTGCGCCTCCGCGGCCTTGCGCTCGACGTTCTGCTTGACGTACTGTTCGCCCACGGCGTTGAGCACGCGCGTGAGCTTGAACGGATCGGTGTCCTGCAGCGACACGTTGACGATGCCCGAGTTCTTGCCGCGCTCCTGGAGGACCAGGCTGGACTGCAATCCAATCGTGGTCGGCAGCTTCGCGTAGCGGTACAGGTTGAACAGCGCGCCCGGCTTGCCGGCCAGATGATCGATCTGCAGCGTGATCGGGCCCTCGGGCGTGTCGGCCTTGAGCAGTGTTCCGACGGTGCCCTTGAGCTGCTGCATGCCTGGGTAGTCCAGGGTGTACTGGTTGTTCGCTGCAGCCGTCACTGTGAACTGGCCGCCTTCCATGATGGTCGGCACGTCGAACTGCGAGACGAGGATGCGCTCGGTCCCGGAAACATAGCCGTCCAGCCAGAGGAAGCCCGGGTCCGAGAGGCCGTTGGCGCGGCGCGCCAGCCACCCGCCGATGTAGGGCACATACCGGGGCCCGGAAGAGATATAGAGCTTCGTGGCCTCCACCGCCTGGCCCGCGATCATGCGTGAGCGGATGATCTCGATCTCGGCGCTCGCAGGCGCCTTCACGTCGATCAGGCCGCCCGCCTCGGCCAGGATGCCCTTGCCGCCGGACTCCGCGTCCTCGACCTGGATCACCATGTTGGACTCGTAGATCGGGCGCTCCAGGAAGGCATAGCTCGCGCCGATGAGGAACACGACGAGCGTGATGGCCGCGATCAGCCACTTGTTCGAGACCAGGACATCGATGTAGCGCCCGATGTCGAGGTCTTCCTCGTCCGCCGCGCTCGCCGGGGAGGGATTCGTCTTGGTAATGATTGAGGAAGTCATCAACTGGATACTCTTGAGATGCGTTGGGCCCACTGCCTGGCGCCGGATTCGATGAGCTGGAGCGATTGCTCGAAGATGCTGCGATCCTCGCGGTAAGGATCAGGCACGTCTTCGTCGCTGAACTCGCAGAGACGGAAGACTTTGCCGGCAGCGAAGAGATAGCGCTCCTGGACCGCGCGGCGTTGCTCGCGGTCCATCACCAGGATCAGGTCGGCGCGCTGACACATCTCGAGGCTGAGCTGCTGCGCCCGGTGCCCGCCGATATCGATGCCGCGCGCGTCCAGCAGCTCGCGGGCGGTGGGGTCCGCAGGCTTGCCGACCAGCGCGTGCAGGCCGGCCGAACCGACTTGTACGCCGGGCAGGTCGGCCGCCATCACGGCTTCCGCCATCGGGCTGCGGCAGATGTTGCCGGTGCATACGACGAGGACGTTCTGGATGGCCACTATCTGCCGCTCCCGGTACTGCGCGAGCCCAGATCGCGATAGGAGGTCGCGGTCGTTGCGGTCGGAAGGATCAGGCTGAGCACGCGGTTCCACTGGACCAGCGGCACCGGGTCGACGTAGACCACGTCCTTGGGCCTGAGTGCGAAGCCGTCCGCCATCGCGATCGCCGTGGGCGTGCGGGCATCCAGGTGGAAGATCGACAGGCCATCCGTCTCGTTGCGGATCACGTAGATCTGGCGCGGATTGGCGGTGCCGAGGTTGACGCCGCCGACTTCCGTCAGCGCGTCGTTCAGGCTGAGCCGGCCGTTGCGCATCATCACGCCTGTCTGCACGTTCACCTCGCCCATGACGGTGACCTTGCGTTCATCGCGGCTGCGCACCATCACCAGGTCGCCCGACCGCAGCGGGATGCTGGTCGGAGCAATGCCGGCCTCGGCCATGGACATGAGGTCGAGTGTGACGGTCTTGCCGTCGCGGGTCAGGGTGACGGCAGAGCGGTCACCATTTCCCGAAAACCCGCCCGCGCGGTTGATCGCCTCGGCCAAGGTCATGGGGATGTCAGTGAAAATCTGCAGGCCGGGCGTGCGGACTTCACCTTCGATATAGGCGCGCTTGCTTCGGAAGGCGTTCACGCGCACGCTCAGCTGCGGGTTCTTGAATACCCGCGACAGCCTGTTGATGAGCGTTTGCTCCAGGTCCTGGACCGTCATGCCTTCGGCCTTGATCTGGCCCACGTAGGGGAAGCTCATGTGGCCGGTGTTGGACACGATGAAGCCGGGAGCCGGCGACACGCTCGCCTGATCGGCGACTGTCGTCGCAGGGATTCCGCTGAATACGATTTCCGGATGGTCGTAGACCACGATGCTCACCACATCGCCAGGACCGATCTTGTAGACCGGCGGCTCACCTACCAGCGCCCTCACTTCGGGCGGCACGTTATTGCCGACGGCGGCGCGCTGTGCCCGGATCAGCTGCGGTGTGATCTCGGTGATCGCGCCGGGAGGTGGCGGGTCGATCTCCGACGTGGAAAAGCCCGAAGGCGACACAGCCTGGGCACCGTCGTTGCCCGCGGAACGAAAGCCCGGGGCCAGGGGCGCACAAGCCTGTAACAGCAGCCCTGCCAAGGCGAACAAAGTGGCATGTAGTAGGAAACGTTTCAAACCCAACTCCGAGTCATGACCCTGAATGAATACTTTTGCAAACAGTTACGACTGTACATCAGCAACGCGCCAGGCTCAAATTCTTTCTTGGCCTAGAGCGTTAGGCAGGGTAAACGGGTGTGGCGCCCGATGGGGTAAGCAAGCTCCTACATTGCGCGGTTTCAAGCGCTAATTAGGTCTTCAGCTATCAAAAAGATAGCGAAAATGGGCCTGATCAGCCCCTTCAGGGGGTTTCGATCTGTGCCGCGCGCTTCCAGGCAGCAGAAGCCTGGTCGGCGTCGTCGCGCGCTTCGGCAAGTTCGGCAAGGGCCTGCCAGGCGCGACGGTGCAAAACGGGATCTTGTAACGCCAGGCCGGCATGCGTGAGCAGTTGTTGCGCCTTGCCCCAGAGCTGACGCTTCATGCACGCCATCCCGGCGAGATACTGCAGATTGGCGTCGCGCGGATTGCTGCGCTGCGCCGTTTCGATGCGTGCCAGCCAGTCGGCATCGACCGAATCGAGACCCGCTTCCAGGGCGCGCACCAGCTTCACACGCAACGATTCGTGCAGGCTGCGAGGCTGCTCGATCATGCGCTCCCAGACCGGCAGCAGCCAGGCGCGCGCGAGCGTGAGGTCACCGCGCAGCGCGACCATGCGCTGCGCCGCATGGATCGCGACTTCGGGCATCTCGCGCTCCGCGCCCTCGAGCTCGCTCCAGGCCCGCAGGAGTTGCGTGGGGTCATGCGCGCCCGAGAGCAGCTCGGTCGCCAGGCCGCGCACGATGCTCTGCGCCGCGGCATCGGAAAAGGCGCGATGCTTGGCCAGCAGACGCGCGGTCTCGAGCGCTTCCTGCGTGCGCCGGTCCTGGCGCGCGGCCTTGAGCCGCAGGCGCAGGGCCAGCGTACGGCGCTGCGCACCCTGCGGAAGCTCCTCCAGCCGGGCCAGTGCGGCAGGCGCGTCGCGGTCGTCGAGCGCCCAGCGGGCTGCGCGCAACTGAACGCCTTCGCGCGTCTCGGGGCTGGCGAGCACACCGCGATCGGCGCTCTCATTGAGCGCCTGCTGCAAGTGTGCGTCTCGCGCGGCCCTGTCCTGCAGGGCCTGGGCGCTCTCCGCGGCCAGCAGGTGCGACAGCACGCGGATCTGCTGAGCCTGCGGCAGCCTTGCATCCAGCGCGGCCAATGCCCGCTCCTGCATGAGCGCCGCCTGCGCCGCCTTGCGCGAGCGCGAGAAGCGGCCGGCCAGCTGTTGCGCCAGGGCGTCGAGCAGCGCCGCATGCAGGGAGCGCTCCTTCTGTTGCAGCCGCCATTGACGCGCCTGCCGCGGCAGGGAGAACAGCGCCGACAGCGCGCGCAAGGCGACATGCAGCAGCCCGAACGCCACCAGCAGGATCAGCAGCGTAAGGTTGAGAGAGAGGTCAACCCGCCACGGCGGCCAGAAAACAGTGACCGTGCCCTGGTTGTTGCCGGCGAACAGCGCCACCGCCGCCGCGATGCCGAACAAGGCCAGGAGCCACAGTGCTGCGCGCATGCCGGAAGCCTATCGCCCCGCCGCAGCCGTGGTGAGCGCGGCCAGCGTTTCGTCGATGCGCGGCGGCTCGCTGGTCTTGATCTGGGCCTGCAACTGCTGCAACAGCGTGGCAGCCGCCTGCACGCGGCGCGAGGCTGGATCGAAGTAGCGGTTGAGGGAGGCCGAAACCGACGCCAGTTCATTGCGGGCCGTGGCGAACTGGCGGGACAGGAGGGCCAGGCGCGCGTTGAGCAGTTGGAGCTTCAGGTTCTCGCGCAGGAAGAAGGCCTGGTCGGGCGACAGAAGCACCGCCTCCGGGCGATCGATGCGGCCCACGCGCAGCAGCGAGCGCGCCTCGTTGCGCACCATCAGCAGCGCACGCTGCCACCACGGCGCATCGACCGGCATCGGCTCGGCCTGCCAGGCGTTGAGGCCAGCGCCGCGCGTCGCCACCGCGTTGAGCAGCGGCAGTTCGTCCACCATGCGCACCAGGTCGTCCAGCTTGCGCAGCGTCTCGCCGCTCTCGGCTGTGGCGCCGGCCTGCAGACGCTCGACATCTCGCTGCATGGCACGCTGCAGAGGTGCCAGCCGCGGCTGAGCGGCGCGCGCGATGCGCAGGTCGCCGGCCTTGAGCGCGGCCAGGAGCGGTTGCACGTTGCCCGTGACTTCAGCCTGCTGGAGCGCGAGGCGGACCGCGGCCTCGATGTCGACCACGAGGTTCTCGTCGCGCGAGCGCGAGAGGCTCTGCATCAACTCCTCGAGCTGCGAACGCTGCAGCGCCACCTCCGCCACCCGGGTCTCGTTGAGTGCAAGCCGCGCCGCAGTGTCTCGCACCGTCTCCTGCGCCTGGCGCGCCAGGGTGCGAGCTTCCATGGACTGCGCCATGGCGTCGGCGCTCTGCCGGGCCAGTTGCTCCTGCATTCCGCTGACCTTCTGCCAGAGAACCAGCACCGCCACCAGCGCCAGCACCGCGGCCGCGGCCAGGAGTCCGAGCAGGATCTTCGAGAGGGTGGCTGCGGGGAGCGGCGCCGTCTGCAGGGGCGCCGGTACGGGCGCGCGCGCCGTCGGGTCCTGCAGGGTTTCATTCAAGACGGAGGCGTCGCTCATGCAAAGGATTCTATCGACGCGACCAGCGCGTCCAGCGCTGGGGAAGAGACGCGCACCGCCCCGAAACCCGCGGCCCGCGCGGCTTCCGCGATGCGAGGGTGGGTGGCGACTACACGCGCGGAGGCCCATGCCGTGCCGGGCATCGCGGTGCGCAGACGGGCGATGGCCTCCGCGCTGCTGAAGAGCCAGACTGCCCGGCCGCTCGCACCTTCCGCAGCCAGTGCGCGCGCGGCCTCGTCGAACGGAGCGGCGATGCGACGATATGCGACGACGATGTCGCAGACACCGCCAGCCGCGACGATCTCGCGCGACAGCCACGCGCGCCCGGCCGGTTGCCCTGCCGCATCGCCGCCTCGCACGATCAGCACACGTGCGCCTGGGCCCACCTGCGCATGCACCCCGGCCCACAGCGCCTCTGAATCGAACTGGCCGGCATCCGCCGCAGGCGCATCGATCGCCGAGGCAGGAACGCCGGCCTGCTGCAGCGCGCGCACGGTGCCTGGGCCGGTGGCCCAGCAGCGCGAGGACAAGCCGGCAGCGATGTCGCCGGCACCGTCGAAGAAATGCTCGACGGCTGCGGCGCTCACGAACATCAGGGCGGCATAGTCTCCAAGGCGTTGCACCGCCGCCTGGAGATCTTTCCGATCTTCAACCGGGGCGATGCGGATCAGGGGCAGGGCTTGCGCGTCCAGCCCGGCAGCGCGCAAGGCATCGACCCAGCGCGCCGCCTCGCGCGCGGGGCGCGTGACGATCACTCTGGGCGCCGGCATCTCATCAGTGCGCGCCCGCCTCGCGCAGCATGCGGGCGGCCGCGTCGCCGAGCGCGACGGCCTGCGCAGGAACGGCGACCTCGGCCTGCGCGTGGATCCGGACCAGTTGCGCCGCACCCTCGGGATCGCCCCAGGCGGCATCGATGCGCAGGCGATCGCCGTCCTGCCAGCGCGCGTGGGCCGCCAGCGGCATCGAGCAGCTGCCGCCCATGGCCCGGCTGACGGCGCGCTCGGCCGCGGTGGCGAGCTGGTCGCGCGGGCTGGCGAGCGGCGCCATCAGGGCTATGAGATCGCTGCGATCGGCCCGCACCTCGACGCCCAGCGCGCCCTGTCCCGCGGCCGGCAGCATGGCCTCGGGTTCGAAGACGGCGCGGATGCGGTGCTCCAGGCCCAGCCGCTTGAGGCCTGCGGCCGCCAGCACGATGGCGTCGTATTGGCCTTCGTCGAGCTTGCGCAACCGGGTGTCGAGATTGCCGCGCAGTGGCTCGATGCGCAGGTCGGGCCGCAGCGCGCGCAGCAGCACCACGCGCCGCAGGCTGGAGGTGCCGACCACGGCGCCCTGGGGCAGGGCCTCGAGCGACGGGTAACGCGGCGATACCAGCGCATCGCGCGGGTCCTCCCGCTCCAGCACGCAGGCCAGCACAAAGCCTTCGGGCAGATCCATGGGGACGTCCTTGAGCGAGTGCACGGCGATGTCGGCACGGCCTTCTTCGAGCGCCAGCTCGAGTTCCTTCACGAACAGGCCCTTGCCGCCGACTTTGGAAAGCGAGCGATCGAGGATCTGGTCGCCGCGGGTCGTCATGCCGAGCAGGCTGACCGCGTGACCTCGTTGCCGGAGCAGGGATTGCACATGCTCCGCCTGCCATAGGGCCAGGCGACTTTCGCGCGTGGCGATCACGATGTTGCTCAAGGGGCCGTTTCCGTTGCTGTGGGGGACCTCGGGAATGCTAGCATTGTTGCAACGCAGCAACGCGGCGCCGACCCGGTCGAACGAGGAGATACTTCGAATGAAAAGCAGCCCAACCCCTGCTTCAACCACCAAGCGCCGCGACAGCGACGAACAACCGCTGATCGACGACATCCGCCTGCTCGGACGCATCCTCGGCGACGTGATCCGCGAACAGGAGGGCGAGGAAGCGTTCGCGCTGGTAGAGAAGATCCGCACGCTCTCCGTCTCCTTCCGGCGCGACGCCGACCATGCAGCCGACCGCGCGCTCAAGAACCTCCTCAAGGGACTGAGCGCGGCCGAGACCGTGCGCGTGATCCGCGCCTTCACCTACTTCAGCCACTTGGCAAACCTGGCCGAGGACCGGCACCAGATCCGCCGCCGCACCGAGACCGAGCGCAAGGGCGAGAACGCTCCCGGCAGCCTGGAGATGGCGCTCGCGCGCATCCGGAAGGCGGGCATCACGCCCGCAACGGTGGTGCAGTCGCTGGCGCACAGCTACGTATCGCCGGTGCTCACTGCCCATCCGACGGAAGTGCAGCGCAAGAGCATCCTCGATGCCGAGCGTGCCATCGCGCAACTGCTGACCGAGCGCGACGACATCAAGCTGCGCCAGCAGTGCTTCGCCGGTGCCCGGGACACGCTGACGCCGATCGCCATGGCGGAGAACGAGAGCCGCTTGCGCGCGCGCGTGCTCCAGCTCTGGCAGACGCGGCTGCTGCGCTTCTCCAAGCTCACCGTGGCCGACGAGATCGAGAATGCGCTGAGCTACTACGAGGCCACCTTCCTGCGCGAGATCCCTCGCGTCTACGCCGAGCTCGAAAAGGCCCTGGGCCGCAGCGACATCGCGCCTTTCCTGCGCATGGGCCAATGGATCGGCGGCGACCGCGACGGCAATCCCAACGTGACGGCCGAGAGCCTCGAGTACGCCATGCGCCGCCAGTCCGAGCTGGCGCTGCGCTACTACCTGACCGAGGTGCACTACCTTGGCGGCGAGCTGTCGCTGTCTGCGACGCTGGTGGACGTGTCGGTGGAGATGCAGGCGCTGGCAGAGCGCTCGCCCGACCACAGCGAGCACCGCCAGGACGAACCCTACCGCCGGGCGCTCACCGGCATCTACTCGCGCCTGGCGGCGACGCTGCGCGAACTCAGCGGCGGTGAGGCAGCGCGCCATGCGGTCGCGCCGCAGAACCCCTATCCCCATGCCGAGGAATTCCTGGCAGACCTGCGCACCATCGAGGAATCGCTCCTCGACAAGCACGGCGCGGCCCTGGTGAGCCAGCGCCTCGGGCCGCTGATCCGCGCAGTCGAGGTGTTCGGCTTCCATCTCGCCACGGTGGACCTGCGCCAGAGCTCCGACAAGCATGAGGCCGTGATCGCCGAGCTGCTGGCCACCGCGCGCATCGAGCCCGATTACCCGGCGCTGGCCGAGGAAGCCAAGCAAACACTGCTCTTGCGCCTGCTGGACGACGCACGCCCGCTGCGCGTTCCCGACGCCGCCTATTCGCCGCTCGCGCAGAGCGAGCTCGCGATCTTCGCGGCCGCGCGAAGTGCCCGCACGCGCTACGGCGCGGCGGCGATCCGCCACTACATCATCAGCCACACCGAGACGGTGAGCGACCTGCTCGAGGCGCTGCTGCTGCAGAAGGAGGTCGGCCTGCTGCGCGGCACCTTGAGCAATGGCGCCCCAACGCCCGGCACTGGCGCGTCCCCGCGTCCCCCCGAGGGGGCGCTCGCTGGCCCGGGGCGGCACGGCGCTGCGCTCGGCGACGCCACCTGCGACCTGATCGTCGTGCCGCTGTTCGAGACCATCGAGGACCTGCGCAATGCCGCGCCCATCGTGCGTGCCTTCTACGCCCTGCCCGGCATCCAGGCCCTGGTGGCACGCTCGGGCGCCGAGCAGGATGTGATGCTGGGCTACAGCGACAGCAACAAGGACGGCGGCATCTTCACCAGCAACTGGGAGCTCTACCGCGCCGGCACCGCGCTCGTGGCGCTGTTCGACGAGCTGAACAAGAAGTCGGGGACCGCCATCCGTCTGCGCATGTTCCACGGCCGCGGCGGCACCGTGGGACGCGGCGGCGGCCCGAGCTACCAGGCCATCCTGGCGCAGCCGCCCGGCACGGTGCGCGGCCAGATCCGCCTGA
>NZ_LMTS01000124.1:0-4967 GCF_001541225.1 Variovorax sp. WDL1 | reverse complement strand
CGCTGGTCGCCGCCACACTCGAGGCCACGCTGCTGCCGTCGGCGAAGGCGGCGCCGGCGGCCTTCCTTGCCGCTGCCGACGAACTGTCGACAGCCAGCATGGCGGCGTACCGCGCACTGGTCTACGAGACGCCCGGCTTCGGCGACTACTTCTTCAGCGCCACGCCGATCCGGGAGATCGCCGAGCTCAACATCGGTTCCCGGCCGGCCTCGCGCAACCCGAGCCGCAGGATCGAGGACCTGCGCGCCGTGCCCTGGAGCTTCAGCTGGGGTCAGTGCCGGCTCACGCTGCCCGGCTGGTACGGCTTCGGCTCGGCGATCGAGCGCTTCCTGGCCGCTGCCGGCAGCGCCGCGGCGCGCAAGGAACGACAAGCTCTGTTGCAGCGCATGGTTGCGCAGTGGCCCTTCTTCAGCACCTTGCTTTCGAACATGGACATGGTGCTGGCCAAGAGCGACCTCGCCCTGGCTTCACGGTATGCCGAACTGGTGGAGGATCGCAAGTTGCGGCAGAAGGTGTTTTCGATGATCGAGGCCGAATGGCATCGCACCTCCGATGCGCTGGCGCTGATCACCGGCACGAAGCAGCGGCTGGAAGGCAACGTCGAGATGCAGCGTTCAATCCGCCACCGCTTCCCCTATATCGATCCGCTGCACCATCTTCAGGTGGAACTGATGCGGCGCTGGCGCGCCGGTCAGCAGGACGACGAGCGCCTGCAGCGCGGCATCCACATGTCGATCAACGGCGTGGCGGCAGGCCTGCGGAACACGGGCTGATCGAGCTGAAACTGCCGTATCGCTCCGAGGTCGGCGCTGGGCGTGCGGACGAGCCGGATGGACGCCCCCCGAGGCCCGGCCGCCGGGCGTTCGGCGCTCTCTACCTGCCGGCACTGCTGGGGGCCGGAGCTGCGCATCGAGATCGACCGCGAATGCACCCTGCCGACGCCGGCCAGGCGGCACCGTCGAGCTAATCACCTTGTCTAGAAAAGCGACGCGGTGGTCGCGAGGACGGCAGCAGCGGCGCGCGATTGCGCCACGTATACATCCTGCGCCGACGTCAGCATTGCCTCCGGGCTGCCTGCCCTCACCAGCGCACCCACGCGCACGCCCAACAGGCGCAGCGGCCGCTCCAGCGGTACGCGCTTGAGGCAGCGTCCGGCCGCTTGCCGGATGGTTTTCGCATCTGAAGTGAACTGCTCGATGGTCTGGTCGCGCGTCGCGATCTTGAAGTCGTCATAGCGCAGCTTGATCCCGATCGTCTTGCCCACATAGCCCTTGCGCTGCAGATCTTCCGCCACCTTGCCGCACAGGTGCGTGAAGATGGCGCCCAGCTCGGCCCGGTCGCGCACCGCGTGCAAGTCACGCTCGAAGGTGGTCTCGCGGCTCATCGACACCGGCTCGCTTTCTGTCACCACCGGCCGCTCATCGCGTCCCCAGGCCACCTCGTGCATCCAGGCGCCGGTGGCTTTACCGAAGTTCTGGATCAGCCAATCGCGGTCGCGGGCCGCGAGCTCGCCGATCGTGCGGATGCCGAAACGCTGCAGCTTCTCGTCGGCCTTGGGCCCGATGCCGTTGACCTTCCGGCAGGGAAGCGGCCAGATGCGCGTCTGGAGGTCTTGCTCGTAGACCACAGAAATGCCGTTCGGCTTCTCGAACTCGCTCGCCATCTTCGCCAGCAGCTTGTTTGGCGCGACGCCGATCGAACAGGTGAGCCCGGTGGCCTGGAGGATGGAGCGCTGGATCAGGCGGGCCAGCGCACGCCCGCCCTCCCGCTGACCGCCAGGCACCTCGGTGAAATCGATGTAGACCTCGTCCACGCCGCGGTCTTCCATCAGCGGCGCGATCTCCGTTATCACCTTCTTGAACATGCGCGAATAGCGCCGGTACTCGTCGAAATCGACGGGCAGGATGATGGCCTGCGGGCACAGCTTCGCCGCCTTCATCAGCCCCATTGCGGAGCCGACACCGAAGGGCCGCGCGGGATAGGTCGCGGTGGTGATCACCCCGCGGCCCACATAGTCCCTGAGCAGCGGGAAGGCCTCGACGGGAATGTCGGCCAGGGCACTGCCTTCCGGCAGTTCGCGGATGGCTTCATCGACCTTGCGCCGGCCGCCTCCGATCACGACTGGAAGCCCCTTGAGCTGCGGGTAGCGCAGTAGTTCCACCGAGGCATAGAACGCATCCATGTCGAGGTGGGCAATGCGGCGGATTGGAGCGGCGGTCACGCGCTGGATTTTGAACGTTCGGGGACGGGCACTGGTGCGCAGGGGGCATCGATGACATCATCGGGTCCATGCAAATCGTAGCCACCATGTTCTGGCGCCGGCACGACCTGCCCGGCCATGATGCCTGCCGCCTTGAGAAGCACGG
Organism: Variovorax sp. WDL1; assembly: GCF_001541225.1. GTDB lineage: Bacteria > Pseudomonadota > Gammaproteobacteria > Burkholderiales > Burkholderiaceae_C > Variovorax. The sequence continues at coordinate 2,601 of NZ_LMTS01000124.1, read as the reverse complement.
CGACGGATGGCAACTCGACGGTGCCGCGGTCTTTCGCAGCGAGAACGGCCAGCCGGCCCGTCTGGACTACCGCGTGCATTGCGACAAGGCGTGGCATGCAAAGTGGGGACGTGTGCGCGGTTGGGTCGGCAGCCTCCCGGTGGACTTCGCGATCGCGCGCGCCACCAACGGCGAATGGTCGCTCAACGACCAGCGGGTGCCGGGCTTGGCCCACTGCACGGATCTGGACCTGGGCTTCACCCCCGCCACCAACCTGCTGCCTTTGCGCCGCCTAAACCTCCAGGTCGGTGAAAGCGCCGAGGCGCCGGCCGCCTGGCTCGACCTCGACAACGAAGACCTGAGTGCGCTGGCGCAGCACTACGAACGCCGCAGCGAGGCCGAGTACTGGTACCAGTCCCCGCGCTTTGACTATGAGGGTCTGCTAGTCACGATGCCTGAAGGCTTCGTCACGCACTACCCCACGCTCTGGCAGCCTGAGGGCTGAGGGCCGCGGCGTCGGGTGGTCGTGGCGCGGACAGCGGGCATGCTGCGCGGCGCTGGAACCCAGCGAAGGCGATCGCATCATGGCCGGAAGAGCTCCGGCCGATTCGTCTCGCCGATCCACAATGAAGATGTGCTCGAAGGGGCGGGCTCGGACTCGCAACGCTTGCTGCGTCCTACAGGCGGGCGGGGTCGGCGCCATCTCGCGGAGTACGTCGAAGACTGCACCCTTGCCTTTAATTTTTCCAAGCGCATGGCTGACGCTGCAAGTCCTCGACCAGTGCCTCTCAACAACGGCCTCGTGTATGTGGACGCTGGCATGCCCGGGCTCACGCGAGTGCGGCATGGCAGCAGCTTTCGATATCGGGATGCGAAGGGCCGCTGGTTGCGTGACGTCGATGAGCTCTCCCGCATCAAGCAGTTGGCCATTCCACCGGCGTACACCGATGTCTGGATCTGTCCGCTGCCCAATGGCCATCTGCAGGCCACGGGAATCGATGCGCGCGGCCGCAAGCAGTACCGCTACCACGCCGAATGGCGCCTGCTGAAGGACGAAACCAAGTTCGAACGACTGGAGCTGTTCGGGCGCGCGTTGCCGAAAATCCGTGCGCGCGTGGCGCGCGACCTTCGAGCAGGTGCGAGGGAGCCGTTGCCCGGACGCGCGACGGTGCTGGCAACGCTGGTGCGCCTGCTCGACATCACCTTTCTGCGGGTGGGCAATGAGGAATACGCCAGCAGCAATCGATCTTACGGCCTCACGACCTTGCGCAACCGGCACGTCGATGTTCGCGGTAGCTCGTTCAAGCTGCGCTTTCGTGGCAAGAGCGGCGTGCTGCATGAGGCCCGAGTCGACGATCCACGGGTAACGCGCGTGATTCGTCGATGCCAGCAGTTGCCGGGGCAAGAGCTGTTCCAATATCGAGGGCCTGACGGCGAAGTCCGCAACGTGTCTTCCTCCGACGTCAACGAGTATCTGCGAGAGGCGTCAGGAGACAATTTCACTGCGAAGGATTTCCGAACCTGGCATGGAACAGTGCAAGCACTTGAACTTACGCGCATTGCCTGCAGCGGTGAATCGGAAGGCGAATCGGCCAAGTCACGCGGCAGTGCAAAGGAAATCATCGGCGCAGTTGCCCGACAACTTGGCAACACGCCAGCGGTTTGCAAGAAGGCCTATATTCATCCAGCTGTGCTGACGCTTGGCGCCAGGCTGTCCGCCGATTCCGGGACCATGACCGAGATCTGGAAGGAACTCGCAAAGGCACCTCAAACTGCGCGCCGGCTTCGCTCCGCAGAGGCACGGTTGCTTGCGTTCCTGCGGCGGTGTCGTACTTCATCAGTGACACGGTGGCCACTCGATCTGAAGCACTCCGACAAGGACGGGCCGCGGAACCAACCCTCACATCCGGCGATGATGAGATGATGAGTTCAAGTGGCACAAGTGTCGCGCTGAGGCGCTGATGCGCTGAACACGCCGGTCCGCCGGTCCCGGCTGCAGCTCGGCACGCCTCCGCCCGCAACCTACGGTGTCGGGGACCGGCCCCCTCTCAGCCGACAGAGGACGACCACGATGTCTAAAGCCCATGGCCCGCTTACGGTAAGCGTCCGGCCAGCCCGTCCTGATTCCTGCCGCTCTCGCTAGGAGCATCGTGTTCACTACTCCACTTATTTCTTGGCGGACACGTGAACACTATCGAGGCGACAGCGGTGAAGGGGGAGCGCCGTCGGAGGCGCCGTCACAGCGATGAATTCAAGGCCAACCTGGTCGCCGCGTGCCGCGTGTACTCGACCTGGCATATCGATCGCCTCGGTGGCGCTGGCCAATGGCATCAACGCGAACCTGCTGCGTCGCTGGATGATCGAAGGAGGTCAAGGGCGTTGGCAGGTCCTTGCCGAGTGCCGACAGCCCGGTGCGTCGGTCTCGGCCGTGGCCATCGCGCACGGCCTGAACACCAACGTCGTGCGCAAGTGGCTCACGGGCCGCGGCCTCAAACGCATGGCATTGCTGTGCCTGCAGTCGATGGCAACGCGCCTCACGATCGAGTCCGCTTACGCGCGGAGTGGCGGAGTGGCGGAGTGGCGTAAGCGCGTGGTGATCCCGTCTTGACGACGGTCTTCGAT
>NZ_LMTS01000177.1:36903-46684 GCF_001541225.1 Variovorax sp. WDL1 | reverse complement strand
CCGGAGCCGGAGCCGGAGCCGGAGCCGGAGCCGGAGCCGGTGCAGGTGCAGGTGCCGGTGCAGGTGCAGGTGCCGGTGCCGGTGCAGGTGCAGGTGCCGGTGCAGGCGCGGGTGCAGGCGCCGGAGCCGGCCCAGGGTCCGGCCTGGCACATGTAGCCTTGCCAACGTCCTTGTCATTGCCGCAGTTCGCCGCAGACGCGCCCCCCGCAAAGGTGAAAAGCGCAATGGCCATGCAAGCCTGCAGTCCCTTGGCGCGCGCAAACCTGGGCATTTGAAGCTGCGAACCAGACCGGGAGCTGCCGCCGGCCGATGACTTGCCGGCGCCGGTTGCCAGCTCCGAAGTCACAGTCCAGAGGCCCTTCGCTGAATTCCAGACGATCCTGAAGACGCAGTTCATTTTGTTTACCTTCCGAGTTGCAAGCACACCGCCAAGGGCGGAAATTGAATACTTTTGAATTTAGTTCTAAGGTACTCATTGCCTAAGGAAGGAATTCACACAACTGGTTACGAATGCATACTTTCGTCCTCTGAACGCTATGGTTCAGATAGCACGCCGGCCTGGGCTCGAGCGCTTTTCGTGAGTTTTTTCACATTACGAGGCCCGAGGCGGTGCAACGGGGCATCGGAAGTACTCGTCAGCCACACTCACATCGGGACGCTGCAAGGGCCTACGTTTGCGAGATCCAGGTGTGCGCGAACGTCGCAGCCTCACCGGGGGCGGCGCACAACGGCTGGAAGCCGAGCTCAGCCGACTCTGCGGACCGGATGAGCGCCGATTGCAGACCGACCCTCGGCGCCTTGGTTCGCGGCCAGGAGCCGGTCAGCCATGCGGAGATCGGCCGTCGCGAACCCCTCGCTGAAGCGCCCCCGCACGGCTGCCAGAAGGTCGCGCGCCTGCGCCTCGCGCCCCTGCCGCTGCCACAGGCGCGCCAGGCTGGTGGCGCTGCGCAATTCCCAGGAGAGGGCGCCCTGCTCCCGCGCGCACTGGAGCGAGCGCTGGAAGAACTCCTCGGCCTCACGGTCGGGTGCGCCTCCCGCCAGCAGGTTCTCGCCATGGACGCGCAGGATCTCCGGCGCGCACCAGCCGACCTGGGCTTGCGCCACGCGCGCCAGTTGCCGGGGCCCGGCCCGGGCGCTCCCGAGGGTTGCCATCAGGTCGGACTGCTTGTCGTCTGCCGGCGCCGCGTCCGGTTCAGCACCCGGAAACAGGCCTTCGAAGTGGCGTGCCCAGCATCCCCAGTAGTCGAGCGCGTTGCTCCTCGCATACTCGCCGAGGATGCGCAGCAGCGAGCGCGCCTGGACCTCGTCGCCGGTCCACATGGCGATCGGAAAGGCCGCCAGGGCGATCGCCTGGCAGACGCCGAAGGCGACATCGGCCAGCGCGTGGTCCAGGGCCTCGCAGGCCAGGCGCATGGCCTGCTCGGGGCGGCCCTCGAGCCACAGGATGCGGGCCAGCACAATGCGCATCGAGACCCGGCAGTCCAGCGAAGGCAGCCGGTTGCCGCCGGACCGGAGCCGGCCGGCCGGATGCCGGAGAACGCTTTCGGCCAGCGCCCGCGCCCGGGCGTGGTCGCCCAGGTAGTGGTGCGATTGCGCCAGCATCCGGTCAGCCACCTCCATTCCCAGTTCGTCGCCGACGGCGCGCGCCGCCTCGCCGAATTCCCCGCCCAGGCGCAATGCCCGCGGGTAATCGGCATGGCCGAAAGCGCACACCCAGTCGCCATACAGGGCCTCGATGCGGTGCCGCGCCTCGCCGGAATGCTGCGCCAGTTCTCGCGCGCGCCGGAATGCGCCGTCGGACATCTCGACGGCACCGACCGACTGCCCCACGAAGGCGCCCAGAACCACGTTGAGCCGGATCTCTGCCAGGGCGGGCGGCTGCTGGAGCGTTGCCAGGTGCGCCAGGGCTCGCCCGGCGCGCACGCGGAACTCGTCGAACAACGACAGCCGGTGCGCCAGCGTCACCGAAGCCGTCGTCAGCGTCACGCCCAGGGCGGGATCGCCTCCCGGCGAGAAAGCCCAATCCAGCGCCGCGCGCACCTCGTCGACCAACCGCCCGTAGCTGGAATCCGCGCGCGAGAACACCCACGTCGGCGCCTCGAGCTCGGCCGCCTCCAGCAGGTCGCAGAGGTGCCGGGCGTGCCGCGCGAACACGGTCGCGCTCTCGCGCGTCTGCAGGAGCTTCTCGATGGCATAGCCGCGGGTGGTGTCGAGCAGCCGGTAGCGGGTGCCCCGCTCGCGCGCGTCGACCACGACGAGCGACTTGGCGACCAAGGCTTCCAGCGCGTCGAAGATCTCCGGCGCACCGAACTGCTCGTCGCCCGCCACCGCACCGGCGGATTCGAGCGTGAAGCTGCCCCTGAAGGCCGAGAGGCGCCGCAGCGTGACGCGCTCGCCGTCAGACAGCAGCTCGTAGCTCCAGTCCAGCAGCGCGCGCAGCGTCTGGTGGCGCGGCAGCACGGTGCGGCGCCCGCTGGACAGCAGGCGGAAGCGGTCGTCGAGCCGCGCCACCAGCTCGCGGATGCCGAAGAAGCCCACGCGCGCGGCCGCCAGCTCGATCGCCAGCGGCAGCCCGTCGAGGCGGCGGCAGAGCTCGGCCGCCAGGCAGGCGTCGCCGTCGCGCAGCTCGAAGCTGTCGAGGCTCGCGACCGCGCGCTCCACGAACAGCTGCACCGCGGGGAAACCCATCGCGGCCGCGGCGGTCAGGCCGGCCGATTCAGGCGGCGCAGGCAGCGAAGCCAGGCGGTGCACCCGCTCGCCCTCCGCGCACAGGGGTTCGCGGCTGGTCGCCAGCACATGGACGCCAGCCGCCGCCTTGAGCACTCTGACGGCCAGGGTGGCCGCCGCCTCGACCACGTGCTCGCAGTTGTCGAGCACGATCAACAGCCGCCGCTCGCGCAGGTGGGACAACAGGCCCGGCATGGGATCGGCGGCCGCCCTCGCCACGTCGAGCACTGCGGCGAGCGCGCCGGGCACGCGCCCAGGCTCCGACACCATCGCCAGGTCGACGAAGCGCACGCCGTCGGGATAGCTCGCCAACCGCTGCTCGGCCAGCGCCAGCGCCACCGTGGTCTTGCCGATTCCGCCCGGGCCGACCACGCTGAGGAAGCGATGCCGCGGCAGCTCCAGCGCCAGCGACTCGACAGTGCCCGCGCGCCCGATCATGCGGGTCAGCCGCAGCGGCAGGTTGTGGGCCTGCCCGGCGGCGATGCGGGCCGGGCGCTGCGCACCCGGACGCGAGCGCACGACGGGCGCGACGAAGCAGTAGCCTCGCCCCGGAATATTGGCGATGTAGCGCACGCCCTCGCGGCCATCGCCCAGGGCGCGCCGAAGCGCGGCGATGCCGACGCGCAGGCTGCTCTCCTCGACCACGGTGTCGGGCCAGGCATGGGCGATCAGTTCCTCCTTGCTCAGTACCTCGCCCGCCCGGCAGGCCAGCGCCCCGAGGATGTCGAAGGCCCGGCTGCCCAGGCGCAGCTGCCGCTCGCCCTCGAGCAGCAGCTTCTGCGCGGGCAGCAGCCTGAAGGGGCCGAAGCTCAGCATGTCTTCGACTGGTGGCATGGCCATGTCATTCATCGCGTCGTGGCAGCAGCGTGCGGACCTCGGGCAGGTCCCGCCGTGGTTCGGCTTCGGCAAAGCAGGCGCAGAGAGCGTCCAGCGGGTCGCGCGCCTCATGCGCGCGCCCGGTGTCGCGCAATATCCGCGCCAGGCCGATCATGCCTCGAAGTTCCCGGGCCCGGGCGCCGAGCGCACGCGCAGGTCCAGCGCCTGTTCGACATGCGCCTGGTGTCCGTCCAGCAGCGAGAGCTGGTAGCCGAGCGGCTGCGTGACGGCCGCGAGGGCGGTGCCGATGGCCGGATCCCCTTCGGCCGAGAAGGCCCAGGCGAGTGCGGCGCGGACATCGTCGATCGCCCCGCCGTGGACCGCCATCCAGCGGGCCCGGTCCATCGCGGGCAGGTCACGCCGCGCCTGCTCGAACATGGCGCGCAGGTGCTGCGCGTGGCGTCGCGCGACCCGCGGGAATTCGCCGCTCGCGACCAGCTTCTCGCGGGCGTAGGCGCGCGTGGTGTCGAGCAGGCTGTAGCGCGGCTCGGCGTCGGCCCCATGCGCCACGACGAGCAGTGACTTGGAGGCCAGGCCGAGCAGCGGCTCCAGCACCTCGGAATCGCCGGGCTGCCGGTCCGCCGCCACCGCGGCAGCGGCGGCCAGGGTGAAGCGCGTCCGGAATACGGCCAGGCGGCGCAGCACCCTCTTCTCGGCCTCCGACAGCAGGTCGTGACTCCAATCCAGCAGCGCGTGCAGGCTGCGATGACGTCGCGGCGCGCGCCGAAGATCGTTCTTCAGCCACAGCAGCCGCCGGTCCAGCTGGGCCGCGAGCTCCTGCACACCGAAGCGCCGCACGCGCGCCGCGACCAACTCGATCGCGAGCGGAATGCCGTCGAGGCGCCGGCACATCGAGCCGACCGCCGGAGCGTCGGTATCGGTCAGCGCGAAGCCCGGGAGACTGGCGGCCGCGCAGTCGACGAACAGCCGCACGGAAGGAAAAGCCAGCGCCGCCGCCGCGCCGATTCCTTCGGATGGCCCCGGTACCTCCATCGGACGCAGGCGATGCACGTGCTCGTCTGCCACACGCAGCGCCTCCCGGCTGGTGGCCACGAAGCGGATGTGCGGCGCCCGCGCCAGCACGCCCTCGACCAGCGCCGCGACCGCTCCGATCGCATGGTCGCAGTTGTCCAGCACGATCAGCATCTGCCGCGCCTCCAGCACGGCGGCCAGATCGCCCGCGTTCAGTTCCGGCTCGCCAGGGAGCTGCACTGCGGCAGCCAGCGTGTCGAGCACGAAACGGGGGCTGGCCAGGGGCGCCAGGTCGACGAAGGCGGTGCCGTCGCGGAAGCGGCCGGCGACCGCTTCGGCGAGCGCCTGCGCGAGCCGGGTCTTGCCGATGCCGCCGGGGCCGACGATGCTCACGACGCGCCGCCGCGGGCATTCGCGCGCCAGGGCCTCGAGCGCCTCGGCGCGGCCGATCAGCGGTGTGACGCGGTCGAGCGGCAGCCAGGGGGGTGCGGCGCGGGCCGACGTTCCGGGACCCGGCCTGAGCCGGAACGAGCCGAAGCGCAGGAAGGGAGGGTCCGGGCGGTTCATTCGCGATGGGACGCAACGCGTCGAGACGGGCGCCGGCCATGCCGGACGCGCCGTTCAGGCGTACTGCGCGCCCACATGCTGGGCGCGGCCGTGCGCTGCGCCTGCTGGCCGTCCCTCGGCCGACGCCGGGCCGACCAGGCCGCGCTCCGCCGCCAGGATCACCGCGTGCGTGCGGGTCGTGGCCTCGAGCTTCTTGAGAATGCCCTTGACGTGCATCTTCACCGTGCCTACCGCAATGCCCAGTTCTCTCGCAATGGATTTGTTGCAGGAGCCCGCGGTCAGCAGGCCCAGGACCTGCGTCTCGCGCGCCGTGAGCTGCTCGCGCGAGAGGCTGTCCGCCACGCGCCGGGCGACCACCGGGGACAGGTAGCGCTGCCCGAGGCGCAGGGCCATCACGCCGTCCACCAACTCGTCGATCGGGCAACCCTGCAGCACGTAGCCGTGCACGCCTGCATGGACGGCACAGCGCACCTCCCATTCGCGGTCGAGCGGGGTCACCACCATGACGCGCGCCGTGGGTCGCCGCCTTCCGGCTGCCTGGCATCTGGCCGCGGCCAGGTAGTCCATGCCGCGCCGGTAGTCGGCGACCAGCACATCGGCCTCCTCGCCCGCCGCCTCACGGCCCAGGGTCACGGCGAGGCCGGGACGGTCGTGCAGGATGGCAGCGATGCCGGCCGCCACCAGCGGGTCCTCGTGCACCACCAGCACGCGGGTTTCTTCGACAGTTGGCATGGCATTCCTCCGTTGGCCGGGGAATGATCGGCCTGGAGAGGGCGAGGGCCAAGTTAAGCCGTGTGATTTCTTGTGATGCCGATGCTCACAGGCCGGCAAACCACTTGAAGCCGCCAACCAGGGCGGCGCCGAGCAGCGCGAAGATGACCAGGCGTCCCCAGCCAACGGCTTCGTGATCCGAGTCCTCCAAGGGCTCCGGTCGTCTGATCTTGTCGAAGCTGGTGTCGGTTTTCTCCCGCGCCCAGTCATGGAAGTTGTCGCGATCCGTATTCATGTAATACATTTTAACTATATGTAAACAAATAATGCGAACGTCGGCGTTCATTTTCCCGGCGGCGTTGTCGGAAGAGTCACACGGCTATACAAGATTTCGCCTCCGGCTTACCGCTGCTTCACAGAGGCGGCGCACGATGAAGCCACTTGGTTCCAGAACAAGGAGCACCCATGAAGAAGATCACTTTCGCTCTCGGCGCCGCCGCGTTGCTCTCGCTCGGCGCACTCGCCACCGCTCCTGCCCATGCGCATGACGGCCGCTACCGCTACGACAACCGGGTGATCGTCGTTCCCGCGCCACCTCCACCACCGCGGGCGTATTACGCGCCCCCGCCACGCCATTACGGGTACGACGATCGCCGCTACTACCGCGGACGCGGCTGGGGCGACCGCGATCGCGATGGCGTGCCCAACCGCTACGACCGCGATCGCGACGGCGACGGCGTGCCCAACTACTACGACCGCCGGCCGGGCAATCCTTACCGCTACTGATCCAGCCCGCCGGCAGCGGGAGCGGCGAGGTCTCGGCGCGCGGCGTCGCCGAACCTCCGCAGCAGATGTGGACACCGTCCAGCATCTTTGCTATGGTTGTGTACACCATCCACAACCAGGAGCTTCCATGCTGCGCACCCACAGGACCGCCGTGCTCCACGGCAATAGAACATGAGCCGCACGGCCGCCCCGAAGCACATCGAAGGGCGCCGCCGCTGGCTCGCGCTGATGGTCCTCTGCCTTGGCGTCCTCATGATCGTGCTCGACACCACGATCGTGAATGTCGCCCTGCCCTCGATCCGTACCGACCTCGGCTTCAGCGAGACCTCGCTGGTCTGGGTCATCAATGCCTACATGCTCACCTTCGGCGGCTTCCTGCTGCTGGGCGGCCGGCTGGGCGACCTGTTCGGCCACCGGCGGCTGTTCCTCGCCGGCATCACGCTGTTCACGCTGGCTTCTCTGGCCTGCGGCCTGTCGAACTCGCAAACCCTGCTGATCGCGGCGCGGGCCGTCCAGGGCCTGGGCGGCGCAGTGGTCTCGGCGGTGGCCCTTTCGCTGATCATGAACCTGTTCACCGAGCCGGCGGAACGCGCCAAGGCAATGGGCGTCTACGGCTTCGTTTGCGCTGGCGGCGGCAGCATCGGAGTGCTGCTCGGCGGGTTGCTGACGCACGCGCTGAGCTGGCATTGGATCTTCCTGGTCAACCTGCCGATCGGCGTGGCGGTCTATGTGCTGTGCCTGGCACTGCTGCCGCACCTGCCCGGCCATGCGGCCGGCGAGCGGCTCGACGTCGGCGGCGCGCTCACCGTCACCGTTTCGCTGATGCTGGCGGTCTATTCCATCGTCAACGGCAACGAGGCCGGCTGGACTTCCACCCAGACGCTCGGCCTGCTCGGGCTCGCGGCGCTGCTGCTGGCGGCCTTCATCGCCATCGAGGCGCGCGTGCGCCACCCGTTGATGCCGCTGCGCCTGTTCGGACTGCGCAACGTCGCCGTCGCCAACGTGATGGGCGTGCTCTGGGCCGCCGCGATGTTCGCCTGGTTCTTCATCTCGGCCCTCTACCTGCAGCTGGTGCTGGGCTACAGCCCGATGCAGGTGGGCCTGGCCTTCCTCCCGGCCAACCTGATCATGGCCGCCTTCTCGCTCGGACTGTCAGCCAGGCTGGTGATGCGCTTCGGCAACCGGGGGCCGCTGGCCTTCGGGCTGCTGCTGGCGGCGGCGGGGCTGCTGCTCTTTGCCGGTGCGCCGGTGGAAGGCAGCTTCCTGCTGCACGTGATGCCCGGCATGACGCTGCTCGGCCTGGGCGCGGGCATCGCGCTCAACCCGATGCTGCTGGTCGCGATGAGCGACGTTGCGCCCAGCGAATCGGGCCTCGCCTCCGGCGTCGTCAACACCGCATTCATGATGGGCGGTGCGCTGGGCCTTGCCGTGCTGGCAAGCCTGGCCTCGGCGCGCACCGGGGGCATGGCGGCCGCGGGCGCCGGACCGCTGCCCGCGTTGGTGGGTGGCTACCAGTTGGCCTTCGTGGTCGGCGCCGCGTTCGCGGCATCGGCGGCCGTGCTCGGTGCGCTGCTGCTTCGCGCCGGATCGCCGTCGGGGGCGAATGCGGGCGATCGCGCACCCCAGACGGGGCGAATGACTTGAGCGCCGGTGAATCATGTAACCGTCGCGACGATGGAACTTGGCCTACAGCATTTGGGGATTTCGCCGCTCACCATGAATGAGCCATGAAACATCCTCCGATCAAACTCACCATCGACGAGGCGGCACCCGGCTCCTTCGTCTGGACATTGCTGCAGACCGATGACGGCGGCGCTCCGCAGAAGGTCCTGAAAGCCGCCGAATACGGCTCCGACACCTACGAGGCAGCGCTCGCAGCCGGCACGCGCGCCATGGATGCGGAACTGCGCCGCAACGCAGCCGCCGAAGAGCGCAGCAGCAAACGCACCGCAGCAGCCAGCAGCTAACCCTGTACAGGGCCGCTAGGCCAGGTGCGTCTTCAAGGGCACGGCGGGGTCCGAGGCCACCGCCGGGTCCGGGCTGCGCCCGGCTTCGAGCAGCTTGCGGCTCATCATGTGGTCGACAGGCGCGTTGACCGACTCCACGCATCGCAACACGCCATCCACATAGTGCAGCAGCGAGAAGGCGGCCGCGTTCGCCCCGGGGCGGCGCACCATGCTCGCGCCCGGCGTGCCCTCGGCGGGCACCAGCCCTGCCATCTGCAAGCGCAGGCTGCCCTGGTCCGACCAGAACCATGGCACGGCGTCGTGCGGACGCGCCGCGCCGGTCAGCGTCGCCACGGCCGTGCGAGCCTGGTCGTTGGCGTTCTGGACCGACTCGAGCCGCAGCGCCTGCCCGGCGCGCCGGTCAGGGAAGCGCGTGCAGTCGCCCACCGCCAGCACCGCCTCGTCGCTGGTCTGCATGTAGGCATCGACCACGATGCCGTCGGCGCACTCCAGGCCGGCCGCCTGTGCCAACGCGGTCTCGGGCACGGCGCCGATGCCGACCATCAGCAGGTCCACCGGCAGCGCCTCGCCGTCGACCTCGATGGCTGCGAGGCGCTGCCCGTCGGTCTGCCAGGCACCGGTCTTCGCGCCGATGCGGATGTCCATGCCGGCCGCGCGATGCGTCGCCAGTACATGCTCCGACAGCGCGGGCGACACCGCCCGGCTCAGCAGGCGCGGCGCACTTTCCAGCACGGTCACGTGCTTGCCCAGCGCCAGTGCCGTGGCCGCCACCTCCAGCCCGATGAAGCCCCCGCCCAGCACCATGACCTGCTGCGCCGCGCCGAGCATCGAACGCAGCTGCGCGGCCTCGTCGGCCGCGCGCAGCAGCGCCACGTTCGAGAGCCCCACCAGCGCCGGCAGGCGGCGCGCGCGCGTGCCGGTGGCAAGCACCAGCCGCTCCCAGCCCAGGACCGCGCCGGAGCGCAAGGTGACGGTGCGCGCAGCGCGGTCGATGGCCAGCGCCGGATCGCCCAGGTGCAGCGTGATGCCCGCTTCGGCATACCAGGCCTCTGCGCGGTGCAACTGGGGCGCCTCTTCAGGGCTCTTGAGGAAGGTCTTCGACAGCGGCGGCCGGTGGTAGGGAATGCAGTCTTCCTCGCACACCAGATGCACGCGGGCGCCCTGCCCGGCCTCGG
>NZ_LMTS01000177.1:28420-36846 GCF_001541225.1 Variovorax sp. WDL1 | reverse complement strand
CCCCCGCCGATGATCACGATGTCTTGGCTTGAACTCATGGGTGGTCTCTCGTTGTCGGGGGCCGCTCGCCCCCATTCCAGCTTACGCGGACAGCTCGGGCGCCGATGCCGCATGGGCCCGCATCGGGAATTGTCCTTCAGCATCCTCGCCGCCTCGTCACCTTCGCCTGGGACATCCTTCGGAAGCAGGATCCCACCATCGGGCTCGACGCGCGATCCAGATGCCGAGTGCGGCGGGAAGAGTGCGCGCCCAGGGCGCGTCGCCGCAGGATGCCAGCATTGACTGATGCGACGCCACGGCTCATAACCCGAAGATGGACCTCCATCACCCCCTGTTCCAGAGCCTGCTGCTGCCGCTGCTCGTCGCGTTCACGGTAACGGGCATGCTGCGCGGCGCGCTCGGCGGCGTGCAGGGGCGGCGCTGGGCTGCCGCGGGCGTGGCCGTCGCCATCGTCGGCGCGGCGGTGTTGCTGCTCGGCTGGCAATTGCCGCCCGGCGCGCTCACTGAGCGGCTGCCCTGGATCTACGCCGCCGCCGCGCTGGCGGGCCTGGTGCTGGAGGCGCTGCATGCCAGCCGGCGGACCGAGTGGCTGGCTGCCGGCCTCCTGTGGGCGCTGGCCCTCGCGACCCTGGCCGCCAAGCCCCTGCCGCTGATGATCGGCCTCTGGCTGCTCGGCCTGGCCGTGATTCGCGCCGTGCTGCGCGAGCACGCGGCCCGCGCCGACGCCGCCGCTGTAATCGTGATCGCCAGCCTCGGCCTGGCCGCCATCGCCATGCGCTCGGGCTCGGCGCTGCTCTTCGAGTCGAGCCTGGCCCTGGCCGCAGCGGTTGCAGGCGGCGCGCTGTGGCTCTGGCCTTTCGTGCGGATTGCCTTCGGCGCGAGCGGCGCGATCGTCGCGGTGCTGGCCTGGCTCGCCCTGATGCTGGCCACGGCGCTGCTGACGGAGGCCCGGCCGATGGCGCTGCTGCTCCTGGCTGGCGCCTTCACGTCCGGCCCGCTCGTGCGGTGGGTGCGGCGGCGCCTGCGACGCCCGCCTGGACCCGCCCGCACGACCGCCAGGACCTGGGTCGAGCCGCTGATCGTCGCTGCCGTCGCGCTCGTCTGGGTCGCCGCCGCGCTCGCCCTCGCACAGGGCAGCGCTTCGGATACGCCAGGCGCTACCATGGACGACCCCTACTACAAGCCCAGGTGGTGAATGCCCGCAACCTGCCTCCACCCCTGATGCGAGTCCCACCCGCGCTGCACGGCACCGATGCGCTGTGGCCCCTGTGCCTGGAGATCGTGCGCCATCGCCGCGGCCTGGGCCCCCAGCCGGCACCCGATGCAAAGCGGCCGTTCGCCTGGGATCCATCGCGCGGCTTCGCGCTTCGGGAGGATGCGTGGGACGCGCAAGCCGTCGAGCTCTTCGCGCTGCTCAAGCCCGTGCTCGACCGCCCACCGGAAAGCAGTGCCTGGGTAATCGGCCAGCTCGGCCAGAGCCTCGACGGCTGCATCGCGACGCGAGGGGGCGATTCCAACTTCGTCAATGGTCCCGAGGTGCTGGTTCACCTGCACCGGCTGCGAGCGCTTTGCGACGCCGTGATCGTCGGCGCCGGCACGGCTGCCATCGACGACCCGCAGCTCACCACGCGCCGCGTGGCGGGTGAAAACCCGGTGCGGGTGCTGATCGACCCTTCGCTGCAGTTGCCGGCGACACTGCGCGTGCTGTCGGACCGGCAGGCCCCCACGCTGCTGGTCTGCGACGCGACGCGCGCGGACGAGGCCGCCCGGCACATCGGCGCCGAGCAGGTACTGGGCGTGCCCGGCCTGATGAAGAACGCCGGCGGCCCACCCGACCTGCGCGTGCTGCTGCGCGCCTTGCAGCAGCGCGGCCTGCGCGTACTCTTCGTCGAGGGCGGCGGGATCACGGTCTCGCGCTTCATCGCACAAGGATGCATGGACCGGCTGCACCTCAGCATCGCGCCGGTGCTGATCGGCAACGGGCGGCCGGGGCTGTCGCTGCCGGGGAGCACGGCGATGCGCGATTGCCCGCGGCCGCCTTCAAGCGTGTTCCGCATGGGGGCGGATGTGTTGTGGGACCTTGATCTGCGGGCGGCGAATTCGCCGTCTTGAAGCCCTGGACTGGCGACCACAGGCTACGGATGTGCTGGCGTTTGCACTGGTGCTGGTTCCTGTAGCCCTGAAGAATCTTCTCGACACACGAGAGCGCCTGCGCAGCTCAGGGAAGAGCCAGGAGGTCCACATGCCCCACATGCAGGCGACTGCGGGCAACCGACGCCCGTCGCTGCGTACACCATGCTTGTACAAGCGCGTGCGCGCTCGGACCCTGTTCCAGCGCAGCGCTGCCCATGCCGTCGATCATGGCCTGCAGCATGGTCATCTCCTCGATGTGCCAATCGCTGCGCGACCGGGTGAGACCGTAACCCAGGGCAGCCAGTTGAGCTGCCGCCATCGCCGGGGCTTCGCAGCCGAGCGCCGGGCCGAAGCCCTTGTCGCGCCGCTGGTGCGCCGCAAACAGTTGGTGGACGGCGTCATCCTCTTCGACAACGGGCTCCCAGCTCACGCGCCCATCGACGCTGAGCGCGAAGAACATCGCCGCGCTCGTCCTTCGCACTCGCTCGAACAGTGCGTCGAGCCAGGATACGGAGACCAGGTCCAGCAGCGCCGCGGCGGTAACGAGCTGCGCGTCTGCAAAAGGCAAGGTCTCGAGCGTGCCTGCGAGATCGGCGCGGTGCCATCGCACCTCTGCATTCCAATCAGTCCCATCGATGCGAAGGCACTCGGCGCCCGCATTCATGGCCAACCCCTGCGCGCGCGACCACGCCACGAAGACGCCGGGCAGCGCAGCCAGCAGCCGCGGATCATGGTCGACCAGAAGCCAGCGCTGCGCACCGCCCAAGCAGGGCGCGAGCGCGCGCAGATTGGCGCCGGTGCCGCAAGCCAGGTCCAGCACCTCGAGCGGACGCGCATCGCGGCGCATCCGTCTCGCCATGCCGCGCAGGTCCAGCGTCGCAGCCGATCCGGCACGCGCCGCAAGATCGAAGGGTTCGCGCAGTGCCAGCCAATCGGCGCTGAAGGCTGTCATGGCGAAGCCGCCTGCAGTCCGAAGCCTGTCAGCGCCGATGCAAAGCGCGCGCTGCTTTGCGCCCAGCTCGGCAGGCGGCTTCGAGCGGCGCGCGCGCCGGCGCCAAGCTGCGCACGCCAGGCAGCGTCTTCCATCAGTCGCTGCAGCGCGGCACGCAGTTCGACGACATCGCCGGGCGTCACCAGCATGCCCGCCGCATCCGGCACGGTGTCGGGGATGGCCCCGGCGCGGGTGCTGATCACCGGCAGCCCATGCGCCAGCGCCTCGGCCAGCGCCATGCCATAACCCTCGTGGAAGGAAGGCAGCACGAAGGCGTCGGCCTCGGCGTAGAGCGTGCGCAGGCCCGCCTCGTCCCGCTCGCCGTGCAGCAGCACGCGCTCGCGCAGGCCGTGGGCTTCGATGGCCTGCACGAGCGCAGACGTGCAGGCGGCGTCCATCGCCAGGCTGCCGGCGCAATGCAGGACCCAGCGCCGATCCTTCAATCCGGCCAGCGCCTCGACCAACAGCGCGTGGCCCTTGCGCGGTGTCACGGTCGCGACGCACAGCAGCGACAAGGCATCGCCGCCCGAGCCCGTGGCCAGCGGCGCCGGGTCGGTGCCCGGCTCGACCACGACGATGCGCTCGGCCTCGACATCGAAGTCCGCCAGCGCGCGTGCCGTCGACGGGCTGGTCACGATCACGCCGCGCGCATGGGCGAGCGCACGCCCCTCGCTGTCGAAAAGCGCTTGGCGCCGGGCGGCCTCCAGCCCCGTTTCGAGGGCCAGCGGATGGTGGACCAGCGCGACCCAGTCCAGCCGCTGCGCATGCTGCCGCACGAGGTCGGGCAGCACACCGAAAGCCAGGCCATCGACAACGGCCAGCGCGCCATCGGGCAGCGCCTCGACAACTTGCGCTGCGCGCGCCAGCGCGGCGGCCTCCGGCGCCGGGTAGCCCTCGCCCAGCGAGAGCACCTCGACCGACCAGTGCCGCGCACGCAAGCCTTCGATGATGTGACGGTCGTAGACATAGCCGCCGGTGCGGGTGCCGAGGTCCCCCGGCACCAGGAAGCTGCACCGGCCCGAGCCCGTCAAAGCGCCGCCTCGTAGGCCGCCCATGCCACGTGCGATTCGTTGAGGCGCACGCGCATGGCCGCCAGTCCGCTGGCATGCGGGCCGAGCTCGCCGGCCGCGATGCGCCCGGCCACGCGATCGAAGATCACGCGCGCCATGAATTCGGTGGTGGTGTTGCGGCCCTCGAAGGCCGGGTCGTCGTCGAGGTTGCGCAGGTTGAGTTCGGCCAGCACGCTTCGCAAGACCTCGGTGGCCCGCGCGATGTCGACCACCATGCCGTCGGCATCGAGCTCGGCGCGCCGCAATTCCACATCGACCACATAGGTCGCGCCATGCAGGCGCTGTGCGGGACCGAAGGCTGCGCCGCGGAAGCTGTGGGCGATCATGAAATGGTCGCGGACGTTGACGCTGTACATGGTTTCCTTGCGATGGGAGTGAGCGAAGAATTCAGGGGTAGTCGATGCGATGGCACAAGGTCTGCGGCGCGCCCGCGGCCAGGCGTTCCAGCACCGCGGGCAGCTCGTCGAAGGGCGCTGCATCGGTCAGCAGCGCATCGAGCGCCGGGTCGCGCAGCAGCGCCAGCGCCAGCGCCAGCCGGCGGCCATGGCTCCAGCGCGCCCGCTGCGGCAGCGCGACATGCCCGACCTGCGAACTCCTGAGCGTGAGCCGCCGCGAGTGGAAGGCCTCGCCCAGCGGCAGCGTGACGGCCTGCCGGCCGTACCAGCTCATCTCCAGCACCGTGGCCTCGAAGGCTGCGAGCCGCAGCGCGGTGGCCAGCCCCTCGGCGCTGCCGCTGGCATGGATGACCAGGTCTGCATCGGGACGCGCGCGCTGCGGGCTCGCGAAGACGAGGCCCAGCCGCTCGGCCACCGCTCGGCGCTCTGTATTCGTGTCGATGAGCTCGACCTCGCAGCCGGGCACGCGTCCGGCCAGCCAGGCCGCCAGCAGCCCCACGACGCCCCCGCCCACCACCGCGATGCGATCGCCCACGCGCGGCGTCGCATCCCACAGCGCGTTGACGGCCGTCTCCATGTTGGCTGCCAACACGGCGCGCGCAGGCGGCAGGCCTTCGGGCAGCGGATGCACCGCCTCGGTCGGCACCACGTAGCGGGCCTGGTGCGGATAAAGGCAGAACACCGTGCGCCCCAGCAGCGCCTGCGGCCCCTGCTCGACCACGCCGACGCTGGCATACCCGTACTTGAGCGGCGCGGGGAAGCGGCCCTCCTGGAAAGGGGCGCGCATGCGCTCGTACTCGCTCTCGGGCACCTCGCCCCGAAACACCAGCAGCTCGGTCCCGCGGCTGATGCCGCTGTGCAGCGCGCGCACCAGCACCTCTCCCGGGCCCGGCGCGGCCAGCGCGGCCTGTCGCAGGGCCGCGCGGCCCGGCGCCTCGACCCAGCAGGCCCGGGACTCGCCCGGGGCGACGCGAGATGGATTTGCTGGCATGCTCCTTGGGGTCGTCCGCCGGCGGCGGGCGATTCGTGTTCGGCAACCGATCTTAAGACCATGCTCACGCGATCCCCTGATGCACCTGCGCCCGGCGCGGCGCGCCTGGCCGCGCTGCGCCGCGATGCCTGGCGCGAGGCCGTGCCCTGCTTCCTGTTGCTGGCGGCGCTCGCCGCCTTGCTGGGGCACCTGGGAGAGTTCGGTCCCTGGTTCCAGATCAAGTCGCTGGCCGTGTTCGCCACGGCCTTCGCGCTGGTGCTCGCAGGCCTCGCCGCGCACGCGCCGAACACGCGCTTCGGTGCCGCCAACCGGGTGACGCTGGCGCGCCTGGCGCTGATCGCGATGCTGGCCGCGCTGATCGGCGAGCCGGGCGACGACGCCGTGGCCTGGGGCAGCATCGTGGTCGCCACCAGCGCCGCGCTGCTCGATGCGCTCGACGGCCCGCTGGCGCGCCGCGGCGGCCTGGCCAGCGATTTCGGCGCGCGCTTCGACATGGAAACCGATGCGCTGCTGGTGCTGGTGCTGTCGCTGCTGGTCGTGCATTTCGGCAAGGCCGGCGCCTGGATCGTGGCAGCCGGCCTGATGCGCTATGCCTTCGTGCTGGCTGCCCGGCCCTGGCCCTGGCTGGCGCGCGCGCTGCCGCCCAGCGGGCGGCGCAAGACGGTGTGCGTGGTGCAGATCACCAGCCTCATCGTGTGCCTCGGCCCGGTCATCACGCCGCCCTGGAGCCGTGCCCTCGCGGCCGCAAGCCTCGCCCTGCTGGCGGCCTCCTTCGCGATCGACATTGCCTGGCTGCTGCGCCATCGACACCTTCCACCGGAGACTGCGACATGAAAGCTCCCGCTGTCCGCACGCTGTGCGCGGCCTTCCTGCTGACGCTCGCCGCGGCATCCGCCCGCGCGGAGCCTGCGCGCTACGAGCTCGATCCCGAGCACCTCACGGTGGGCTTCCTGGTCGACCACCTCGGCTACGCCAAGGTGCTGGGGCTGTTCCGCGCCGCGCGCGGCAGCTATAGCTTCGACGAAGCCACTGCCGCGCTCAGCCAGGTGCGCATCGAGATCGATACGCAGAGCGTGTTCAGCAATTTCGCCAAGCGCGACCAGCACCTGAAGAGCGCCGACTTCCTCAACAGCGCCGAGTTCCCGCGCATGGTGTTCACCGCCGCCAATGCCAAGCGCACCGGCGAGCGCACTTTCGAGATCGTTGGCCAGCTCGAGCTGCTGGGCCGCACCCAGCCGCTCACGCTCAACGCAACCTGGAACAAGAGCGGCCCCTCGCCCATCGACAAGGCCTACATCATGGGCGTCTCGGCGCGCGGCAGCTTCAAGCGCAGCGCCCACGGCATGCGCTACGGCGTCGACAACGGCTGGGTCGGCGACGAAGTGGCGCTGATCATCGAGTTCGAGGCCAGGCGCAAGTGACCACCATGCGCCGGCCCTCGACCCCAGCCGCGGGCGGGGGCGGTTGGCTGGCGCGCTTTGCCTTGCCGCTGCTGCTGCTCAATGCCCTGCTGACGCTGGAGAACCACGGCCCCGGCCTGTGGCCGCGGCCCGCACTGCGGCTGTCCTTCGAGCTGGTGGTGGCACTGCTGGCGCTTGCGGCGTGGGTCGCCCGGCGCGGCCGGCCCGGCACCGGCGCGCTGCGCATGCTGGCCGCCGCGAGCAGCTTCTGGATCGTCGCGCGCTACCTCGACGTCACAGTGTCTGCCGTGTTCGGCCGCCAGCTCAACCTCTACTGGGACAGCCGCCATGCGCTGGAGGTACTGCGCATGGGGGAGTTCCCGGCCTGGCAGATCGGCGTGGGGGCGCTGGCGGTGCTTGCCGTGCCGCTGCTGCTGTACGCGCTGGCGCTGCACTGCTGGCGCGCGATTGCGCAGGCCCTCGCCTCGCCGCGCCCAAGACCGGGGATAGGAATGGCCGGCCTGTTGCTCGGCGCCTGCTTCGCCGCAAACGGCATCGGCGGGCGCGACACGCGCTGGTTCTTCTCCATGCCGGTGGCGCCGATCCTCACCCACCAGGCCGGAGTGCTGGCGGGCCAGCTGCTGCCCGGGCAGGCCAGCGCGCGCCTCGCGCCCAGCCCCGACTTCGCGCAGGGCAGCCTCGCCGGCCTGCGCGGCGCGGACGTGCTGTTGCTCTTCGCCGAGTCCTACGGCGCCACCACGCTGGACGATCCGCGGCAGGCCGCCGCCCTCGCGCCGCAACGCGCGGCCTTCGCGCAGGCGCTTGCCGCCGGCGGACTGCAGGCGGTGTCGGCACGCGTGCGCTCGCCTACCTACGGCGGCGCGTCATGGCTGGCCCATGCCGAATTGCTGAGCGGCGTAGGCATGCAGGATCCCGGCGCCTACGAGCTGCTGCTGGCCACGCAGCGGCCGACCCTGGTGCGCCACTTCCAGGCCAACGGCTGGCGCACCGTGAACTGGATGCCCGGCCTGCAACGGCCCTGGCCAGAGGGTCGCTTCTACGGTTTCGATCGCTATGGCGACGCCGAGCGCATCGGCTACCGGGGACCGGCCTTCGGCTACTGGCGAGTGCCCGACCAAGCCTCCATGGCGCTGCTGCATGCGCAGGAGCTGGCCGCCCCGCCCGCCGAGCGCGAGCCCAGGTTCATGGTGTTCGCGACGCTCGCGAGCCATGCGCCCTTCCGGCCGTTGGCGCCGTATGTGACGGACTGGGACAAGCTCACGGGCCAGGAGGCCTACACCCCGGCCGAGCTGGCGCGATCGCTGGCCGCGCCGGTCTCCTGGCAGGCGCCGGTGCCGGCCTACCTCGAATCCCTTGTCTACACCTTCCGGTGGCTGGGCAACTACCTCGAGCACCGCGCGCCGAGGCAGCTGCTCACCATCGTGA
>NZ_LMTS01000177.1:25661-28385 GCF_001541225.1 Variovorax sp. WDL1 | reverse complement strand
CCCCCAGCCGCTGGCCAGCGTGAGCGGCGCCGGTGCCTCCTGGGACGTACCGGTCCACATCATCAGCGCCGATGCCGCGCTGTTGCGGCGCTTCGAAGGCCATGGGTTCACACCAGGCCTGCTGCCGGCACCGCGGCCCGCCGCCACGCACATGCACGCGCTCACGCCGATGCTGCTCGAGGTCTTCGACGGCAACCGGGCCGGCCTGCCGGGCGCGGCCGAATGAGGCGCATCGTGGCAGTGTTCCGAGAAATAGTTCACAGCCGCAAACCGCATGCTCTGATACCTTTTCGGCCATGCGCATCCTCCTCTTTCTTGCCAGCATTGCGGTCCCGGTCACGGCCTGGTGGCTGGGCTCCTTCACCGGCCTCTTGATCGCAACCGGCGCCTGCTTCGTGCTGGTTGCCGCGAGCTTCGCCTTCTCCATGGCCGGCAAGGAGGCCCGCGAGTCGAAACAGATGCAGCGTGCCTTCGGCCGCAGCACCACTTTCCTCGCCGGCCTGCGCGAGCACTGAGGCACAGCGCCGAGCCTCCTCGGCGCGCGTCAACCGGCAGCCGCCGCCTTGGCTACCGCGACCTCGGTCTCGCGCGGCAGCGTCACGTTGTTCTTCACCGCCAGGATCTCCGCCATCACGCTGACCGCGATCTCCGGCGGCGTCTTGCTGCCGATGTAGATGCCGATCGGGCCGCGCAGGCGCGCGAGCGAAGCCTCGGTCTGGTCGAAGTGCTCGATCATCCGTTCGCGCCGCGCCTGTGCGTTGCGGCGCGAACCGATCGCGCCCACGTAGAAGGCCTCGCTCTGCAAGGCTTCCAGCAGGGCCAGGTCGTCGAGCTTCGGATCGTGCGTGAGCGCCACCACGCAGCTGCGACGGTCGGGCTTGAAGGCGAGCACGGCGTCGTCGGGCATCTCGGTGCTGATCGTCACACCCGGCGTGGACCAGCCTGTGCGGTACTCGGCGCGCGGATCGCACAGCGTGACCGCGAAGCCGCTGAACTTCGCCATGGTCGACAGGTATTCGGCCAGTTGGCCGGCGCCGATCAGCAGCATGCGGTACTCGGGCCCGAAGGTGTTGACCAGTTCCTTGCCGGTGACCGTGAGCGCCGCGGGGACACCCGCCTCGGCCAGCCGCACGCCACCGTCCGCCAGCGAGACCGTGCGCTGCATCAGCCGCCCCTGCTCCAGCGCCTCGACGAGCGTCGCCAGCGAGGTGGCGTCGGGGTCGTACTCGAGCAGCAGCTCCAGCGTCCCGCCGCAGGGCAGGCCAAAGCGGTGCGCCTCGTCGGCCGTGACGCCGTACTTGACCAGCGCCGGCGGGCCCGAGGGCATCTCGCCAGGCGCGCCGTGGGCACGGCTGTAGCGCGCGATCAGGTCGTCCTCGATGCAGCCGCCCGAGACCGAACCGACCACCGCGCCGTCCTCGGCCAGCGCCATGATCGAACCGATCGGCCGCGGCGAGGAACCCCAGGTGCGCACCACGGTCGTGAGCAGCGCGCGGCGACCCGCGAGCCGCCAGTCGCGCAGCGTGCGCAGGACCATCACGTCGAGGTTTTCCATGCTCGTGCTCCGTTGCGCTATTCGCCCGGCTTCTCGCCGGCGTCCGCATCGGGCGTGCCGTCCTTCTTGCCGAAGCCCATCTTGCGCATGAGGCCCGCCATCTTTCCGGTCTTCTCGGAGGAATCTCCAGCCTGCGCGTCGGTGCTCTCGACCGCACTCGGGGGGCCGTAGCGTGCCTGCATCTCGGCCTCGAAGCGCTTGAAGAAGTCGTCGGCGGTCGACTTGGCGGCGCCGTCGATCAGGCGCTGGCCCAGCTGCGCGATCTTGCCGCCCACCTGCGCCTGCACCGTGTAGTCGAGCTCGCAGGCCGGATCGGTGCCGTCCACCGGGGTGAGCGTCACGCCCGACGAGCCCTTGGCGAATCCGGCCACGCCGCCCTGCCCTTCGAAGGACAGCTTGTAGCTGTTGGGCGGCAGGATGTCGGCCAGCTTCACCTTGCCGTTGAACTTGGCCGAGACCGGGCCGATCTTGACGGCCAGCGCGACCGTGTATTCGTTATCGCCGACAGGCTCGAACTTGTCGCAGCCGGGGATGCACTTCTTCAGCGTCTCCGGATCGTTGAGCGCCTCCCAGGCCTGCTGCTGCGTGATCGGGAGGCGGCGGTTGCCGAGCATTTCCATGGTTGTTCCTTGTTTCGTCACCGGCCGCAGCGCATCAGCGCCGCGAGGCTGGAGGCCAGTTGTTCCAGTGCGCTGAGATTGTGGACTGCGAGCATCGCGTCCGCATGGCGGTGCAGCACCGCAGCCCCGCGCGCCAGCGGGGCATAGCCTTCGTAGCGCAGCAGCGGATTGAGCCACAGTACGCGCCGCGAATGGCGCTTGAGCCACAGCAGCTCGCGCTCCAGCATCTCGGGCTCGCCGGTGTCCAGGCCGTCGCTGATCACCAGCACGAGGGTGCGGCGGCCGGTCAACCGGCGCGCGTGGTGCCGCCGCAGCTCGGCCAGCGAAGCGCCGAGGCGGGTGCCTCCGGCGAAGTCGGCGATCGCCTCGCCGGCGGCGCCCAGCATGGCGTCGGTGTCGGCAATGCGGAAGGCCGGCGTCAGGTCGGTCAGCTGGGTGCCGAAGGCGAACACGTCGCGCCGCCCGGCACGGCGCGTCGCCGCATGCAGGAAGGCCAGCAGCAGGCGCGCATAGCGCTCCATCGAGCCCGAGACATCGATCAGCACCAGC
>NZ_LMTS01000177.1:0-25603 GCF_001541225.1 Variovorax sp. WDL1 | reverse complement strand
GAGCCGCGGCAGGCGCAGCATCTCGCCGCCGGTGCGGCCGGCTTCGTGCCAGACGCCCGGCCAGTTCATGCGCGAATGCGCGCCGGCGTCGCCGGCCGCATGCAGGCGGCGCGCGGCGATGGTGGGCACCGGCAGCGCGACATCGCGCGCCAGCCGCTCCACCAGCCGGTACTCGGCGGCGCCCAGCGCGTTGAAGTCGGCGTGGTGCATGCGCTGGCGGTCGCTGGCGGTCATGGCGGCATCGAAGTCCACCTCGCGCTCGGTCTGCGCGGCCTGCACTGTCCCGCGCGGCGCGGCGAGCGCCTCGCGCACCCGCGGCCGGCGCTTCGAGGGTTCGGCCTTTCCCTCCGCGCTCGGCAGCATCTGCGCGAGCAGCTTGGCGGCGAGCTCGGGGTCGCGGAACCAGGCATCGAAGAGCTCGCGGAAGACCCCGCGGTCCTGCTCGCGGCTGATCATCACGGCCTCCATCGCGGCGGCGAGGTCGAGCCGGCTATGGACGCCCACGAGCATCGCGGCCTCGGCCGCGAGCGCGATGCGGGCCGAATCGGTGCGCACGCCCGCACGCCGCAATGCACGGCCGAAACCGGCCATGTTGTCGGCCAGCTTGCCGCGGCGGGCGTCACCGAGCTGGTGCATTCATGTCCCCGCCTCCTCGGCCTTCAGCAACTCCGAGGCCAGATCCAGCGTCAACGCCGCAACGTCGTCGCGCTGCTTGAAGAGGATGCCGGCGGTGTCCACCACGACCTCGGGGTCGAGGGCCAGCGTGTCCAGCGCGACCAGGGCCCGGGCCCATTCCACGCTCTCGGCGATGCCGGGCGCGCGCTGGAACGCATTCGCGAAGGGGGCGCTGCGCAGCCCCGCGACGAAGGCCGCGACCTGCGCCGAGAGGCGCTCGCTGGCGCCCGGCACCTGGGCGCGCACGATCGACAGCTCGCGCTCGCGGTCGGGGTAGTCCAGCCAGTGGTACAGGCAGCGGCGCTTGACCGCGTCGTTCAGCTCGCGCGTGCGGTTGCTGGTGAGCAGCGTCACCGGCGGGACCAGTGCGCGCACCGTTCCCAGCTCGGGAATGCTGATCTGGTACTCGCCAAGGTATTCGAGCAGGAAGGCCTCGAAGGGCTCGTCGGCGCGGTCGACCTCGTCGATCAGCAGCACGGCGCCGGGCGCCGGCGCCTGGAGGGCCTGCAGGAGCGGCCGGCGGATCAGGTAGTGCGGCTGGTAGACCTCGGCTTCCACGTCGCGCGCCGCGCCGTGCGCCTCGGCCGCGCGCATGTGCAGCAGCTGCGCCGCGTAGTTCCATTCGTAGAGCGCCTCGCGCTGCTCGAGGCCGTCGTAGCACTGCAGGCGCAGCAGCTCGCGCTGCAGCGCGCCCGACAGCGCCTTGGCCAGTTCCGTCTTGCCCACGCCGGGCTCGCCCTCCAGCAGCAGCGGGCGCTGCAGCTTGAGCGCGAGAAACACCGCCGTCGCCAGCCGCCGGTCCGCGTAGTAGCCCGCGCCTTCCAGCGCCTGCACGACCGCGTCGATGGTCGGGAACGGGAAAGTCGTGGCAAGCGTGGCGTCGGTCATCCGGAAAGCTTAGTCGAGCGCCTTGCGCACCGCGCGCTGCGTCAGCACGCTGATCAGGTTGGCCCGGTAGGCAGCCGTCGCATGCAGGTCGCTGTTGAGCTCGCTCGCGTCGATCTTCACCCCTGCCGCGGCCTCGGGCGTGAAGCTCCTGGTCAGCGCCTCTTCGAGCCCCTTGTGCCGGAACACGCCGTTGCCCGCGCCGGTGACGGCCACGCGTACGCCGCCGTCGCCTTGCGTCACGAAGATGCCGACCAGCGGGAAGTTGGAGGCCTTCTGGCGAAGCTTCTCGTAGGCCGCGCGCTTCGGAATCGGGAAGCGGACTGCGGTGATCAGCTCGCCTTCGTCCAGCGCGGTCGCGAACAGGCCCTGGAAGAAGTCGTCGGCGGCAATCTCGCGCTTGCTGGTGATGACGGTGGCGCCCGACCCCAGCACGGCACTCGGGTAGCAGGCAGAGGGATCGTTGTTGGCCAGCGAGCCGCCGATGGTGCCCATGGCGCGGACCTGGCGGTCGCCGATGTGGTCGGCCAGCCAGGCCAGGGCCGGGAAGGCGGCCTTGATCTCCGCGTTGGCGCCCACATCGAGATGGCGCGTCATGGCACCGATCACGAAGGCATTGCCCTCCTTCTTGATGCCGGCCAGCTCCTTGATGCCGCCGAGGTCGACCAGTTGCTCGGGCGCCGCAAGGCGCAGCTTCATCGAGGCCAGCAGGGTCTGGCCGCCGGCCAGCAGCTTGCCGCCGGCCGCGGCCAGCCTGGCCGCATCCGCCACGTTGGCGGGACGTTCGAGTGTGAAGGCGTACATGTTCGGTTTCCTCCTGGTCAGGGCGCGGGGCGGCCCTGGGTGCTGGCGGTCAAGGGCACTTGCTGCGGTTCCTGCGTCGGGCTTACGCTGCCCTTCTGGATGGCTTCCCACACCCGATGGGGCGATGCAGGCATGTCGAAGTCCTTCACGCCCAGCGGCGACAGCGCGTCGAGCACCGCGTTGATCAACGCCGGCGGCGAGCCGATGGCACCGGCCTCGCCGCAGCCCTTGGTGCCCAGCGGGTTGTGGGTGCAGGGCGTGCAGGTGGTGTCGAGCTTGAACATCGGGAAATCGTCGGCGCGCGGCATGGCGTAGTCCATGAAGCTGCCGGTCAGCAGCTGGCCGCTTTCCCTGTCGTAGACGCAGTTCTCCATCAGCGCCTGGCCCAGGCCCTGCACGATGCCGCCGTGCACCTGGCCCTCCACGATCATCGGGTTGATGATGGTGCCGAAGTCGTCCACCGCGGTGAAGCGGTCGACCTTCACCTCGCCCGTCTCCTTGTCCACCTCCACCTCGCAGATGTAGGTGCCACCGGGGAAGGTGAAGTTGGTCGGGTCGTAGAAGGCGGTCTCGTCGAGCCCCGGCTCCAGCTTGTCGAGCGGGTAGTTGTGCGGCACGTAGGCCGTCAGCGCCACCTGGCCGAAGGGGATCTTCTTGTCGGTGCCCTTGATGGTGAACTCGCCGTTGGCGAACTCGACGTCGGCATCGCTGGCCTCCATCAGGTGGGCGGCGATCTTCTTTGCCTTGGTCTCGATCTTGTCGAGCGCCTTCATGATCGCCGCGCCGCCGACCGAGATCGAGCGCGAGCCGTAGGTGCCCATCCCGAAGGGCACGCGGCCGGTGTCGCCGTGCACCACGTCCACGTTCTCCACCGGGATGCCCAGCCGCGCGGCGACCACCTGCGCGAAGGTGGTTTCGTGGCCCTGGCCATGGCTGTGCGAGCCGGTGAAGACGGTGACGCTGCCGGTCGGGTGCACGCGGATCTCGCCGCATTCGAACAGGCCGGCACGGGCGCCCAGCGCACCCGCGATGTTCGAAGGCGCGATGCCGCAGGCCTCGATATAGCTGGAGTAGCCCATGCCGCGCAGCTTGCCCCTGGCCTCGCTCTCCTTCTTGCGCTCCGCGAAGCCAGCCACCTCGGCCAGCTCCTTTGCCTTGTCCATCGAAGCGTGGAAGTCGCCGGTGTCGTACTGCAGCGCAACGGGCGTCTGGTAGGGGAACTCGGTGATGAAGTTGCGCTTGCGGATCTCGTCCTGGCCCAGGTTCATTTCCCAGGCGCAGCGCGAGACCAGGCGCTCCAGCAGGTAGGTGGCTTCCGGCCGCCCCGCGCCGCGGTAGGCGTCGACCGGCGCGGTATTGGTGAACCAGGCGTCGACCTCGACGTAGATCTGCGGCGTGGTGTACTGGCCCGCCAGCAGCGTGGCGTAAAGGATGGTCGGCACCGCGGTCGAGAAGGTCGACAGGTAGGCGCCCAGGTTGGCATCGGTGTGCACGCGCAGGGCGAGGAACTTGCCGTCCTTGTCCATCGCCATCTCGGCATGGCTCACATGGTCGCGGCCATGCGCGTCGGACAGGAAGGCCTCGGAGCGCTCGCCGGTCCACTTGATGCTGCGGTTGAGCTGCTTCGCGGCCCAGGTCAGCGCCACGTCCTCGGCGTAGAGGAAGATCTTGGAGCCGAAGCCGCCGCCCACGTCGGGCGCGATCACCCGCACCTTGTGCTCGGGCAGGCCGAGCACGAAGGCCGTCATCAGCAGGCGCTCCACATGCGGGTTCTGGTTGGCGACGTAGAGCGTGTACTCGTCGTTGGCGCGGCTGTAGCTGCCGATGGCGACGCGCGGCTCCATCGCGTTGGGCACCAGCCGGTTGTTGACGAGGTCCAGCTTCGTCACGTGCGCCGCCTTGGCGAAGGCCGCATCGACCTGCGCCTTGTCGCCCAGCGCCCACTTGTAGCACTGGCTGTCGGGCGCGGCATCGTGGAGCGTGACGCCGCCGGCCTTCTTCGCGGCATCCGCCACGCTCACCAGTGCAGGCAGCACCTCGTAGTCGACCTCGATCGCCTCGGCGGCGTTCTTGGCCTGCTCCACCGTATCGGCCACCACCATGGCCACGTGGTCGCCCACGTAGCGCACCTTGCCAATGGCGAGGATGGGGTGCGGCGGCTCCTTCATCGGCGTGCCGTCGGGGTTGTTGATGAGCCAGCCGCAGGGCAGCCCGCCCATCTTGCCGTCGATGTCCTTGCCGCTGAAGATGCCCACGACGCCGGGCATCTTCGAGGCCGCTGCGGTGTCGATGGACTTGATCACCGCATGTGCATGCGGCGAGCGCACGAACACGGCGTGGGACTGGTTGGCCAGGTTCACGTCGTCGGTGTACTGCCCGGCGCCGGTGAGGAAGCGGTAGTCTTCCTTGCGGCTGAGTGCCTCGCCGATGTGCGGCAGCTTCGCGAAGTCGGGTGCGCCCATGGTGGTGCTCCTTATGCCGTGGCCGAGGCCTGGGCCGGCGCGGCCGCCATGGCCTCTCCGCCCATCTGCACGGCCTTGACGATGTTCTGGTAGCCGGTGCAGCGGCACAGGTTGCCGTCCAGCAGCTCGCGGATCTCGGTCTCGCTGGCCTTGGGGTGGTGGGTGCACAGGTCGATGGCGCTCATCACCATGCCCGGGGTGCAGAAGCCGCACTGCAGGCCGTGGCACTCCTTGAAGGCGGCCTGCATCGGGTGCAGCGTGCCGTCGGGCTGCGCGACACCCTCGATGGTGGTGATCTGGGCGTCGGCCACCTGCGCCACCAGCACGTTGCATGACTTGACCGCGCGGCCATCGACCAGGATCGTGCAGGCGCCGCACTGCGCGGTGTCGCAGCCCACGTGGGTGCCCGTCAGGTGGAGGTGTTCCCGGATTGCTTGCACCAGGAAGGTGTTGGGGGGTGCATCGACCGTGACCGCGCGGCCGTTGACCGTGAAAGAAACCTGCATGTGGCTGTCTCCGTGTTGGTGATGGCTTGAGAGGCAACTGGAATGTTGGCCGCGGGCCGGGGCCACCACCCTAGGCAAAACCCTAGGCGCTTGCGGCTTGCACTTGAAATTCTCAAAATGAAACATCCTGCCGCGCGGCGGGGCCTCCAGCATGCGTCGATGACGGCGCCTTCCATCACGATGAGCATCTCTTCCACGCCCTTGCCCGAACGCTCGCTCGCCATTGCCCAGGCGCGGCGTGAATGGATCGAGGGCGAACCGCCCGGCGCACGCGGCACCCGCATCGAGCCCTGGCTGCTGCGCTCCTGGCAGCGCTGTCTCGCGGCGGGCCACCGGCCGCAGCAGCGCCTGAGCTTCGATCCGGTCACGCGGCAGGCGATCCATCGCGTGGCCGAGCGCAACCGGGCCCTGCTCGCGGCCGCGCGGCCGGTGCTGGCGCGGCTGTCGCGCGCCATCGCCGACACGCGCTACTTCGCGATCCTGACCGACGCCGAGGGCATCGTGATCGAGGTCGGTCCGTTGCCCGGCGGCAGCGACCCGGCCGACCGCCATGCGCGCGACATCGCGCGCGTGGGCGTCGACCTGTCGGAGCGCGCAGTCGGCACCACCGCCATCGGCGCCGCGCTGGCCGAGCACGAATCCGTATGGCTGCACCGCGGCGAGCACTTCTTCGACGACACCGGCATCTACAGCTGCGCAGGCGCCCCGCTGTTCGGCCCCCAGGGGGAATGCATCGGCATGCTGGACCTGACCGGCGTGCAGGTGGCAGAGCGCCCCGAGCTGCGG
The DNA here is from genome assembly GCF_001541225.1 of Variovorax sp. WDL1. Lineage (GTDB taxonomy): Bacteria > Pseudomonadota > Gammaproteobacteria > Burkholderiales > Burkholderiaceae_C > Variovorax. Next base: position 19,485 of record NZ_LMTS01000177.1, on the reverse strand, counting down.
CACCTGGCGGCGCAGTCGGCCCACAGCATCGAGAACGCGATGGTGCACAACCATCCGTGCGCACTGCGGCTGCGCCTGGACTGGCCGGGCTACGGCGCGGGGCCCGGCAGCGAAGGCCTTCTCTGCATCGATGCCGACGGCCGCGTCACGGCCAGCAACACGGCGGCGCGCCAGATGCTGCACCGGCTGCCGGGCGCGCAGGCCGCGCCGCACTGCAGCGACCTGTTCGCGCTGCCGCCGCAGATGCTGTTCGACGCTGCGCGCCGCGGCGACGCGGTGCTGGAGGTGCCGCTCTGGTCCGGCCTGCGTGTGCAGGCGAGGCCGCAGCTCGCCGATCGCGCACCGCCGCCGCACGCGGCCGCCCCCGAACGACCGCGCCTGCGGGATGTCGAGACAGCGCTGATCCGCCGTGCCGTGGACGACGCACGCGGCAACGTGGCCGAGGCGGCACGCGCGCTGGGCATCAGCCGCGCGACCGTCTACCGCAAACTGGGTCGGGGGCGGCGCTCCAACGCTGCATGAGCTGCCTCGTCAGCCAAGACCGACGCGCTCCCCCGAAATCCCCGCGCAAGCGCGGCCGCGCCCACCCTTACAGAATCACGGCATGAACACAAGCTATGCAAGCGTCGAGCCCTCCCGCGAGGAGGTCGACGGTCTCTCCGGTTCCACGCTCGTCGAGTTCGGCGCCCCGTGGTGCGGCATCTGCAAGGCGGCGCAGCCGCTGATTTCCGAGGCGCTGGCCGGCGCACAGCCGCTGCGCCACCTGAAGATCGAGGACGGCAGCGGCCGGCCGCTGGGCCGCTCGTTCGGCATCAAGCTCTGGCCGACGCTGGTCTTCCTGCGAGACGGCCGGGAAGTTGGGCGGCTGGTGCGGCCCACCAGCGCGGATGCGATCTCGGACGAACTCCAGCGCCTCGCCCAGCCTGCGTAGGGTATTGCTCCCTCTCCGGGAGAGGTTGGGGTCAGGGCATGGGGCCTCCGAACGCGCGCCCGGATCACCGCCCTTCCCACTGCGGCTTCAGCCGCCCTTGCGCGCCTTCTCATAGACCCGCGGCTGCGTCAGCACCTCATGGCGCAGCGCATCCTCCAGCTCCGCCTCGGTCATGAGCTTGCGCCTGAGCACCACCTCGCGCACGTTGGTCCCGTTGGCATAGGCTTCGGCCGCGACCTCGGTCGCCTCCTTGTAGCCGATGATCGGGTTGAGCGCGGTCACCAGCGCGATCGAGCGCTCGATGCTCTCGCGCAGCCGGTCCGGGTTGGCAGTGATGCCCTTCACGCAAAGGTCGGCCAGCGTCGTGCAGCCGTTCGTCAAGTGCTTGAAACTGCGGAACAGCGCGCTGGCAATGATCGGCTCGAAGGCATTGAGCTGCAGTTGCCCGCCCTCGGCGGCAAAGGTCACGGTCAGGTCGTTGCCGAACACCTCGAAGCAGATCTGGTTCACCACTTCCGGGATCACCGGGTTGACCTTCCCCGGCATGATCGATGAGCCGGCCTGCATCGGCGGCAGGTTGATCTCGCCCAGGCCCGAGCGCGGCCCGCTGGAGAGCAGCCGCAGGTCGTTGCAGGTCTTCGACAGCTTGACCGCGATGCGCTTGAGCACGCCCGACAGCTGCACGAAGGCGCCGCAGTCCTGCGTCGCCTCGATCAGGTTGGGCGCGGTGCAAAGATCGAGCCCTGTCATCTTGCGCAACGCCGCCAGCGCCTTGCCCGCGTACTCGGGATGGGCAGTGATGCCGGTGCCGATGGCGGTGGCGCCGAGGTTGATTTCGCGGATCAGCGCCGAGGCCTCGGTCAGGCGCGCGATGTCTTCCTCCAGCATGACCGCGTAGGTCGAGAACTCCTGGCCCAGGGTCATCGGCACCGCGTCCTGCAACTGGGTGCGGCCGATCTTGAGCAGGTGCGCGAACTCCGTGGCCTTGGCGGCGAAGGCGCCGCGCAGATGCTCCATGGCGGCCAGCAGGCGCTCGATCGCGAAGCAGGTGGCAACGCGGATCGCCGTCGGATACACGTCGTTGGTGCTCTGCGCCATGTTGACGTGCTCGTTCGGGTGCAGGTACTGGTACTCGCCGCGCTGGTGGCCGAGGATTTCCAGCGCGCGGTTGCACACCACTTCGTTGGCGTTCATGTTGGTGGAGGTGCCCGCGCCTCCCTGGATCACGTCGACCACGAACTGGTCGTGCAGCGCGCCGTGGCGGATCTCCTCGCAGGCCGCCACGATGGCGTCGCGCAGCCCCGGGGGCAGCAGCCCCAGTTCGGCATTGGCCTGCGCCGCCGCCTCCTTGACGGAGGCCAGCGCAATCACCAGCTCCGGGAAGGCCGAGATGGTGGTGCCCGAAATCTGGAAGTTCTCCTTGGCACGCAGCGTATGGACGCCGTAGTAGGCCTCGGCGGGCACCTCGCGGTCACCCAGCAGGTCGTGTTCGATGCGGAACTTGCTCATGCTTGCTTCCTTGTGCGGCGTGTTGCTTCGGGACTGGGCCGGAGTGTGCGCCCAAGGCGCTTCGCCGCAAAGCCGGGGCGCGCGCTCGGCGCACCCCGCGCGCCGCAAGGCACCGCAGCCATGGGCCCTACGATCCGTCCATGGCCCCCATTTCCACCGATGCGTCCCAGCCGGCGCGGCTGCAACAGCTGGACGCGCTGCGCGGCTTCGCGCTGGCAGGCATCCTGATCGTCAACATCGCCTCCTTCGCCTCCGCCTACTACGTCGCGGCAGTTCCCGATCCGCTGTTCGCCCGGCCCATCGACCGCGCCGTCCGCTGGGGGGTAGCCTGCCTGTTCGAGACCAAGTTCTACCTGCTCTTTTCCTTCCTCTTCGGCTACAGCTTCACCTTGCAGATGAGCGCGGCCGGGGACAGCCGCGCGGCCTTCGTGCCGCGCATGCTGCGCCGGCTGTCCGGGCTCGCGGTCATCGGCGTGGCGCACGCGGTCTGGCTCTACCACGGAGACATCCTGTGCGCCTATGCCGTGCTCGGGCTCGTGCTGGTGGCCGCTCGCCGCCAGACCGAGGCCCAGGCGCTGCGGCGCGCCTGCGTCCTCACGGTGCTGCCGGCGATGACACTGATCGTGCTGGGCGGACTGCAGCTGCGCACCGGCGAGTTCACCGATCTCGCCGGCGCCCTCGCGCGTGCGGAGCTTGCGCAACAGGCCTGGGTGGGCCCATCCGCCGGCGTGGTCGCGCAGCGCCTGCGCGAGTGGAGCAACAGCTGGTGGATTCTGGTGCTGGTCCAGGGACCGTGCGCGCTGGCCATGTTCATGGCCGGCTTCGCGGCAGGGCAGCGCCGCGTCTTCGCGCACCTCGACGCCTGGCGTGGCCTCTGGCGCCGCATGGCGGCCTGGGGCCTGGCCGTGGGCGTGCCGGGCGCCGTGTTCTATGCAAACGCCACGGTGTGGGGCGTCGGTTCGGGCCGGGACATCATGGGCCTGGGCGTGAGCCTCCTGACCGCCCCGTTTCTCAGTGCCGCCTACGTGGCCCTCGCGCTGATGCTGTTCCAGCGCGATGCCGGCATGCGCGCCGTTCGCGCGCTGGCGCCCGCGGGGCGCATGGCGCTGTCCAACTACCTGCTGCAGTCGCTGGCGTGCTCGCTGATCTTCACCGGCTACGGGCTCGGCCTCATGGGCCGGGTCTCGCCGGGGATGAGCGTGCTGATCGCGCTGGGCCTCTTCGCCGGCCAGATGGCGGCGAGCGCCTGGTGGCTGCGCCGCTTCGCCTATGGCCCGGTCGAATGGGTCCTGCGCGCGCTGACCGTCGGCGGCTGGCCCGCGATGCGCAGGACGGCGCAGCGGTCGGTGCGCTGAGTCTCAGGCGCCGCCATGCACCAGGTTCACCAGCCTCTCCAGGGTCTTGAGCGCCGCTTCCGGCGTCGGGTCGAACTGCGCGTGCGCGATGGCGCCGTCGAGGGCGAGCGCGATCAACTGGGCGTCTCTTGCGCGCTTGCGCGAGGGCGGCAGCAGCTTCTCGATCTCGGTAGTCATCGCCAGCTTGTGGTCGCGCGCGATCTCCAGCACCTCAGGCAGCGCACCGCCGAGCTCGCCCACGCTGTTGAGAAACGCGCAGCCGCGAAAGCCCGGGTCCGAGAACCATTCGCGCAGGGCCGGCACGAGCGCATCGACTCCCTTGCCGCGGCCGGCGCCATGGCGCTGGAGCGCATCGACGAACCAGGCCATCCAGCGCTCATGGCGATAGGCCAGGAAGGCGCGAACCAGCTCGTTCTTGCTCGGAAAGTGCCGGTAGAAGGTGAGCTTCGCGACGCCCGACTCGGCAATCACGCGGTCGATGCCCGTGGCACGGATGCCCTCGCTGTAGAACAGGTCGTGCGCGGTCAGCAGGATGCGGTCGCGGGCCGGGAGCTCCTGGCGCTGAGGAAGTTGTGCGGTTGGCATGCGAGCCATTGTAGACAGCTCTGTCTACCTCGGCTAGACTGGCGGAGTAGACAGCTCTGTCTACTCCGTACACCCCGACCTCATCCAACCAGGAATTCGCCATGGAAACCCGCCCGCCCCTTCCGCCATTTACCCCCGAAACCGCCACCCAAAAGGTTCGCCTGGCCGAGGACGGCTGGAACTCACGAGATCCTGCCCGCGTGGCGCTGGCCTACAGCGAGGACACGCGCTGGCGCAACCGCGCCGAGTTCCCGGTCGGACGCGCTGCCGCGCAGGCCCTGCTCGAACGCAAGTGGGCGCGCGAGCTGGACTACCGCCTGATCAAGGAGCTGTGGGCCTTCGGCGGCCCGCGCATCGCGGTGCGCTTCGCCTACGAATGGCACGACGACGCCGGCAACTGGTTCCGCAGCTACGGCAACGAAAACTGGGAGTTCAACGACGCCGGCCTGATGACGCACCGCCACGCGAGCATCAACGACCTGCCGATCCAGGAGAGCCAGCGCAAGTTCTTCTGGCCGCTGGGGCGGCGGCCGGACGAGCACCCTGGGCTGAGTGACCTGGGGCTCTGATCTGACACCTCCGGGTGAGCGCCGCCGCCGTCCGATCAAGGCGGCTGTGCGATGCCCCTACCCCGGCAACGCCACCACCACAGCCGCCTCGTCGACCGTGGCCAGCACGCGCTGCCGCGCACGCAGCCCCGAACCGCCGGGTGCGAAGCCGACGAGTTGCAGGCCGCCTTCGAGCGCCATCGCGATCTCGTCTCCGCTCTCCCCACGCGCCACGCCCTGCACGACGCCGGCGAGCTGGTTGCCGCGGGCCCGGCGCGGCGCGGCGGCGCGGTCGATGCGCACCGCCGTCGCCTTGCACAGTGCGATCGCCTCCATGCCTTCGGCCAAGCCCAGGAGCTCGGCACTCTCCTGCGTGATCCGCGCGGCCATGGGCTGCACGCCGCCCAGCAAGAGCGCCACGCGGACGATGCGGCCGGCGGATTCGATCGACTGCACGGTCGCCGGCAACTGGTTGCGCATGCTGGTGCGAATGGCCAGCCGGGCGACCGTCGAGCCTGCGCCCGCCGCCCCGCCACGCGATTGCACCTGGCGGCGCGCCCGCGCCAGCGCGTCGGCCAGCTCGAGCAGATGCGTGCCATGCGCAGTGAGCGAGGCTCCCCCGCCGCCCGCGCCGCCCACCGCCCGCTCCACCAGCGGCACGCCAGCCAGGTTGGTGAGCGTCGCGACCGCTTGCCACGCGGCCTTGTAGCTCACCGCCGCCTCGCGCGCGGCCTGCGAAATGCTGCCCGTGCGGCCGATGCCGCGCAGGATGTCGATGCGCTTGTCGCTCATGCCGTGGCCGAGCGCGTCGCCGAAGCGGGGAGATGCCATGCGCGGCATTGTGCCGTCGGGGCTTACACTTTCGCTATTCCATTGATGAATAGCGAAAGATGAACCCCGCCTTGCCGCTCTCGCGTGCTTTCGCCGCCCTGCTCGCGCTGGCCGCATCGCTGGCCGTCGACGCGGCCGAGGTCCGGGTCGCCGTCGCGGCCAACTTCGCAGGCCCGATGAAGGTGCTGGCCGCAGGCTTCGAGAAGGAGACCGGCCACAAGGCGGTGGTCTCCTCGGGCTCGACGGGCAAGTTCTACGCGCAGATCCGCAGCGGCGCACCTTTCGATGTCTTCCTGGCAGCCGACGACGTGACGCCGGCCAGGCTCGACACCGCAGGCGCGACGGTGCCGGCCAGCCGCTTCACCTACGCAACCGGCAAGCTGGCGCTGTGGTCGGCCCGGCCCGATCTTGTGGACACCAGGGGCGAGGTGCTCAGGAGCGGGCAGTTCGCGCACATCGCGCTCGCCGCACCCAGGCTCGCGCCCTACGGCGCGGCAGCCGTCCAGACGATGACACGGCTGGGCGTGCTCGCCCGGCTGGAGCCGAAGTTCGTGCAGGGCGAGAGCATCGGACAGGCCTTCGGCTTCGTTTCCAGCGGCAATGCGGAGCTCGGCTTCGTCGCGCTGTCGCAGGTGTGGGAGAACGGCAAGCTCAAGAGCGGCTCGGCCTGGATCGTGCCGGCCGAACTGCACAGCCCGATCCGCCAGGACGCCGTGCTGCTGTCCCGCGGCAAGGACAATGCAGCCGCCGTGGCGCTCGTGGCCTTCCTCAAGTCCGACGCCGCCAAGGCAGTGATCCGGTCCTTCGGCTACGACGTCTAGCCGTTCACACATGCCCACCGCCGCCGACCTGGCCGCCATCATCCTCACGCTCAAGCTGGCGGCGCTCACCACGCTGATCCTGCTGCTGCTGGGCACGCCCCTGGCCTGGTGGCTGGCGCGCACGCGCTCGGCGTGGAAGGGCCCTGTCGGCGCGCTGGTGGCCCTGCCGCTGGTGCTGCCGCCCACCGTCCTGGGCTTCTACTTCCTGGTGACGATGGGGCCGAACGGGCCGATCGGCGCCTTCACCCAATGGCTGGGTGTGGGCCTGCTGCCCTTCAGCTTCGCGGGGCTGGTGATCGGCTCGGTGCTGTATTCGATGCCCTTCGTGGTGCAGCCGATCCAGAACGCGTTCGAGGCCATGGGCAACGAGCCGCTGGAGGCCGCGGCGACGCTGCGGGCCTCGCCGCTGGACCGCTTCTTCAGCGTGGCCCTGCCACTGGCGCGGCCCGGCTACCTCACGGCCGTGGTGATGGGCTTCGCCCACACGGTGGGCGAGTTCGGCGTGGTGCTGATGATCGGCGGCAACATCCCCGAGGAGACGCGCGTGGTCTCGGTGCAGATCTACGACCACGTGGAGGCGCTGGAGTACGCGCAGGCGCACTGGCTGGCCGGCGGCATGGTGCTGTTCTCCTTTCTCGTGCTGCTGGCGCTCTATGCGCTCAATCCCACCGGGCGGCGGCGATGAGCGATGCCGAGGCGGGCATGGGCGTGCAGGCGCGCCTGAAGGTCGAACACCCCGGCTTCTCGCTCGAGGTCGCGCTGGCGCTGCCGGGCCGCGGCGTGAGCGCCCTCTACGGGCCCTCGGGCTGCGGCAAGACCACCTGCCTGCGCGCCATCGCGGGCCTGCAGCCGACCGCCGGCGGCTCGGTGGTGGAGGTCAACGGCGAACGATGGCAGGACGATGCGGTCTACGTGCCGACGCATCGGCGCGCGCTGGGCTACGTGTTCCAGGAGACGCGCCTCTTCGCGCACCTCGACGTGCGGCGCAATCTCGAGTACGGCATGAAGCGGGTCGCCGCGGCGCAGCGCCGGGTTCCGCTCATGCAGGCGGTCGAGTTGCTGGGCATCGGCCATCTGCTGGCCCGCCGGCCCGACACGCTCTCGGGCGGCGAGCGCCAGCGCGTGGGCATCGCGCGTGCCCTGGCCACCAGCCCGCGCCTGCTGCTCATGGACGAGCCCCTGGCCTCGCTCGACCTGCAGCGCAGGCGCGAGATCCTGCCCTACCTCGAGCAGTTGCATGCCGAGCTCGACATTCCCGTCATCTACGTGAGCCACGCGCCGGACGAGGTTGCGCGCCTGGCCGACCACCTGGTGCTGATGGAGTCCGGGCGCGTGGTCGCCAGCGGCCCGGCCCTTGCGCTGCTGACGCGGCTCGATCTGCCGCTGGCCCACGGCGACGCGGCCGGCGCGCTCGTAGAGGCCCGTGTCACCGGCTTCGATGCGGCCTTCGGCCTGACGCGGCTCGCGTTCGCCGGCGGCACGCTCTGGCTGCCGCACGGCGGCGCGCGCCTCGGCCAGGCCGTGCGGGTGCGCATCCAGGCCCGCGACGTGAGTCTCACGCTCACGCCCCAGGCCGACACCAGCGTGCTCAACATCGTTCCCGCGACGGTGACCGATCTCGCGGAGGACGGCCCCGCGCAGGTCATGGTGGGACTGGATGCCGGCGGCGCACGCCTGCTGGCGCGCATCACGCGCAAGTCGGCCGCGCTGCTGCGCCTTCGCGCGGGCACGGCCGTGCATGCGCAGGTCAAGGGCGTGGCGATCGTCGAGTGACGATCACGCGCCGACCGGCACCTTGTCGAGGAAGCCGGTCACCGCACGGAGCTTGCCGGACTCGAGCTGCACGAAGTCCGTGCCCTCGACCAGGTCCTCGGCACCGCTCGGGCCCAGGGTCCACGAGAAGCGCAGATGGTCGCCGTGCGCGTCGGCTTGGCCCTTGAGCTTGAAGCGGAAGCCCGGATAGCGCTGGTGCACGCCGCCGACCAGCGCGCTGATCTGCGCGTGGCCGCTGCCTTGCATCAGCGGGTCGACATAGTGCGCGTCGGCGCTCCAGTGGGCCTCGAGCAGCTTCAGGCGGCGCTCGGCATCGGTCTCGTTCCAGACGGCGATGTACTGTTCGGCGATGCGCGCGGCATCGGGTGCGGCGGTGTTCATGGTGCGATCCTTTCGTCTTCAGGGCCCGCAACGGCGCGGGGTGAACGAATGGTCGCGCGGGGCGCGCCGCGGGTCGATGACGTGGGAGGTCATGGGCGGTTGGCGCCGCCCTCGCTGCGTCTTACAAAGGCAGCGGCGCTTTCGATCGCGGCAGCGACCAGCCGAGGTTCATCCCCGCCGCGGCGATCAGGATGGCGGCCGCACCGACGAATTGCATCGGATGAAGCCTGTGCCCGAAGACCAGGAAATCGATGCCGATCGCCACGACGGGAAAGATGAAGGAAAGCGCCGCCGTCAGGTGCGTCGGCAGCTTCTGTATCGCGCCGTAGAGCAGCACGTACACCAGGCCCGTGTACACCACGCCCATCGCCACCAGGGCAGTCCAGGTCCCCGGGTCGGAGGGCAGGTGCGAGAGCCTGGCGAAGGGCGCGAACACCAGGATGCCGACGCACAGCTGGATCAGCGCGATCAGGTGCGGGGGCGCCGCGCTGAGCTTCTTGGTGATGATCGCGGCCAGCGCGTAGAAGAAGGCGGCGCCGAGCGCCATCAGCACGCCGGCCGCATAGCCGGCGCCGCTGTAGCGCGCATCGGGCTGGGCCTGCGCGATCAGCAGCACGCCGCCGAAGGCGACGGCCAGCCACATGAACTTGGTCGCGGTCAGCCGCTCGGAACAGAAGAGCGCGCCCAGCGCCACGAGCATGAAGGGCTGGGTGTTGTAGACAGCGGTGGCGATGGAGATCGACGCACGGGAGAAGGAGGCGAAGATCAGCACCCAGTTGAGGACGAGGGCAGCCCCCCCTAGCGCGGCGATGCCGATCAGGCGCAGGCTGAGCGTGCCGCGCAGCATGCCCAGCGCCGCGCAGACGACCAGCAGCGTGGCCGCGCCGAAGATGCAGCGCCAGAAGAGGAGATCGACGATAGGCTGTGCCGACTGCACGACGGCCCAGCCGATCGTGCCCGAGATCACCATCGCCGCGCTCATCTCGAGCGTGCCGCGCGTATTGCTGTTCATGAGACGCCGAGCGTGCCACGAGATGGCGGCTCTGACCATGTGCCACGAAAGTTCCCATTCAGAAGGGGGATGCGATCCGCCCCTGCCCGGCCAGGCTGCGGACGGCGCACTACCATGCAGGGCAGTTCTTGAACGGAGCAGGATCATGAGGATCGCGGTGATGGGTGCGGGCGCGGTGGGTTGCTACTACGGCGGGATGCTGGCGCGCGCCGGACATTCGGTGGTGCTGGTCGGTCGGGAGCAGCATGTGGAGGCGATCCGCCGCGATGGCCTGCTGCTGGACACGCAGTCCTTCCAGGCCCGCGTGCCGCTGGAGGCCAGCACCGACGTCGACGCGGTACGCGATGCCGGGCTCGTCCTCTTCTGCGTGAAGTCCACCGACACCGAGAGCGCCGCCGAGGCGATGCGGCCCCACCTGGCGCCCGATGCCCTGGTGCTCACGCTGCAGAACGGCGTCGACAACGCGACCCGCCTGCAGGCCGCGCTGGCGCAGGAGGTCGCGGCAACGGTGGTCTACGTTGCCAGCGAGATGGCCGGGCCGGGCCACGTCAAGCACCATGGGCGCGGCGAGCTGGTCATCGCCCCATCAGCCAGGAGCGCGGAAATCGCCGGGCTGCTGATCGCCGCCGGCGTGCCCACGCAGGTCTCCGACAACGTGACTGGCGCCCTCTGGGCCAAGCTCATCCTCAATTGCGCCTACAACGCCGTCTCGGCGATCACGCAGTTGCCCTATGGCCGGCTGTCTCAGGGGGAAGGCGTGCAGGCCGTGATGGCCGACGTGGTGCGCGAATGCCTGGCCGTGGCCGAGGCCGGCGGCGTGGCCGTGCCGGGCGACACCTGGGCGGCGGTGCAGCGCATTGCCGAGAGCATGCCCTCGCAGTTCTCCTCCACCGCACAGGACCTGGCGCGCGGCAAGCGCAGCGAGATCGACCACCTCAACGGCTACGTGCTGCGCCAGGGCGAGGCACTGGGTGTTGCCACGCCGGTGAATCGAGTGCTGCACACGCTGGTCAAGCTGCTCGAGGCACGCGCCGCACTGCCGGTCTGATCAGGCCGAGGCAGCGCCCGGCGCGGTTGCGACGAGGCGCCCCCGCTCCGGCGCGGCATAGCGGTCCATCGCCAGCCCGTCGGTGCGGATGTCGGGCCGCCGCCCCATCACCTGGTCGGCCACCAGCTTGCCGGATCCGCAGGCCATGGTCCAGCCCAGCGTCCCGTGGCCGGTATTGAGATACAGGTTGGCGAACGGCGTGGGCCCCACGATCGGGGTGCTGTCGGGCGTCATCGGCCGCAGCCCGGTCCAGAAGCTGGCGCGCGGCAGGTCGCCGCCGGGGAACAGCTCGCCAACCACCCGCTCCAGCGTCGCACGCCGCTGGGGATTCAGGCGCAGGTCGAACCCGGCCAGCTCGGCCATGCCACCCACGCGAATGCGGTCGTCGAAGCGCGTGATGGCGATCTTGTAGGTCTCGTCGAGCACGGTGGACTGCGGCGCCAGCGTGGGGTCGACCAAGGGCACGGTCAGCGAGTAGCCCTTGACCGGATAGACCGGGATGTCCAGCCCGAGCGGCGCAATCAGCGCCCGCGAATAGCTGCCGAAGGCGAGCACATAGCGATCGGCCTTGAGCACCTCGGCCTTCGGCCCGGCCAGCCGCACGCCGGCAATGCGCCCGCCCTCGGTGAGCAGGCCCTCGACGGTCTCGTCGAAGCGGAAGGCGACGCCCAACCCGCGCGCCACCTCGGCCAAGCCGCGGGTGAACAGGTGGCAGTCGCCCGTCTCGTCGTTGGGCAGGCGCAGGCCGCCGGCCAGTTGCTGCGCGCAGCGCGCCAGCGCGGGCTCGACCGTGGCGAGCTGGTGGCGGTCGAGCAGCTCGAAGGGCACGCCGCACGCCTGCAGCACCGCGACGTCGCGCTGCACCGCGTCGAGCTGCGCCTGCGTGCGAAAGAGCTGCAGCGTGCCCTGCGTGCGGTGCTCGTAGCGCACGCCGGTCTGCGAGCGGAGCTCGCGAAGGCAGTCGCGGCTGTACTCCGCCACGCGCATCATGCGTTCCTTGTTGGTCGCATAGCGCTCGGGCGAACAGTTCTTCAGCATCGCGGCCATCCAGCGCAGTTGGAACAGGCTGCCGTCCGGCCGGATGGAAAGCGGCGCGTGCTTCTGGAACATCCACTTGAGCGCCTTCAGCGGAATGCCGGGCGCGGCCCAGGGCGTGGAGTAGCCGGGCGAGACCTGGCCGGCATTGGCGAAGCTGGTTTCCTCCGCGGGGCTGCGTTGCCGATCGACCAGCGTCACCTCGGCACCGGCGCGCGCCAGGTAATAGGCCGTCGTCACGCCGATGACCCCACCGCCCAGAACAATCACTTTCATGGCAAACCCGCAGATCTGAAGAGAGAAGCAGAGGTTATTCATCCTCCTGCCATAAACTTCACTGAAATTCGCCTGAATGCCAGTGCTTCTTGCTGCATGGATTGGCCCCCAGTGACTTCCAGGAGTGAAATGACCGAGCTCGACCGTATCGACCTCAAGATCCTCGAGATCCTGCAGCTGCAGGGCCGCATACCGATGACGGAGCTGGCGCAGCAGATCGGCCTGTCGACCTCGCCCTGCACCGAGCGCGTGCGGCGCATGGAGCGCGAAGGCGTGATCACCGGCTATCACGCGCGCATCGACCCGCAGGCCATCGGCAAGACGCTGCTGGTGTTCGTCGAGATCACGCTCTCCTCCAAATCGGCCGACGTCTTCGACAAGGTGCGCACCGAGCTGCTGCACGTGCCCGAGGTGATGGAATGCCACCTCGTCTCGGGCGGCTTCGATTACCTGGTCAAGGCGCGGCTGCGCGCGATGAAGGACTACAGGCGCCTGCTGGGCGACCTGCTGAAGAAGCTGCCGGTCACTGCAGAATCGAACAGCTATGTCGTGATGGAGGAGGTCAAGGAAAGCCTCTACCTGCCGCTCGACCGGTGAGCTGTGCCGCTGCGGCAGCCCAGCCGCGTGCGTCCTGCGTCCACGCGAGCACCGGCGGCCTGAATCGCTACTGGCTGCCCGCGTTGGGAAAGAACAGCTGCTCGCCGCCGATCTTGTAGCTCGCGATGGTGGATTGCCCCGCCGGCGAGATCACCCAGTCGACGAACTTCTGTGCGCCGGCACTGTTGAGCTGCGGAAACTTCGAGGGGCTGACCACCATCACGCCGTACTGGTTGAAGAGCCGCTTGTCGCCCTCCACCAGGATCGCCAGGCCGGCCCGGTTCCTGAAGCTGAGCCAGGTGCCACGGTCGGCCAGCACATAGGCGGCGCTGGAGGCCGCCATGTTGAGCGCCGGCCCCATGCCGCAACCGCATTCCTTGTAGCCCGTGCCCTTGCGGTCATTGGGCAAGGGCTGGCCCGCCTCGCCCACGCCGGCCTGCGCCCACAGGCGGCGCTCGGCGGCATCGGTGCCGCTCTTGTCGCCGCGCGAGACAAAGGGCGCATTGATTGCGGCCACCTTCTTCAGCGCCGCGGCGATGTCCTTGCCCTTCGCCGCCGCCGGGTCGCTCCTGGGCCCGACCAGCACGAAGTCGTTGTACATGACTGCGTAGCGCTTCTCGGCAAAGCCTTCGGCAACGAACTTCTCCTCGGCCGCGGCGTCGTGCACGAAGAGCACGTCGGCATCGCCGCGCCGGGCCATGTCGATGGCCTGGCCGGTACCCACCGCCACCACCTTCACGTCGATGCCGCTGGCCTGCCTGAAGGCCGGCAGCAGGTGCGCGAACAGGCCCGACTGCTCGGTCGAGGTGGTGGACGCCATGGTGATCGTCTCGGCCTGCGCCACCAGGCTGCCCGCCGCAAGGGAAAGGGCCGCCACCAGGAACTTGAATGCCTTCATACCAGCTCTCCTTTGACGAACAAGCGGGCCGCTTCCGGCAGCGGACCGTGGAAAAAGTCTTCGACCGGCAGGTCAGCGATCACCCGTCCCTGCTCCAGGTAGACCACCCGGCTCGCGAGCCGCTTGACCTGGCCCAGGTTGTGGCTTGCGAAGACCAGGGTGCGGCCTTGTGCCGCATCGGCGATCAGGGTCTCGACCTCGCGCTTGGCCGTCGGGTCGAGGCTCGCGGTAGGCTCGTCGAGCAGCAGCACCGCCGGCTTCAACGCCCACGCGCGCGCGAGCGCCATGCGCTGCTGCTGCCCGCCCGACAGCGTGCGCGCGTTGCGCCCGGCAACATCGGCCAGCCCGACCCGTCCCAGCGCCACCATCGCCTCGCCCTGCGCGCTGCGCCACGGCACGCCGCGAAGCCAGAGCGCCAGCGCAACGTTGTTGTGAACACTCATGCGCAGCATGTGCGGGCGCTGGAACAGCATGGCCTGCGCGCGCAGCGGCACCTGGCTGCCGAAGGCGCCGGCCGCGTGCGGCACCAGGCCGTGCAGCACCCGCAGCAGCGTGCTCTTGCCGCTGCCGTTGGCGCCGATCAGGGCGACGCGCTCGCCGGCATGGATGGACAGCGTGACGTCGGCGAGGGCCGGCACGCGGCCGTAGCGCACATCGATGGCGTGCAAGGCGAAGAGCGCGGGCCCTGCCAGCGCGGGGACATGCGGGTCGCTGTCGCTGCGCGCGGCCACGACGCGCAGGCTGGGACGAACGCTCATAAGGCAACCTCCACCCCGCGCGGGCCCGCCGCAACGGCTGCGCCGCCATCGACACGCTCGCGCCAGCCGCGCAGCGCGCTGATCGCGAGGTTGAGCAGCAGCACCACGCCCAGCAGCACGAGGCCCAGGGCCAGGGCCAGCGGCAGGTCGCCCTTGCTGGTCTCGAGCGCGATGGCCGTGGTCATGACGCGCGTGAAGCCGTCGATGTTGCCGCCTACGATCATCACCGCGCCGACTTCCGACACCGCGCGGCCGAAGGCGGCGATCAGCACGGTGACCAGCGCGTATCGCTCGTCCCACACCAGGAGCAGCGCCCGCACCAGCCCGCGCGCACCGAGCGAGCGCAGCTGCTCGCCGTGGGCGCGGTCGGCATCCTCGATGGCCTGGCGCGTGAGCGCCGTGACCACCGGCAGCACCAGCAGCGCCTGCGCCAGCACCATGGCCTTGAAGGAGAACAGCCAGCCCAGGAAACCCAGCGGCCCCGAGCGCGAGAGCAGCAGGTAGATGACCAGCCCCACCACCACCGAGGGCAGCGCCAGCAGCGTGTTGAGCAACGTGAGCAGCAGCCCGCGCCCCGTGAAGCGCGCGACCGCGAGCCAGGCGCCCAGCAGCAGCCCGAATCCGCAGGCCAGCGCGCAAGCCATCGCGCTGACTGCCAGTGAGCGCCCGACGATGGAGAGCAGCACCGGGTCGCCGGAGACCAGGAGGTGCCAGGCGGCGATGGCGCTGTCGGTGAAGGTGTTCATCGGTGCGGTGGCGTAATGCGCGCAGTATCGGAAAGGCCGGCGCAACACCTATGCAAACGGGTGCATAGGTGCAAGGTGCACTCTGCATAATCCCGTCGCCGTCCCCCGGCCTTCTCTTCCACCGCCGTGCAACAGATCGAACTCTCCTACGCCATTGCCCCGCGCCGCAGCGGACGCACGCTGATCCGCAACCCGCTGATGGAGCTGCTGCACGCGGTGCGCGAGCACGGCTCCATCTCGGCCGCGGCGCGGGCGCTGGGCCTGTCGTACCGCCACGTCTGGGGCGAACTCAAGCGCTGGGAGCAGGCCCTGGGCCATCCGCTGGTCAGCGGCGAGCAGGGCCGCTCGGCGCAACTCTCCGAGTTCGGCGACAAGCTGCTGTGGGCCGAGCGCCAGGCGCAGGCCCGGCTGGCGCCGCAGATCGAGGCCCTGCACGCCGACCTGGAGCGCGCCTTCGCCATGGCCTTCGACGACGGCCTGCACGTGCTGAGCCTGCATGCCAGCCACGACGATGCGCTGGTGCTGCTGCGCGCCCATGCGGCCGAGCGCGCGCGGCTGCAGCTGGACATCCGGTTCACCGGCAGCCTGGACGCGATCAGCGCGCTCAACCAGGGGCGCTGCGTGATGGCGGGCTTCCACACGCTCGAGCGGCCGCCGGCCGGCTCGCTTGCACAGCGCACCTACAAGCCGCTGCTCAAGCCCGGACTGCACAAGCTGATCGGCTTCGCGCGCCGCACCCAGGGACTGATCGTCGCGCCCGGCAATCCGCTGGGCCTGCGCAGCCTCGGCGATGTCGCGCGGCGGCGCGCCCGCTATGTGAACCGCGCGCTCGGCACCGGCACGCGGGTGCTGCTGGACGAATTGCTGGGGCAGGAAGGGCTGGGCCCGGACGCGCTGGAGGGCCATGCGCGCGACGAACCCTCGCATACGGCCGTGGCCCATGCGGTGGCATCCGGGCAGGCCGATGCAGGCCTGGGCATCGAATCGGCCGCACGCGCAGCGCGCCTTGACTTCGTGCCGCTGGTGGACGAGCGTTACCACCTGGCCTGCCTCAAGTCGGCGCTGGACCAGCCGGCCGTCGAGGCCCTGCTCGCCCTGCTGCGCAGCGCCGCCTGGCAGCACCAGCTCGGCACGCTGGCAGGCTACGAGAGCGCCGGCAGCGGCGAGGTGCAGTCGCTGAGCGCGCTGCTGCCGTGGTGGCGCTTCAAGGGGCCGAAGCAGTAGTCAGCTCAGCTTGCGGTCCTCGCGCTTGGCATCGGCCATCGCCTCGGGCTCCAGCTCCTCGGCCGAGCGGTTGAGGTGGACGAACAGGCCCCACCCGGCCAGCAGCAGCGCCACGGAGCACACCATGCCGGCCGCATAGAGCAGCTGCCCGGGGTCATCATGCGCCCTGAAGGTCGCCACCAGCCCTTCCACCGCCAGCGCGACCACGATGACCACCATGAAGCGCGACAGGAAGCGCCGCACGCGGGTCGGCGCGCTGATGTGCGCATCGCGGACCACCTCCTCCTCCATGATGGTCTGCGCCACCTGCAGCGCGACGACTGCCGCAGCCAGCAGTCCCACCGCCTCGATGATCGATTCCGCGGCCGCGCGGTCGAGCCCCTCCGCGACGGCCGACCAGCAGATGCTCGCCGACACTGCAATCAGCATCAGCGACGCGCAGGCGAAGAGCAGGGCCATGAAGGCATGAATGCCGGAGAACATGCGCAGCAGCCATTTCATGCTCAGGCTCCGTTCGTTGTTGGTTGCGGCAGTGTCGCGTTCTTTGTACCGCGCGAATGTCAGCGGGGGCCCCTCGTTTGCGCTCGAGGCTAAGGCCGAAGACGTGCCGCCAACTGCTGCACGCTTGCCGTCCACCGGTTCGGCTTCTCTTCTGCCCACTGGCGGGCGAGCTCGGAAGATGCGGGGTCTGTCACGCGGGTCATGGCCTGCTGCGCGCGTGGCGCGAGCGCGCGAAGCTGATCTTGCGGCGCCGCAGCCAGGCAGGGCACCACCCGGCTCCTCGGCGCCGCGCCATTCCTGCCCAGCGCACTGGCAAGCACTTCGGCGGCTGCCACGGCGGCGGCGCCGTCGTCGGCATCGACGAAGCTGGCGACCAGCGCCATGTCGATGGCCTCGGTCACCACGGCGGCGTCGGTGGAGCGCGCGCATTCCGCGAGGAAGTCCTGGGCGGCATCGTTGTCGAAGGCGCCTTCGCCCCAGGCACCTGCGTGGGCCGGCAAGGTCAGCATCCATGCGAGGGCGGCGACACAGGCGCGATTCGACAATTTCATGCGGCGAATTCTCCATCAGCCCCCAGGCCGGTCGCCACTCCCAGCCGCCGGGCGAGGTTCGCGGCGTCGTAGGGCGCGTGCACCTTGATGTCGTTGTCGAAGTAGCAGTACACATCGCGCCGTGCCCGGCGCGGCGCGGCCCGGGCTGAGGCCCTGCGTGCATCCTCGACCTGTCGGCCGTGGCGCCAGGCATCGATGCGCGCGGCCCACTGGTCCAGTGCGGCATCGTCGTAGCCGCTCGCATAGAGCTCCTTGTCGCCATGCAGCCGCAGGTACACGAAATCGGCGGTCAGGTCCTCGAGCAGCGGCCAGCGTCCTGCGGTGTCGGCGACCACCAGCGCGATGCCGCGCCGGCGCAGCTGGGCGACGAAGGCGGGGTCCACGAAGCTCGGATGGCGCACTTCCACGGCATGGCGCAGCGGCCGCTTCGCGGAACGCTCGAGCCAGCTTCGGCCCTCCAGCCGCTCGTCGTGCTGGCGTGCGAGGGCCAGGGCCGCACTCGTGTCGCGCGGCAGCAGCGAGAAGAAGCCTTCGAGCCGCTCCGGGTCGTAGGCCATCGAAGGCGGCAGTTGCCACAGAAACGGCCCCAGCTTCGCGCGCAAGGCCAGCACCCCCGACGCCAGGAAGTTCGCAAGGGCGATGTGCACGTCCTTGAGCCGCCGCATGTGCGTGATGTAGCGCGAGCCCTTGACCGCGAACACGAAGCCGTCCGGCGTCTCGTCGTGCCAGGCGAGGTACGACTCGGGCCGCTGCAGCGAGTAGAAGGAGCCGTTGAGCTCGATGGTGGGCAGCATGCGCGAAGCGAAGGCCAGCTCCTGGCGCTGCCGCAAGCCCTTGGGATAGAACTTGCCGCGCCAGGGCGCATAGCGCCAGCCTGAGATGCCTATGCGGGTCTCGCCCGGTCTTCCAGCCATGGGTTCCTGGCCCTGGAAAGAGGCCTTCGGGTACGGGCCCGCGCAGGATGCCGGGCCTCGGCGTGCGATTCTGTGCCGCCGGATGGCCCCGCCGTGAAGGACAAGGCCGCGCCTGCCGCGCTTGCTATGCCACCTTGTCCGCGCGCCCTCCCAGCCCCAGGTAGGTGTCGATGATGCGGCGGTCGTGCAAGAGCTCCGAGGCCGCGCCCTGCAGCGCGACCGCGCCCATCTCCAGCACGTAGGCCCGATCGGCCACCTGCAGCGCCGCGCGTGCGTTCTGCTCCACCAGCAGCACCGACACCCCGTGCTTGCGCAGCGAGGACACGACCTGCAGCACCTCGCGCACGATGAGCGGCGCCAGGCCCAGCGAGGGCTCGTCCAGCATCAGCAGGCGCGGGCGCGCCATCAGCGCGCGGCCGATCGCCAGCATCTGCCGCTCGCCGCCCGACAGCGTGGAAGCCAACTGCACGCGGCGCTCGGCCAGGCGCGGAAAGATGGCGAAGACCTCGTCCATCCGCTGGCGCTGGTCGCGCTCGCCGCGCCACCAGCGCGAGAAGCCGCCCAACAGCAGGTTGTCCTCCACCGGCATCTCGCCGAACAGCTCGCGCTTCTCGGGCACGAGGCCCACCCCTCGCGCCACCATCGCCTCGACGCTGACGCGCGTCATCCGCTCGCCGCCGAGCAGCACCCGGCCGCGTGAAGGCAGCAGGCCCATGGCGGCGCAGAGCAGCGTGGTCTTGCCGGCACCGTTGGGGCCGATCACGGTGACGATCTCGCCGGCGTCAACGCGCAGATCGATGTGGTGGACTGCTTCGACGGGGCCGTAGGAGACGCAGAAGTCCTCCAGTTGGAGAAGGGGGGAGGAGCTCATAAAGGGTGGCGCACCCGCGCTGATCTGTGCGTTGCTGTTGTGTTGAGGCAGGAGCCGGGGCGTCGTCCCGGCAGCCGAGTCACTTTCTTTTGTCTCGCCAAAAGCAAGTAACCAAGGTAAAGGCGACCCCACTGGCCGCGTCCTTGTGTGGCGTGCAGGCTGGCGTAAGTGCTTGGTCCTCGCTCACGCTGACACTCACGCACATGCACATGCACATGCCCATGCCCATGCTCATCCTCACGTGGGCACGCGTCCGCACGGCCCTGTTCCAGGCCTCGCACAGCGAGGCCGTTGGTGGCCGAGCGAAGCAAAGGCCCGTT
>NZ_LMTS01000111.1 GCF_001541225.1 Variovorax sp. WDL1 | reverse complement strand
CTCTCGGGCGCCAACAGCTACGGCGGTGCCACCGCCGTCACCGAGGGCACCCTGCGCGCCGGCGCTGGCAACACCTTCAGCCCGGCCTCTGCCCACAGCGTGGCCGCAGGGGCCACGCTCGACCTTGCCGGCTTCAGCCAGAGCATCGCTGGCCTCGCCAACGCCGGCACCGTTTCCCTCATCGGTGCGACACCCGGCACGACGCTCACCGTCAACGGTCCTTACGTGGGCAACAACGGTCTCCTGCGCCTGGGCACCTTCCTGGGCGACAGCGCCAGCGCCAGCGACCGGGTCATCCTCAGCGG
>NZ_LMTS01000268.1:840-4183 GCF_001541225.1 Variovorax sp. WDL1 | reverse complement strand
AAGGCTGACAGGCCGAACCAGCTGTGGGTGGCGGACTTCAGTGCGCCATGTAGGCGCGGTTTGCAACAACAGGAGAAAGGAGAGACAACTGACAGTAAACCGAAGCTGGCTGATTCTCGACCGACAGCTGAAATGCTGTCTCGCACCGGTGGAGGCCGGGCGAAAGGGGGCCGCAAAGCTTGGCCGTTTGCCGACGGCTGGGTGTCATGCGCAGAGCGGCCTGAACTGTACCGAGCGACGGTCGCAAGATCGGCGCGTCGGGCTACCACAAGGTCTATGGTGAGGCAACGAAGCGTGCGTTGGAAGCCTCTGTATTTACAGCTACCGACCGTCGGCAACGACGGTGACAGTGGCGCGATCCGGCCGTGCTTGATGTTCGCGGCGGGAGGGTGCGACCTGTACGCACTCGACGACGGGGTCCTCCCCTGGCCGTCGTCCGGAGCCACCAGGGGTAGAGCACGCCACCTAAGGACCTGAAGGTTGGGAATCGGAACATGGGAACCGGTGATACCTCGCCCGTGACGGACACGGGCTATCCGCGGCGAACGGGGATGGGGCGTCAACGGGACGGAGCTCGCGTAGTAGTCCGAGGTCGGGAAAGCCGGCCACATGGCGAAGGCGAGCAGGGAACCGATCGGCGAGCGAAGCCGCAGGAACGATCCGTGGACTCGGATCATCAGGCCGACAAGGCCTGGCTCCTGAGCGTGCAGCGCAAGCTGTATCAGTGGAGTCGACAACACCCCGACGAGAGTTACCGCGAGTTGTGGAACTGGATCATCGATCCACGCAACCTGCGGTGCGCCTGGGCGCGTGTAGCTACCAATCAGGGCAAGCGCACGGCAGGCATCGACGGGAAGACCGTGGGCAGCATCCGCCGAGACATTGGCGATCATGCCTACTTGGACGAGCTGCGAAATGCATTGCGGTGCGGCGCCTACGCGCCGAGCCCATGCCGCCGCAAACTCATCCCCAAGCCGGGCAAACCGGGGCAGTTCCGCGCCCTGGGTATCCCCACGGTGACCGACCGCGTGGTGCAGAGCGCGGTCAAGCAACTTCTGGAGCCAATCCTGGAAGCGCGCTTCAGGCATGTCTCGTACGGCTTCCGGCCGGGACGGGGTTGCCACGGCGCGCTGGAACACATCAGGATGACCTTGCGGCCCAGGCGCGTGAGCAAAACCGACGGCCTGCGGCATGAGACACCCTACCAGTGGGTGATCGAAGGTGACATCAAGGGCTGCTTCGACAACATCGACCATCATCTGCTCATGCAGCGCGTGCGTCAGCACTGCGCTGACCTGCGGGTGAACCGATTGCTCGTGCAGTTCCTGAAAGCCGGCGTCCTCAGCGAAGAGCAGTTTCTTCGCACCGACGCGGGCACGCCGCAAGGTGGCATCATCTCGCCGCTGCTGGCCAATATCGCCTTGGGTCTTATCGAAGAGCGATACGAGCGGTGGGTGGAGCACCGGACGAAGCGGCGGGCACACAGGAAGAGCGATGGCTTGAAGGCGGCACTGGAGGCTCGCAGCACCGACCGGCGTGCCGGTCGAGTTGTGATGTTCCCAGTGCGCTACGCTGACGACTTCGTGATCCTGGTGCACGGCACGCAACAGCAGGCCGAGGCCGAGCGGGATGCTCTTGCCAAGGCACTGCACGACGGCATGGGGCTGACCCTGTCACCCGACAAGACGCGGATCACGGATCCGGCCGACAGCTTCCAATTCCTCGGACATCGCGTGAGCATGCGATGGGACGACCGCTTCGGCTGGTCGCCCCGGATTGAGGTTCCGAAGACTAAGGCGGCGGACTTGCGGCACAAGGTCAAGCAACTGACGACACGGCAGACCCTGCGCTGGTCGCTCGACGACCTGCTCCAGAAGCTCAATCCCATCCTGCGTGGCTGGGCGCACTTCTACTGCTATTGCACCGGCGCGAAAGACGTCCTCGGCGGCCTGGACTGGTACGTGGGAGACCGTGTGTGGCGCTGGATGCGGAAGAAGCACCCAGAAGCCTCCGTGCGGTGGCTCCTCCGACACCGACGACCCAGCCGGCACCGTCCGACGCGACGCGTGTGGCAGGGGGAGCGGCACGAGCAATACCAAATGGGCTGGCTGACGGTGCAGCGCTACAAACGCAGGTGGATGACCCCACCCGACTTCACCGTGGTTCCTGGAGAGCCGGATGCATAGCGAAAGATGCACGTCCGGTTCGGCGAGGGGGCACGCGAAACTGCCGGTCGCGAGATCGGCGCGGCGCGCGTGCTCTACTCAACCCTACGTCTCGACCTGGCAGGGCTTCGTGTACGTGGCCTTCGTCATCGATGTCTTCGCGCGGCGCATCGTTGGCTGGCGGGTCAGTAGCTCGATGCAGACCGACTTCGTGCTCGACGCGCTGGAGCAGGCCCTGTACGCACGCTGCGGCGATCGCCAGGGCGATCTGGTCCATCACTCCGACAGGGGTTCGCAGCCCGCATTCAACGAGTCGTCGCAACACTGCGTCTGTTGGCCGAGCGTAGCAGCTCATTGAAGGCCTCTGCGGGCGTCTGCCATCCGAGCGTCTTGCGCGGTCTCGTGTTCAAGGCCAGCGCCACTGCCTGCAGATCGGTTGCTCGATGCGCGCTAAGGTCTGTTCCCTTTGGGAAGTATTGGCGCAACAGCCCGTTGGTGTTCTCGTTGGTGCCTCTCTGCCAAGGACTCTGCGCATCGCAGAAGTAGACCTGCAGTCCGGTGTGGATTGAGAGTTGCGCGTGCTGGGCCATTTCCGTGCCCTGGTCCCAGGTAAGAGACTTCTTCAGCTGCTTCGGCAGCGAGCTCATAGCTTTGGTAATCGCCTCTCGGACGGCCTCGGCACCGTGACCAGCCAATGCGGGGCCGTGCTTGTCTCGTGGCTGCTGACGATGGCCAGGCAGAGGCGTCAAGTGCAGCAACATCGTGAAGCGCGTCGTCCTCTCAACCAACGTTCCAATCGCCGAGCTATCCAGTCCAAGGATGAGATCACCTTCCCAGTGGCCAGGTACTGCGCGATCTTCAACGCTGGCCGGTCGCTCGCTAATCATGATCTCCGGCGTAACGAACGACTTCCCGCGGCCTCTCACACGCTCTCTGGGCACGCGCAGAGCACGGCCCGTGCGCAGGCACGCCGTCAATTCACGCTGCAACGCTCCACGGCCCTGCACGTACAACGCCTGGTAGATCGCCTCGTGGCTGATGCGCATCGAAGTGTCCTTGGGGAAGTCGATTGGTAGCCTATTGGAGATCTGTTGAGAGCTCCACGCGCGCGACCATCGGCGCGCTTGCCGACGCCCCGTAAGCGGCCAGGCGCCCCACCTTGAGATCTGAAGCCAAGC
>NZ_LMTS01000268.1:0-830 GCF_001541225.1 Variovorax sp. WDL1 | reverse complement strand
TTAGCTGGACATCTATGGACGTCAATCCGAAGCAACGCCGCCGTCACAGCGCGGCGTTCAAGGCGCAGGTTCTGGCAGCATGCGCCGAACCTGGTGCCTCGGTCGCAGCGGTTGCGCTGTCGTTTGGCTTGAACGACAACCTCGTGCATCAATGGCGTCGCGGCCGCGGAGCGAGTCCCGCTCGATCGGCAGGATCGACGACGGTCGCCGACCCTGCGCCGGAGTTCGTTGCGCTGTCCTTGCCGGCACCGCCTCCTTCCCCGGCGTCATCGCGCAAGGCGGCCGCACCCGCTGAGACCATCCGGCTCGAGCTCAAGCGCGGCGCTCTCGGCGTGAGCGTCGTGTGGCCGGTCTCGGCAGCGGTCGACTGCGCAGCGTGGCTGCGCGAGCTCTTGCGATGATCCGCATCGACGCCCTGTGGCTGTGCACCCAACCATTGGACATGCGCGCCGGCGCTGAGCGCTTGATGGCTCACGTCGTGCATGCCCTCGGCAGCGCTCGTGCGCATCACGGCTACTTGTTCGCCAACGTGCGGGCCACCCGCATCAAGCTGCTCGTGCACGACGGCTTCGGCGTGTGGTGTGCCGCCCGGAGGCTCAACGCCGGCCGCTTCGTGTGGCCAAGCGAGAGCAGCGCTGCAACGCCACTGGCGTTGACGCAGGCGCAGTTCGATGCGCTGGTGGTGGGACTGCCTTGGGAGCGTCTGCCGGAGATGAGTTTGATCACGCGGCTATAGGTCGCCGAACGGCGAGCGCGTTGACAGCGCAACTCCCAATGACGCGAAGTAGCCGGGCTTGCATGATGGGTGCCCATGCAGGACCTGCGCGACC
>NZ_LMTS01000141.1 GCF_001541225.1 Variovorax sp. WDL1 | reverse complement strand
TGCCACCCCACATACGGCTGCACGGACTGGCGCTGTATGCACTGACGGCCACCTTCGCCCCCAACCTCTCGATCTGGCTGGCGGGGCAATGGACGGATGGCCTGTTCGATTGGCGCTGGGTGTACTGGCAAATCCTTCCGCTCGCGGCCATTGCCGCCTTGTTGATCGGATGGGGCCTGCCGAAAGACCCGATCCAGACAGACCGCTTCCCGCAGGCCAACTGGCCGGGCATGGCTTTCGGCATGCCGGCATTTGCCCTGATTACCGTCGCCCTGGATCAGGGCGTGCGGCTGGACTGGTTCAACTCCCCCCTCATCGTCGTCTCATTGGTGGCCGGGCTGACGCTGCTGGCGGCCTATCTGCT
Organism: Variovorax sp. WDL1; assembly: GCF_001541225.1. Classification (GTDB taxonomy): domain Bacteria; phylum Pseudomonadota; class Gammaproteobacteria; order Burkholderiales; family Burkholderiaceae_C; genus Variovorax. Next base: position 1,370 of record NZ_LMTS01000141.1, on the reverse strand, counting down.
GACGGAGTGGTATCACCCGGCGCCGTTCATCAAATTGCAGATGCTCAGCCGCCGCAACCTGGCGTTGGGCTTCACCTTGTTCATCTGCCTTCTGGTCGTGCTGACCTCTGGCGTGATGTTGCCGATGACCTATCTCGGGCCGCTCCAAAGCTACCGACCGCTTCAGATGGCACCAATCGGGCTCATCGTCGCGCTGCCTCAACTGGTCCTGGGTTCCGTGGTGGCGCTGTTCCTGTACCGGAAATGGGTCGATGCCCGATTCGTGTTCGCGGGCGGCCTGCTGCTGATCGCCCTGGCGTGCTTCTTTGGTGCGCAATTGACTTCCGATTGGAACCGCGACCAGTTCGTTATGACGCAGACGCTGCAAGCCTTTGGCCAGCCCATGGCTGTCGTCTCGATGCTGTTCCTGTGTACCAGCGTCGTACATCCCAGCGAAGGCCCGTATGTGTCGGGGAACATCAACACGCTGCGCGCCCTGGGGTCGGTACTCGGGGGCGCGGTGGTTGGGCAACTCGTGACCGTGAGACAGCGGTTCCACGCGGAAATGCTGCTGGACCACGCTGCGTTGGTAGGCAACTCCGTCCCGCTTGCTCCGGAGCCCGCTCAACTGATGGGAATCATCGGCCAGCAGGCGCTGGTGCTGTCAGTCGCGGATGCCTATCGCGTACTCGGCGTTCTGGCGCTGGTGATGGTCCCCTTCGTATTGCGGCTGACCTGCATTCCCGCCCCCGACTTGCAGGCCGCTGCTCCTCAATCCAAACCTTTGCCCCAAGGATAGTTTCACCATGGCCATGCCGAAGAAAGCCAAGATTACCAGTGCCGTGCTGCTGCTCGCAGTCGCAGTGGGCTGTGTCATTTATCTGAATCGTCCCGAGTCCAGCGCATCGACCCAATCTACGGACGATGCCTACGTCCAAGCCGATTTCACCCTCGTCGCGCCGCAGGTGTCCGGCGTGATCGGAAAGGTACTGGTCGAAGAAAACCAGCCAGTGAAGGCTGGGGATTTGCTCGTCGCCATCGACGACCGGGATTTCATCGTTGCGGTGAACACGGCAAAGGCACAGGTCGCCGCTGCCGAGGCCAGTGTCGAGGGGCTTGCCGCGCGTGTGGTGCAGCAGGAAACCGCGATACGTCAGGCGCAGGCGGCCGTTGCGGTGGACGATGCAGAACTCAAATTGGCAGAGGCCAACCAGAAACGCTACCGGAACCTGGCCTCCGATGGATCAGGTTCGATCCAGGCACAGCAACAGGCCGAGGCGCAGTTGGCCATTCGGCTGGCCAGCCGGGACAAGAATCGCGCGGGCCTGCAAGCGGCGCGGCAGCAGACGGACATCCTGAAAGCCGATCTTGAAAAGGCCAAGGCTGCGCTT
>NZ_LMTS01000015.1 GCF_001541225.1 Variovorax sp. WDL1 | reverse complement strand
TCGTACCGTCACTTATTGCACTGAAAACGAGGAGACCCCAACAGCGAGCCCGCTGGCGCCGGCACCGGTTGGTTGTCCGCGACGACCACATAGTGGCGGTAGCGGCCCTGCTCGGCCAAGGCAAAGGCCACAGGTTCGTCAGAGGCAACATTGAGCATCACCATCCAGCTGTAGCCACGCAGGACGCCTTCCACGGCACGGCGCCAGCGTTCGTCCGTGACCTCGACGACTTCCCCGAGCGTCTGGTGCTTCACCCCCGCAGCCCGCAGCGCCTTGCGGAAATCGGCAACATCGCGTGGCGGTGGCGGCGTCTTCATCCCCTGCAAGGATTCAAGCTCCTCTTGCGCCGCGGTCCTGCGTTGCTGCGCGTCGTCGTAGCTCTTCTCATGCAATCGGATCGCCTCTTGCAATTCGGAAAGCCTTTGCACGAGCGCTGCCTTGGCCGCTCCTCCCTCGATCTTTGCCAGCTCGCGCAGCTCCGCTTCTTCCTGCACCAGTCGCTCGATCGGCCGCTCCGCATCGCGCGCACTCTCCAGCAACTTGTGTGCGTCCTCGCGCGCCTGCGCAGCCGTCGCTCGTGTGCGCTGCGCCGCGACAAACGTGTCATGCAGCGTTGTGAGCTCGCGGCGCTTCACGCCCAGGCGGTGTCGCTCGGCGCTGGCCGCAAGGCGGGATGCATGCAGCTGGCGGCTGGACTTCGTCAACTCCGCCCGATCTTCCGCCCAGGAGAGCACCGGAATCACTTCGGTCGCGAGCCGCTCGCGCTCGGCAAGCTTCAGGCGGTGCTGCTTCCAGCTTTCGACCTCCGCCTGCAGTGTCGCAAGTTGCGCCCGGGTCGTCGTCAGGTCATGGTCCGCTTGCGCGAGTTCGCGCGCAAGGTCCGACTGGTGCTGCTTCGCTTTTTCGTACTCGTCGAGAACCTCCTGGTCGCCGAAGACGTCGAACACGAGCCGCAAGAGCTCGCGGGCGGTGAGTTCGCACAGCCGGTCGGTCTGACCCTGCTCCAAGGACAGGACACGCGCGATTGCGGGAGTCAGACCAGCGGCCGCGAGCCGCCTGCGCCAGGCTTCCACGCCGAGCCATTGAACTTCCTTGTCGGGTCGCGCGAGCAACTGCTCGACCGAACAGTCCCCTTCGGCCAACAGGTACCGACGCTGCCAATCGCCCCCGGCTCGATCGACCCGGCAGGCGAGGGTCACCACATCCGACATCAATAGCGACGACGCGAACGGGCGACTGGAAGACTGGCGTGAGACTGGCTTGTTGTCCACGGTCGCACGCAGCCAGATCTGCTGCGTGTTCGCGTGCCGCGCGTAGGTCTTGTAGGTCCGGCCTCCCGAGCAGTCCAGGCCCAGGAGCGTGCGAAGCGCGTCGAGCAGCGTTGTCTTGCCACTGCCGTTCGGCCCGGCGATGGCAATGATGGCGCCATCCAGCGGCAACTGCACCCGCCGGCAATAGTCCCAGTGCAGCAATTCAACCGTAAGGAGATGGAACACCGCTCAGTCCTTCGCTACATCCGCATCGCCGCTGGCCTGCACTTCGGCCCGAGCATCGGCCTGCCCTTCCGCCTGAGCATCGGCCTGCGCCCGACGCTGCTTCAGGACTTCTCCGAGCGCCCCGTCGAGGATTCGGGGCGCCAGCGCGTCGTAGTCCAGCAACAAGTCCAGGAGAGGGCCTTCACCGATGTCGTCGCCCCGCCGTTCGATGAAGCCATGCCGCTCCAGCTGGCGCAGGTTCGTGTCGAGGCGGGTCTTCTTGCCGAGTTGGACACCGAAGTCGGCCAGGAGGGCCTTGTAGTTCACGACCGGCCCGGCGCTGCGCGCAGTTGGCAGCGGCTTGTGCTGGCCGAACATGTCTCCCTGGTCGATGCCCTCTTGTGTGCTGCGCGTGACCTGCAGTTCCCGCTTTGGCAAGATGATCAACGACCAGAGCACGACAAGGAGCGCGATGCCGTCACGTGGAAGGTCGAGGTTGTTGCTGGCCCCGACGGCAGTCTCCGCAAACGTAAGTGTCCGAGCATCCCCGTCATTGCGCCCCTGGAGTTGATCGCGGAAGGTCGCCGCTCCTGATTTCTTGGAGAGAGCGATGAGCGATGAAGCGACGAAGCCTGCAGGCGCGGGATCGAAGGGCGGCGTGAGGATCGACTGGCGCACGGGCAAGCCGATGGTCAGCCATGACGATGCGTTCTGGCAGGAGCACGAGCGACGCCGCATCGAGCAGGGCATAAGCGTGTCGCAGTACTGCGCTGCGACGGGGCTGGCGCTGACGACGTATCGGCTTCGCGTGGGCGGCAAGAAGCGTCCGGCGCAGACTGCGGCGCCCGCGTTCGTGGCGATCACCAAGCAAGCGGCACCAGCCGACCCAGGCATGGTCGAGGTGGTCGTGCAGGGCATGACCATGCGCCTGGGCGGGGCGGCCGCCGAGCGGGTGCTCTCGCGGGTGCTGGAGCGGCTCGCATGATCCTGTCCTCGGCGATCCGCGCCTACGTGTGCAGTGAGGCGGTGGACATGCGCAAGTCCATTGACGCGCTGTCGCAGATCGTGGCCGCTGGGATGGGGATGAACCCGCTGTCGGGACAGGTGTTCGTGTTCATCGGGCGGCGGCGCGACCGCGCCAAGCTGCTGGTGTGGGACCGTCACGGCTTCTGGGTGCTGTACAAGCGGCTGGAGCGAGGGCGCTTCACGGATCCGGCGCGCCTGGCCGCTGGCGGCATCGCGATGAGCGAGCTGGTGGCCTGGCTCGAAGGCATCGACCTGAGTCGCGCGCGGCGCCTGCAGGCGGTGGAGGCCAGCGCGGTGGTGTGAGTCGCTGCATTTGGAACGCTGGCCGCGATGACGGGCAATCGGCATTTCACCGGTTGCCCGTTGTGCTTTGGGGCCGCGAAGATGCACGTCCATGCAGCTGCTGGCAGCCCCCATCGATCAAGCGAGCCTGCCCGATGACGTGGAGGCACTCAAGGACCTGCTGGTGCAGGCCGCAGCAGCGTTCCAGGCCCTGCGCGAGCAGGCCAATGCCCAGATGCTGTCGCTGGCGGCGCAGCTGGCGGACTTCAAGCGCAAGGTGTTCGGTCAGCGCAGTGAGGCCATCGCCATGCTGCAGCCCGAGCTGTGGTGCGAGCGCGTGGAGATCCCGGTGCCGCCCGAGGCGTTCGAGCAGGTCAAGGGCCACCAGCGTCGCCGCGGGGGCCGTCCGGCCATCGACGAGAAGCTGCCGCGCCGGCGGGTGGAACATGACCTGAGCGAGCAGGAGAAGGCGCAGTTCCAGCGGGTGGTGTGCATCGGCGAGGAGATCAGCGAGACGCTGGAGTACACGCCGGCGCGGCTGGAGGTGCTGCAGCATGTGCGGCGCAAGTACCGCTGCGAGGACGCTGGCGGCGCCAGCACGATCCGCACGGCGTGGGCGCAGGGCTCGCCGCTGGCGCGCAGCAACGCCGGCGCCAGCCTCTTGGCGCACGTGCTGGTGTCCAAGTACGCCGACCACAACCCGCTGGCGCGCATCGAGCGCATCCTGGCCCGCCACGATGCCCAGGTGCCGCGCCAGACGCTGTGCGACTGGACTCTGGGGGCGGCCGAGCTGCTGATGCCCCTGATGCCGCTGCTCAAGCGCCATGTGCTGGGCAGCCCGGTGATCTTCACGGACGACACCACGCTGGCGATGAAGGCGCCGCCCGGCCAGCAGCGGGGCAAGACCATCACGGCACGGCTGTGGGTGTACCTGGCCGGTGGCTGGCTGCCCGATGAGCAGCAGCGATGGCGCCGGGTGGCACCGACCGCGCTGTACGACTTCACCACCGACCGCTCGGGCGAGCATGCACGTCGCATGCTGGGCCAATGGCGCGGCTTCCTGCAGGCTGACGACTACTCGGGCTATGCGCGCAGCTTCGAGTCGGGCATCACGCATGCGGCCTGCCTGGTGCATGCCAGGAGGCGCTTTGCCAAGATCGTGCAGGATGCGCCCAAGGGCTCGCCACCGGGGCTGGCTCACGAGGCGATGAGGTACTTCGCCGAGGTCTATCGGATCGAGGCCGAGATCCGCGAGGCCGACCCTGAGCGCAGGCTGCAAGTGCGCCAGCAGCAGACCAGGCCGCTGATGCAGCAGTTCCACAGCTGGCTGGCCGGGCATGCGCCCACGCTGCTGCCCAAGTCGCCGCTGGGGCAGGCCTTCGGCTACGCGCTGAGCAACTGGCAGGCGCTGAACACCTTCGTGGAGCACGGCATCCTGGAGGCGGACAACAACTGGAGCGAGCGAGCGCTGAAGCCGGTGGTGCTGTCCAGGAAGAACTGGCTGTTCGCCGGCTCCGAGCGCGGTGGGCAGGCTGCGGCCGTGGCCTTCAGCCTGATCGAGACGGCCAAGCTCAACGGGGTGGAGCCGTACGCCTACCTGCGTGACGTGCTGGAGAGGATCAACGGCCATCGCCAGGACCGGCTGCACGAGTTGCTGCCCATGCATTGGAAGCCGGCAGCATGAGCGAGCGGGCACCGCCGATGCAGGACGTGGCGCTGATCGAGTCTCTGGGCCGCGCCACGAGCCTGCAGCTGTACCAGCTGGCGGCGGTGGTCGAGAGGCTGCTGACGGACCCGCGGCGCATCGTGGCTATCCGCCGGGACCTGCACCTGGGGCAGGTGGTGCGCTTCTACGACGATCGCCACGACAAGATGCGGCTGGGACGGGTCATCGAGATGCGCGACACGCAGGTGACCCTGGAGGGCACCGAGGTGCGAGGGCAGTGGAGGCTGCCCTACGCGGCGATCGAGCCGCCCATGCCGGGTGACAGGCCGCAGACGGCCGCCGCGGCGACAGAGCCAAGCCCACCGCGACCCACGCGGGCGGACTTCCACCGCGGCCAGAAGATCTCCTTCACGGATCGCCACCTGCAGGTCCATGTGGGTGTGATCACGCGCTGCAATCCCAAGACGGCCACCGTCTCCACCGGCGACGGCAACTCCTGGAGCGTGCCCTACGGCGCCCTCAGGCACGTACTGGACGTCTGAGGGCGGAAAGCGACGAGCCCGTCAAGCACGGGGATGCTCGGACACTTACCGAGTTCCTGCAGATAACGCCGCAAGGTCAACAGCGAGCGCATCCATCTCTCCGAGGATTGCGCGCGCGCGTGAGAGCACTGTTCGACCCGCTGCGGTGAACTCCGCCGAATGCGCTGACCGCCTGAGTAACTGTGTCCCCAGGCTTTGCTCAAGCTCAGTGACGCGGCGGCTAACCGCTGAGGGCACTAGATTCACCTGCCGTGCCGCGCGGGATAGACTGCCGTGCTCTTCTATCGCGAGGAGTACTCGAAGATTCTGCGGGTTGAGGTGAGCGCGGGCGCTTGTCGGTAAGTGCCTCGTCATACGGGCGTTTGCCTCACCAAAAATATCGAGTTTGCACTCTCTATGTGGTTGGAAGCATAAGGTACAAAACAGTTCCTGAAAGTCGCCAAGCTACGAGCGTCATCATGTCGCAGTGTGGCCCCCTCACAAATTGCGATCTATCCTTCTACTTGCAGATAAGAATGTGAGCGAACCGCCGCGAATTTCTTATCCCGCCGACTTCTGCCTCTGCCTCTGCCTCTGCCTCTGCCTCTGCCTCTGCCTGTGCCTCTGCCTTCTGACTTCGCCTCTGCGTTTACCTGTCGTCTGCTGCCTGCTGCCTGCTGCCTGCTGCCTAGGCTCAGGGAAGCCCGCAAGGCGGGTCAGAACAATGTCGAAGGAACCACATGGTGGTACTTCAGCGCAAAGAGCTAGTTTACCTCTGGCCGCGGACCTAAGCGCGCGTCCACCATTCTTAGCTTACGTTAGCCTTGAGAAAGCTGACCGTGGACTCGAACGATTTCGTCGCTGCGTCAGGTGCATACCCGAATGAGCGAATCGAATTGAAGAATCCGTGACCGGCACCTGCATATACAAGTGTTTCCTGCTGGCCAGGCTTGTTCAAGGCCTTCTCTAGGATTTCCTGAACCGCCGGCGGGATATGAGCATCTTGGTCACCTACATGCACCTGAGTGGGACACTTCAATGAAAAGAGCGACTCCTGATAGTCTTGGACGCGAACTGGGTAGAAGGAAATACAGGCATCGATACCGCCGTTCGCAGCCATGTTAAGCGCAAACTTCCCGCCAAGGCAGAAACCGAGGACACTCACCCGACCATTGCAGCTCGGGTGCGCTCTCAAAGCGTCCACTGCCGCATAGCAGTCAGCGACACCAAGGGTTTCGTCCATCGATTCCCACAAACCGATTGCCTTTGTACGCTCCGCATCGGAATACCCGAGCTCAATGCGAGGGGAGATCTGGTTGAACACGTCCGGAACGAGCACGGCGAAGCCAGCGTCAGCAAATTGCTCGGCCGCCAAGCGCATCGCATTGTTTGCTCCGAAAATTTCGGGCAGCAAAACGATTCCTGGCTGCGGTGAGTCTGCCCTCGACGTGAAGTACCCGTCAAAATCGCCGTGCGCAGAAGGAATTCTGAAGTTAAAGCTATCCATTTTTTCGTGCGTAGAAGTTGATTTTCTCATGGTCAAGCTGGACCCCGAGCCCGATTCCGTCCGGAACGACCACTTCGTAGTCCCGATAGACCGTAGGTGCAGTCGTAAGGTCATCGGCTAACAGCAGCGGACCAATCAGCTCGCATCCCCACGCGAGCTCCGGCAGCGCGCTGAATAGCTGAAGGCCCGCGGCTGTCCCGATGGAACTCTCTAGCGCCATGCCACCGTAAATCGGAATCCCGGCAGCCTCAGCCACACCCGCGGCCTTGTACGCTCGACGGATGCCACCACCCTTGGCGATTTTTACGCCATACACGTCAGTCGAACAGGCCTTGAAGGAGGCGTATGCATCATGGCTGTCCCAAAGACCTTCATCGGCAGCAATGGGAATATCCAGGCGCGCTGCGACCCGCGCCATACCTTCATGGTTCCACCGCGGAAGTGGTTGCTCGATCAACCCAAAACCCGCCCTCTGCAATCTGGGCAGCAGGCGCATGCAAGTCGGTTCGTCCCAAGCTTGATTGAGGTCTACCGTGAACACGGCGGCGGCGTCGATCTTCCATACAGCTTCGGCCGTTTGAATCGCGCGGGCCGTCTCCTCCAAAGGATCCCCCATTCCGATCTTAAGCTTGAAGGTTCGATGCTTTTTCGCCTCGAGTTGCCGCTCCGCGTCTGCAACGTCGTATGAGAGATCACCGGACGCTAAAGCCCACAGTACAGGAATCGAAGATCGTGCCCGTCCACCGTAAAGCGCGCTGACCGGTACACCGTACAACTTGCTCACAGCGTCATGCACGGCGACATCGACCGCCGCTTTGGCAAAGTTGTTTCTGGCTGACGCACGGTCCATCGCTTTGAGAATTAACTCGTGAGAAAAGACATTGACGCCCCGCACGGCCGGCGCTAGGTATCTATCTATGATCTCCTTGATGGTCTCGCTGCATTCACCACCCCAGAAAGCAGTGCCGGCGGGGGTTCCGCCCTCGCCATAGCCGACGGCACCACTACTGGTTCTCAGAGTAACCATTACGAGCGACTGTGTCCCGTGCGTTCCACTGGAGTGGTTGTGAACTTTCTTCAGTGGCAGATCGACGATTTGAGTTTCAATCGACTCGATGGTGTCGGTCGGCGCTCCACCGGTTTGTGCACCTAAGGTTTGTTGGCTGGACATGTTATGCATGCGGAGAATTTGATTGATCCGGACGCACACCGCCCCATGCGTTCCTGAGCAGCTTTTCGATGGCGCCAGCACTGAGCGGCACTGGGTTCGCATATGGCTTGCTCATTACGGCCTGAACAACAACAGGAATGTCCGATTCAGCCATGCCGAGGTCCTTCAAAGCGACTGTGGCGCCGCTGCTCTTGGTCATGTCGTACAGCTTGGCCGGCACGTCGCCGCCTCCAAGTGCACGCTCCATAATCTTGAGTGCGTCTGTCACGGCAGGCGTGTTGTAAGCGAGAGCATGCGGGAGTACCACCGCGTGTGTCTCGGCATGAGGAAGATTTAAAGTTCCCCCTAACGTATGACAAAGCTTGTGGTGCAGTCCCATGGAGGTGGACGCCAGACAAATCCCGCACAGCCATGATCCATACAGCGCGCTCGCACGAGCGTCCAGATCGGCTGGATCTGACTTGATGCGCGGAAGACTGTCGTATAGGGCAGTAATTCCCTCTGACGCCATCAACGATACAATCGGATTGCAATCCTGCGCATAAAGCGCCTCAGCGGCGTGGGCTAAAGCATTTAAGCCGCTCGCAACAGACATTAAGGGCGGAAGAGTGAGCGTCAGCTCAACGTCGTAGACAACGGTTTCCGGCAGCACTCTAAGTGTCCGCTGCGTCGTCTTTACTCCGTTTTCGGTTTGCCCCAGTATTGGTGTCATCTCCGAGCCGGCGTAAGTCGTCGGCACCACGAGCTGAGGTAGATCGGTGTGCAGTGCAATTGCCTTAGATAGACCGATGGACGACCCACCACCAATGGCCACCACCCCGTCTATAGCTTGCTCTTGCACAAGCTCCAGAACACGGGCCGTAACATCAGTGGGTGTGTGCATGGCAGCGCCCGAAAAGGTCGCCGCGTGCAAATCACCAAGGCGAGCCTTCACGCGGTCGGCATCCGCAGTCTGCTGTGAGGTGGAGACAACCAGAACTCGCCGGCAGCCAAGGGCCTCGACCTCCCGCTTCAATGCGGATATCGTCCCACGGCCGAAGACTACCCGGCTGGCTAGGCCCTGATATGTGAAGTCAGGCATCGCAGGGGCTCAAGCAACTGAGTCGGCGTAGAGCGGACTGTCATCGGTGGGAATATTGAACTTCCCGTCGAACACCGCTCGAATCCAAGGCTGAATGAACACCACAGCTCGCAAACCTGCTTTGGTGAACGGGTCGTCATCTACGAACTTCCGGGCTTCAGCCATATCAGCCACTTTCACCACGTAACTGCCTCCTTTAACAGATTTCCCGTCATCGGTGAATGTGGCCCCTGCAGCAAGCACCTTTGCAGCATTCACTTCCATATACTTGCGGTGCTCGGATACGACAGCTTGCCTCTTAGAGGCGGTACCTGGGAGATCCTGAAAGAAGATTGCGACGTACATATTTTCTCCAGTGTTAATTCGATGAGACATCGGCCGGCGGCCGCGTTTCGGGATCGGCATCGGCATTGGCAAGATCTGGGATGGAACTTGCCAAAAGCTTGAGCAGCGCTCGAAGCGAGCCCATCTCCACCACGCCCATCCGCTCAGCCCATTCGTTCTCGATGCGTTTACCAATGTCTGTTGCGATGCGCATCATTTCGATACCTTTGGGAGACATCTGTACGATGTTCACTCTCCGGTCGGACGGATCCTTGCGAATCTCCAAGTATCCGAGGGACACCAATGAGTCGACCAAATAACCCATACTCTGTTTTGCCATCCCAGCGCGTCTGGCCAAATCCGACACAGAGGCGCCCACCAACGGCAAGTGCCTAAATACAGCGCCATGAGCTTCCCGTATTTCTGGGTATCCCGACGTCGCGAGCGCCTTATAGACCCGTGATGCCTGAGCCTCGAAGGGGATTCGCAGCAGAGAGCTGAGAGTTCCCGTCAGAGAGCCCATCGTTGCATTAGGATCCGGGGCCCATGCGAGGCCGTCTTCAGTTGAGGGTGATGGTTTCATAGGTTCTTGCCTTCATCGCGACGCTCTCTTTACGGACCCAAGGCGAGCAGGAGCCGGGCTATTCCGCCCTCGCACCTGACCTGCGGACAGCCTCGCCCCACTTGATGCGCTCGCTCTCCATATAAGAGGAGAACTCGTCTGAACCGAGCCAAGTGATCTCGTTACCACTGGTGCGCGCGAAGGTCTCGAATTTTGCTGAGCGGATCGTGCTTTGCAGGTGAGCCTCCAGTACGCGAACAATCTCGTCCGGCGTGCGCCGTGGAACCACGTAGCCATACCAGGCTACGGCACTGAAGTGCCTTAGACCGGACTCGCTAACTGTCGGAATGTCCGGTGCAATGCCGAGCCTCTTAGCGGAAGTAACAGCGAGAGCCTTGAGCTTGCCGCTGCGAACCAACGGCAACGTTGCGGTGGGCGTCACGAACGCCAGCTGGACGTGTTCGCCGACAGCTAGGGAGAGCGGGTCGCCCGCTGCAACATGAAGAAGATCAACGCCTGCGCGCGCGTTCAGCATGGCGCCAGCCAGATGCCCAGTACTCCCGACCGCATACGTTGCGAAGGTAAGTTTCCGGGGATTTGCTCTCGCGTAGGAAAGCATGCCGGGAAAATCGCTGAAGGGCATGTGATTTCCAGCCACGATGACGTTCGCAGCGGACGCCACCATGCCGACCGCGCGAAACGCCTTGTCCGGCTCGAGTGAAGAACTCGCATACAGCGTTGGATTGATTGCCACGTTCGGCGTAGCCGCCATCAGCAATGTGTAGCCATCGTGTGGGCTACGAGAGGCCAGCTCAGTGCCCACCGTTCCGCCTGCTCCCGGCCTGTTCTCCACGAGAACAGGCTGCTTCAGACGCTCGGCAAGTCCCTCTGCGATTAAACGAGTGAGTGAGTCGCTCGCCGTACCTGCAGCAAAGGGCACAACGATACGGACTGGCTTCGTTGGGTAAGCATTCTGCTGCGCAAAAGTGCCGACGCTCACCAAACCGGCGCCAGTGCCCAGCAGCAATTTACGTCTGCGGATAGAAGTAGGACCAGTCATATTTCATCAAGCCTCACACTAAACGCCCGCTTACCGTTTCGCGCCCATCACCACTTTGGACCACTGGTGATGCCGACCGACTACGCCGGATCGAGCTTGAAGTCCTTGCGCAGAACCTTGGCGCCGTTGGCATCTTCAAGGTTGTGAATCAGCGCCGGACGAACACCTTCTACGCAGTCGCTATCGACCCACTTTCCGCCCGTGAAGTACGATTGCGTGGTGTGCTCCAGAAAACCGGGAGCACGAATCTTGAAGTGCACGTGAGCCGGCCTCCAAGGATGCCGCCCCATCATCTCGAGCAGCTTGCCGCTCGGCCCGTGATGCGGAATCGGATACGGCGCAGGAACACGGGTGCGAATCCGGTACTCACCGTCTGCACCAATGATCTTCTTACCCCGGTAGGAGTCTTGGGGAAGTTCAGGATCGAAACCGCTGTAATGTCCGTGATTGTCCGAGTGCCACACGAACATTTCCGCGCCCTTAATAGGCTTGCCCGCCAGGTCCGTCACCCGCCCTTCGAGTACCAAAGGCTCGCTGCCATCGTCGAGAGTCTTAATTTCGTCGTTGATGACCGGTACGTTCTCCAGGAAGTACGGTCCCTCGACGTTCGTAGTGGAGCCCTTGCGGTGCTTCATTTCATTGTCAGTGATGGTGGCGTTGAACCACAGATCACAAACCAGAGGGATCTCGTACTCTGGCGCCTTCGCGTACTGCATCAAGAAGCCCACGCCTGCGCGGTATTCCTCGAAAGTGACGTCGTGACGGGACAGGACCTCACGCACCGCTTTCACGATGTCGTAGACCACGGTTTCGACGCGGTTTGCCATGGAGCTCTCCTTTGCGTTGCTCTGGTTGAAGGAATGCGGCGGATTATCGACCTAATGTCTGTCTTTCTAGCCTAGGGTTGACCCTAGGATTGGTGCGCGGCTACGTCGGCTCAGTGGGAAAAACGTACTTAGGCCCATTTGTTCGTTGCGTGTAGACCTTGAGTGCCGCCTTGGCGACAGCAGATGTGCGGCGGATCTGCCAGCGGCCCGCGTGAAATCGGGCGCGCACCGACATACTCTGTGTCGTTCCCCGCGACGCTGACGGGGTTAATCCGCCATCACAGCGACCTCTCGGGCACCACTTTTCCAGTCCGGCACGCGATCAATGCGGCGGGTGCATGCAATCCACGCCAGCTGCAGCGTGCGATGCATACCTCCTCCGGCTCCACCGATCCACATCCCTGCTCGATCTCGCGACCGTGGAATGTACGGACTGCGCGCCTGTTGATCCAATATCATCTTTGGAATCGTGATTACCAAAAAGGTATCGGTGTAGGTCTCTATGGAACTCCGTCACCTCCGGTACTTCGTTACCGTCGCGGAAGAGCGCAGCTTTCGCCGTGCATCACAGCGGCTTCACGTGTCTCAACCGCCCCTATCGCGCATGATCAAGCAGCTCGAAGCGGAAATTGGGGTGGAACTCTTTGATCGCTCTCCGACCGGCGTAGACGTGACTGCGGCAGGTGCGGTGTTCCTGGAGGAGGCAAGGCGGGCGCTCCACGTAGCGAACGACGCGGTTGAGAAATCCCAGCGCGCGGCACGGGGGGATTTCGGCCACATAGAAGTGGCCTACTATGGATCGGTGATCTTTGGCGTGATACCGCGCCTATTGGGCGAGTACCGGCAACTTAAGCCTCGGGTCGCTGTTCGGTTGTCAAGCTTGACGAAGGACCGCCAAATTCGTGCGCTGCGCGAGGGTTGGTTAGACGTTGGCTTTGCTCGCTACTACAGGTCAGAGCCTGATATTGCGTCTGAAATTGTGTGGCGGGAGCCCATCGTCCTTGCCGTGCATGCCGATCACCCACTCACTGGCAACACTAGTGTTGCAATGGCTGAACTGCGCGACGAGCCGTTGATTGTGTTCCCCAGTGCACCTCGCCCCAGCTTTGCCGACGAGCTGCTACAGCTTTGTACCAGTGCCGGCTTCAGCCCAAAGATCGCGCATGAAGCTGAGGACTTGTTGGCCTGTCTGGCGCTAGTGTCCAGTGGTGTTGCCATGGCGCCCGTTCCGGTTTCTGCGGCGATCATCAAGCTACCGAATCTGAGATTTCTGAGGCTCGCCCGTCCAGAGCCACAAAGCAGCCTCTATTGCGTGTACCGCAGAGGCGACAACAGACCTCTACTCACCGAGTTCCTCGAAACGGTGCGTTCGCTCGCCTTGCCGCCGCTTCCGGGATTTGAGGCATGCAGGGGTGAAGGTGGCTGAGCGCCCGCTACGAACCCAAGTTCCAGGTCGACTTTTTCAAGCCTCCAGCCATTTGATTGCTGCACTGAAGTCGTTGTAGAAAACCTTGTAGTTTGCTTCTCCAACGTGGCCGAACGCGATGCGAGCTAGATACGCGATACGAGTGTTGGGGACAAGGATGCCGGTTCGCAGAGTCGAGGCATTAAGAGTCTCCTTTTTGTCTGCGCCCAACCGCTGCTGGAGCAGCACCACGTCCATGTCCGGTGGTTCCAGCTCCAAAGCATCGTACAGAACGCGGACCTGTTGAGTGTCGCGTGCTAGTGCGATTACCCGTTCCTCGCACTCGCGCAACATTTCCGCCGTCGGTTTGCCGCGCAACCTAGCGACAATTACCTCGCCCACTGGTTCTACCCACAATCGCTCTTCTCGCATGACTGGGATATTACTTCAACCGAGAGCAGAATTCCTCCGTGCGTCTCGGTGTCGGCAGCACTTCGAGCGCCAAAGGGGAGCATCTTCCCGTGGCTCGCAGTTACTTTAGCGTGCCTGTAGAATTATCGGATCGGCCCGCAAGTTGCAGGCGAATGCAAGTTGACTTGGTTTTTTCGGCATCAAAGGCCGCTGCTCGCCCAGCAGTCGTCCCTTGTTCAAAGCAGAGTGTCGTTTCAGGAGATCTGCGGTCAGCCGCTGCGTAACCTGCTGCGCCTCTTGCTACCCCCTTTTTCGAATCTGGCGCACGGACCGGCCCGGTCATTTTCGTTTGCGCCTCTGCCCAAGTAGGTCGCTTGGAACCGTGGGTCCCGCGACAGCCGAATGCAGAGTGTCCTGCTTGCCTCGAGATGGCGCAGCCCCTACTCTGGCAGACGCGCGGGTGTCGCGTTACGAGCAAAGCAGAAACGTCATTGTGACTGAAGACGAACTGCGCATGCTGACGCGGTTCAGCGTTATGCCTTTCCGCCCGACGCGAGCTGTGCGACAGTTGGTGCAGGAACTCGCATTGGACTCCGAAATGTGGAGCAGGTGAGCGGCAGGTCAGCGGCTTTGTAGGACCGCGCTAAGCAGCACCGTGTGTCACTCGGCCGCTCGCCCGCTCCCGCCGTCCCGTTACAGTGGGAGGGATGCCAGTTGATCGACAGCTATTCACGTCAAGTTTTCGCGACAACCGTTTGCCCAATTGGAGGTGCCCGCGCTGCAGTGGCGGTCACTTGCGACTCCTTCCCCATTCCTTTCACCGTGCGTATGACGGCGCGACGGAGACCAACAGGAACGAGGACTGGTTCGACTACGACGACTT
This sequence comes from Variovorax sp. WDL1, assembly GCF_001541225.1. Lineage (GTDB taxonomy): Bacteria > Pseudomonadota > Gammaproteobacteria > Burkholderiales > Burkholderiaceae_C > Variovorax. Next base: position 17,029 of record NZ_LMTS01000015.1, on the reverse strand, counting down.
CCGCTTCCGCTTCACTGCACTCGCAAGGTGCGACAACGACCACTGCAGCGAAACGTCCGCCGTCGCTGGCTCAGGAAGCCTGCACGAGGACCCAGACGACGAAGCCCACCAGATGGAGTATTCGGAGTTGTTCACGGCAACCTACGTAAGCCCCTCACCAGCACTCATCACTGTCCCGGAGGATTGTCCGGACGTCGTGACCCAGCAGGTCCGCCGCGCTGACGTGGCGCAATGGGGAGACTACGAGGGCGCATTAACACATCTCCGCACAGCCGTTGAACGTTTACTGGATGCGCAAGGTGTGATTGCGAAACGCACGACTACAAAGGGAAGCGCCTATCTGACCTTGCACAGTCGCATCGAGTTCTTCCGCGCACACCAACCAAGCGAAGCAGACGCGCTGCTGGCGGCAAAGTGGCTGGGGAATGCGGGTGCACACAACGACGAGGTCACCAGATCGGACGTCTTCGACATGTATGACATCCTCGAGAGGGTGCTGAACGGCTTGTATGGACACGCGTCGACGGTAGAGAGGTTGATCAGAACCATCAACTCGGCAAAGGGACCGGTTCGCGATCGATAGCACTGCGCCTAATGAACACCGCCGCGCTACTCGTCACCGCTCCGGTGGGGTGCAAGGACCCGGTAACGGTTCCGCGTCCGTAGAGGACGGCACACGTTGTAAGCGCGCCGCCGCTCTGCGCACGCCCAGCGTTACTCACGTTAAGTTGGCATTTACGTAGGCTAGGAAGGCGAGCTCGCGCCTCGTAAAATCAACGCTTATAGCAATGTCCCGCTCTTCGGGACACCGCTTGATCTGCAGCTCGCGCCAGACCCCGAGGACTCATGTCAAAGCTCTCGCCACCCCTCATCTTTTTGGATTTTGACGGGGTGCTGCACCCGGCGCAGGGCAGTGAGGTGCGCGACTTCGCCTTTGCTCCGCACCTCGCGCGCGCCGTGCAGGACGTGCACTGCGAGGTAGTGATCTCCTCGACCTGGAGAGAGCACTACCCGCTGCCGGAGCTCAAGCGCCTGCTGCCCGAGCCGCTCGCAGCGCTGGTGGTCGGCACGCTCGGTGCCGACCAGCCGGGTCCGCACGTTCGCTACAAGACGATCTGCAGATGGCTGGTAGAGCATAGAGCCACCGATCGCCGCTGGTGCGCAGTTGACGACAATGGCAGCGAGTTTCCCGCAGGCATGCGCGAACTGCTCCTCTGCGATGGAATGCGAGGCTTTGGAGCTTGGGAGGCAGAGTGTTTGAGAGATTGGCTGCTCCGCGACACGTCCTTTTCCCAGCAGAGTGGTGACCGTGGGCTCGCCGGATAGTGGTCGCGTCAATCAACAGACGGTCCGCCACGAGACTGAACCGCCCCGGATTTCTCGGAGGCTCCTACACTTGAGAAGGAAGTGGAGCCATGAAGAGGAAGTCACAGAGGTATTCGCCCGAGCTCGTTGAGCGGGCAGTTCGCATGGTCGACGAAAGCGGCGCCCAGCACGAGTCGCAGTGGGCGGCAATCGTCTCGATTGCGGCCAAGATCGGCTGCACGGCCGAGACGCTGCGGCGCTGGGTCCGGCAGCACGAGAAGGACACCGGCAAACGCGAGGGACTGACCACGCAGGAGCAGCAGCGTATCAAGGACCTTGAGCGAGAGAACCGCGAACTGCGCCAAGCCAATGAGATCCTTCGCAAAGCCAGCGCGTATTTCGCCCAGGCGGAGCTCGACCGCCGCTTCAAGCCGTGAAGGCGTTCATCGACGAACACCGCGATGCGTACGGGGTCGAGCCGATCTGCAAGGTGATGCAGATCGCCCCGTCGACGTATTGGCTGCATGCTCAGCGAACCAGAAGGCCGGAGCTTCGTCCTGAGAGGTCCAAGCGTGACGATGTCCTGGCCGCGGAAGTCCAGCGGGTCTGGCAGGAGAACTTCGGCGTCTACGGCGTTCGCAAGGTCTGGCGCCAGCTGCACCGGGAAGGCCTGATCGTGGCGCGTTGCACCGTGGGTAGGTTGATGCGCCGAGCAGGGCTGCAAGGGGTCGTGCGTGGCAAGAAGCAGCGCACCACCGTGCCCGACGCAAATGCCGTTTGCCCGCAGGACAAGGTGCAGCGCAAGTTCAGAGCCGACAGACCGAACCAGCTGTGGGTCTCGGACTTCACGTACGTCTCGACATGGCAGGGCTTCGTCTACGTGGCCTTCGTGATCGACGTGTACGCACGTCGAATCGTCGGCTGGCGCGTGTCCTCGACGATGCGCACGGACTTCGTCCTGGACGCGCTGGAGCAGGCCCTGTACGACAGAAGACCGGGCCAACGGGGCGCACTGGTTCACCATTCGGACCGCGGCTCGCAATACGTCAGCATTCGGTACACCGAGCGTCTGGCCGAGGCTGGCATCGAGCCGTCTGTGGGCAGTGCCGGCGACGCGTACGACAACGCGCTGGCAGAGACGATCAACGGTTTGTACAAGGCCGAGGTGATCCACCTGCGAGGACCTTGGAAGACCCGCGAGAGCGTTGAACTTGCCACCCTCGAATGGGTCGCCTGGTTCAACCACCACCGACTGCTCGAGCCGGTCGGCAACATCCCGCCGGCAGAAGCCGAGGCCACCTACTATCGTCAACTTGCCGAGTCAGAGGAAAAGGTCTGACTCACACCAACGAGTCTCCGGGAATCCCGGGGCGGTTCAACTCCTCAGAGTGAAGGGGCGGAGGTGCGCTCAACACACGGGCTGCTCAGCCCTTCGCGGCTTCTCCCACTGCGTCAGACATGCACTTCTTGGCGAAGCTGGTCTTCGCCGCCCCTGCCAGCTTCTTTTCGGCCGCTTGTGCGTCGCAGGCGGCTTTCGCATCCGCCTCGCACTTCTTCATGAACGACGTTCTCGCGGCGCCGGCCAGCTTCTTTTCGGCGACGGTGGCATTGCAGGTTGCCTGGGCGTACGTCGCTCCGGAAGCGAGCGACAGCAGGCAAACAATCGACGCGGCAGTGATGCGGAGCATGGTTGTCCTCTGTGTTGGGCTGTGGAATTGTGAGCTGGCAGCAAAGCGCCTGGCAAGAAAGCCGGCGTACATGGGCGGGTTACGATTAACGGTTCCGCTGGCGCAGACCAGGCGTGGAGGCGATCGATTTCCCAAGTCCTGTGACTGAATGGTCCGGCCCATCGCTTCGTGTTGTCATGTGTGACGATGAAACGGCATCTGGCGCGCTGCGGGGGGGATCTTGTCCGACTTCTGTGCCAAGAGGCATGGGTCGTCAGCGACCCACATCAAGCCGTCGACGCTGCACATGGCAGCCCACAGCTGCCATCGCCCTGCGTTTCCTCTACACCGAGGCGCTCACCGGCAAGCGCGAGATGGTGAACCAGGTGCTGACCATCAGTCTGGAGGAACTGTCGGAGACAATGGTCTCGCTCCTTGCTCACGGTTTGCCAAGTGCAGCGGCCGACCGGTTGTCGTTGCTCGGCCAAGTTGCTGAACTTCCGCTGGCGCAGTCGCAGGTACGCGCGCTGGAGATTACCTGGCTGGCTCGACGCAGACCCGGCCTCATGTTTGGTGGAGCAAACAGGCCCGGCCCGGCGGCGGCGCCTCGTGAGCGCCACCTTCGCCTGGCTGACTTGGCAGCCGCGTGTTGGGGCACAGCTAAGAAGCCGGCTTGGAGCCGGCCGCGGATGATTCTTCACCTGGAAAAAGCACGCGGTGAAGGACCCCAACCCTCGGGGGCTAGGAGTGTGGGCGGCAGAATTTCGCCGCGGCTGCGGCACTGGCGGCGTGCGGAGGTTGACAGCCGCAACAGGCGACCTTCAGCCTTAGAGTCTCACACACGTAGCCATCATCGTTGCTTTCGATTGGGGGGGGGCGCGCGCGCACACGTAGTGCATGCATCCGAGCGACTCGGCCACGCAGAACACGCGTTCTGGCAGGTTGGCAGCCCTTCCTTCCTGAATACGCACACCGTTGTGGCATGCGGGAAAGTGCGCCCGTTTCTCTTCCGGTTAGCAGTAGAGACCGAAGTTCAGCGCGAGGTGCGAAGTGGGATTTGATGACTGCCGATCATTCCGAAGGCAAGTGGCCGACTTCCTCCGAAGAACACTTCAGAACGCACCGACCTACGGCGGCAGGGGCTGGGGTCTGACGCTTTCTAGGCGGAGCCCTCCGTCTATCACAAATACTGGGGAGGCTCTCGGTGTAATCGAAGCACTCAGCCTACAGACGGAAATCCTTGACGAGAGAACTCGTCAAGACATTGGCGCCTTCGTCGAAGGCAGATTGGCGGCACAAGAAAAGATTCAAGCGCGCACTCGAGACTACGCCATGGCGGCGGCGTCTTCATCCCGGACTGAGCAAACTTGGCAACCCATGGGTTTCCGATTCGCCCGTCCCTTTGCGACTTAACCTAGACGGACACGCCGCGGGCTTTCCGATTCCACGCCCGCGCTGCGACTAATCAAGAAGGGGCGCCCCGCGAGATGGACCGAATGGATAAGTTCCGATTCCGGATCGCTGTTGCGAATTAAAGCGGGAGGGGGCAAGTATCCGCCCGGACAAGGGAGGGGTAGCACATAACGATGGAAAAGAAGCATGAGTACACCAACAGATGACGCGGCCCTGGGGGCCCTTGACGACCAGTCCCTCCTCGCCAAGCTGGCGCGCCGGGACTGGAAGACCGACCCCGAGTTCGTCAAGGACGAGCAGGTGTATCGCCTGCTACGCCGCGCCGAAGCCGCGGGCCGTACATCCCGCGTAGGCATGCTCAGCCGGGAGCTGGGCCGGCGCACGCTGGAGCATGCGAGGGCGTTCGCCTACCGCAGCGGCATCTACCGCAGTTTCGGAAACCTCGATCAAGCGGCCGAGGAGCTTTCGCAATACGTGTGGGAGTGCCTGGTTACCCGCCCGGGCGATGCAGCACACGCGGAGCAGCACTTCGGCCAGCTGTTCCAGCGCCGAGCGTTTGACTTCCAGCGACGCTTGCTGGCGAAGAAGCGCAAGAGCCAGGTCAACATCGGCGACATGAGCGCCGCAGCCGGCGAGTCCGCCGGCGAAGCAAACGAAGAAGACCCGGACCTGACCGTACGTAAGGTGCTGGCGCTGCGCTCTCACGCGACCCCGGCCGCCGCACTGGAGCTCAAGCAGGCCGCTGCCGCGGCGGCGTCCAGGCTGCAGGAGGTGTTGACCAAGAACGAGTACATGACTTTCGTGATGCTCTATGTCGACGGGATGCAGGTGCAGCAGATCGCGGCCGCACTGCGCGTCTCATTGAAATCCGTCAACAACTACAAGAATGCCGCGCTCAGGAAGATCGCGGACGACAGTGCGCTCAACGAAATGAAAAAGGAGTTCAACACATGACATCGCCCAACCGTAGGCTGTCGCTCGAGGAAGTGCTGGACGCGTTCTTCTTCTCCGCAGATGCGCCCGATGCCACCATGGTGGCACGCGCCTGCGACAGCTATCCGGAGTACCGTGAAGACATCATGGAGTTTGCCGCTCTGTGGTCTTCGTATGAAGCGTCGCCGGAGCCTGCGCCAGAGGCTCTTGGTGAAGTCAACGAGGAGGCGATTGACCGCATCCAAAGCCAAGTGCTCAACTTTCTGCATCATCAGAGGCAGCAAGCCGCTTCCGACCCAGACATCGAGAAGGTTCGCGCTTCCATCGACGGTTTGGCCGGAAGCAAACTGAGGCTCGCCGCGAAGGCGGCGAGCCTTGGTGATTCCACACTGCTGCTGCAGAAGATTCTCTCCAAGCAGATTCGCGATGTCCCACGCTTTGTCCTAAGTCAATTGGCGCAGCACTTGAATGTCGCGACTCGGTTGTTTGAAGAGATGTTGGGACCTCGACTAACCGGGGCGATCAGCTACAAGTCATCCAACAAACCCAATCTTCCGACCATAGAATCGTGGGAAGAGGCAGTGCGGGCTTTGCCCGTGGACGAAGCTGAAAAGAAAAGACTCATTGCGCTTCGGGAGAAAGAACCAGCTTGACCCCCTTCCATCGTGCGCGCGAGGCAGCCAGGGCGTTGCGTGAAGCCCATCTCGGAAGCCGCGCGGGTGACGCCGTTGCCGCCCAGGAGCTGCTCAAGGCGATCGCCCACGAAAGTGCCGAAGACTTCGAGATCTCTGTCGCGAGTCCCCGCGACAAGACGCTCGGAGGGGCGGATGCACTGCTGATTCGCAAGTTTCGCCAGATCATCGTGCGCAACGACGCAAGTGCGCAGGAGCAGGCCGCGCTCATCGCGCACGAATTCGGTCACTGGAAGCTGCACGACGAACACCACGACAGTTGCCACCAGGTCCTGGATTCGACCTTGCAGCCCGCGAACGGCGACACCTTTGGTGCCCAGAAGGTGGAATCGTACGGAGTCCGTGAACGCTCCGAGCTGCAAGCCAACGTCTTTGCTCGCGAACTCCTGCTGCCGCGCGCAGTGGCCCGAGCCGAATTCCTTCGCGGAAGGACCGCCAGCCAGTTGGCCGGCGCGCTCGGTCTCCCGCTTGAACTCGTTCGCCAGCAACTTCTCGATGCCTTGCTGCTGCCGCAGCCGCAGCCGTCGGCCAGCAAGCCACGCGAACCGATCGTGGCGACACCCGAGCAAAAGGCGGCTGCCACATCGCCCGCGGAAGTCTCGCTCGTGGTCGCAGGCCCTGGCACGGGAAAGACCGCCACCTTGCTCCTGCGCGTCCAGCACTTGCTCGCCAGTGGCGTCAAGCCGCGCGAGATCCTCGTCCTGACCTTCTCGAACCGCGCGGCTCGCGAGTTGATGGACCGGCTTCAGGACCTGAAGATCGAAGGCGTGGACGAGATGTGGGTGGGAACCTTCCACGCTTTCGGCCTGGAGTTCCTGCGAAAGAACCACGACAGGTTCGGGCTGGGGCCTCAGCTTGGCGTCGCCGACAAGATGGCCCAGATCGCACTGCTGGAACCGCACATCTACGGTCTTGGCCTGAAGGCGTTCAACCCTCTGGGCGATCCCCTGGATTGGCTCAAGCTCGCGGTGAATGCGATACAGCGCGGCAAGGACGAGCTTGCCGATGCCAAGGCTTTCGCCAAGGCGGTCGAGAAATCGGCAGCGGACACCGGCGAAGCCGAGTTGGCGAAGCAACGCGACATCGCGAAGCTGTACGACTGCTACGAAACGGAGATCCGCAAGAAGGGCAATCTGGTCGACCTCGGCGATCTGGTGATGCTTCCCGCGTTGGCGCTGTCGAAGGATTTCGCCGCCTATGCGGACACGGTCGGTCGCTTCCAGCACGTCCTCGTCGATGAGTACCAGGACGTCAATCGCGCCAGCGCGATGCTGGTCAAGGCCATCAAGAGCCACGCTTGCACGCTCTGGGTGGTGGGCGACGCACGCCAGGCCATCTACCGGTTTCGCGGTGCGTCCATGGCAAACATCGTCCGTTTCAAGGATGACTACGCCAAGCACACCGTCTTTCCGCTGAACGAGAACCGCCGCAGTTACGAAGAAGTCGTCAGGGTTTTCGAGCACACCGGCCGCGAGAGCAACCCGTTGCAGATGATGCTGCCACTGGACGACGTTTCGCCAGCGCGCGGCGCGAGCGGCATCAAGCCCCGTCACGTTCAATGCGGCGACACCGAAATACTCCACGGTGAACTGGTTGCCAACGTGCAGCGAATCCACAAGGGGAACGGCCAGGGTGAGGTCGCCTACAGGGACCAGGTCGTCCTGGCAAGCAAGCACGAAGCGTGTGGCGAGGCCGCCCGCGTATTGAATTCGGCCGGTGTGCCCGCGCTTTATCTCGGCGACATCTTCCAGCGCCCGGAGATCAAGGACCTTCTGGCGCTCCTGCAGCTGTTCATCGATCGCTCGGGCGCGGCGGTCCTGCGCGTTGCGCAGCTGCCCGGGTTTCAGCTGCCTGCCGCTGACATCGAGCTACTGCTCCCGTGGCTGAAGGCAAACCGTCCCGAGCCGCTGTCTTGGCTGCGCGCTCCGCCGGCGGGCACTTCGAACGCAGGCCGGATCATGCTGCAGCGCTGGGCCGACACCCTCGGCGGCCTGGCATCGAACGACTCGCCCTGGGAAGTGATCTGCTCGATCCTGCTGGACCGAACACAAATCCTTCACCCACTGCTGGCCGACGACGGCATCCTGGCCGTAACCCGCAGGCTTGCCCTGTGGCAGTTCATCTACTACCTGCGTGTGCCTGACGGCGGCGTGGCGTACCAGACCGTCGGCAGCTTCATCACGCGCTTGCGTCGGCGCCTGCGCGTGGGCGAAGACCGCGAGCTGCGAATACCGCCACCGGAAGCCGACAGCCTGGATGCCGTCGCGGTGATGACCATTCACGGAAGCAAGGGTCTGGAGTTCGAGGCGGTCCACCTGGTGGACATCGACGCGCGCCACTTTCGCGCCGGAACGGATCCAGAGCTGGTGCCCCGTTCACTGCTGAGGGCGGTCGCGAAGACTGAGAATTTCGAGGAGGAGACCGAAGCGTCCAACCGGCTGTACGTCGCGTTGTCGCGCGCCAGGGAACACCTCGTCCTCTACGAGCGACAGGGACACTACAACGCCGAGTGCGTGCAGGCAGTGGCCGACGCGGAACATCTCTTCGAGCAGGTGCCCGGCAGATTCAGGTTGGTTCAGCCGGGACCGGCCCCTTCGCCTCCCGCGACTGGATCGTTGCCGGCCAGCTATCCACTCGGTGGATTTCTCGCCTATCGCGTCTGCCCGCGCCGCTACTACTACGACTTCATCAGACAGCTGGCTCCTTCTGCTGGCTTGCATCCGGCCGCCCTGGTCGAAGGCGCCGTGATGAGGGACCTGTTCGTACCCCACGGGCAGGACCCGAGCGTTCCATCCAACGAGGTCGACACGGTGTTGGTCGCGCTGCGGCCGGCGTTCGCCGACTCGATCCCGCATCTGAAAGCGTACGCGGAGCAGTTGCTTGCGTCCGGCCGCAAATGGCTCGGACAACCACGTGCGGCAATGGGCAAGCCGGTGATCGTGCACTGCGCCGGCCTGCCGCTGGAGGTTTCGCCCCATCGTGTCACCAAGTCACCGGACGGCCGGGTCGTTACCCTGGAGTTCGTGCGGAACAAGCCACCCGGCAGCTGGAGCCGCCAGCACCAGGCCCTGCGGTGGGTCCTGAAGTACCTGCGCGAGCGTTATCCGGACTACTCTTTCACCGGCAGCCTGTTTGCGCTGGGCGCCGATCAGGCCTTTTCCGTTGCGGCATATGGACGCCTGCCAGACGACTTCGTGTTGGTATCGGTCGCGAAGCGCCTGATGAGCGGCGACTTCACGGCCGCGCCCAGTTCCTGGGAGTGCCCGAAGTGCCGGCACTTCATGCACTGCCCCGCCTGAGCCCAGGCCACACCCCTCCTTCCGATTCCTACTCGTCCTTGCGACTGACCCTGTATGAGCGCCGCATGTCGCGGGGCTCTTCGAGTCAAGGAGCAAGGACATGCCCGCAACCCGCATCTATATCCAGTCGGAACACTTCCCCGACATCAAGCTGATCGAGATAGACAGCGAAGCCACCCTCACCGACCTGAAGAAGGCGGCGCTCGCGTTGATGCCCGCCGGCACCCCGACCGACGACTTGCAGTTGTCGGTGGAAAGCGATGACGACGGCAAGAGCGCGCCGATCGACGAGCGCCATGCGCGCGTCAAGGACCTGGCGAAGGGCCGCGGCGTGCACATCCACCTGCATCGCTGCAAGCACATCGAGATCACCGTGCGCTTTGGCAACGAGCAGGTGGACCACAAGTTCCCGCCGGCAACGACCATCGGCCATGTGCGCAAGTGGGCCGGCCTCAAGTTGGGCATGCAGCCCAGCGACATCGCCGAGCACGTGCTGCAGATCCAGGGCACCCAGACGCAGCCGGACGTTGACACCCACGTCGGCGCATTGGCCAAGTGCCCGAACTGCTCGCTGGCGTTCGACCTCGTGCCCGCTCACCGCATCAACGGTTAAGGGAACAAGGAACATGGCGCCGGACGAAAAAGCGTTGCGGGCCGACCTGGTTTCGGCACGCTTCCTGTCGGGAGAGGACCGCGGCCGCTGGAAATTCGAGAAGCTCGAGTGGCCGCACCTCTTCGTCACAGTGAACGCGCGCGATGGGCGCGCGTTCACGCTGCGCCTGCACTGCGGCGGCTTCCCGGGCCAAGGCCCGACCGGGACCTTCTGGGACATGGCCTCCGGCGCCCGGTTGGCCTTCGCCCGCTGGCCCGTCGGCGGCGAGCGCATCAGCCTCGCATTCAAGCCCGGCTGGAAGGACGGCAACGCCCTCTACATCCCCTGCGACCGCGAGTCCTTCGAAGGTCACACCGACTGGCCCGCCAAGTACCCGCAATTGATCTGGAAACCGGCGAAGGGCATTACCCATTACCTGGAGGTCGTTCATGATCTTCTTCAGAGCCGCGACTACGCCTGCGCCCCTGCTTGAGATGCCGGAGGCACTCTGGGCTGAGCTCATTGCGCACCTGCGCCGGCAAGGCGGCGGTGTGCGCGAAAGCGGTGCCTTTCTGCTCGGAAAGAAGGAGCCGTCCAGGCGCGTCATCACGCATTTCCTGCCCTACGAACAGCTCCAGCCGGACGCGCTTCACGACGACTACGTCGCGCTCAACGCCGCCAGCTTCGCCGCGCTGTGGGAGCTTTGCGCAAGGCTCGACGTGAGCGTTGTAGCCGACGTTCACACCCATCGCTTCGGCGCGGGTCAGAGCCTGTCCGATCGCACGAACCCGATGGTCGCCTTGTCGGGGCACATCGCGCTCATCGTGCCGCAGTTCGCGCAGGGCCGTGTGCGCATCGTGGATGTGAACATGTACGTCTACCAGGGCAGCCATCGCTGGACGACCTTCAAGGGTTCCGATGTGCAGGCCCGTCTGCGAGTGACCTCGGATGGAGGTAAGTGACATGTTGGACGCTGAATCGATGCATCGCCTGGCCAAGATGGCCCTGGACACCGGGGAAGCAGACTCGCCGGAGGCCGCGATAGCACTCTTCCAGAAATACCGCGTTCGGATTCACCTCGGGGCCGGCTGGGCCGATACCTCGGCCGGCCAAGCTTGCTTCCTGACGGCCTTGAACACCAGCGCGCGTGCCTTCCTGGGCGGCGTCGAAGTTCATGGAGACCTCGACCATCGGCTCACCGTACCGCTGTTCGAGGGGCGCCACGTGCGCGAGGTGATCGGCGAGTGCGGCGGCCATGCCGCGGCGGTCGCGAGCACCCGGCTGCCGACGCTGGTCATCGGCGAAGTGCCGAAGGGGCCGGACGCCGGCTTCTGTGTCCAGTTAGCGTGGGACGGCTGGTGCGCCTGGATCTCGCCTTGGCAGCAGGACGACGCAACGTCCTTTGGACGCGACAACCCGCTCGCCGGCGTGGCGGCCGCCGCGCTCGGGGTCAACGAAGCGTTCCTGCACGTGCGTGGTGAGTTCGCCGAAGCGGGTCACCGCGTTGTCGGCCTGTCGCTGTGGAACCCGCTCGCCATGGCCGACTGGCGTGACTACGTGGGCCCGGACCTGCAGTACCTCCCCAAGGACCTGTGGCTGGTGGGTCTTGGCCACCTTGGCCAGGCCTATGCGTGGACGCTGGCCATGCTGCCCTACACTGCAGCTCGCGCGCACCTGGTGCTGCAGGACTTCGACAAGGCGGCCCGATCGAACTTGAGCACGTGCATGCTGCTGGGCAGCCATGACCTCGGAAAGCGCAAGGTGCGGGTGGTCGCGCAGCGTCTCGAAGCAGCCGGCTTCGAAATCGACATGGTTGAGCGTCGCTTCAGTTCGAACCATCGCGTGCTTCCGGGCGAGCCCTCGACCGCTTTGATCGGCGTGGACAACGTGGGTACGCGTCGCGAACTCGACACGGCCGCATTCGACCTTGTCGTCGAGGCGGGGCTCGGCAGTGGGCATCACGACTTTCGGAACATCCGAACCCACTGCTTCCCGGGTCCGCGGAAACCATCGGAGGTTTGGCGAGCGGACGCCGCTGTCGAGGCCGGCGTGGAGCTCAGCGACACCTACAAGAAGCTGGCGGCGCAGCGCAACGACATCTGCGGCATGACATTGCTCGCATCACGGGCGGTCGCGACACCCTTTGTTGGCGCGTTCGCAGCTTCACTCGTCCTGGCGGAAGTGATTCGCCCCCTCCATGGCGGCGGCGTTCATGCCGCGCTGGATATGCAGATGAAAAACCTCTCATACAGGATCGGCGCTCCGTCCGCCCCGCATGCAGGCCTGCCAACGCCCTACCTCGAAGCGGAAAGGCCAAAGCTTCGACCCGCGCCGAAACACCGAGAACTCGCAGCCAGCACTTGAACGTGGGCCGCGAGCAGTCGATGCACGGAACGCGCCGTTTGCGCTGAGGAACGTCAGAACGGAATGTCGTCGTCCATGTCGTCGAAGCCGGTCGATGGTTTCGACTTAGCGGGCGGCGCCTGCCTTTGATTCGGGGTCGAGCTCGCCACGCCTGTCCCGCCCTCGTCATCATCGGCGGACACGGTTGCCAGGTCTGCATCCGCCCCGACATCCGTGAGCGCCTTCTCCAGCGCCTTCTCGACGGCGTCGATGCGTGCCTTGCACGTCTTGTACGCCTGCACCGACTCCTCGACGATAGACAACAGATCGTCGATGTTGGGCTCGCGCTGCTGACGGAGCGTCTCCGCATGGCGCTGCAGGACTCCGTAGGCCTCGCGAAACGACTTGCTCTCAGTTGCCATTCCGATCTCCTTTGTCCGCTGGATCGTCCGGCCGCAAGCGGGCCTTCAACGATCCGTCTTTGAATCCAATGGAAAATGTTCCCGCTGCCTTTGCTTGCGCGGCGCTGGTGACCGACTTGCCCGCATCGGAAGTCACCATCGCGAATCCACGCGTGAGCGTCTTCTCTGGTCCTTGCCCCGCGATCTCGCGCATGCGCGAGGTTGCGCCTTGCATGTGCAGTCGCACCGACATCTGCGTGCGTTCGATGACGGAGCGGACCAGCCCCGCACTATCGTGCGTTGTGCGCGCCGCAATGCCGCCGATCGAGTCCAGCACGGCCGGAAGTAGTGTCCCCGTTTCCCTTCGTACAGCAACCACGCTCGATCGCGCGAGCTGTTGAACCGTGGCCATTTCCGCCGTCGCGGCCCGCTTTGCGATATGGACATGCACAGGCGCGGAGGCGCGCACTTCGTGCATTCCCTGCCTCACGAAACCCTGTGCCTGACGCACGCGAGAAATGGACTCGACGCGAACGTTTGCCATGAGGGAAATGCTGCTGTCGCGCGCGGCGCCGACCGTCTCGACAGCGGCAGCGCGAATTTGCCCATCGAGGGCAACGCATTCGGCGGCCTTGTTCTGCAGTGTCTCGCGTATGCGTGCGGCGACCTGCTCAAACGAGGTGTGCGCCTGCGCCGCGCGCCTGGCGACGCACTGCTCGATATCGGCGATCACCTTGCTGGGAGTGTCATAGCTGCGATGTGCGACTTCATCGAGGAGCGTGCGATCCCGCTCGTGACCGATGCCGGTCAGCACAGGCACCGGGCAAACGCAGATGAATCGCGCCAGTTCGTAGTCATTCAGCCAAGCAAGATCGTTGACGGCCCCGCCCCCTCGAATGAGAATGACCGCGTCGAGCGGCGCCGCAGCCTGCTCGATTCCGCCTTGGAGCGCCATCACGATTTCGGCCGCGGCGCCCTCGCCCTGGAATCGGCTGTGCACGTAGACAAAGTGGCAAACCGAATGCCTGTGCAGCCGATGCGCTTCAGCCATGAAGTCACCAAGGCCCGCACCGCCCTCCGGTGCGACAACGAGTACGTTCGTGAAGTCCCATGGAGATGGCAGCCGCCGGTTGCGTTCGAAGAGCTCTTCCTCCTTCAGTCGCGCCCGGATCTTCCGTTTCTGCGCTTCCAGGTCCCCGACGGTGTAGGACGGATCGATGCTCGTGATGTCGAGCGAGAAACCGTACTGCGCCTTGAACACAGGACGGGCGAACACCAGAAGCTTGATGCCGGGCGCGAGCATCGCGCCGGTGGCCTCCTGGAACTGCGGAAGAATCTTCTCGGCGGTACGCGCCCAGATCGTTCCCCGGGCCTGTGCGAGCACCCTGCCCTCCTGGTCACGCTCGCTGAGCTCAAGGTAGACATTGCCTTGCTTCGCAGTGACGTTGACCACTTCCACCCGCGTCCAGACACCTTGCCGGAAGCCCTCGTGCACCAGCTTCGCGACGCCCATGAGCAGCTGCGAGAGACTGGTGCCTTGCACCGGCGCGACATCCCGTGAATCCGAGGGCGTCGACCCCGACGAGACCGATACCGGAGCGCCGGCCGGAAGCCATGATTGGAAAGGCTCCAGGGAGAGACCGACAGGGACGAACCACTGCCGCGCCGCGCCGTCCCAGCGGGCACCCAAGGCTTTTGCCTTGTCCTTTTGCGCGAAGGGAACGGTTAGGTCGGTGCCATCCATGGTGCTCGTCCGGATCGTGCGTGGCGCGCCGACGCGGGCCCCTATAGCCACGCCTCCTGCTCGTACTTGGCTCCTCGTTCCTCGATGCGCTCCAGCGTCTGGAGCAACGCGGCCGGGACATCGCTTCTCGCACGCAAGCGCGCGATCGCCGCGAGATCGTAGGTGTTCAGATCCAGTGGCTTGCCCAGCTCCAGAGACGCCAAGTCCATCGCACGAACTTCCCACGCACAACCGGCGGCCTGCGCGAGCGCGCCCACGGTGAGAGCGATCTCAAGGCCGGCGGGGTCCGCATCGGCACTCACATACACAACCGCGGGAGCACATCGCAGAACCCTGTCGACCGCCGCCGACCACGCGTGGGTCGGCCGACCCGCGATGAAGATGACGCAGGTGCCCGGCGTTCGCCGGCTCGCTTGGCGCTCGAAGCTGGCCCTGTTCTCGATGAACCAGTAGGAGGAAGGCCTATCCACCACTGCCTGCAGTTGTTGGGCCGCCGAGGCAGGTATCCCCAGAAATGGCACCGCCGACAACTGCATGTTTCCTTCCGGAAATTGAAGGCAGCAGTCGCCAGACACCCAGAATACGGGGGCAAACCGCTCGACGCCCAGCTCCTCGAGCGGAAGACGATCGGCCAGCCACTTCCACTCCGACTCGGTCACCGCCTTGCTGTGCGGCCGCGCGAAGATCGCGAAGTCCTGGCGCATCCCCCGGCGCTTCTCCTGAACCCAGGCATTCAAGGCCTCCACCAGTTCGGTGCGTTGATGGCGCACGGCATGGTGCATGGGCGGCTGCTGGACCAGCAGTTCCCGCGCCGCGGCTTGGACATCTCCGTCTGAGCTCTCCACCAGCGCCGCGAGCCTTGCGTCCAAAGTCTCGCGCGCCGCGTCGCGATCGGCACGCGTCGGCAGGCCTAGTGCCGTCTGCAGCGCCGGCAAGTCCAGCCAGCGCAAGGTGTAAGGCACCCAGAACCCGTTCTCGCGGCGCTCATCAACCGCGATCCAGCCTGCCAGCAGCAGCCGCTCCAATAAGCGCTCGGCTGCATCGAGCCGTGCGGCCCCTGCGAGTTTGCGCAGTGCGGCCACGCGGCGAGAGTCGCCTGTGCCTGTACCCACCCACTTCACCAGCAGTTCGCGCTCGGCCGCCGTGAGGGCCCACAGCATGGGCGCCCCGCGATCGGGAACTCGTGCGCGCCTGTCGGCGCCAGTGGCCGTGATGCGAATCATGCGGCCTTCCTTGCATCGCCATCGAGGCGACGCTGGACGACGGCGATCGGTGGGGCCCACCGCTCCCCGGCGACCTTGGTGCTGGTTACGAGCATGATCTCGGCGGGCTCGAAGACCTCGACGTTGTGGGTGATGGGCGTCGTGAGCAAGTACTGCGCACGCGTGGAGCGCAGGAAATGGCTCACCAGCTGAATGTTGCGCACGTCCAGGTGTGCGAACGGCTCGTCGATGAATACGAACCCGCCCGGGGTTTCTTCGTCCTTGAGCAGGCCCACGAGCAGGATCAGGCTCTTCATGACCTGCTGGCCGCCGGACGCTTCTCCGTCGTTGAGGCCAATGGCGGCCTTGCCGTCGAAATTGAACTTCACATGCAAGCCGGCCTGCGCAAGGGTCGTGTCGTCGTTGTCAAGGTGGGGCGGCTCCGCCTCCACCGTCACTCCCGCGAGCTCGCCCAACTCCACGATGGTGCGGCGATACCTTCTCGCCGTGGCACGCAGCACCTCGATGTACTTGCCTCGCGCATTGCCGACCGCCTCGCCGGCACTGGCATTTCGAGCCTTTGCATCTTCCACCGACAGCGCCTGGTCATCCACCCGGATCTTCATGAGCGAACAGCGCTCCTGCACCGTGTCGTCGGTAACCCAGGTTCCCGCATCCAGCTCACGCTGGACAGCCTGTTGCCGCAGCTTCGCCTGCTGCGCATTCGTGAACTCCGCGCGCAGCTCCACAAGACGCTCGGGCGTGCGCCAGCGCGCGGGCAAGCGTGAGCGAACTTGATTGGAGTCCTTCACTTTCTCCGCGGACGCCTGCCTCTGCCGCTGGCACTCCAGCTCCGATTGCTGCAGCTTCTGCTCGGCTTGCGTCAAAGCCCGGGACGCTTCCTTGTACTCACTTTCGAGCCGCTGCTCGTTCCGGTTGGCCTCGGTGAGCTGGCCATCCAAGGTCGACCACCGCGTGCCCGCCGCAACACGCGCCTGCTTCAGACCGGGGAACTTCGCCTGCGCGTCCGCGAATTCGACGGCGCGTCGTGCAAGCTCCTCGGCCGCTTTGTGGCCGTCCAGCGACTTGACCACCTGCGCCGCCTGCCGCTTCAGTGTGGTGAGCTCCTTGGCCACGCGTACCATTTCGGCGTCCTCGCGATCGACGATGCCTGCAAGGTGAACGCGCTTTGCCTCAAGAGCCGCCGCACCGAACTGGCATTGCGCGTCATCGACCCACACCGAACGCCCGCCGCGGTTATCCCGGAAGTACGCCTGGGGTGTGATCCATTCGCCGCCGCCCTTGCGACCGGCTTCGACGGTGTCGGCACGGCGGATGGCGGCAAGGTGCTTGCGCAGCCAACTTGGAACATTCGAGGTGAACTGCGTCACTTCCAACAGGGGGTCTCCTCGTTTTCAGTGCAATAAGTGACGGTACG
>NZ_LMTS01000160.1 GCF_001541225.1 Variovorax sp. WDL1 | reverse complement strand
CGGGTGGCGCCGCTGTCGGCTGCAACGCTGCGGCACTCATTGGCCGGCCTTTGATGGCGAGGTGGCAGACGACGCAGTGGTCGTCAGGGGCGCATCGCCGCCGGCCTGCCGGTCGGATGTGAGTGCGTCAGGGTCCCAGCCACCGCCCAGCGACTTGTAGAGATTGACCAGGGTGAGCGCGGCGTTGGTGGCGCTGGCATTGAGGCTGGTCTGGCTGGCAAGGACGCCACGCTGCGCGGCCAGGACATTCAGGTAGTCGGCAGCGCCTT
>NZ_LMTS01000127.1 GCF_001541225.1 Variovorax sp. WDL1 | reverse complement strand
CTCAATCGAAGGAGCCTCCTCAAAATCCGGGGCGGTTCAGCAGATGAACCGAGACGCCTTTCTGTGGGGACGCCGTACGGTCGTTGACCATAATGCGGTTGAGCGCATGTTGGCGAACCTCCAGGCCGACCACGACGCAGGACTCTCGCCTGCAGTCATCGACGACTTGGACAAGGCCATTGAGTGGCGCACGCGCTTCTTGACGGACTATCAGAACGAGGCCTATGCCGCGCAATACGCCAGTTATGTGGAGCATGTTCGCAGCATCGAGGATAGCAGCTTCCCAGGTCGCACCGATCTCACGCGCGCCGTAGCGAAGTACTACTTCAAGCTGATGGCCATCAAGGACGAGTACGAGGTGGCTCGCCTCTACACCGATACAGGCTTCCTGCAGAGCGTCGAGCGCAAGTTCGAAGGCGATTTCAAGCTGGTGTTCAACCTGGCTCCGCCAATCCTCTCGAAGCGAGACTCCGCAACCGGCGAGCCCAAGAAGCGCGAGTTCGGGCAGTGGGTCATCCCCGCGTTCCGGATTCTGGCGAAGCTGCGTTTCCTGCGTGGAACGACCTTTGACGTCTTTGGCCGCACGGAGGAGCGCCGAACGGAGCGCGCTCTGATTGTGCAGTACAAGTCTATGGTCGACCAAGCGTTGTCGGTCATCGCCTCCACGCAAGACGCCGGTCACTACGACGCGGCAATCAAGCTGGCGAAGCTGCCGGACGGTATCCGTGGATATGGCCATGTCCGAGCGCGCGGAATCGCAGCTGCTCGTGAGCAGGAGAAGGTACTTCTCGAGACGCTTCAGCGTCGAGTCATAGCGCTGAAGAAGGCGGCGTAGGATTTTCCAAGCGGGTGATTGAGATGCCGCCGGGGTTGAATTCCTATGATGAAGGTCGACTATTTCGAACTGTTGGGCATCGAACTCGGACCCTTCGTCGATGCCACGCTGGCTGAGCGCGTAAGCACAGAGGCACGCAGGGCGCAGCAAGAATGACATGCGCTTCAGCTCTTCTACGCGTGCTTTCTCGTACCTTGTATCGCGCGAAGGAGTGGCTCAGCAGCTCGACGTATTCAAGGAAACACTGGGCAATGCAAGGAAGGAGCTCAAGGCATCGCATGTTCGCGACGCCGGGCAACGTCGCCGCCATGGTCGCGAAGGCCCTGACCCTGCCCGTCGATGTGCTGATGCTCGACCTGGAGGACGGAGTGCCGAACGGCGACGATTCGAAGCAGCGCGCGCGCCGTCACCGGCGATGCGCTGCGTTCGCATGCCGGCGCCGGGCGGCGAGAGATCTCGGGCTTGTCAACGGGCCGCGTACCCGGTGGTCGGTGAAGACATCGCCTTCGTAGCCGGGCTGGCGATCCCGATCGTCGTGATCCCGATGGTCTACGACGACGCCGTTCTGATAGGCAGCGGTAGGGACCGCTGTTATGGGTCACTTTGCACGAGCGAGCATTCGTGCGTAGTCACTGGCTTCGGCGGGACGCGGATTGGTCATGTGCGAATGGTCCTGCAGCGCGCCTTCAACAATGCGTGGAAACATGGATTCACTGACGCCCATTTCGCGCAACCTCGTTGGCAGACCCAGACGACGGTTCATCGCAGTGATGGCATCGCCGACGGAAGACGAATCGGCCAAGCCCATGGCGTGAGCCAGGCGGGCGAGCTTGTTCTCGTTCCTGACCGTGGTCGCTGCCTCGTTGAACTCGATGACGGCGGGCAGGAACACGGCGTTCAGCATGCCGTGATGCAGGCTCGGATCGAGGCCGCCGAGCGAATGGCTGAGGCTGTGCACGCACCCGAGGCCTTTCTGGAACGCCATCGCGCCCTGCATCGACGCCGACATCATTTGCAGGCGTGCTTCGCGGTCGTGCGGCTCGCGTGTCGCGCGCTCGATGTGCGCCCATGCGCGCCATAGTCCGTCCAGCGCAATGCCGTCGGCGGGCGGGTTGAAGGCCGGGGCCATGAAGGTCTCGATGCAGTGCGCGATCGCGTCCATGCCGGTCGCAGCAGTGAGCCTCGCCGGCAAGTCGAGCGTCAGGTCCGGGTCGCAGATGGCCACTTTCGGCACCACATGCGCCGAGATCACGGCCACCTTTCGACCGTCGTCGAGGATCAGCACTGCACCGCGGCCCACCTCGCTGCCGGTGCCGGCCGTGGTCGGAATCGCGATGACCGGCGCCGTTGCTGCGGTGATCCTTGCGAGGCCGCCTTCGATCATCGCAAAGCTCTTCAGCGGCCCTTCATGCGTGCCGCAAACGGCAACGCCCTTGGCCAGATCGATCGAAGAGCCGCCACCTACCGCGATCACGCCGTCGCAGCGCTGCGCGAGGAACAGCGCGACGGCGGCGCGTACCGCCGCTTCGTTCGGGTTGGAAGGCGTTTGATCGAACACCGCGACGGCGCTGGCGTCGGCCAGTCGTGCAAGCACGCGATCGACCAGGCCTGCCGCGCGCACGCCAGCGTCCGTGACGACCAGGGGACGCCGGATGCCGATGCGCTCGCACTCCTGCGGCAGCATGTCGATGGCACCGAAGCCGAATTGGACCGACGTGATGTAGTTGATCGGGGAGACCATGGTTCGAACCTTTGTGGAAGGGGGTATGGACGCCTACTGGCCGAGCACGTACTTGGGCAGCCAGGTGACGACCTGCGGCGCAAAGGCGCAGATCAGCAAGCCGAGCCCCTGCAGCGCGATGAAGGGCGGCGACGACTTGTAGATGTCCTTCATCGTGATGCCCTTGGGAGCCACCGAATTCAGGTAGAACAGGTTGTAGCCGAACGGCGGCGTGAGATAGGACATCTCAAGATTGATGATCAGCATGCCGCCGTACCACAGGGGATCGAATCCGAGCGCCACCACGATGGGCAGGAAGATTGGCGTGGTCAGGAAGATGATGCCGATCGGGTCCATCACCATCCCGAGCAGGAACAGGATGACCATCATGATCGTCATCACCACCCAGGGCGAGAGGTCCGTACCGATGAGCAGGCCGCGCACCAGCTTGTCGCCGCCGATGCCGGCGTAGACCGATACGAAGACGAGCGACGCAATGGCGATCCAGATCACCATCGACGTTGACTTCAGGGTTTCGCGTGCCGCGTCTGCGATGTCGCCCCAGCGCAGGGTGCGGCGCGCGAAGCCGATCACCATGCTGCCGACCGCGCCGACCGCCGCTGCTTCCGTGGGGCCTGCGATGCCGGTGAACATCGCACCCAGCACCGCCAGGACCAGCAGCGCCACGGGCACGATGCCCAGCAGGCTTGCGATGCGATCGCGACCGGTGATGCGGGCGCGTTCCTCGGCCGGCATCGCAGGGCCTGCCGCCGGGTTGAGCCAGCACTTGAGCAGCACGTAGGAGATGAAAAGCGAGGCGAGCAACAGGCCCGGCATCAGCCCGGAAAGGAAGACCTGGCCGACCGAGAGATTCGCGAGGCCGCTGTAGACGATGCCCAGCACCGAGGGCGGAATGAGCTGGCCGAGCGCGCCGCCCGCGAGGATGGTACCCATCGACATATGCTTGTCGTAACCGCGCGCGAGCATCGCCGGCAGCGCAAGCGAACCCATGGCCAGCACGCCCACCGCGCTCACGCCGCTCATCGCCGCGATGATCGTGCAAGCCAACACGGTACCGACCGCAAGGCCGCCGCGCAGCGGGCCGAACAGCACATGGATCGCGTGATACAGGTCGTTGGCAACGCCGGCCTTGTTGAGGATGCCGGCCATGAACATGAAGAACGGAATCGAGACCAGTGTGTAGTTGAAGGTGGCGCTCTTCACATGGCCCGCCAGCAGGTGCAGCGCCATCGGCCCCCACTCGAAATAGCCCACCACCACGGCCACGCTGCCGAGCGCGAAGGCCAGCGGAACGCCCAGGAAGATGAGCGCGAATAGCGACCCGAACAGGACGGCCGTGAGGAGTTCGACACCCATTGATTGATACCCAGTGGAAGAGAGAGTCAGCCGACGACGCCGCTGTCAGGCTTGGCCGCGTGTGCAGGATCTACATAGGCGCGCACGATCAGCGATACCGCCTGCAGCAGCATGAGCGCGGCGGCCACCGGCGCGGCGGTGAGTACGGGGAAGATGTAGGGCGCCCACGGACTCTCCGCGCGCTCGCGGCTGGCGATGGCGTCGAACGCCTGTTCGCCGGTGAACCACAACAGCACTGCGAGATAGAAAATCGTGACCACCAGGCCGATCACATCGGCCCGGCGGCGGGCGCGCGGCTTCAAGCCGAGCAGCAGCAGGTCGACCCGCACGTGCCCGCCGTGCAGCAGCGTGTAGCCGCCGCCGAGCAGGAAGTAGAAGCCGAACAGGATCTGCACCGATTCATTGACCCAGACCGTCGGGCTGTTGAACGCGTAGCGTGCCACCACCTCGATCATGGTGATGAGCAGGCTGGGCAGGATCAGCAGGGCTGCCAGGCGGCCCACCCGATCGTTGAGGCGATCGATCGCGTCGCAGAGTTGCCGCATGGGGGAGTCTGGCCAACGTCAGTTCGCGCGGTATCCGAGCTTCCCCAGGAACTTCAGCTGCGAGTCGAGCTTCTCGGCGTAGTCCTTCGATTCGACGGCGTACTTGTCCTTCATGACGGCCAGGCGCGCGTTTTCCATCTTGCGCATCTCGCTATCGGGCCATTTGACGAGCGTGACGCCGCTCTTCTCGAGCTTGACCATCAGCTCTTTCTCCTCGGCCACCGCCGAGGTGTTGTAGTCCATGCTGGCGACCTTCAGCGCCTCTTCGATCTTGGGCTTCAGGTCGACCGGCACCTTGTTCCACGCGGCCTGGCTCACGATCCAGTCGGACGTGCCCCCGCCCGAGTACGACGGCACCGAGACGAACTTCGCCACCTCTTGCAAGCCGAGGCCGTAGTTCACCGGCATGGTCGTGAACTCGACGGCGTCGACCACGCCGCGCTGCAGCGCGGTGTAGACCTCCTCGCCGGGCAAGGCGACGACTGATGCGCCGAGCTTGGCAAAGCCGTCGGCGGCAAGGCCCGCCGCGCGCACCTTGAGGCCCTTCAGATCGTCGACGCCCTTGATCGGCTTCTTCGACCAGATCTGCTCGCCCAGCAGGGGCGAAACGCCGAGGAAGTGCATGTTGTGCCGCGCCACGATCTTGCGCATCAGCTCCGAGCCGCCGCCCTCGTAGAACCAGTTGTAGCCCTGGAGCGGATTGACTTCGGCCGGCCATTCGTTCACCGCCTTGAGCGCCGGCTCCTTGCCGCTGAAATAGACAAGGTAGGTGTGGCCGACGTCGAGCGTGCCCTTGCTCACCGCATCGACGACAGTGGCGCTGCTCATCAGCATGCCGGCCGGAAACGTCTTGACTTCGACGCGTCCGCCGGTTCGTTGATTCACTTCCTTGGCAAAGCGTTCGACGAGATTCTTGTATTCGGTCGTTCCGGCGCCGGCGACACTTTGCAGGCGCCAGGTGATTTCGGCGGCATGTGCGCTGAATTGCGGCAGCGTGAAGCACGCAGCTGCAAGGCAGGAGGAGACGAGGGCGCGGGTGTTCTTGGACCGGTTCATGGGTACCTCATGTATTCAGTTGATGGAGGACGAGGACAGAAAGCGCAGGGCTCAGGCTGCGACGCAGAGTTGCTCGAGACGCACCATCGCTTCCACGAGGTCGCCTTCCGAAAGCCGGCATTCGAAGTTGCGGATGTGCGGTGCGGTAAGGGTGAGCGCGGCAATCGTGGTCAACTGCCGCGCAGAAGGCGCGGCAAGGCCGAGCTCGGGCAAGCCTGTGGGCAGACCCACGGCGCGGTAAAAGTCGAGCTGCTCGGCCATGAAGGCATCGGAGCGCTTCTCAAGCACGAACTGGACGAGCAACGCATAGGCTACCTGGCGACCGTGCAAGGCGCCTGCAGTTTCCGGCACGGCCGTCAGGCCACGCGTCATGGAATGCGCGACCGACAAGCCGGTGCCCTCGAACCCGATGCCGGCCAGCAGGATGCAAGCTTCGACGAGCGCCTCGAAGGCCGCGTTGGGCGAGCGGGCACGCGCTGCGGCCAGGCCGGCGACCGCATGACGACGCACGATGTCGTCGCACGTCTCTGCAAGCTTTGCCGCGAGCAGCGTCGCCTGGCCGCCGAACAGGTTGAGCCCGCCAGCGCCGATGCACTGCGCCGCCTCGTAGCGCTTGACGATCGCGTCGCCGATGCCCGAGACCAGCAACTCGACGGGCGCCGCAGCGAGGATCGCGGTGTCGACCACGACCGCGTCCGGGTTGCGCGGCAGCTTTTCGACGCTCAGCAGACGGTGATGCTGGTCGTAGAGCAAGTAGACGCGGCTGGTGGGGCCGTCATTCGAGGGCGCAGTCGGCAAGGTGATGAGCCGCGTGCCGAGGGTGTGCGCCACGGCCTTCCCCGCGTCGACACCCTTGCCGCCACCCGCGGCGATCACCACCTCCGGCTGCCACGCCTGCTGGGCGCCGGCCATGCGTTCCACACTGGCGGGCGTGAGGTCGCCGGTGAACGAGACGGACGAGAATGCGAGCCCACTGGTTTCGATGCTTTGCCGCACGCGCGGCGCGAACAGGCGCTCGACGGCGGCGTCTGAGACGAACAGCACGTTCCGGCCCAGTCCTGCAGCGATGTCGCCGATATGCAAGGACGCGTCCGGCCCTTGTACGTACAGCGCAGGCGCGCCGAGGATTCGAGGGGTGTCGCCCATCGTTCAGGCCTCGACCGGAACGGCCACACCGGCTATCTCGCATGAGTTGGCGGGCTCCGAGACGGTGGCGCGCTGCATGTCGCGCTTCCAGCGCAGGTCGTCGAACTCCGTGCCGCGGTGCATGGTGCAGCGGTTGTCCCAGATCAGCAGGTCGTGCTGGCGCCAGCGGTGGGTGTAGACAAACTGCCGCTGCGTGGCGTGCGCTGTCAGCGTCTCCAGCAGCTCGGCGGCCTCGGCGTCGGGCAGGCCGAACACTCGGCCGGCGTGCGACGCCAGGTAGAGCGACTTTCGGCCGTTCTCGGGAATCGTGCGCACCATGACTTGGGGCACCGGCGGCAGCGCGGCGCGCTCCTCGTCCGAGAACGCGGTGAAGCCCAGCTTGGCGCGCGAGGTGAAGATCGAATGCTCCACGATCAGGCCGTCGATGCGCTTCTTCATCGTCTCCGGCAGTGCGTCGTAGGCCGCGCGCATGTCGGCGAATTCGGTGTGGCCCCCGATGGGCGCTACCGTGCGGCCGTACAGCAGCGACGCCTTCGCAGGGATCTTGCGGAAGGTGCTGTCCGTGTGCCACAGGCGGTTACCCAGCTGGAACATGCGCTGGCGGCTGGTTTCGCCCCAGACCTTGTTGTCGGCGTCGAGGTTGGAGACATCGGCGATGTCTTCGCGAATGCGCAGTGCCTCGTCGGTGCGGTGCTTCTGGATGGTGGTTTCCAGCGGGCCGAAGATCGTCGCGAAGTCGACGTGCTGCTGTTGCGTCATCGTCTGCTGCGGAAAGATCAGCACGGCGTACTTCCAGAACGCCTCCTTGATCGCTTCCCGGTCTTCGAGCGACAGCGGCCGCGACAGGTCAACGTCGCCGACTTCGGCCACGAAGTTGGATGCAATGGGGTAGATGCTCAGCGCCATGGTCTTGTCTCACCTCGTGTTTGCGATGCAATCTTTTGCGTGGAACATTAGTGGAACACGACTGGCATGCCAACGATTTCAGGACAAACCCTTGGTCGCTCATCTGCGTTCGGACGAGCCGCCTTTGCGAAAGGAGGGGAGGGCGGTGCCTCGAACTAAGGCCCCGGGTTCGACGCGCCCGGAAGCGTGGCCTTGGCGAACGCAAGCATGTAGTCGATCAACTCGTCGGAGGCCTTGCCGGCAGCCTCCGCATCGCCCAGAACGACGGCCTTGGCCACGGTCAGATGCAAGCGCGCCGTATCGAGCAACTGCCGATCCTCATGCAGATGACAGAACCAGAATCGGCGCGAGACCGAATGAAGTGTCGTGGCGATGCCTGCAGCGACCGAGTTGCGTGCACTGTAGGCCACGCAGCGGCTGCGCTGCGCATCGAGCCGCAGGAAGGCCCGCACATCCGAGTGCGCCACGGTTTCCTCGATGGCTTTCGCCAGGGCTGCGATGGCCTCTCGCTCTGCTGCGGTTGCACGTTGGGCCGCAGACCGTGCGATCAGGCGGTCGACCTCGCGCCGGGTCTCGAGCACCTGAAACTGCAGGCCCACATCGACAGGCGTCACCACCACGCCGCGCCTTGGCATGATCTGCACCAGATACTCGCGCGAAAGGCGATGCAATGCCTCGCGGATCGGCGTGGTGCCGATCCCGATGCGGCGGCTCAGGATCGCTTCTGACACCACCTCGCCCGGCGCGAGCTCCGCTGTGACGATCATCTCCTCCAGCTGCCGATACGCGTCTTGCATGAGCGTTGTCGCAGCCGCGCTGTCCTGCTCCGTCACGCGCCTCTGCACGGCCACCGCAGACTTCATGACTTCAGTGCCGGCTGTCGCCGTCGCCGCCTTCTTCATACCTGCCACGCCTCCTCTGGTTTGCCGGCTCCGAAGGGTGCCGGACAGGCGGCGATTTTGCCCCGGTGCGCGCCGGGGCGGCTTGACGCGACCTTGCCATCGCTATAGTCGCCGGCTTGGTCGGCCGCACGATGCTGCCGATATCCTGGGCATAAGCAAAAGGCGGAAATGACGATGGCGAGCGCTGCGGACAGCGGGATCAATACAGGCGGCACGGCGGTCAGCCCCTCCAGCGACGGATCGCAGAACACCCTGACAAGCGAAGCGTATCGACGACTGGAGGAGATGATCGTCACGCTGGAACTGGCACCCGGTTCCGTTGTATCGGAGGCCATCCTGAGCCGGCAGATCGACATCGGCACCACGCCGATCCGCGAGGCATTGCATCGCCTTTCGCGCGAGTATCTGGTGCAGATCATGCCCAGGCGCGGCGTGGTGGTGACGCCGGTCGATGTGCGCTTGCAGTTCGAGATTCTCGAAACGCGACGCGAGTTGGATCGTCTTCTCGCCGCAGCGGCGGCAAGCCGCGGCAGCAGCGCAGACAGGGCGGCGATCCAGTCACTGGTGTCGCCGACCGAACAAGCGGCAGAGGCTCTGGATATCAAGGAGTTCCTGCGCCTCGACGCTCAACTCAACCTGCTGCTCGCGCGCGCGGCGCGCAACACCGTCGCGGCCGAAACCGTCGCGAGGCTCCATTCGATATCCAGGCGCTTCTGGTTCTTCCACGTCGATGTGCCGCGCCATCTGCCGGTCACGGCCCGATTCCACGTCGAAGTCGTTCGGGCTGTTGGTGCGGGCGACGCCGCCAGCGCGGCCCAGGCGTCCGATCGCCTGATCGACCACCTCGTCGAATTCGCAAGGCAGACGCTGCCACACGCCTGAATTTCGGGCTGGTGCTGGCGCGCCGCCGGTTTCGCCGCCGGACTCGGGTTTACGAGCTTGCCAACTGGACATTGTGGGCAATTTTGTTGGAATATTGCTGGCATGCCAGTGATATGCCAGAATTCTCCGGCCCCTGCGATGGCTTGATCTTCAAGGCAGCAGGCGAGCGCTCCGTCCACTGTCCACCCTGAGGAAATATGGAACAAGCTGAAATCGTCGCGCGACCCGTAGTCACGAAGCTCAACCCGGCGCTAGGCGCCGAAATCACAGGAGTCGACCTTTCCCTGCACCTGGATCCTGAGCAGATCCGGGAATTTCGCGATTTACTGGATACCTACGGCGTTCTGTGCTTTCGGGACCAGAAGCTCAGCGAGCAGCAGCAGATTGCCTTCACCGAGCAGTGGGGGGCGCTGGAAGACTTTCCGGAGGAGAACAAGACCGTCGCCGCGTCGACCGTCTACAACGTGGCCAATGTGTCGGCACAGGGCGAGCATCTTCCCGAGACCGACCATCGCGTGATCTTCCAGAAGGTCAATGCGCTGTGGCATACCGACAGCTCCTATCGCTATGTGCCCGCATACGCCTCGCTGCTGTATGGCATCGAAGTGATGCCCGACGATGCCGTAGGAGGACGCACGGGCTTCTCCAATATGGTGCTGGCCTACGAAGCGCTCCCGGACGACTTGAAGACCAGGATCGAGCCGTTGCACATGGTCCATTCGTATGAGCACGGCCGCCGGATGTTCGCTTCGCTGCCGCCGCTCTCAAACTTCGAGAAGAACGCCGTACCCCCGGTCAGTCATCCGCTGGTGCGAGTTCATCCGGATGGTCGTCGCTCGCTCTTCATAACCGCCAACGCGGGCAACGAGATCAGCGGCATGCCACTGGAGGAAGGCCAGGCCCTGCATCGCCAACTGGTCGAGTGCCCGGCGTCAACTATTCTGAGCGGCGAGCGTCAAT
>NZ_LMTS01000090.1 GCF_001541225.1 Variovorax sp. WDL1 | reverse complement strand
CATCGTGTCCATCAGGTCCGCGTGCAGGCAGTGGTCGACCAGGCCGCGGGCATGGCGCGCCCGCTCCGCGTCGAACTCGACGGCGAAGGCCTTGGCCTGCTCGCGCCCGAGGGCGTGGGCGGCTTCGGCGATCGCCACGCCTTCGCCGGCGCAGGGATCGAGGATGCACATCGGCCCGTCGCTGGGCATCAGTGCGTTGAGGGCTCTTTCGAGCGTGGGTTCGTCGGTCGGGTAGTACCCGTTTTTGGCGAAATTGCGGGCGAGCCGCGGGAACATGAGGGCCATGGAAGTCTCCTGGTTGGCGGGATGAAGGACGGAAGCACGCCAAAGCGTGCCTCCACGGGTGGGTCAAGCCACGACCGCTTCCGGCGTCCAGATCCTGGACGGGAACGGATAGGCGGTGAGCACGTCACTGCGGATCAGGGAGCCCAGCGCCAGGCTCAGCGCCGACACGTCGATGGCGAGCCGATGACCTTCCAGGGGCCCGAGGGCGAACGGAAGGCGGGCCAGCATCTCGCGGGTTTGCAGCAGTTCCAGCACGGTCTCGCGCCAGTGATCGAGCAGCGGCAATGGGCAGGTGTCCCGCACCAGCGTCCACAGCCTGTCGAGGCGATGGGCGCTGTCGCGTGGCAGCAATGCCAGCGCGCTGGCGTTGGCCTTGTCGGGCTTGACGCAGCGGCGGTCGAACAGCCACACGTTGGACAGCGAGCCGAACAGCGTGCGCCGGAAGGCGCGCGTGGTGCGCTTCTCCAAGCGATCGACGTTGCCGATGAACACCGGGACGCTGCCGCCCTGGTTGGTGATGACGTGGAACTGGTCCAGCCCCTGCTCGTCGCGCCCGAGGGTCAGGCGAGCGAGGAACTGCTGGACGGCGGTGTCGCGCGCCCAGATCGACAGGAAGATCAGGTTGCCCTGGTCATCGCCGACGCAGGCGTCGGCCATCACGTCGGGGCATTCGTCGATGCGGTACAGCGTGGTGGAAGAAGTGTGTGCGGGCATGGTGGTGTCCTCGGATGAACGGGAACAGCACCGCCCGCTGGGGCAAGTACTGCCCCAGGGGGTGGAACAAAGCGCTCAGTCCGGCTCGAACTGCCGGGTGTGCGGGTTGAAGTGAAGCGGCTCGTCCGCCGAAGTGATCGGCGTGCAGCCTTCCAGGTAGATGTTGTGGAGGTACTGGTCGCGGTAGGTCAGCGCCTGCCGTGCCTGGTCCTCGGTGAGGCCGTTGTCGATGAAGTACGCCAGCATTTCCTCGTCGGAGGACACTTCGTCGTTGGACAAGCTGCCTTCAACGAGTGCCAGCAGCGAGGGCGGGAGCGAAGCCAGGATCGGGTCCATGTCGGTTCCTCCTGGCTCAGGCCATCGACGCCGCGGCGGCTGCCGCGGATGCAGTGGGGGTGCGCCGCCGTGTGTGGTAGGCGCGAACGCCGGCACGCCAGTTGGCGGACTGCTCGGGCGCCATGTCGAGATAGCTCAACGGGCACGAGTAGTAGTACGGAGACATGCACTCTTCCAGCGGCTTGTAGCCCCATTTGCCGCCGCTGCGTTCAAGCAGATCGCAGCGGATGTAGCGCAGGGACTGGCCCGGTGCGAGATCACGATGCACGCCATCGACCTTGGCGGTCACTTCGGCGACGGACCACAGCACGTTGCCGCGCAGGGTGTGAGCGATGACCTTGACGCTGGCGCACTCGGTTTCTTGCGGTGCGATCAGTTCCGCGATCAGTTCGGACCGCGATTGATGAGAGAAATACCAGCCCATGAGAGGCCTCCTCGAAAAGTTGAGCCGGAGGCCTCCCCGTGGGGAAGAACCCCCAGCGGGTGATGGAATGCCGCAGGCGCGGCGAAGGAACCTATGCCTTGTCCTCAGTCCCAGTCGTCATCGTCGCGATCACAACCGGCCGGGCAGCAGCCGAACTCGATCCCGTGCGAGCAATAGCCATGCTCCGCATTCCAGTCCTGGGTTTCCTGCCTTTCGGCAGGTGTTGCGTAGTCCCATTCCTGTGCGATCTTCAGCGCCTGTGCGCGCTGTTCTTCGGGCAATCGACCGAGTTGCGCGTCGATCGCTGAACTGAAGCGTTCGACGTAGTGGTCGTGAGACAGTCCGCAACCTTTGGCGGATTGTGCGGCTGCCGTCTCGCAGAGAGCCCGCCACGCGGATTCGTCCAGCGCGGAACGGGGGGTATCGCAAGCGATGGTGGACATGACGGAGACCTCCAGAAAATGGCCGGGGCCTCCCCCGCATGGGGAGGGAACCCCGGCGGGTGGATGAAGAACACCGCGGATGCGGCGTCTGCGATCACGCAGGTTGCGGTTCGGCCTGGCGGCTCCACTCCTGCGTCTTGAAGTCCAGCGCGTAGCCCAACTCGCCCAGGCGGGCGATCTG
>NZ_LMTS01000269.1 GCF_001541225.1 Variovorax sp. WDL1 | reverse complement strand
CAGATCCTACGGCGTCGTTCATTGATCAGCATCTCCCTAGCTCCAGTGAAGACGCAGGATCCGGGACCGATTCGGACCCCGGGAATGTTGCTTCTCCGCCTCTCGGCCAAGCTATTGAACAGCCAAGCATTACGCAGACGAGCGCCGCGGGCAGAGTGCTGAACGCAATGTGCCGTCATCCCATTAAGGCCGTGGTGGTCGCCACTGCTCTTATTGGCGGAGTCGTAGCGACCGCCGTCGTCCTCACGACCCCGGGGGAGGATGGTAGGCCGATCGGAGCCCCGCCCGCGACTCCAGTCGAGCAATTGACAAAGCTGGTCCAGGAATGGCTCTGCCAATGCGGGTTCGCGGTTGACGCGGACACTTGCTACAGCATTGCCGAAGAGTTCGCGTACACCATAGGTGCGAGCCATTCCGACTCCGGCCGAACAGGCGATGTGCCAAGTGGCTGGATCTCCGAGCAATTGTGGTCGCAATGCCCATCGGCGTCCGAGCTGGTGATGCGCATACCCGGCCAGTCGGACGCTGCTTTCGCCAGGAACAACGCGGCCCAGTGGGCTGAGGATCATGCAGACCGCAATGGCGGACCGGCAGTGATGGTGCAGTGGCTGATGCTGATAGCGCCATTGGCCATGCACGCCATCTTCCCGGGCTGATTAAGCCGAGCACCGTCTCTGCCGGGCCCGCGGCCCGCGGCCTGCGGGTGCGCAGGTCGATCAGCTCGACAGCGATGCCCCAGGCTTGCGCCCTTCGCGCAGCCGCCGGACTGCCGCTCAGTCCACCTTTGCGCCCGAGGCTTTCACCACCTTCGCCCACTTGGTGTGTTCGCTGTCGATCATCTTGGCGAACTCGGCCGGCGTGTTGCCGCTCGGGATCGCGCCTTGGGCCAACATCTTCTCCTTGATGGCCGCCGTGCCCAGCGACTTGGCGACTTCCTGCTGGATGCGGTTCACGATCTCCGGCGGCGTGCCGGCCGGCGCCAGCAGGCCGAACCACGAGCTCGCCTCGTAGCCCTTGAGCGCCGGGCCGCCGGCTTCCTCGACCGTCGGCACGTCGGGCAGGGCCGGCGAGCGCTGCGCGCTGGTCACGGCCAGCGCCTTGAGCTTGCCGCCCTTTATCTGCTGCATCGACGAAGGCAGGTTGTCGAACATCACGTCGGCATTGCCGCCCACCAGGTCCAGCAACGCCGGGCCCGAGCCGCGGTACGGGATGTGCGTCATGAAGCTGCCGGTCATGGTCTTGAAGAGCTCCCCGGCCAGGTGGATCGAGGTGCCACTGCCGCTCGAAGCCATGTTGAGCTTGCCCGGATTGGCCTTGGCGTACTTCACGAAGTCCGCCACGCTGTTGATGTTGAGCGCCTTCGCCTTGTCGATGTTCATTTCCATCACGTTCGGCACCGCCGCCACCAGCGTGATCGGCGCAAAATCCTTGATCGGGTCGTAGGGCAGCTTCGGGTAGAGCGCGCGGTTGATGCCGTGCGTGCCGACCGTGCCCATCAGCAGTGTGTAGCCGTCGTTGGGCGCCTTGGCGACGATGTCCGCACCGACGTTGCCGCCGGCGCCCGCGCGGTTGTCGACGATGAACTGCTGCCCGAAGGCCTTGGACAATTCGGGCGCCACCGCGCGTGCCAGGATGTCGGTGGTGCCGCCGGGCGCGAAGGGCACGACGATGCGCACCGGCTTTGTCGGCCAGGTGCCTTGGGCGAACGCCGGATCGATGGCGAGTACCGCGGCGGCCGCGAGGGCCAGTGCGGCGCGGCGGGAAATGAATGCAGAGCTCATGCGCAATTCCTGTTGATACATGGCGCAGTGTTGTACAGGGCGCGAGCCACATCCGCCGCAGGGAATTACCCCGTGTTCGCCGGAGTACCTTCGCCTTCGGCTACGGTGCCATTCGCCTTCGGAGCGGCCGTTCGGCTCACGCCAGCGTTGAGGACGCCCCATGCACGCGCTGCGCGAAGCCCCCCGCCCGGAAGTGCTCCACCACAAAGTCGACGAACACGCGAGTCTTTGCCGGGAGCAGCTTCTTGCTCGGGTAGTACAGCGACAACGGGCCGGCATCGTCATACCAGCCCGGCAGCAGGCGCAGCAGCGCGCCGCTTTGCAACCCAGGCAGTGCAAACGGCATCGGGACCAGCGCGACGCCCAGCCCCAGCATCGCGGCGCGGCACATCGCCTCGGGGTCGTTGAAGATCAGGCGGGGCCGGGCTTCCACCGCCACCTCGTCGCCGGCGGTGTTACGCAGCGTCCAGGGGCGAATGCGCCCCGTGGGCGAAGAACGGCGCACGATGCGGTCGAAGGCCGCCAGCTCTGCCGGGTGGGACGGCATTGCCTTTCCGGCCAGGTAGTGCGGCGCGGCGACGGCGACCACATGGATGCGCGCCAGCTCGCGCGCCACCAGCCCCGGCGTGAGGTCGATGCCACCGCCGATTGCCGCGTCGAAGCCCTCCCCGATCAGGTCCACCTGCCGGTTGTCGAAATGCCAGTCAGGCAGCACGGCCGGATAAAGCGCCAGGAACTCGCCGAGCAGCGGCACCACGTACTCGCGCCCGAAGGCCTGCCCCATGCTGACCTTGAGGGTGCCGGCGGGCTGCCGGTCGGCCTCGGCGGCGCCGGCCACCGCGTCGGCCAGCGTCCCGAGCGCGCCGGCGACCTGGTGCAGCAGCCGCTCGCCGCCCTCGGTCAGGGTCAGCTTGCGGGTGCTGCGCTGGAACAGGCGCAGGCCCAGGCTGGCCTCGAGCCGCGCGACGTTCTTGCTCACCGCTGCGGGCGTCAGGCCCAGTTGCCGCGCGGCCGCCGAGAAACTGCCGGTCTCGGCGCTGCGGACGAAGGACTCAAGGTGGCTCAAGGGTTGCACGCGCGGATTTTCAACCCGAAGTTGAAATTGATAGGGCTTTTGGGGAGCTACCGAAGGTGCAATCGAAGCTCGACACTGCAGTCATCGCAACACACTTCCAAGGTTCCACCATGTCCCAAGCCTCTTCCCCCAGGCCCCTGTTCGACGGCAAGGCCGCCTTCGTCACCGGCGGCTCGCGCGGCATCGGCGCCGCCATCGTGCGGCGCCTCACCCAGGACGGCGCCGCCGTCGCCTTCAGCTACGCCAGCAACGATGCCGCCGCCAATGACCTGGCCGCAAGCATCGAAGCCGCAGGCGGGCGCGCGATCGCGCTGCGCGTCGACAGCGCCGATGCGGATGCGCTGCGCTCGGCCATCGACCAGGCCGCACACGCGTTCGGCCGGCTCGACATCCTGGTCAACAACGCAGGCGTTCTCAAGCTCGGTGCCGTCGATCAGATCTCTCTGGAGGACTTCGACCTCACGTTGAACGTCAATGTGCGCGCCGTCTTCGTCGCCATCCAGGCGGCGCTGCGCCACATGGGCGAGGGTGGCCGAATCATCAACATCGGCAGCACCAACGCCGAGCGCATGCCCTTTTCCGGCGGTGGTGTCTATGCCATGAGCAAATCCGCACTCAGAGGACTCGTGCAAGGTTTCGCGCGCGACCTCGGGCCACGTGGCATCACGATCAACAACGTGCAACCCGGCCCCGTGGACACCGAGATGAACCCGGCCGATGGCCCGATGGCTTCCACCATGCACGGCTTCATGGCCCTTTCCAGGCACGGCCGCGGCGACGAGATCGCGGGCATGGTGGCTTACCTTGCGGGGCCCGAGGCCGGCTTCGTCACCGGCGCCAGCCTCAATATCGACGGCGGCTTCGCGGCCTAGCCAAGCCTCGCACTCATGGCTGTTGCGACACGTCGCCTGCCGCTTGCGTCACCGACGCGATCAGCTTGTCCAGCGTCGTCCCCAGTCGCCTCAGTTCCTCCGCATCGGCCAGCGCGAACAGCTCGGCCTCGCGCGCCCGGGCTTCGCCACTGACGATGGCGTGGAGCGCCTTGCCATCGCTGCTCAGGTAGAGCCGGCTGCGGCGCTGGTCGGTCGGGTCCTCGTGTCGGTGCAGCCGCTTGTGGCGCTTCAGGCCCGCGAGCGCGCGGCTCACTGCCATCTTGTCCAGCCCCGTCAACTCCGCGAGCTGGGTCGCCGTGAGCCCGGGTTGCCGGCCCAGCACGGCCATCGTGCGCCATTCGTTGAGCGTGAGCTGATGACGACGCCCCACCCGCTGCTGAAAGGGCCGCGCCGTCAGGTTCACCACGCGGACCAGCTTCAGGAAGATCGAGTCCTCGAGACTGCCGGCATCGCTCATCGGCAGAGGGCTCGCGCCGTATCGGCGATGCGTTCGGCGGTGACGCGGGACTGCGCTTCCAGCACCGGCGCATAACCCACCGGAATGCGCGGTGCGCCCAGCCGCGCGATTCGGCAGCCTGTTGCCTCGGCGGCGCTGGCCGCAATCTCTGCGCCGAAGCCGCCCGCCTGGACCGCCTCGTGCACAACCATCAGGCGACCGGTGCGCCCGCACGAGCCGAACACCGCCTCGCGGTCCCACGGCCACAGCGTGCGCAGGTCGATCAGCTCGACCGCGATGCCCTCGGCGGCAAGTAAATCGCAAGCCGCGCTGCAGGCTTGCAGCTGGCGGCTCCAGCTGACCATCGTCAACGCGTCGCCCGCCCGCAGCCGCGCAGCCTGGCCGAGCGGCACCGCCAGCGATTCGTCCACCGCACCACGCCGTCCCCACAGGTTCTTGTGCTCGATGTAGACCACCGGGTCGCCGCATTGCATTGCCGCGCGCAGCAGCGAATGGTTGTCCTGCGGCGTCGACGGGCACACCACGACCACGCCCGGCAGGTGCGCGAACCAGGCTTCCAGCGACTGCGAATGTTGCGCGGCCGAAGCATCCCAGATGCCGCCCGGCATGCGCGCCACCAGCGGCACCCGGCCCTGCCCGCCGAACATGAAGCGGTTCTTGGCTGCCTGGTTCACCAGCTCGTCCATACCGCACAGGGCGAAGTCCACCACCCGCATCTCGACCACCGGCCTGAGCCCCGCGAGCGCCATGCCCACGCCGGCACCCATGATCGCGGCCTCGGAGATCGGCGTGTCGATCACGCGCTCGGCGCCGAAGCGCTGCTGCAAGCCCTTGTACTGGCCGAAGATGCCGCCACGGCCCACGTCCTCGCCGAGCACCACGACGCGGGCATCGGCCTCCATCTCGCGCTGCACGGCCAGCGCCGCGGCCTCTGCGTAGCTCAGCTCCCCCGCTGTGGCCGCAGTCGCGCGGCCGGGCGCCGTATCGGTGCTCATGTCCATTGGCCGGCTCCGGTGCTTTGCACGTCGGTGAAGGCGGCCGCGGCATCGGGCCAGGGCGCTGCGTCGGCCACGGCCAAGGCGGCCTCGACCTCTGCCTGCGCCTCGTCCACGATGGCTTCGAGCACGGCAGCCTCGGCGCCGCCGGCCAGCAGGCGCACGCGGGCGCGCTCGATCGGATCGGTTTCGAGTGCAGCAGCCAGTTCGGCCGGATCGCGGTACCCCGCCGGGTCGACCGAGACATGCCCTTTGACACGGTACGTGAGGGCATGCAGCAGCCGCGGCCCGCACCTGCTGCGCACCTCGGCCACCAGCCTGCCCGCGGCCGCATGCACGGCGAAGACGTCGTTGCCGTCCACACGCGTCGCAGCGATGTCCAGCGCCTCGGCGCGGGCCGATGCACCGTCGCCGGCTGTCATCGGCCCGCTGGCCGTGGTTGCGCTCCATTGGTTGTCCTCGCAGACGAAGAGCACCGGCAGTGCGTAGACGCGCGCCCAGTTGAGCGATTCGAGGAAGGGCCCGCGGTTGATCGCGCCGTCCCCGAAGAAGCACACGGTGATCGCGTCCTTGCGCTGCAGCTTCTGCGCATGCGCTGCGCCCACTGCGATCGGCAGCCCGGCCGCGACCACACCGTTGGCCCCCAGCATGCCGACCGAGAAGTCGGCGATATGCATGGAGCCGCCCTTGCCGCCATTGAAGCCGCTTGCCTTGCCGAACAGCTCGCACATCATGCGCGTCAGGTCGGCGCCCTTGGCCAGCGTGTGGCCGTGGCCGCGGTGCGTGGAGGTCAGGTAGTCGGCCTTTGCGAGGTGGGCGCAGACGCCTGCCGCAACTGCTTCCTGCCCGGTCGACAGGTGCAGGGGGCCGCGCACCCTGGCGGCGCCAGCGGCTTCCTGGCCATAGGCACTGACGCCGCCTTGGCTGGCCACCTCGGCGGCGTTCTCGAAGGCGCGGATGCGGCACATCGTTCGGTAGAGCGCCAGGCGCTCGGTCTCGGAGATCTCGGTGTTCATCTCGGCTCCAGCGCAGAGCAGGGCTGCGCCTCACCCGAAATCGTATCGATCGTGACCAAGGGCGTGTGAGCGGGCTAACCCGCGCGTCTGCGCGCCGCCCTCGGCCTGCCTCGCCGTTGTGCCTTACCTGCCTGGCCCGCCGCCACCGCCACCGGGG
>NZ_LMTS01000045.1 GCF_001541225.1 Variovorax sp. WDL1 | reverse complement strand
TGTGTGGAATGCAGGTTGGCGTGAGCTCTTGGTCCTCGCTGACGTTGAATCTCACACACACGCGCACGCAAATACTCATGCCCATGCCCATGCCCATGCCCATGCTCATGCCCATGCCCATGCTCATGCTCATGCGCGTGCTCATGCCCGTGCTCACGTTCAAGCGCATCCGCATGCCCCTGTTGCAGGCCTCGCGCAGCGAGGCCGTTGGTGGCCGAGCGAAGC
>NZ_LMTS01000109.1:535-1900 GCF_001541225.1 Variovorax sp. WDL1 | reverse complement strand
AGCCGTTCAGGCCGACGATGCCCGGTCGCCCCTCGGCGGCGGCGCGGCCATGCCAGATGCGCGAGGCGTGGTGGGTGTGCAGCGTCAGCGACATTGCGCTGCGCAGGGAGCCGAGGTTGAGCTGCAATGGTTCGTTGCTGGTTGCCATGGTGATCGCTCGCTGGTGGACAGGGAGCCGCCAGCATCCGCATGCGGCGGAAGGCAGTCAGTCAACAAACCGAAATGAGCCGGCCCCCGGTTCTGTGCGCGCTGGCGGCGCAGCGCGCAACGGTCCCCTGGGGACCGCTCCGCAGATGGGCATTCACGTTGGCGCTCCGGGCCTCGGTCGTCGACGGGTTGCGTGCTGCACCGCACGTCGCGCTGTCGTTCGACGCCATCCTTCGCAGCACGGCCGTCCCCAGGGGACCGTTCCGCTGAGCGCCATGGAGGTTTGCTTCATGGCCTTGCCAGGCGCTTTGCCCAGGTTTCGCGCAGCAGGTCGCGCCGTCACCCGGCGCTTCACCGCACAGCCGTCCCCAGGGGACCGTTTCTGCCGACCGCCATGGAGATCTACTTCACGGCTTTGACGAGCCCTGTGCTCAGGTCTTGCGCAGCAGGTCGCGCAGGCGCTCGATGTGCTGCCGGGCCACCTCGGGCGGCACGACGTTGCGCGGCGGCTCGGATGGTGGCGCTCGCGCCGCCGATGGTGTTGGCGGTGCTGGGCCGGTCTGCTTGGCCCACGCATTGAACTCGCCGCGCATGGCGCGCTGGATGATGCCGAACAGATATCCGGCGGGGTTGCGGATGCCATGCTTGCCGCACCGTGCGGCCCATTCGTCCAGCACGGCCTGCCCCAGGGCAGCGTCCACCTGCTGCAACGCCATCCTGGCTCCGGCCTGCTGTTCCGCCTTCAGTTCCGCGAAGCGCTTGGGCCATTGCAGGTCGCCCAGCGCACGCGCCTGCGCGGTAGTACGTACTTCATTAATACTACTACTACGTACTGTACGGTCCTGCTTCGGATTCCGAAGAGCGCCGTCTGGCGCGGGTTTCGGCCCTGCTTCGGATTCCGAAGAGGGGCGTTCGCCATTCCGAAGAAGGCTCGCGGGCCCTTCTTCGGAATCGTGGATCGCATCCTCCTGTGGATAACTTTCGGTGGCGGTGATGCCCTGGTCGGCCAGGCGCTCGGCGAGCACTTGCAGCCGCGACGGCAAGGTGCGTCCGGACAACATCGGGTCGTCCGCGATCTCCTGGAGGGTGTTGAGTCCCACCACCTGAACGGCCTTGGCCGAATGCCCCAGCGACTGGCTGACCAGGGCCAGGTAGTCGGCGTCGAGCTGCATGGCCTCGAACGGTGTCAGGGGTTCGTCATGCAGGACGTAGAGGTTT
>NZ_LMTS01000109.1:0-525 GCF_001541225.1 Variovorax sp. WDL1 | reverse complement strand
CGGTCTTGGGGTCGCGCCGTCGTCGCACGAGGCTCAGCCAGCGCGTCAGGCGCAGCAGCGTCAGCGCCCGCGCGACGGTCTCGTGGGAGGCTTGTCCCGCGCAGGGCATGGACGCCAGCCAGGGGCGCAACTGCTCATAGGTCGAGAACGCCGTGACGCCGTCGTCGTTGAGCATCAGCCGGAACACCTGCCAGGCGTTGCGCTCCAGCGGTGTCAGGCGGCGGTCGAGGAACAGCCGCCGCGGCACGCTCTCGTGCCGATTGCCACTGAACAGGAAGGCGTCGCCGGACGCGGCAGGCGTGGGCACTGCCATGGGCGCTGGCGCGCTGGGATGTGGCTTGGGCGTGAGGTCCTTCAGCGCAGCGTCGAACAGGTCGGCGAGTGCGATGGGGCCTTGACGCGGGGCTCGTGGGGCGGTGTCGTCCACGGCCATGGCCTAGCCCAATCCCTGATCGACCCAGTTCCTGATCGCGGCCCAGACCACCGAGAGCGGCAGTGACATGCCCTCGGCCAGGTCCATGGCCG
>NZ_LMTS01000084.1:4494-11039 GCF_001541225.1 Variovorax sp. WDL1 | reverse complement strand
GGTGGGCGGCTACACGAAGTGAGCCAACCTGGGGGCGAGCTTATGCAGGCAGGCTCATCACTTCCTGGTAGGCGGCCACCAGCCGGTTGCGCACCTGCAGGCCGGTCTGGAAGGCCACGTTGGCCTTCTGCAGGTCGACCATCACGTCGTTCAGCGCGACGCCGGGGCGCCCGAGCTCGAAGGCCTCGGCCTGGCCGTAGGCCCTGTTCTGCGCAGTGCTGATGCCCTCGAGCGAGCGCCTCAGCTCGGCGGCGAAGCCGGCCTGCGGGCGCGGCTCGGCGGCGGGGCGCGGCGCGATGCCGCTCTGGAGCGCGGTGGCCCGCATCTGCTGCAGCACGGATTCGATGGCGGAGGTGGACATGTAGAACCTTTTCTTAATTCCTGGAGACAGTGGGCTTGCCATGGAAGGGACGTGGCACTCCCGCGTGTCTTCAGCGTAACCGCGGCGACCCGAAAGAGATGGCCCCAACTGACGGCGAAAACCCCGGCTGTTCGGCCAATCGATTTCACGCCCGCTGCCGAGAATCGATCGCGAAACAAAAAGGCTGCTCGCGACTTCAACGGCATGAATCCTCCTCGACGACTTCTCCCGCTCCTCCTGGCTTGCGCCATGGCCGGGGCTCAAGCATGAGCAGCACGGCAATGCCCGCTGGCGCGATGCCGGCGGCGGCCGGCGCGCCGCTGCTGGAACGCCTGCGCGCCCAGCCCAAACTGCCGCTGATCGTCGGCGCCGCAGCCCTGGTCGCGGTCGCCGCCGCCTTCATGCTGTGGAGCCGCGCGCCCGACTACAAGGTGCTCTACACCAACGTCTCGGACCGCGACGGCGGCGCGATCATCGCCTCGCTGGCGCAGATGAACGTGCCCTACAAGTTCGCCGAGGGCGGCAGCGCGATCCTGATCGCCGGCGACAAGGTGCCCGAAGTGCGCCTCAAGCTCGCGGCCCAGGGCCTGCCCAAGGGCGGCGGCGTGGGCTTCGAGCTGATGGACAACCAGAAGTTCGGCACCAGCCAGTTCGCCGAGCAGGTCAACTACCAGCGCGGACTGGAGGGCGAGCTGGCCCGCTCGATCGAGTCGATCGGCACGGTCGAATCGGCCCGCGTGCACCTCGCGCTGCCCAAGCCCTCGCTATTCGTGCGCGAGCAGAAGAAGCCTTCCGCCTCCGTAGTGCTGAGCCTGCACCGTGGCCGGGGCATCGACGAGGGCCAGGTCAGCGCGATCGTCCACATGATCTCCAGCAGCGTGCCGGAGCTGGACCCCAAGAGCGTGACGGTGGTGGACCAGCGCGGCAACCTGCTGTCGACTGCCAACGCCGGCGCGCGCGGGCTCGACGTGAGCCAGCTCAAGTACGCGCAGGAGATCGAGCAGGGCTACATCCGCCGCATCGAGGCCATCCTGCAGCCCATCCTCGGCGCGAGCAATGTGCGCGCCCAGGTCGCGGCCGACATCGACTTCTCGGTGGTCGAGCGCACCGAGGAGAAGTTCGCGCCCAACCAGGACCCGCGCAACGCCGCGGTGCGCAGCCAGCAATCCAGCGAGTCGGCCCAGCTCGGCGCCACGCCCCCTGGCGGCGTGCCGGGCGCGCTGTCGAACCAGCCGCCGGTGAATCCCGGCGCGCCGATCATCGCGCCGCGGCCGGCCAATGCGCCGGCGAACGGCGCCACGCCGCCGGGCGCCGCCACCACCACGACGGCAACCACCAGCACTGCGCCGGGCGGCCCCAGCAGTTCGCGCAAGGACACGACGACCAACTACGAGCTCGACCGCTCCATCCGCCATGTGCAGCAGGGCGCCGGCGGGATCAAGCGCCTGTCGGTGGCGGTGGTGGTGAACCACCTGCCCGGCGCCGACGGCAAGGCGCGAGCACTGACGCCGGCCGAGGTCGAGCAGATCCGCAACCTGGTGAAGGAGGCGATGGGCTACAGCCAGGAGCGCGGCGATTCGCTCAACGTGCTCAACAGCGCCTTCGCCCGCGACGGCCAGGACGAGCCGCAGGCCGAGGTGCCCCTCTGGAAGGACCCGGCCAACATCGAGCTCGCCAGGAGCATCGGCCTGTACCTGCTGCTCGGCGTGCTCGCCTTGTTCGCCTGGTTTGCCGTGTTCCGGCCGCTGCTGCGCAAGCACCTGGCGCCGCCGCCCGCGGCGGCACCCGAACCGGCACCCGCGAGCGCCGCGATCGATGCCGAGGACGAAGCCGGCGCCGCCCACCTGAGCGCCCTCCAGCGCGAAGCCGAGCGCCGCCAGGCCGACCTCGACTACGTGCAGCAGACCGCCGAGCAGGACCCGCGGCTCGTCGCCACCTTGATCAAGCACTGGATGAACCCATGAGCGATGCTGGAACACGCAAGGCCGCCATCCTCCTGATGTCCCTCGGCGAGGACCGCGCCGCCGCCACGCTGCACCACCTGCCCACCACCGAGGTGCAGGCGCTGGGCGCCGCCATGGCCAAGCTGAGCCAGGTGTCCAAGGAGGAGCTGGCAGCCGTCCTGGCGGAATTCCGCCTCGAGACCGAACAGCTCTCCGCCCTGCACCTGGGCTCGGGCAGCTACATCCGCGCGGTGCTGCGCAAGTCGCTGGGCGACGACCGCGCCAGCAACCTGCTCGAGGACATCCTGCAGCCCGACGAGCCGCACGGCGGCATCGAGCGGCTCAACGACCTGGAGGCCGGCGAGGTGGTGGAGCTGATCCGCGACGAGCACCCGCAGATCCTCGCCACGCTGCTGGTCCACCTCGACCGCAAGAAGGCCTCCGAGGTGCTGGAAAAGCTGCCGGTGCGCCTGCGCCACGACGTGATCATGCGCGTGGCCACCTTCGGCGGCGTGCAGCCCGCGGCGCTGGCCGAGCTGACCGACGTGCTGACCGAGATGCTCTCGGGCGAAGGCCTCAAGCGCAGCCGCCTGGGCGGCGTTCGCACCGCGGCCGAGATCGTCAACCTCATGAGCACTGCGCAGGAGGAAGAGGCGATCGCCCACGTGCGCGAGCACGACGAGACCCTGGCGCAGCGCATCGTCGACGAGATGTTCGTCTTCGAGAACCTGCTGGACCTGGAGGACCGCTTCGTCCAGCGCCTGCTCAAGGACATCGAATCCGAGTCGCTCATCGTCGCGCTCAAGGGCTCCACGCAGGAGCTGCGCGACAAGTTCCTCAAGAACATGTCGCAGCGCGCCGCCGAGACGCTGCGCGAGGACATCGAGCTGCGCGGCCCGGTGCGGGTCTCGCAGGTCGAAGCCGAGCAGAAGGCCATCCTGCAAGTGGTGCGCCGCCTTGCCGATGCCGGCGAGGTCGTGATCGCCGCCCCGGGAACCGATGACTTCGTCTAAGCAAACAGCCGCCGCCCCCGCGTCGCGCGCACGGCTCGCCGCGGCCTATGCGCCCGCGCGGCCGGCCGCCGCACCCCAGGCCGCCAAGCCCTCGCTGTCGGCCTGGCAGCGCTGGGAAATGGGCACGCTCGAAAACGAGGATGCCGCGCACGGCAACGTGCAGGCCCTGGTCGTTCCGCGCGTGGACCCGGAGGTCCTGGCGCGCGACAACGAGCTTTCCCGCCTGCGGCTGCAGGCGCGTGCCGAAGGCCGCACCGAAGGCCACCGCGAGGGCCTGGCCAAGGGCCGCGCCGAAGGCCACGCGGAAGGGCTGGCCGCGGGTCTTGCCGCTGCGAGCGCCCATGCCGAGCAGCTGCGCGCCCTCGCCGCCACGCTGCCGGCCGCGCTGCGCCGGGCCGAGAGCGAACTGGCCGACGCCATCCTCACACTCGCGATGGACGTGGCGCGCCAGGTGGTGCACCGCACGCTGCGCGCGGAGCCCGAATGGGTGCTGCCGCTGGTGCAGGACCTGCTGCATGCCGAGCCCGCGCTGCAAGGCGAGCCGCGCCTGCTGCTGCATCCGGACGACGTGGCGCTGGTGAAGAACAGCCTGGGCAACGAGCTGCAGATCGCCGGCTGGCAGGTGCGCCCCGACGACACGCTGGCACGCGGCGGCTGCCGCGTGCAGTCCGCCAGCGGCGAGATGGATGCCAGCCTGGAAACACGCTGGAAGAGCGTGACCGCGGCCTTGAGCCGTGACATCGACGCCGCGGAGCTCTGATGCCGGCCGCCACCGCCAACCCGCATCTGAAGTCCTGGCTCGGCACGCTCGCGCAGGCGCGCGTGGAGGTCAACCGCACCGCCGCCACCGTCACCCACTCCGGCCGCCTCACGCGCGCCGTCGGACTGGTGCTGGAGGCCGTCGGCCTGCAGCTGCCCGTGGGCAGCGACTGCCTGATCGAACTGCCGCCCGGCTATCCCCAGCGCCATGCCGAGGCCGAGGTGGTCGGCTTCGCCGGCGACCGCCTGTTCCTGATGCCGCAGAGCGAGGTGGCCGGTCTCATCCCCGGCGCACGCGTGTTCGCGCGTCCCGGCTCGGCCACGGCAGGCGACGAGGCGCATGGCAAGCGCCTCCCGGTCGGCGAGGGCATGCTCGGGCGTGTGGTCGATGCCGTCGGCCGCCCGCTCGACGGCCTGGGCCCGCTGGACATCGCGCGCAAGGTGCCGCTGTCGGCACCGCCCATCAACCCCCTCACCCGCGCGCCCATCGACTCGGTGCTCGACACCGGCGTGCGCGCCATCAACGCGATGCTGACCGTCGGCCGCGGCCAGCGCATGGGCCTGTTCGCCGGCTCCGGCGTGGGCAAGAGCGTGCTGCTCGGGATGATGGCGCGCTACACCAGCGCCGAGGTGATCGTGGTCGGCCTGATCGGCGAGCGCGGCCGCGAGGTCAAGGATTTCATCGAGAACACCCTGGGCGAGGAAGGCCTGGCGCGCGCCGTGGTGGTTGCCGCACCCGCTGACAACTCGCCGCTGCTGCGACTGCAGGGCGCGGCCTATGCGACCTGCCTGGCCGAATACTTCCGCGACCAGGGCAAGGACGTGCTGCTGATCATGGATTCGCTCACCCGCTACGCCATGGCACAGCGCGAGATCGCGCTGGCGGTGGGCGAGCCGCCCGCGACCAAGGGCTACCCGCCCTCGGTCTTCGCCAAGCTGCCGGCGCTGGTGGAGCGTGCGGGCAACGGCGCACGCGACGCGCAGGGCCGCGGCGGCTCGATCACCGCCTTCTACACCGTGCTCTCCGAGGGCGACGACCAGCAGGACCCGATCGCCGACTCGGCGCGCGCCATTCTCGACGGCCACGTGGTGCTGTCGCGCACGCTGGCCGAGGCCGGGCACTACCCGGCCATCGACATCGAGGCATCCATCAGCCGCGCGATGACGGCACTGATCCCGCCATCGCAGTTCGACGCGGTGCGACGCTTCAAGCAGATGCTGTCGCGCTACCAGCGCAACCGCGACCTGATCAGCGTCGGCGCCTACGCGGCCGGGCACGACCTGCAGCTGGACCAGGCCATTGCCTTGCATCCGAAGCTGGAGGCC
Source organism: Variovorax sp. WDL1 (assembly GCF_001541225.1). Taxonomy (GTDB): domain Bacteria; phylum Pseudomonadota; class Gammaproteobacteria; order Burkholderiales; family Burkholderiaceae_C; genus Variovorax. The sequence goes on along the minus strand of NZ_LMTS01000084.1, from coordinate 5,637 downwards.
TTCCTCCAGCAGGGCATGGACGAACGCACCGACTACGCGGCTTCGGTGGCGCGAATGGCCGGCCTGTTCGAGTAGTGCCGGCGAAGGAATTCACGATGTCCAAGAAGCTCCCCCTCGACACCCTGCAGGAACTGGCCCGCAAGCAGAAGGAAGAAGCGGCGCGCCGCCTCGGCGTGCTGCAGACCGCGCAGGTCAGCGCGCACCAGAAGCTCGATCTGCTGCTGCAGTACCGCCAGGACTACGCCAACCAGTTGCAGTCGCTGATGGCGCACGGCCTGCCCGCCTCGCAATGGCGCAACTTCAACAACTTCCTGGGCACGCTGGACGGCGCGATCGAGCAGCAGCGCGCCATCGCCAAGCAGGCCGGGCTGCGGCTGGACCGCGGGCGCGGCGACTGGCAGCACCAGGCGCGACGCCTCAACTCCTTCGACACGCTGGCCGATCGCCTGCGGCGCCAGGAACTCGCCGTCCAGGCCAAGCGCGAGCAGCGCGACAGCGACGAGCGCGCGGCGCGCAAGTTCATCGACCGCGCTGCCCAACCGAATTTCTAGAGGAACCGCCATGCCCACCTTCATTCCCTCCGCCACCCTCCCGGCGAGCCCGGCGCAGGCCGCCGCCGCCTCCGGCGCGCGGGGCCGCGCCGCAGCGGACGAGCACGCACGCAGCAGCTTCGGCGCCGTGCTGGAGCGCTCGCGCGCCGGCACGCGCCGCGCGCAGGACGGCGCGGAAGCGGCCAGCGCGGAAGGCGCGGCCACGCCCCACAAGCCGAACCGCCACATGGGGCGCAAGGACGAGCCGGGCTCCGAGCTGCTGACGATCGCGCTGTTCGCGCCCCAGGTCCTGGCCACGGCGCCGTCGCCCACCGCGGCGGGCGGCGCGGGCACCGGCACGGGCCGCACGGTGCTGCCCGCGGCAGGCTCGGCGCCGCCCCAGGACCCATCGCTCGCCGCAACGGCCGCTGCCGCATCGACGCCCGACGCCGATGCGTCTCCCGCCGCGGACCAAGGCGCACGCCAGGATGCCAAGGCGCCACCGACGGGCCCGGACGTGGACATGACAACGACGGCTGCGACCTCCGGCGCCCTGGCCGACAAAGGCTTCGCGCTGCCTGGCATGCCGGCCGCGGCCAGTTCCGAGCCCCCC
>NZ_LMTS01000084.1:0-4451 GCF_001541225.1 Variovorax sp. WDL1 | reverse complement strand
GGCCGCCGCATCGGCGGTTGCCCCGGCAAGCGCCCTGCCGTCCAGAACGACGCTGGCAGCGGCCGGCACCGCGACGGCTTCAGCCGCCACCGACGCGAAGGTCGTGCCCGCGGCTTCGCTGGCCGCCGGCGATGCCACGTCCGCCGCGGTGGAACCCGCCAACCCTGCAGCGGCGGCGGCAGACACAGCGGCAGCCTCCGCGCCCGTGGCGCCCCCGGCCGTGCTCGCATCGGCCTCCCCCATGCAGCCCGCGCTGGACCGCACGCAGCCCGCGACCAGCCCCGCACCCGCGCAGACCCTCACTCCGCCCTTGGGCAGCGCGGAATGGGCCCCGGCACTCGGCCACCAGATGCTGCGCATGACGGCCGGCGGCCAGCAGGTGGCCGAGCTCAACCTCAACCCGGCCGGCCTCGGCCCGCTGAAGATCACCCTCAGCGTCGGCGACAACCAGGCGCAAGCCATGTTCGTCTCCGCGCACGAGTCCGTGCGCAAGGCGGTCGAGGCCGCGCTGCCGCAACTGCGCAGCACCCTGGCCGAGCAGGGCATCAGCCTGGGCCAGACCTCGGTCGGCGCCGAATCGCGCCCCTGGGCCGGCGCGGGCGGCTTCGGCCAGCAGCAGGAGCAGCGCCAGAACGCATCCGCGAACGGCGCGAGCTACACCGGCGCAGGACGCAGCGAAGCGGCAGTCGCGCCGCCGCCCGCCCGCCCGAGCACACCGTCGCGCACCGCCGGTATCGACACCTTCGCCTGAACTCCCGAAACGCGCGATCTGAGGCCCTTTCCCCCGCTTGATCGGGGCTTCGTTTCGCCGCGCATCAACCAAGAATAAGACCACCCGAACGTTGCTTTCCATGGCCACCAGTCCCTCTCTCCCCACCGCCGCGTCGCCGCGCTCCTCGAAGCTCCTGATCGGACTGCTGGTCCTCACCAGCCTGGCCGCGCTGGCCGGCGGCGGCTTCGCTTTGAGCCGCAGCAGCCTGTTCGCGCAGGAAGCACCGGCCGCCGCAGCCCCGAAGCCGATGCCCAAGCCCATCTTCGTGACCCTCGAGCCGCTGACCGTCAACGTCCAGTCCGAGGGCCGCAGCCGCTTCCTGCACATCGGCATGGCACTCAAGGTGAACGACGAGCAGGCCAAGGCGCAGCTGGTCGAGTTCATGCCCGAGCTGCGCAGCCGCCTGCTGCTGCTGCTGTCGAACCGCCAACCCGAGACGCTGCTGTCCACCCAGGACAAGGCCAGGCTCGCCGAGGAGATCCGCACCGAGCTCAACCGGCCGCTCTCCCCCGAGGCCCAGCCGCAGGCGATCGCCGGCGTCTCCTTCAACACCTTCGTGGTGCAGTGATCAGCCCTCGCTTCGGACACACCACCCATGGCCTATGAACAGGTGCTCTCGCAGGACGAGGTCGACGCGCTGCTGTCGGGCGTTACCGGCGGCGCCGTCGACCAGCGCCGCGCGCCCGAGCCCCAGGCCGACGGCCTGCCGCTCTACGACCTCGGCGCGCCCGACCGCGTGGTGCGCGGCCGCATGCACACGCTGGAGGTCATCAACGAGCGCTTCGCGCGCAACCTGCGCAGCGCGTTGCTGAACTTCATGCGCCGCAGCCCCGACGTCTCGGTCGGCCCGGTGCAGATCCAGCAGTACGGCGAATTCGTGCGGCACCTGCCGGTGCCGACCAACATCAACATGCTGCACCTGAAGCCGCTGCGCGGCACGGCGCTGTTCGTGTTCGATCCGAAGCTGGTGTTCCTGGTCGTGGACAACCTGTTCGGCAGCGACGGGCGCTACCACGTGCGCGTGGAGGGCCGCGACTTCACGCGCACCGAGCAGCGCATCATCAAGCGCCTGCTCAACCTCAGCCTGCAGTGCTACGGCGATGCCTGGCAACCGGTGTTCCCGCTGTCCTTCGACTACATCCGCGCCGAGATGCACGGCAAGCTGGCCAACATCGTGGCGCCCAACGAGGTGGTGGTCACCACCACGCTGCAGATCGAGTTCGGCCCGGTGGGCGGCTTCCTGCACGTGTGCATCCCCTACTCGATGATCGAGCCGATCCGCGACCTGCTGTCCAACCCGGTGCAGGACGAGATCGAGATCGACAAGCGCTGGGTCAAGCAGATGAGCCAGCAGATGCAGAGCGCCGACGTGGCGCTCACCGCCGACTTCGTGACCATCGGCACCACCATCGGCGAACTGATGCGCCTGCAGGTCGGCGACGTGCTGCCGATCGAGCTGCCTGAAACCGTGCTCGCGCGCGTCGACGGCGTTCCCGTGATGGAGTGCGGCTACGGCGTCTCCAACGAACGCTACGCCCTGCGCGTGCAACAGATGATCTCCCACAAAGACAGCGATCCGAAGAGCGACCATGACTGACAACACTTCCTCCGGCGGCGACATGGACGACTGGGCCAGCGCCCTGGCCGAGCAGACCGCGGCCTCCGCCCCGGCGCCCCAGCCGGCGAGCCCTCCCGCCGCAGCGGCGGCACCCGCCGGCGCCCAGGTCTTCCAGCCGCTGCAGAACACCGCCGCCAGTGCCGCCGGCTCCGTGGACATCGAGCGCATCCTCGACGTGCCGGTGCAGCTGATGGCCGAGATCGGCCGCACCCGCATCACCATCAAGAACCTGCTGCAGCTGTCGCAAGGCTCGGTGGTGGAGCTCGACGGACTGGCCGGCCAGCCGCTGGACGTGCTGATCAACGGCTACCTGATCGCGCAGGGCGAGGTGGTGGTGGTGAACGACAAGTACGGCATCCGCCTGACCGACATCGTCACCCCCTCCGAGCGCATGCAGAAGCTCAGCCGTTCATGAATCTGCCCCGCCATCTTGCGCGCGGCGCGGCCGTGCTGGCAGCCTGCGCGGCCGCGCTCTGCGCGCACGCGGCCCTGCCCACGGTGCCCGCGCCCGCCGCCGAGGCCGCGCCGGCCGTCGGTGCCTCCGGTCTGCTGCAGGCGGGGCTCGGCATGGTGCTGGTGCTGGGCCTGATCTTCCTGTGCGCCTGGCTGGCGCGCCGCTTCGGCCTGCCGCGCTTCGGCGGCAGCGCCCTGGTCAAGGTGGTGGGCAGCGCGATGGTCGGCCAGCGCGAGCGCGTGGTGGTGGTCGAGGTGGGCGAGACCTGGCTGGTGCTGGGCGTCACCGCGAGCCAGGTCAACACGCTGCATTCGCTGCCGGCGCAGGCGCTGCCTGCGGCATCGGCGCCGGCTGCTGCGCATGGCGGCAGCGCGAAGGCGGTGGAGCTGTTCGCACAGAAACTGCGTGACTCGCTGGGTATCCAGCCGAAGCCGGGCGCCTGATGCCACGCCTTGCTCTTCGCCACCTGCTTCACCTGCGCCGCGCAGGCCTGCTGCTCGCGCTGACCCTGCCCGCGCTCGCCTTCGCGCAAGGCCTGCCGGGGCTCACCAGCACGCCCGGCCCCGGCGGCAGCCAGACCTGGTCGCTCAGCGTGCAGACGCTGGTGCTGCTGACCTCGCTGAGCTTCCTGCCGGCGCTGGTGCTGTCGATGACCAGCTTCACCCGCATCCTCATCGTGCTGGGCCTGCTGCGCACGGCGCTGGGCACCCAGGCCTCGCCGCCCAACCAGATCCTCGTGGGCCTGTCGCTCTTCCTCACCTTCTTCGTGATGGCGCCGGTCTTCGACAAGGTCTACGACGAGGCGTACAAGCCCCTTGCCGAAAACAAGATCGGCACCGAGCGCGCACTCGAGCGCGGCATCGCCCCTTTCAAGACCTTCATGCTCAAGCAGACGCGCGAGAACGACCTCGCACTCTTCGCCAAGCTGGCCAAGGTGCCGGCGATGGAAGGGCCGGAGGACGTGCCGCTGCGCATCCTGCTGCCCTCCTTCGTCATCAGCGAGCTGAAGACCGCCTTCCAGATCGGCTTCACCATCTTCATCCCCTTCCTGATCATCGACCTGGTGGTGGCCAGCGTGCTCATGTCGATGGGGATGATGATGGTGCCGCCCGCATCCATCGCCCTGCCCTTCAAGCTCATGCTCTTCGTCATGGCCGACGGCTGGCAGCTGCTCATCGGCGCGCTGGCCCAGAGCTTCTTCGTCTAGGAATCCAGGAATGACACCCGAATCGGTCATGTCCATCGGCAGCCAGGCCATCCACGTTTCCCTGCTGCTCGGCGCGCCGCTGCTGCTGGTGGCGCTGGTGGTGGGCCTCGTCATCAGCATCTTCCAGGCTGCGACGCAGATCAACGAGGCCACGCTGTCCTTCATCCCGAAGCTGCTGGCCGTGTTCGCGGTGCTGGTAATCGCCGGGCCGTGGATGCTGGGGCAGATGCTGGACTACATCCGCGCGCTGTTCTCGAGCATTCCGCAGCTCGTCGCGTAGTGGATGGGCGTCGGGTGTCGAACTTTGGGCTGGGAGTTGGTGGTGGGCATCGGGCTTCTCTTGTTGCGCTGCCTTTGGTTTGAGGCCGGGGCCGGGAGTTCGCCCCGGCGGGCGAGTCAC
>NZ_LMTS01000050.1 GCF_001541225.1 Variovorax sp. WDL1 | reverse complement strand
GCGTCGTGGCTGAACATGGTCGAGCGCTTCTTCCGCGACATCTCGGAGAACCGCATCCGACGCGACAGCTTCACCAGCGTGCCTGAACTGGAATTGGCGATCGATCTCTACGTCGAGCACCACAACGCCAACCCCAAGCCGTTCATCTGGACCGCCAGCGCCACCGACATCCTGGCCAAGGTCACGCGAGCCAAAGCCGCGTTGGCACGGACCACAAGATAAGTACATATCTGAGTGGCGCACTACACTAGGTCGTGGCCGAGGTGCTACGACGTGTGTCCCTGCAGTTGCCTGTACGCCAAATGTCGGAGGTTCCCGCAGCACAAGCAACGAGTCCCGGTTCATTGTTTGCTCGGCTCCGCATCGTGGTATGGGACGAGGAAATGACTTTGGGACTTCCCATTGCCGCTTGCGAACACATCGCGGAGATCACGGCACAGGATTTCTCGTGGCCCATCGCCGAACGGGACGAGGCGCGTACTCGGCAGGCCGCGTGCAAGGGGCACACGGCGTCAACGCTTGGACCGAAGACGCACCAAGCGAAAGTGGACCACTAGACGTCCATTTTTTCACAGCTTGCCGCACAGCGGCGGCAAGCCTCGCCACATCGCTTCATCTGTCCGTCGGCATCCTGGTGTGCTTCACACAATTCCGCGCACAACTTGCAGATCTCCGCACACTCGGAGCAAAGGTGTGTGTGGTGGGGCGACTGGCGGATCGCGAAATCCGCGCAGACCAAACAGATTTGCGAACAGTCAAGTAGTGCTACCAGATGCTTTGGCTCCGAATGACCAGCGCCGCCGTGCAGCACGTGAGCGACGGTTTCGGTGCAAATTTGGTGGCATTCAAGGCAGTCCTTGATGTGGCTCATTGCGGCTTTGTTCGTTTCCATGGTGTACACCTCGTCGTCAAAACATCGCGTAAGTCGGCGGCCAGTCGCGACCGCCGCCGAAATCGCAGGTTAGGCGACGCACATGACGGGCTTTGTAGGGTAAAGGCTCCTCAGCCCGTGCACGTTCGCCCGCAGCGCCTTGACTCTCAGCCGTCGTCCGCTGAGGTGGCGGATGCGCCGGTTTGCACGAGTTTCACGACTCTCTGCCGATGAGCGGCGCTACATCGCGTGCTGGCGGCAATTCATAATCTACAACTGCCGCATATACCGTCCCGCATCCCGATGCCTCCGCCCGACGCTTGGGCCGTTGCGAGCGAGCCGCCCCGCGAACGGAGCCGCTCTTGTACGTGGGCCGTCTTCGTCCATACTTCGAACTTTCAAAATCGCATCATCTCGCGCGGTCGCTGCAAGAGAGCCTCGACCGTCCTCCAACTGCCGGTCTAGATCGCGCGCAGAGGAGAGCGACAAAATTACAGGAATGTAATGCTCGAGTCGGCAGTTCGTCGAACTCGCCCAATAGGATCACCTGCGATGTCCCTCCGCCGGCAGGGGCTCGAATTTCCTCATTAAACTCTCCGTATGCGTCGCTGGCTGCTTGTTGCCCTCTTGTTTCTGCTGCCTGCCCAGTTCCTCTGGGCGGCGGTCGCGCCCTACTGCGCGCACGAGACCGCGCCGGTGTCCTACCATCTCGGACATCACGCCCACGAGCACTCGAGCGCCCCTGATTCGGTGCAAGATCCGGATCCATCCGCTGAGACCGCCGGACTGGGCCACCCTGACTGCAACCAGTGCCATTCAAGCCACGCGCAGTTCCGCTCGGACTTGCAATTCCCGCCGACGTTGCTTACCGCAGGCGGCTTTGCAGGCCCGGTGCCTCAACCTTATGGCTCGAAGGTCGAGCCAGATATCGATCGTCCCAAATGGACCCGCGCCGTCTGACCGGCGCGCGTATCCTTTCCTTTTCGCTCAAGCCCATGCTCTGACGACCGCGCCGGATTCCCTTGTCTCGTCCCTTTGACTGGAGAATTCGATGTGCAGGTTTTTCGTGCCGCTCGCGCTCGCGTTGGCGGCATTCACGGGCGGCAGTGCGTTCGCTCAACAAGGCAATGCGGGTGTCGCCTCGGCGCGAGGACAGGCTGCTGTTCCCTCTTCTCGCACGGTAACGCTGGCAGAAGCCATCCAGCTGGCGATCGAGACGAGTCCCGAACTCTCGGCCGCGAGGCGTGAGGTCGAGGCTGCTGAAGGATCACGGATCCAGGCCGGCGTCCTCCAAAATCCTACCCTGCACGTGGAGGTGGAAGACCAACGTCGCGACACCCGTACCACTACCGTCTTGCTCAGCCAGCCCTTCGAGCTAGGAGGCAAGCGAGGCGCTCGCATCGATGCGGCGGATCGCGCAATCGACGTCGCGCGCGTACAACTCGAAGGCCGACAGGCTGACCTGCGTGCGAACGCGACGGCCGCGTTCTTCGCTACCCTGATCTCGCAGGAACGTGTGCGCCTGGCGCAAGCCTCGCTGGACCTGGCGCGCAATGGCAGCCAAGCGGCTGGGAAGCGTGTGACGGCAGGAAAGATTTCCCCGGTCGAGGAGACCAAGGCGAAAGTCGCCGAAGCCAACGTGCGTCTGGAACTGATTCAGGCCCAGGGTGAGTTGCAAACCAACCTGCAGCAACTGCGCGCGGTGACCGGGGGAACGGTCGCCATCACCGCCGTTAGTGGCGATTCGCTGGCGATTCCAAAGCCGCTGCCGCAAGAGGCCATCGAGGAGCGCATCGTGAACGCGCCCTCGATCCGCCAATCGCGTCTCGAAGTCAGACGTCTGGGCGCGCTGGCCGATCTCGAAAAGGCCAAGCGCATCCCGGACATCACGTTGAATGCCGGTACGAAGCGTGACCAGGAGGTCGGGCGCAACCAGGCTGTGGTGGGAATCTCGGTTCCCTTGCCGCTCTTCGACACGAATAGGGGCAATCTCCTCGAGGCCTTGCGTCGGCAGGACAAGGCGGACGACGAAGCCCGGGCCCTGGAATTGCGACTGCGCGCCGAGGTGGGGGCCGCTCGCCAGCGATACGAGAGTGCCACGAGCGAAGTATTGGCACTGCAATCGGACATCTTGCCCGGGGCGCAAAGCGCCTTCGACGCGGCCACCAAGGGCTTCGAACTCGGCAAGTTCGGGTATCTCGATGCGCTCGACGCCCAACGCACCTTGCTTCAGGCGCGAGCGCAGTACCTGCGTTCGCTCGCCGATACGCATCGCGCGATTACAGACCTCGATCGCCTGCTCGGCGGCCCAGCCATGGCAAATGGCTACCCAGTCTCTACTCAATAAGGACCGATCATGCCCACCACTAGGCAGTCGGCGTCCGGTCAACCCGGTCGCAAGCAGATCTTCATCATCATTCTTTTACTGGTCCTCGGCGTCGTAGCAGGCGCGCTGATCCTGCGCAGCGGGCCGGCGAAGAAGGAAGCCGCGGAGGGCCACGGGCATAGCGAGGAAGCCAGCAAGGGCGAGGACGACGGCCATGGCCATGGCAAAGGCGCCGTTGGCAAAGGCGACGATGGCCACGGCCATGGAGCGGCAGAGGGCGGCGGACACGAAGGGGAAGCACCCAAGGGGCCGAACGGTGGCCAGCGCTTCACGGAGGGCGACTTCGGCCTTGAGTTGAAGCTGTCCGAGGAGGGCGGGCAACCCCGCTTCAAGGCATGGCTCTACGACAAGGACAAGGCGGTCCCTCCAACCGGAACCGAAGTGAGCATCACGCTGAAGCGGCCCGGTGGCGAGCAGCAGGAGATCAAGCTGAAGCCGGAGGGCGGCTTCCTGACCAGTGCGCAAGCGGTAGCAGAACCCCACGTTTTCGAAGCCACGGTGGCCGTGGTGACCCCGAACGAACCGTTTCTCTTCACCTTTGAGCAGCAGGAGGGCAAGGTGAACATGAGTGATGCCCAGATCAAGGCGGCAAGCATCACCCTGGACAGCAGTGGGCCTGCGACTATCCGTAGCGCGCTCCAGTTCCCCGGCGAGATCCGCTTCAACGAGGATCGCACCGCACACATCGTCCCGCGAGTCGCTGGCGTGGTGGAGAGCGTGAGCGCGAACCTGGGCGAGCAGGTCAAGAAGGGCCAGGTGTTGGCCGTGATCTCAAGCTCAGCGGTATCGGAAACGCGGGCTGAACTGCAAGGTGCACAGCGTCGTCGCGAACTGGCCCAGACCACCTATGAGCGTGAGAAGACGCTTTGGGAGCAGAAGATCTCCCCCGAGCAGGACGTGCTGCAAGCTCGGCAGGCGCTTCGAGAAGCCGAGATCGCGGTGGCCAACGCCACACAGAAGCTTCTCACCTTGGGGGCCACCCCGAGCAGCACGTCGCTCGGACGCTTTGAGTTGCGCGCACCCTTCGATGGCATGGTGGTCGAGAAGCACATCGCACTGGGCGAGGCGGTCAAAGAAGACGCAAATGTGTTCACCGTCTCGGACCTGTCCACAGTGTGGGCCGAGATGAGCGTAGCCGCACGTGACCTGCAGCAAGTACGCGTGGGCGAGCGCGCCGTAGTGCGCGCGGGCGCCTTCGATGCAAGTGCGAACGGCACCATCTCCTACGTTGGGTCGCTCATCGGCGAGCAAACGCGCACGGCTCGCGCTCGTGTGGTCCTTGCCAACCCCCAAGGCGCCTGGCGACCAGGCTTGTTCGTGAATGTCGAGGTTCTTGCTAACGAAGTGAACTCGCCAGTGACCGTCGCAAGCTCCGCCTTGCAGACCGTGGACGACAAGCCCGTGGTGTTTCTCAGAGTGGCCGGCGGCTTCGTGCCGCAGCCGGTGCAGGTCGGGCGCAGCGATGGCAAGCGAATCGAGATCCTGAGCGGACTGAAGCCGGGTTCCAGCGTAGCCGCGGCGGGCAGCTTCATCGTCAAGTCGGAGCAGGGCAAGGGCTCTGCGACCCACACCCACTGAGGCGGGAATCAACTCCATGTTTGAACGCATCATCCGTTTCTCCATCGAACAGCGATGGTTGATCCTGCTCGCAGTACTCGCGATGGCCGGCTTCGGCATCTACAGCTACCAGAAGCTGCCGATCGACGCCGTGCCCGACATCACCAATGTCCAGGTGCAGATCAACACCGCGGCGCCAGGCTACTCGCCGCTCGAAACCGAACAGCGGATCACCTTTCCGATCGAAACCGTTATGGCAGGTCTGCCCGGTCTGCAGCAGACGCGTTCGCTCTCACGCTACGGCCTGTCGCAGGTCACCGTCATCTTCCGCGATGGGACCGACGTTTACTTCGCCCGGCAACTGGTCAACGAGCGCCTGCAAAGCGCGACCGGCGAGATGCCGGACGGCATCCACCCCCAGATCGGACCAATCTCAACCGGCCTCGGCGAGATCTATCTCTGGACCGTCGAGGCCAAGGAAGGTGCGCGCAAGCCCGACGGCACGCCCTACACCGACACCGATCTGCGCGAGATCCAGGACTGGATCATCAAGCCGCAGCTTCGCAACGTACCGGGCGTGACCGAGATCAACTCCATCGGTGGCTACGAAAAGCAGTATCAGATCGCGCCCAATCCGGAAAAACTCTCGGCCTACGGGCTGTCGATGGCCGATGTCGTGAAGGCCTTGGAGCGCAACAACGCCAACGTCGGCGCCGGCTACATCGAGCGCCGCGGCGAGCAGTACCTGATTCGCGCTCCCGGTCAGGCCCGCGGACTTGAAGATCTCCGCAACATCATTCTGTCCAGTGGAGGAAGCACGCCCGTACGGGTGCGCGACGTCGCAGAAGTTGACATCGGCAAGGAACTGCGCACCGGCGCGGCCACCGACAACGGCCGCGAGGTGGTGCTCGGCACGGTATTCATGCTGATCGGCGAGAACAGCCGCATCGTCTCGCAGGCCGTCGACAAGAAGATGAAGGAGATCAACCGCACGCTCCCCGAAGGCGTGGAAGCCATCACGGTGTATGACCGCACGGTGCTGGTCGACAAGGCGATCGCTACCGTCAAGAAGAACCTGCTCGAAGGCGCCGTGCTCGTGATCGTGGTGCTGTTCTTGTTTCTCGGCAACCTGCGTGCCGCGTTGATCACCGCGCTGGTGATTCCACTGTCGATGCTGTTTACCTTCACGGGCATGGTCAACCAGCGCGTGAGCGCCAACCTGATGAGCCTGGGTGCGCTCGACTTCGGGATCATCATCGACGGTGCGGTGGTGATCGTCGAGAACTGCGTGCGTCGCCTGGCCCATGCGCAGGCGAAGCACGGCCGGCCGCTCACTCGCAAGGAGCGCTTTCACGAAGTGTTCGCCGCATCACAGGAGGCGCGCCGGCCTCTGCTGTTCGGGCAACTGATCATCATGATCGTGTACCTGCCCATCTTCGCGCTCACGGGCGTCGAGGGGAAGATGTTCCATCCGATGGCACTCACTGTGGTGATCGCGCTGCTGGGTGCGATGATTCTTTCGGTGACCTTCATTCCCGCAGCGGTCGCTCTCTTCATCGGAAACAAGGTCTCCGAGAAGGAGAACCGCCTGATGACCTGGGCCCGGAAGGCATATGAGCCATTGCTGGTACGCGCGTTGGCAGCGAAGGCCGTGGTGGTCACGATCGCAGGTATTGCGGTCGTGTTGTCAGGTCTCCTTGCCACGCGGCTCGGAAGCGAGTTCATTCCGAACCTCAACGAAGGCGACTTCGCTGTGCAAGCCCTACGCATTCCGGGCACGAGCCTGAGCCAGTCGGTTGATATGCAGAAGCAACTGGAGCGCACGCTCAAGGCAAAGTTCCCCGAGATCGAGCGGATCTTTGCACGTACAGGCACGGCCGAGATCGCATCGGACCCGATGCCGCCGAACATCTCGGATGCCTATGTGATGCTCAAACCGGTAGACCAATGGCCGGAACCAAAGCGCACTCGGCAGCAACTGGTCGAGGAAGTGCAGGAAGAAGTCGCGAAGATTCCAGGTAACAACTACGAATTCTCACAGCCAATTCAACTGCGCTTCAATGAGCTGGTTTCGGGTGTGCGCGCTGACGTCGCGGTAAAGGTGTTTGGCGACGACATGGAGGTGCTGAACAAGACGGCGCGTGAGATCGAAGGTGTGCTCAAGTCGATCTCAGGTGCCGCCGAGGTCAATGTGGAGCAGACGACCGGGCTTCCGATGCTCACCGTGAACATCGATCGAGAAAAGGTCACTCGCTATGGCCTGAACATCGCGGATGTACAAGACACCCTCGCGACCGCCATCGGCGGGCAGAACGCCGGTACCCTGTTCGAAGGCGACCGGCGCTTCGACATCGTCGTGCGGCTATCTGAGAAAGTCAGAGGCGACCTTGAGGCGATCAAACGGTTGCCGCTCGCCCTCCCGACGAACTCGGCGGCAACCACCAACTCAGGCACAGTCTCCAATCGCAGCAGTTTCATTCCCCTGGCCGAAGTGGCCACGCTGGAACTGGCGCCAGGTCCGAATCAGGTGTCGCGCGAAGACGGCAAGCGCCGCATCGTGGTCAGCGCCAACGTGCGGGGTCGCGACTTGGGCTCCTTCGTCGGCGAAGCGACTGCAGCGCTCGAGGCGCAGGTGAAGATCCCCACCGGCTACTGGACCACCTGGGGCGGCCAGTTCGAGAATCTCCAATCCGCAACCCAACGGTTGCAAATCGTCGTTCCGGTCGCATTGCTGCTGGTCTTCACGCTGCTGTTCGCAATGTTCGGCAACCTGAAAGACGGATTGATCGTTTTCACCGGCATTCCGTTCGCGCTGACCGGCGGCATCCTCGCGCTGTGGCTGCGTGACATTCCGCTGTCGATCACGGCCGCGGTCGGCTTCATCGCCTTGTCGGGCGTCGCGGTGCTCAACGGCCTGGTGATGATCTCCTTCATCCGCAACCTGCGCGAAGGCGGTGCCTCGCTGGATCGCGCGATTCACGAAGGCGCGCTTACACGGCTGCGGCCGGTGCTCATGACCGCGCTGGTGGCGTCGCTCGGCTTCGTGCCGATGGCCATCGCCACCGGCACCGGCGCGGAGGTGCAGCAGCCGCTCGCCACGGTCGTCATCGGGGGGATTCTTTCATCGACGGCGCTCACTCTGCTTGTATTGCCCGTGCTCTACCGGCTCGCACACGGGCGCGACGAGGAGGAAGAGGTCTTCGATGAAGCGTCTACGCATCCGGTGATGCCGCTGCATTCGCCGCCGCACCCAGCGGGCTAGTGAACTTGCCGTGACCCGCCCCCGCACGGCCATCCATCGGGGGCACCATTCACATCGTTGAGGAAGATTGATCATGAAGCTTTCGATGCTTGTCGCTATTGCCGCCCTGGGGTTTTCTGCTCAAGGGTTTGCCGCCGACGACCACAAGGGACACGACCACGAGACCAAGGGGAGCGCCCATGCGCACGAAGCCAAGGCGCAACACGGCGGCGTGGTGAGCGTCGTCAAGGACGTCAACTATGAGTTAGTGGCGCGTCCGGACGCGATCGCTCTGTACGTGAGCGACCATGGCAAACCGGCGGATCTCTCTGGTGCGAACGCCAAGCTGACGTTGCTGTCTGGAAGCAAGAAGGAAGAAGCCACATTGGCACCCGTCGGTGACTCGCTTCAGGCCAAGGGCGCTTTCAGCGTGGGCGCAGGCACCAAGGTCGTGGCGCAAGTGTCCCTGAAGGGGCAACCGGCGCAGGCCGTTCGCTTCACTCTAAAGTGAGTATGCGCGACTGGCGGGAGGCACCCATCGCGCTTCGGCGAAAGCCTGATGACAAAACTGTAATGCAACGGTCCTGAATCTGGTGTTCTGGTTCACTAAAGTCGTATCACGCCGACGATGAAAGCGGCGCTCTACCACCCACCACTTCAAAGGATCCGAAATGCAAATGTCCATGCTTCGACTGCCCCTCGCCACTCTCGCTCTGGCCGCTGCAGCGGTACCCGCCCTCGCCGGCAACTACGCGGAGGGCGATCCTCGCCCAGTGGCTTTTAGCTCGACCGTGTCGGGCGCTGCGGTGGCTGCGGACACCCGCTCGTGGATGGCTTCGGCGCCGACGGTCGGCTATCCCGAAGGCAACCCGCGTGCAGTGGTTCGAGTTCAAGAGAATTCGCGCGCCATGGTGCAGGCCGACACAATGAACTGGGTTAAGTCGGGCCTCGCCGCAGTCCAGTTCGGAGAGGCGGGAGCCGACCCTACGAACCCAGCTTATCGTAAGGCGGCGAGTGCGTACGCAGAGCTTCGCAATGCGAATTCCGGCCCGAAGACCTCTCAGGCGCCAATCGGCGAGGTTGCGCCGGTTCGCTGATCGATAGACGCCCAGGCAGCAACGCCCTGTGGGAGACCACAGGGCGTTTCGCTTGGCATTTATGACATTCAAATGACCCATTTGTAATCGCCGCGACCGCGAACTGTCGGGACCGGTTTCTAGAGTTGATTCCACGCACTGGTCAGTCGACCGAGGCGGCAAACCTAAGGAGACCTTTGATGTCCATTCGTAGTCTGACTTCCGTTGCGGCCGCGGCCGCCTTCGCCACGACCCTTCTCGTGCCGGTAAGTGCGCTGGCCGATGGGGCGTACCACCCGGCTACCGGGGAGCTGGGTGCAACCTATCATCCCCAGCATGCGAGCGCGACCAGTGGCTCGCAGGTCGCAGCGGACCTTGAAAAGGCGCAGAAGCACCCTGCTTGGAACGCGGCCAGTCGTGGCGCACCATGGCCCGTTGCAAAGTCTGGGGAACCGAAGACGCGTGACCAGGTCAATGCCGAGTTGAATGCTGCCATGAAGGATCCTGCGTGGAAGAACGTAAGCCGCGGCGCACCGTGGCCGACGGTTGTGGCAGATCCCAAGTAGGGCAGAGAGGCTCCACGCGTGCTGGAGGACGGCCTTACCCGCGTTGCCTGGGCTCGGGCTCTGCGATCACGAGCCCAATACGGGTCACGCCGTTTGCAGATTCTGCGAACGTTGATCCGCCATGCATGCGGGCTATCGCCGCGACAATCGTGAGACCGAGGCCATGATGACTCGAAGATCCGCTTCGAGCCTTATCTGCCCGATAGAAGCGCTCGAAAAGATGCGGTAGCGCTTTAGGGTCGATGGTGACGCCTCGGTTCTCGACTACGAGGCTGACGCCTCCTTCGCGCGGCCGGATGCGCACGCGAATAGAACTCGCCGGCTCGGCGTACCTAATGGCATTGCTGACCAGATTCGACAGAGCTCTCCGAAGGAGCCCGATGTCCACTTCCAGTTCGGCGTCTCCGTCGACCTGCAGGGAAAGCTGCTCGCTTTCCAGTTCAGCCTCGTGAAACTCGGCCACTGCGGCAACCTGCTCGGCCATGCGGACGGGCCCGGACCGACGGGCACTCGCTCCACGGTCGGCCTTCGAAAGAAAGAGCATGTCGGTGACGATGCTCGACAAGCGTTGTGCTTCCTCGAGTTGAGAGCTCAGGGCGTCCTGAAGCGCCTCGACGGAGCGGGACTGGCTGAGTTCGATCTCGGCCTGAGCGATCATGTTGGACAACGGCGTGCGTAGTTCATGAGCGACGTCTGCATTGAACGCCTCAAGTTGCCCATAGGCACCCTCGACCCGTTCAAGCAACGAGTTGAACTGTCGGATCCAGGGCTGCAGCTCGCTGGCGAATCCCGATGGATCGATGCGCGCACCAAGCTGACTTGGTCCGGCGGCCGCCGTCTGTGCCGCCAGCAATTTAAGCGGCTTGAGGCCGCGCCTCACGACGGTGGCTCCGGTCAGCGCGACGACCAACGATCCGAGGCTTGCGGCACCGAACAACGTCCATGCCAAGCGTCTAAGCAACAGTTCATCGCTGGTGACATCGATGGTGATGCGCAACTCGATCGGCTTGTCATCAAAGCTCAATCCCTCAAGCGACGAGACTCTTGAGATCGGGTGTTCTCTGAACGGCTGTTGCTGTGACCTGTAGATCAGCCGGCCACCTGCCGACAGGTCGACCGTGGCATCCGGATTGCTCAGAAAGTAGTCGTCGAGCTTGTGACGCAGCGCATCGATGTTCGGGGGCGAGTTCGTCTCATCGACTACATGACGAACGATCTCGTTGTAACGGGTGAATTGCTCGGACTGCTTTAGCTGGAAACTCCATCGCGTAGCTGCGTAAACAGCGGCGCATGCGATGCTCAGGCCGATCAGCGTCAATGCCGCGAACCATCGCGACAGAAGTGTCTGGATCGATGGCTTGCTCACGCCTGACTGTCGTCCCTGCGCTCCAGAACATAGCCCATGCCGCGCACCGTATGAAGTAGCTTTTCTTCGAAGGGATCGTCGATCTTCGCCCGCAGCCGGCGTACGGCCACCTCGACCACATTGGTGTCGCTGTTGAAGTTCATGCCCCAGACCTGGTCGGCCAAGACTGCGCGCGAAAGGATCTGTCCCTGGCGTCGCAAAAGCAGTGAGAGGAGGGCGAACTCTTTGGCGGTCAAGTCCAGTCGCTTTCCGCTGCGGTTCGCTCTGCGAGTCGTCAGATCCAGCTGCAGGTCGGCCAGTGCGTACCTGGTCGACTCCTGCAGTGTGCCGCGTCGCAGCAACGCACGCACTCGCGCGAGCAGCTCGGAAAAAGCAAAAGGCTTGGCCAGATAGTCGTCCGCGCCGCCTTCAAGCCCTTTCACGCGATCTGCTACATCGTCCCTGGCGGTGAGCATGAGAACAGGCGTCGAAGCCGATTTGCGCAGAGTTTCCAGAACCTTGAAGCCGTCGATGCCCGGCAGCATGACGTCGAGCACGATCGCGTCGTAGTTGCCGCTGAGGGCCATGCCAAGGCCCTCCGTTCCGTCGCGCGCGAGGTCCACGTTGAAGCCGCTTTCGACAAGACCTTTGCGTAGGTAGTCGCCCAGTTTGAGCTCGTCTTCGATGACCAGGAGATGCATTCCTGGATCCTACCTTCCGGCCGGTTTGAGCCGACTACAAATCCGCCATCCAGGCTATGGAGATTACAGATTTGTAATGTTGGCGTCCCCCGATTGTGGGATGTGATTTCTACAGTTCGTTGATGCCGCCAAACAGCTGGGCGAGCCCGGAGTGCACGCGGGTGCGCATGAACCAACCTAGAACATGCAAGACCGACCACCCGTTGCGCGGACGCTCGCTACCATAGTCGTCCGCAACCGCCGCTCGCTACGGGCTCACGTTCGCGGCCTCTCCCCTTTGTTTGCGAGCCTGGCAGCCGCTTCCTGGCTTGTACTAGCAGACAACCTTGCCTTCTGGAGAACGATCTCGGCGGCCCAGACAGAGGCGGGTGGGCTGGTGACCGTCACCACAGCCGGACTTGCCTTGGTCCTGATTTCTTCGTTCGCTGCGCTGCTTCGGCTTGTTGCCGGCGGCACCACGGGCGTGGTCCTCCTGAGCCTGGTCCTCATCGTCTCTGCCGGGGTGTCGCACTACCTGGACAACTGGGGCGTCCTTTTTGACAAGAACTTGGTCCGGAACATCATCGACTCCGACGTCCGGGAAGCGCGGGAGCTGCTGGCTTGGCCGGCATTGCTTGATCTCACGCTTCGGGGCGTGCTTCCTGCAGGGGTGCTGTGGTTCTTGGGGATCCGTTCAAGCCGACCTGCTCAAACGGCGCTCCAGATGACCGCACTGCTCGCAACGGCCGCGATACTGACTGGAATCCTATTGGTCACTTCCTATGGCACCCTCGCGACGACCTTCAGGAATCATCGCGAACTGCGCTTTCAACTCGTCCCCACCAACTACTTCAACGCAATCTACGGGCATTTGAAGGGAGGGACCGAGATGCCCTCCATGCTTGCTCGGGTCGCACCAGACGCTCGACGCCCGTCGAACGCCGCGGACAAACCGCTGGTCCTGATCCTCATCGTCGGGGAGACAGCGCGCGCAGCCAACTTTTCGCTGGGAGGCTACCCGCGCGACACGAACGGCGCGCTAGCCGGTGCAGGGGGTGTGTATTTCAGCAAGGTATCGTCCTGCGGCTCGGACACCGCGACGTCGCTTCCCTGCATGTTCTCCGATTTGGGAGCGGACGCCTTTGACGTCTCGAAGGCGCAGGCGAGAGAGAACGTCCTTGACGTTCTCCAGCGTACCGGCGTCGAGGTCGAGTGGCTCGACAACAATTCGGGCTGCAAGGGCGTGTGCTCGCGAGTGCCTACTCAGCAGATGCCCACATCCGACGTCGGAGACATCTGCCATGACGGCGCATGCCTCGACGAGGTTCTGGTCCCCGCGCTGGAAAAGAGGCTCTCCATTGTCAAAGGCGACGCAGCCATCGTGCTGCACCAAATGGGAAGCCATGGGCCATCCTACTACCGGCGCTATCCCGCGCCCGGCCCCTTCCAACCAACGTGCGAGACGAATCGAATTCAGAATTGCGACGTGGGCGCGCTCGTCAACACCTACGACAACTCGATCGACTACACGAGCAAGACCATAGCGCGCGCCATCGAGGTCGCCAAGTCGCAGGCCTCCCGGATGGATGTTGCAGTCGTGTATCTTTCCGACCACGGCGAGAGCCTGGGTGAGCGCAACATTTACCTTCACGGGCTGCCCCGTTTGCTCGCGCCGAGCGAGCAGATACGCGTTCCTATGCTTGTCTGGCAGTCTCAAGGTACCCAACGTCGATTGAACCTGCCACAAGGCTGCCTGGCTTCAATTTCCGGCCGTTCCTACTCGCACGACAACCTCTTCCACAGCATTCTTGGATTCTTCGGGGTCACCGCCGCAGCCTATCGACCCGAGCTCGACATCTGGGCTATCGGGCGCTCCGAGTCTGCATGCGAAGAAAACACTTGACCTTCAAGTTACTTCAAGGTTTCCAATTCACGCAAGGCCCCGACGCGTCTCACCCAGCGCCCGACAAGAAATCCACATGAACTTCTTATCTAATGCTGCGCAATATCTCGAGCGGCGACCATGATCGGCGCGGCCACGGTTCGTCCCATCGCTCGGCAGAGCACCATGGCGGCCGAGACCACGGACGCTTTGAGGAAAGTCCTGCCCAGAGCGCCGGATCCTGTACGGCTTGCCGCGCGCCCCTTGCAAGCGGGACCAGGTATTGCGGCCAATGCTGCTTGGCGGCCGCTGCGCGCGCCTGCGGCGGTTGTTCAACGCCGCTGCCCGACGGCGCACGTTTTTGTGCATCCTGTGGAAAGTCGGCCTGAGCGCGTCACAATACGGCCTTGCAAGCCCCAAACACGTTCGCCCAATGCTTGAGTTCATGAACAACCTGCGAGGCGCCGGCGGCTTGTCGGCGATGCGCAGATTCCTGTTCGTGCTGCTCCTCGCCGTAGTGCCACTTCAGTTCGCGTGGAGCGCTGCGTCCGGCTACTGCCGCCACGAAGCGGGCACCGGTGCGGCTCACTTCGGGCACCACGATCACAAGGCCAGCGCTCTATCCGTTGAAAAGGCCCACGATCTCAAGCTGAAGCAGATCGCCGACGGCGATGACAACTGCATTGGTTGTCATATCAACGTGGTGCTCCAGATCGTTGATCGCGTGCCGCCGGTGATCGCGGCAGGTGCCTTGCGTCCGCCGGATTCACGACCGCACCATTATCGCTCCCCCACTCCTCCTGGGCTCGAACGCCCAGCAAGGCGGCTCGCCATCTGATCGGCGAGCTCGCACCTTTAGAAACATCTCAAGCTTCAGCTCGTCGATTCCCCTGCAGGTTGTTTCATCAACGCTAGGAGAATTCGATGCGAATCAAGACGCTGGTCGCTACCAGTGCACTGGCCTTGGCCGTGTGGCCAAGCCACGCTCAAACTGTGCCGCCGCCACCGCAGCAGCAAGCGTTGCCGCTCGTTGCCCCGCTGAGCCTGGCGGAGGCCCTGCGACTGGCCGAGGAAGCCAACCCTGCCCTGAGGTCCAAACGGGCAGAGCTCGCTGCGGCAGAGGGCTCCCAACGGGATGCGAACGCGTTTCTCTACAACAACCCGGTGGCCGGGTTCGATGGCATACGCCGAGACGTGCCGCAGGAGGGTGCGCTATCTGAGCTGCGCCACGAATGGGCAGCCACAGTGCAGCAGACTCTGGAGATCGCGGGACAGCGTGGATATCGCCGCGAGGCCTCCGAGGCCGCACTGAACGCCCTGCACAGTGAGATTGAAGAGACACGGCGCCAAACACGCGTCGAGGTTGGGCAGCAGTACTACCGAGTCCTTGCTTTGCAACAGCGTGTCGACCTGGAAGAGCAGGCGCTCGGACTGTTTGAAGCGACCGCGTCGGCCATCGAAAAGCGCAGGACAGCGGGCGAAGACACCAAGCTCGATTCAAACGTCGCAGCGGTGGAGGCGGACCGCGCGCGCAATCAGTTTGCACTCGCCAAGGAGCAACTTCTTGACGCCCGTGCGGACCTCGCGGCGAAGCTGCAGTTGCTCGGAGGGCGGTTGCCTCTTGCAATTGGAGAGCTTCGACCCCTGCCTGCCTCCACTTACGACCTGAACGCGCTACTGGAACAGACCGTGTCGCAGCCGCGCCTGCGAGCACTGGGTGCGCGGGAGGATTCGGCACGCGCCAGACTAAAGCTTGAAAGCGCCAGCCGATACCCCGACGTGACTGTTGGGGTCGGCGTGGGGCGGGAAGGGTCAAGCAGTGCCCGCGAGCGCTTGACTACCCTGACGGTTTCGGTGCCGCTCCCCCTGTTCAAGCAGAACGCCACTGGCATAGGCCAAGCCAGTAGCGCCTTGACCCAGGCGGAGATTTCGCGCGCGGCGGCCATCCGCGATACGCAGGCCCAGGTTCGAGCCCTATGGGCCAAGCTCGAGAGCCTGAGGGCTCGTCTCAGCCGCACCCAGGATCGAGTTCTGCCGGCGCTGCTCGACAACCAGCAGCTATCGGTCAAGTCACAGCGTGCAGGCCAGATCGGTCTGCTGGAACTGATCGTTGTCAATCGCCAGGCCCTCGATGCGCGGCGCGATCTGATCGACACGTTGACCGAATACCAGACGACACGTCTCGCACTTGAACTGGCCGCCGGCTGGCCGCCTGAAGGAGTTACGCCATGAATTGCGAAGTTCAATCCGCATCTGCCGCACGGCCCTTGCTTGTGAGGCTGGGCATACCTGGCTTGGCGATCTGCGCGTCGATTTCGCTCCTCGCATTGACCGCGTGTGGCGGCGCCAAGGATGCAGCCGCTGAAAAACCCGCAGCCGAGGAAGCGGCCGAGAAGAAGGACGAGCTGAAACTGTCCAAAGACGAAGCCGACCGTGCTGGCATCACCTTGGAAGAGCTCAAAGCGCAAGCGCTGACAGACACCGTAACGGTCACGGCGACGATCCGAGCCAATCAGGATCGCATCGCGCGGATTGCGCCACGTGTTGAGGGCCGCGTGGTCAGCGTGAGCGGCAACTTGGGCGACAGCGTCCGGCCGGGCCAAGCCTTGGCGACGCTGGACAGTGTTGCTGTAGGTGAAGCCTCGTCGGCACTCAGCCAAGCCCGGTCCGCAAGTCGCGTTGCAGAGGCCGACTACAAGCGTGCCGCGTCGCTGCAGGCGGAGGAGATCATCTCGCAGAAGGACTTCCTGCGAGCCAGGGCCGAGAACGAGAAAGCCAGTGCCGCGCTGCGCGCCGCGCAAGACCACCTCCGGCTCCTCGGCGTTCCTGGTACCTCGGGTATCGCGGCCTCTGTTTTCCCGTTGATATCGCCGCTCGCCGGAACGATCATCGAGAAGAAGGCGGTGATCGGTGGTCTGGCAGGGCCGGCGGACAGTTTGTTTGTCGTCGCCGACCTCTCGAAGCTCTGGATCGAGGCGAACCTTGCAGAGGCGCAGCTCTCCAAAGTGCGGGTCGGCGCGAAGGCCTCGGTCACTGTCGCAGCGTACCCAGATGAAGTCTTCCCAGGTCGTGTGACCTACGTCGCCAGCATCCTCGACAAGGAAACGCGATCCATTCCCGCGCGCATTGAAGTCGACAACGCAGATGGACGCTTGAAGCCCGAGATGTTCGCGACAGCAACGATCGAGAGCACTGCTCCCAAGGCGGTTCCCTCGCGCGATGTGCTGACCGTACCCGATCAGGCGATCGTGCTCATGCAAGGCCAACCGACCGTCTTCGTCTTCGAAGGCGGCTCTTATGAGCAGCGTGCAATCGAACCAGGCGAGCGTCTTGGTACCCGCACCATCGTCAAGTCCGGTCTGAAGCCGGGCGAGCAGGTCGTTGGCGCGGGCACTTATGCACTCAAGGCTCGCGTTCTGAAGTCGCAAATCGGCGATACGCATTGAGGAACTGAAAGTCACACATGCTCAATGCCATCGTAGACGCGTCGCTGCGTTACAAGGTCTTGGTCCTGGTTTTCTTCGCCGTGGTCATTGGCGTCGGAGTCCAGGCTTTCCGAAACGTACCCGTAGATGCGTTTCCGGACGTCACCCCGATTCAGGTCAACATCTACACCGAGTCGCCAGGCCTGGCCGCGGAGGATGTCGAGAAGCTGCTAACGACGCCGATCGAAGGTGCGATGGCGGGCCTGCCCGGCGTCGAGGAGGTTCGTTCCGTATCCCTCTTCGGCTTGTCGTACGTCGGCATCTACTTCAAGGACGACGTAGACATCTACTTTGCGCGCCGCCTCGTGGGCGAGAAGCTTCAGGAGGCCAAAGGGCGTTTGCCGCAGGGCTATGGAGAACCCGTCCTTGGGCCGAACAGCTCTGGTCTTGGACAGGTCTTCTGGTACACGGTCGAATCTGCGGACAAGTCCATGAGCACCATGGACTTGCGCACTCTGCACGACTGGACCGTGCGTTTGATTCTGCGCACGGTCCCCGGCGTCGATGACGTGATTTCCTGGGGCGGTGAACAGAAGCAGTTTCAAGTCCAGATCGATCCACGCAAGCTCATCAAATACGGGCTGAGCTTCAAGGAAGTGATGGAACGCTTGACCGCCAACAACAAGCAGGTTGGAGGCCAATCGATCAACCTGGGATCTGAGCAGTACCTGGTGCGCGGGTTAGGCCTCGTGTCGAGCACTTCTGACATAGAGCAGATCGTGGTGGCGGAGCGCAATGGGGCTCCCGTGTATGTGCGCGATGTCGCTCAGGTCAAGCAAGCACCGGCCCCTCGATTCGGCGCTGTGACTCGAGATGGAAAAGAGGCGGTGCTGGGTATTGCGCTCGCACGGGTGAACGAAAACGCGAAGACAGTCGTCGATGCGGTCAAGGCCAAACTCGCCGTTGCACAGGCGGCACTGCCGAAAGGGGTCACGCTGCAGCCAGTCTACGACCGCACCGAACTGGTCAAGAAAGCACTGAACACCGCCGAGAGTTCCCTGCTAGAGGGGGCAATCCTGGTAGCGATCATCCTGTTCCTCTTCCTCGGCGAGTTCAGATCGGCCATCGTCGTGGTGATCACGCTGCCAATGGCCATGCTGATCGCTTTCATCTTGATGCAGCAGTTCGGCGTTTCAGCGAACCTCATGTCGCTTGCCGGTCTCGCAATCGGCACCGGGATGATGGTCGACGGCGCCGTCGTGATGGTGGAGAACGCCTTCCGGCTCCTCGCACACGCCAAGGAGTCCGGCAAGCCCATCCACAAGACGCACCTCATCCTTGAGGCGGCGCGGGAAGTAGTGAATCCGATCGCGTTCGCGATCCTGATCATCATCGTGGTGTTTCTTCCGTTGTTCTCCCTAACCGGGCTGGAGGGCAAGCTGTTCAAGCCGATGGCCTACACGATCACTTTCGCAATGGCCGGCTCCCTGTTGCTTTCTCTGACCTTGGTACCGGTGCTGGCCGCCCTGATCCTCAAGCCGAAGGAGGAGCGCGACACTTTTCTGGTGCGAAGAGCCAAGAAGATCTATCTTCCGCTGCTGGATTGGGCACTTGAGCGCAAAGCGCTCGTCGTCGGATCTGCTGTCGTTCTGTTGCTTGCGTCGCTCGCACTCTTCCCATTCCTGGGCAAGGAGTTCATGCCGCAGCTACAGGAGGGGACCATTCAGTTCCGTGTGACTGGCATTCCTTCCACCTCGCTCGATGAATCAATCCGGATTTCCAATGAAGTGAGCGCGGAGCTGCACAAGCAGTTCCCGCAGATTCGGTCGGTGTTGGCGACCATCGGACGCGCTGAGGGCGGTGAAACGACCGATGTGAACTACATGGAGCTCAATCTCGACACGAAACCACCCGAGGAGTGGCCCGAAAAGATCTCCTATTCGAAGCTCGCTTTCGAGATGCAGGAGGCCCTGGAAAAGGTCGTGCCAACGGTCGTGTTTGGCGCGACCCAACCTATCCAGTCTCGGGTGGAGGAGTTGATCTCAGGTGTCCGCGCAACGCTAGCGCTAAAACTGTACGGCGAAGACCTGGCCACCCTCGACAGGCTCACAGGCAAGATTCAGGGCGTCCTCTCCAAAGTACCCGGTGTCGCCGATCTTTCCGCCGAGGCCAACAAGGGAAAGCCGCAGCTCGTTATCAAGGTGAACCGTGAGGCAGCGGCCAGATATGGCATCAACGCCGATGAGATCCTGGAAGTGGTTCAGTCCGGCGTCGGCGGCAGCACGGTCTCGACGTTGATTGAAGGAACCAAGCGGTTCGACATCGCCGTACGACTTTCGGACGAATTCCGGGTGAGCCCGTCCTCGATTGCCAGCATTCCGATCCGCACGGCGGAAGGCGCACTGGTGCCGTTCTCGCAAGTGGCGACCATCGAGATGGACGAGGGCTACTCCTTCATTCGCCGCGAATCACTCCAGCGCTACTCCGTACTGCAGATGGACGTCAAGGGGCGCGACGTGGACTCCTTCGTCAAGGAGGCGAATGCAAGGCTGAAGGAGGCAGTTGAGCTTCCGACGGGCTACTGGATCGAGTGGGGCGGCTCGTTCGAGAATCAGCAGCGCGCTATGGCACGTCTGGGTGTGATCGTTCCCCTCACCATCGGACTGATCTTCATCCTCCTCTACACGGCCTTCAACTCCGTGCGTCATGCAACGATCATCATCGCCAACGTCCCGTTCGCGATCATCGGCGGCATCATCGGCCTTTTCGTGAGCGGCCAGTACCTCTCGGTGCCCTCCGCAATCGGATTCATCGCAGTCTTCGGCGTGGCGATGCTCAACGGCATCGTCATGGTGACGTTCCTCAACGACCTCCGGCGACAGGGTCTGCCTATACGCGAGGCCGTACAGCAGGGAGCGGCACTGCGCCTTCGACCCGTGTTGATGACTGCCTCAGTCGCCATTCTTGGTCTCATCCCCATGTTGCTTTCGACCGGTGTTGGTGCGGAGACTCAGCGGCCACTCGCCACGGTGGTCGTGGGAGGACTCTTCACCTCGACCGCCCTAACGTTGCTCATCCTGCCGCTCATATGGGAATGGGCTGAGCACCGCGCTGAGAGGCGCAAGACGGCAATTCTTGAGACCCACGTTGGAGCTACATCATGAAGGAAATCAAAGCTTATCTGCACAGCAATCGGATTGCCGCTGTTATAGCCGCGCTGAAGAGTTCGCCGGCCTGGGGTGACGACGCGACCGGTCGGGAGCACAACCTCACTTTGTATGTCGTCAAGGGTTCGCTCACGCCCCTTCATGAGGCCGAGCGACGATTTTCACTCGAGTTGGGCGATGAAGTGGTGAACGAGTACAAGCTGGAACTCCACTGCGAAGACGAGCAGGTCGATGGGTTCGTGACCACGATTTCGGGTGCGGGTCGCACGGGCCAGCCCGGTGCCGGATGGATCTATGTCACAAACGTCGAGCGTACTGAACCGATCGTCTGATCGGTTGAATTCGGGCGGCTCCACGCCGTGGCTTGGAGGGAAAGGACTCGTCTTACTTATCCTCGCGGGCATCGGTCTGCCCGGCATATCGGCTTGCTCGTCGTTTGTGAGCGATGTCCGCCTGTTCCAGACGGGTTGGCGGACTGCCGAGGTCACCGAGGTCGGCAGCGCTGCCGAGATCAAGTCAAGAGGCATGACCGATTGCAGAGCCACCGCGACCGCGGATCAGCTCGCGTCCTCACGTTTC
>NZ_LMTS01000162.1 GCF_001541225.1 Variovorax sp. WDL1 | reverse complement strand
GTGCAGATCGGACCGAAGCCCGCCGCTGGCCTTGATGGTCATTCGCAGGGTCGGTGCTCATCTCCTGGGTGGGCTTTGCACGAGGCTCGCCCAGACAAACATTCAGCTTTACCCGACCCGCGGTCCGACCGCTTCACCCATCACTTCATCGACTCGACTCACGCACTCTTTGCGGCATCCACTCCTATAGGTTGTCTCAGGTTGATGATCTAAGCCGCCTGCGCTTGCGCGCCGCAGCCACTAGGTGGAGTGCTCTTCCACTCCGCTTGGTACGCCCGCCCGTGCGCTATGAGAGCCCAGGCCGTGCGAGCCATCTTGTTGGCCAACGCCACCGCCGCCACGTTCAGCGGCCGGCGTCGCAGCAGTTGCTCTAGCCAGGCAGGCTTGAACCTGGCTTGCGTGATC
>NZ_LMTS01000002.1 GCF_001541225.1 Variovorax sp. WDL1 | reverse complement strand
ATCACGAGCGGCGGCGAGCTCAAGATCGCCACCCAGGGGGTGCTGGGCAATACCGGCGGCACACTGGAAGCGCAGAGCCTTCAGCTCGCCAGCGGCAGCGACATCGACAACCGCGGCGGCACGTTGCGCCAGACCGGTGGTGTCGGCTTGACGGTGACCGCACCGATCCTGAGCAACACGGCCGGTGGCGTGATCGGCGCCGAGCCGGTGCCGGAGACAACACCCGCGCAAGCGAACACGGCTGCAGGCACCGGTGGCACCGGGACCTCCGGCCCGGCGGTGCCGGACACCGGCGACGGCATGGGCAGCAGCGGCGGCAACGGCAGTGCCACGACAACATCGCCAAATGACATGCCCGTGCCCGCACCCGGCACCATCACCGCCGCCGGCAGCGTCCTCAGGGCACGCGCGTAAACCCGATCGTGCAGGTGCACGCGG